>CAVSUH010000025.1:0-195917 GCA_963731065.1 uncultured Acidimicrobiaceae bacterium | reverse complement strand
ATCGTTGGGGACGGTGATCCAAAACGAGTCGTTGATGATCCCCTCGAAGCAGATGTCGGCCACCTCTGACAAGGGTGCGAACTGCACCTCCAAGCCGGCCTCGTCCATGCGCTGGAGGTAGGCGCCCAACGCGTCCCGCCCTTCCTGCGGAGGTGCCCCCGGCCGGTCGTATTGCTTGGGGCGATTGGCGCCTGGTCGCCAGATGCCGGTGTTGAGCATCCCGGGCGAGAACGTCGACGGGTAGAGCAATGACGCGCTGACCTTCGCTCCTACTTCGCGGAGTTGACCCCAGAGGCACTCGGTGATGGTGGTAACCGCTGCCTTCGTGGTCGCGTAAACGGCGCTGTTGATGAGAGGGGTGAAGCCGCCGTTGCTGGACGTCGTGTTCACGACGTGGCCCTCCTCACCCTGCGCGAGGAGGGTGGGAACGAAAGCGTGAATACCGTTCACCACACCCATCACATTGACGTCGAGGGACCAACGCCAGTCATTGACATGGTGCTCCCACAACTGGCCTTCGGACCCAGAGCCGATCCCCGCGTTGTTGCAGACGAGATGGACCGCCCCGTACTGCTCGAGGGTCGCATCGCGCAAGGCCTCAACCGATTCGAGTGAGGTGACGTCGGTCACCACGCCGATGACATCGAGACCGTTGTCCGTCAACTCGCTCGTCGTCGCTTCGACCAACGCGGGAACGACGTCCGCTACCACCACTTTCATCCCCTCAGCACCGAAGCGCTCGGCCAACGCCCGCCCGATGCCCTGCCCCCCACCTGTGACAACCGCGACCTTTCCGACGACGTCTTTCATCTCGACCTCCCCTTGTTTGACGTGCGGACTCGCAGGCCGGCACCAGTCCGTCGCAGCCGACGCTTCCGCCCCGCATGCAGCGAGAGCAAACCAATGATTGCATATGATTTGTGGTTGTACTATAACGCTGTCATAGACCCTTTGGGGGGGTACGAGATGCAGTCACTCGCCGACGACCGTTACATCGTGATTTCCGCCGACGGCCACGCCGGCGCCGAGATGCTGGACTACCGGGACTACCTCGAGCACCGTTATCTCGACGAGTTCGATGTCTGGGCGAAGTCCTACGTGAACCCCTACGCCGACCTCCGAGGCGAGACGGCCTATCGCAATTGGGACTCTGCGGCCCGTCAGCGCGAGCTCGAGGACGATGGCGTCGTCGCGGAGGTCTTGTTCCCCAACACCATTCCGCCCTTCTTTCCCTCGGGCAATCTGTTGGCGCGGCCACCGACCCCGGAGACCTACGAGCTGCGCTGGGCCGGCCTCCGGGCGCACAACCGATGGTTGGCAGACTTCTGTGCGGAAACTCCGGGGCGTCGTGCCGGCATGGCGCAGATCTTCCTCAACGACGTCGACGACGCCGTTGAGGAGATCACCTGGGCGCGTGAACATGACCTCTTCGGCGGGATCCTGCTGCCGGGCGTGCCGCCCGACTCGGGACTCCCACCGCTTGTCGCTCCTGACTACGACCCGATCTGGGCCGCCTGCCAGGATCTCGACATGCCCGTCAACAACCACTCCGGAGCCGCCGGGCCCGAGATGGGGGAGCACCTGGCCTCCATGGCCGTGTTCATGGTGGAGTTGGGCTGGTTCTCTCATCGGGTTTTCTGGCACATGGCTCTTGGGGGTGCCTTTGCCCGCTATCCACGCCTGAAGCTGGTGCTCACCGAGCAGTCATCCGGCTGGATTCCCGGCACGCTGAGCATGCTCGATTTTCAGTACAGCCGCTTCACCGACGCCGCCAACGCGGAGTCACACTTCGGGGCGGAATTGGTTAAGGCGATTCCCGAGCCCCCGAGCTACTACTGGAAGAACAACTGCTTCGTCGGCGCCAGCTTCCTCCGCCCCAACGAGGCACCCCTCCGCTACGACATCGGCATCGACAAGATCATGTGGGGCCAGGATTACCCTCACATCGAGGGGACGTATCCCTACACCACCGAAGCCTTGCGTCACACCTTTGCGGGGATCGACCCTGATGAGGTGGGGCCCATGCTCGGAGGCAATGCCGCCCGCGTCTACGGCTTCGACCTCGAGGAGCTTGCCCCGGTGGCCGCTCGTGTCGGACCACAGGTCGACGAAGTGAGCGTGCCGCTCGAACACGTTCCAGCTGACTCCCATTCGCTCGCTTTCTCAGGAGGAGACCTCAAACCGTGGTAACCGACAACTACCTCATCATCTCGTCCGATACCCATGCCGGTCTTCCGGACGCTCAGTACAAGGAGTACCTCGAGCCAAAGTACCGGGAAGCTTTCGACCAAGACCTCGAGCAGCGTGCTGCGCTCCGCGCCCCAATGAACGCCCAGGTGGAAAAGCTCGAGTTCGTGAAGGACTGGTACGACGAGAACGAGGAGGGGCTTCGCGGCGGATGGGATGCAGCTCGCCGCGACGCTGAGCTCGAGGCAGATGGCGTTGTGGGCGAGGTCATCTTCCCCGACGCTGATGCAGTCTTGGGAGGTGCGTCAGCCCCGTTCGGCGCCGGCCTGGGTGCGAGTGGGGAGTACGACCCGACGCTGCTGATGGCAGGGGCCCAGGCCCACAACCGCTGGCTGTCCGAACTGTGCAGCGACAGTCCGGAACGGCGGTGCGGCCTGGCGATCGTTCCCATTCTCCACGACATTGACGCTGCCGTTTCCGAGATCCGGAGGGCCAAGTCCTCCGGCTTGGGTGGAGTCCTCATTCCCGCGATGTGGCGCCCCTACGCTCCATACAACGACCCCCGGTACGAGCCGATCTGGACAGTGTGCGAGGAACTCGAGATGGTCGTCCACACCCACACGGGACCCGCACCGCGCGAGGAGATCGGGGCCGACCTCGGCATCTACGCCAACGAGACCATCTTCTGGACGATGCGGCCGATGTGGTTCCTGCTCTGGTCCGGTGCCTTCGAGCGCCACCCTGGCCTCAAGTTTGCCATCACCGAGGGAGGATCGTGGTGGGCAGCCGACCTCCTGTGGAGATCCGACATCGCGTACATGAACGAGCACGCCACCAAGAAGATGGGGGACATCGCCCCGAAGTTGAAGATGCTCCCGAGCGAGTACTTCGACCGCAATGTCTTCATCGGGTCGTCCAATACCCGCCGCCGCGAAATCGCGCGTCGCTTCGAAATCGGCGTCGGCAACATCATGTGGGGCAACGACTTCCCCCACCCCGAAGGTACTTGGCCGCACACACGTCAGTGGCTCCGCGACACCTTCTGGGATTGTCCGGTTGACGATGCGCGAAAGATCCTCGGGCTCACTGCGGCAGAGGTCTACAACTTCGATATCGGCAAGCTGCAGTCTCTCGCCGATCGCGTCGGGCCCACCCCGGAGGATCTCGGGCAGACCGGCGGAGTGGACCTCCAGAAATGGAGAGACGTCGAAGCTGCCGGTCGACCGTGGTTGTCCGGCGTGGAGGTCCTTCCCGTGGCCGTCTCTGAGTAGTAGAGAGCCTTGGGTTCGTCTCCACGTGTGATCGTGGTGCATTTCCAGCGGGCAACGAAGTACGAGCGAAGCTGAGATCTGTCAAGGGAATGATGATTGGCTCGTGATCCGATCGTACGACAGGAGGTAGTGCAATGGTGTCGATTCTTTCTCAGTACTGCATCAACGTCAGTGACCTCGAACGGGCTATCGACTTCTGGGAGGGCGTCATTGGTATCCCGGTACAGAGCCGAACGGAGATCCCGAATGTCAAGGAAGCAGTGCTGCAGTCCCCTGCCGGGGGCAGTCGCATGCAGCTCGCTCAACACCTCGACCAGGATGGTCCGATCGACATGGGGACCGCCATGTGGAAGCTCTACGTGAACACCGAGGATTGCGTGGCGTTGTACGACAAGGCGATTGCCGCGGGGTGCGAATCGGTGTCGCCCCCGAGTCGGCTCGAGCGCTGGCCTGTGACGATGGCCTACGTGAAGGATTTTGACGGCTATCTGGTGGAGTTCGTGGAGTACCACGAGGGCACACCGCCTGGCGTGCCTGATCCGAGGGACTTCAAATAGCGTTGTGCCCTCGCCGGGTTGGCTCCAGGAACTGAGGTAGGACGTCGTGGTGCAGAAAGGAAAGATGGGCCCGGCTAGAGCAGCCAACACCGGTCCCTCCATCACGGTTGACAAGGTGCTCGCTACGGCCATGAAGATGATCGAGGAGAGCGGGGTCGAAGCTTTCAGCATGCGCAAGCTGGCTGCCGAACTTGGGGTTGGGACCCCGACCGTGTACTGGCATGTCGGCAACCGGGACGAGCTCTTCAACAGGCTGATCGTGGAGATCACCGATCAATTCGGCAGCATCTCGCCCCGCGGCCGCACGCCGGCCGAGCGCATTGCATCCATTTCGAACGCTCTTCTGCGAGAGGTGAGGGCTCACCCCCAGCTCATTGCGTTATCGAAGACACAGGGCCGCGGTGAGGCCATCTTCACGAAGGCCCAAGCGGTCCTGGCCCGCGAGCTGACCGCGAGTGGCCTGCATGGTGAAGAGGCGGCCTTTGCGGTGACGACCATACTGCTCCACCTCGGTGGATTCATCGTGCTGGAAGATGCACTCTCACCCGACTACCGGGTGCGCGGCGCGCAGGTATGGGCTCAAGGAGACACCGAGATCGACGAGACAATGAGTGCCAAACTCCAACAAGACGTGGACCTCGACCTGGTCTTTCGTTTCACGCTCGATGCGATCCTCCAGTCGATTCTCGGTGATGCGAGCGCGTGATCGACCGACTGAGCGGGAGAGCAATCGACGTGAGCATCGCCGTCACACAACAAGGACCGCGCGACTCCACCGTGTCCAAGGTGGTGTTGGTGCATGGCGCCATGGATCGTGCGAAGAGCTTTCTTCCAGTAGTGGAATACATGCCCGATGTCAGCGTCATTGAGTATGACCGCCGGGGCTATGGCGAATCCTTCCCGGCGGGCACCCCCGCTGTACTTGCGGAGCATGTCGACGACTTGCTCGGCGTGATGGACGATGAACCCACCACGGTCGTCGCGCACAGTTTTGGATGCGTCGTCGCGGCCTCGGCAGCAATCCAGCACCCCGGCCGGTTCCGGGGACTCGGCCTTTGGGAGCCTCAGGTGCCCTGGATGGAATTCTGGCCCACGTCGGTCCGTCGGGGGCTTGAGGCAATGGCGGCCGAGCTCGACACGGATGCCCTCGCCGAGCGAGTGTACGTATCGATGGTGGGGGAGAAGGCGTGGCAGCGCCTCCCCGAGGAACTCAAGGTGCGTCGGCGTGCCGAGGGCGTGGCCTTTCAGAGCGACGTCGTCATCGGACTCAGTCCGCCCTTTCGCTGGGAGGACCTCAGGGTGCCCAGCCTGTTCGGCGTTGGCCTCGAGACGTGGCCCTTCGCCCAGGAAGCCGCGACCAGGCTGGCGAAGTCGCTGGGCGCGGAGTTGTTCACGATCGCGGGCGCCGGTCACACCGCTCATGTGAGCCATCCCCGGCAGTTTGCCGAGTTCGTGCGACGCAGCACGAGGCTGACGACCGCCGACGATACGGCTGGGAGGGGTCGAAGACTCTCGAAGGGACCAGAATGATGGCTCCGCGCGCCGAGGACGGTCTCGAGGCGCTTACCCACACGCACGAGGAGCTCCTTGCTCGCTACCACAAGGCGATGGGGGGTCGTCCGGTCGCAGCGCTGCAGATAGACGAGTTGTCCGCACAACGACTCCTGGCACGCGTCACCTTCGAAGACGGGCATACTCGCCCAGGGGGGATGGTCGCCGGCCCGATGCTGTTCACGTTGGTCGACACAATCGCCTACCTCGTCACCATCTCTCGCTCCCCGAATGGCTCCGAAGCATTTACCACCTCCGTCTCAATGGAATTTCTCAGGCCAGCGCCGGTTGGCGTGTTGCTCGTCGAGGGAAGAATCCTTCGGTTCGGAAGAAGATCTTGCGTCGTTGACACGGCAATCCGCCGCTCCGCGCGGGAGGAACTGGTTGCTCATGCGGTGGTCACCTATGCGCCGGTATTCCCTGGTAGCGGTCAGGTGTGAGCCGCCGGGCGGACTGCGGGCGACGGCGTTCGAAATCGATCCCAGCGGCCCGGCCCCTTTCAGCGTCGGGTGATCGCCTCTCCGGTCGCCGATGACTCGGACCGGCCGGGCCGAGCCGCCGGGACACGCCACGGGGAGACAGCGGACACCTTCAACATAGTAAGTGCTATGGTCGACCCACCAGAATGTGAAGGGGTGGAGCCGTATGGCACGAGCGTTCGAGCATCTGCGCGTTCTTGACCTGTCCTGGGGCATGGCCGGCCCGATGACCACGATGTTCCTTGCCGACAACGGAGCTGACGTTGTGCGTATCGAGTCGCCCCTGGGCGATCCATTCTCGGAGCAGACCGGGTATCGGGTGTGGAACCGGGGTAAGCGCAGTGCCTGCATCGATCTGCAGAGCGTCGAGGGCCGGCAGCAATTCGATCAGCTGGCCCGGGCCGCCGATGTGGTCGTTGACAGCTTCTCATTGGGGACGACCGCACGGCTCGGGATCGACCACGCCGCCCTCAGTGCAGTCAATTCCCGGATCATCACTTGTTCGATCACGGCCTACGGGGAGCACCCCACCCACCGCGACCGGCCCGGCTACGACGGGCTCGTCGCTGCCCGGACCGGCCTTCTCTATGACCAAAAGGGGCGACGGGGGACAGCGATGGAGTTCATCAATGGCCGTCCCGGGCCGTACCCCGAGTTCGGGGCGCCCGAAGGGCTCGTCCGTGGCGCCGATCGGGAAGGGCCAATCTTCCCGCGGACCCCATGGCCAAGCATCGGCGCGACGTACTTCGCCACCCTGGGGATCGCTGCAGCGCTGCGCGCTCGACAGATCAGCGGCCGAGGCCAGCGCGTGACCACATCGCTGCTGCAGGGAGCCTTGGCTGCATCGTGCCTGAATTGGCAGCGCGTCGAGAACCCGGATGCGCCGCTGTACTGGATGTGGCCCGTCGACTCGCGATCGATCGAGGGCCTCTTCGAATGTGCGGACGGCAAGTGGGTCCATCACTGGACGCTCCGTCCCCGCTGGGTCCTGGCCGCTTCTGAAGGGGACACACTCTCATCGATCGGGCTCGACACTACGTACCGGGACGATCCTGATCGTGTCTCCATGGAGTCGGACGGACTGTTGGCGGGCATCTTCCTCTACCCGCAGCTGGAGGAGGCGTTCAAGAAATTCCCGTCCGACCAGTGGGTGACCGCAGGGGAGGAGGCGGGTCTTGGGATGACCACGGTGAGGCCGCCGAGTGAGGCGCTGGCGGACAAGTCCTTCCTCGCCGATGGCTGCGTGGTCGAGGTCGACGATCCCGAGATGGGGCTCATTCACCATGCTGGGCCACTGCTGGAGTTCTCGGCGACGCCTGGGACCGTCGCTGGGCCGGCTCCCCGCTCGGGTCAACACACAGAGGAGGTGCTCGCCGAGGCCCGTTCCGGCCTTTGGGCTCCCGGACCTGCTCTCGGCTCCGAGGAGCCGCTCGCGCACCCCTTGGCCGGCGTCCGGGTCCTCGACCTCGGGCTCGGGGTCGCGGGGCCATTCACCGGACGTGCGCTCGCCGACCTCGGTGCAGATGTCATCAAGATCAACGCGCTCTACGACAAATATTGGAACGGTACGCACATGGGTCTGGGTGTGAACCGCGGGAAGCGCAGCATCGCGTTGAACCTCAAGAACCCGGACGGCAGGGAAGTCCTGGAGAAGCTGCTGCAGAGTTCCGATGTGATCACGCTGAATTGGAGGCCCGGAGCGGCCGGCAGGTTGGGTCTCGACTACGAGACCCTGCGCGAGCGGTATCCACGACTCGTCTACTGCAATACTCGGGGCTACGAGAAGGGTCCCAGATCCGATCTGCCGGGCACCGACCAGAATGCCGCGGCCATGACGGGAACGGAGTGGGAGGACGGCGCGTGCGGCGCCGGCAACCCACCACTCTGGAGCCGGTCCAACATGGGGGACACCGGCAATGCCCTCCTGGCGGCCATCGCCATCACGACCGCCCTGTACCACCGAGACAGGACCGGGGAAGGCCAAGCGGTGAGCACCTCCATCGTCAATGCCGGGCTCCTGCACACGTCCTATGCGTGGATCCATTCGGATGGCACCACACCGGACTGGGGCCAGGTGGACAGCGATCAATTCGGGCTCTCTCCCTACTACCGGCTCTACCAATGCGCGCTCGGCGGGTGGGTGTTCCTGGCCGCCCTCACGAGTCAGGCGCAGACGAAGCTTGGGATGTTGATTCCGGGCGAGCCGTCGGGAGACGATGCAGAGTCGGTGGCCGGCTGGCTCGAGTCGTACTTCGAGACCGCCGTAGCTTCGGAGGCCTTCGCCGCCCTCGACGACGGGGATGTGCCGATTGAGGTGGTCGACGAGTCCTTCTGCCGGGACCTCTTCGACGATCCCGACGCCAGGCGACTGGGCTTGATCAGTGAGACCCGTTCGAGCAATGTGGGCCGATTCGAAGACCCCGGCCTGCTGGTCAACATCAGCCCCTCCGAGCCGGTCATCCAGCGGGGCCCATGTGCCTGCGGGGAGCACACCATGGAGATCCTGGATGAGTTGGGCTACTCCGCCGCCCAGATCGAGGCCATGGTGGAGGGACGTGCGGTCCTGGACGGTGCGCTGTGAGCGAGACAGGCGAGGCGTCCCGCCCCGCGCCTCTCCTCAACGATGACAACCACTTCTTTTGGGACGCCGCACGTGAGGGTCGCCTCGTCACGCAGCGTTGCGAACAGTGTGGCCGGTTGCGACATCCCCCTCGTTCCATGTGCCCGGCGTGTCATTCGCTTGAGTTCGAGATCATCGACCTGGCGGGAGAGGGCGTGGTCTACAGCTACGCCATCCTTCATCACCCGCAGAACCCGGCGTTCGAGTATCCCGTGCTCGCCGCACTCATCGATCTCGATGAAGGTGTCCGGGTGCTGTCGAACCTGATTGAGGTCGACCCATCCGAGATCACGATCGGCATGCCGGTGACCGTCGATTTTCGCCCGACGCGCCACGATGGCGCGGTCCCGGTCTTCAAGCCCAAGACGAAGGCCGATGGATAGTCGGCTGCGTGACACGACTGCGATCGTCGGCATGGGCCAGACGGAGTTCTCGAAGGCTGCCGGTCGCAGCGAAACGCAGCTGGCCGCAGAGGCGATCGTGGCCGCGCTCGCCGATGCGGGACTTACGACCTCCGACGTGGACGGGCTGGTCAGCTATACGATCGACCCCGTCGAGGAGACCGAGCTCGTCCGTTCTCTCGGCATCCAGGAGATCGGTTTCTCCAGTCGAGTCCCGTACGGGGGTGGCGGATCGCAGGGCGTGCTCCTCCACGCGGCCGCGGCGGTGGCGGCGGGAATCTCCAACGTGGTCGTGGTCTACCGGGCCATCAAGGCGAGATCAGGCGAGCGCTTCGGTCGGGCGGCGGTCGGGGGCAGGGGGGCGTCGTCACACTCCGGCTCGACGGCGATGCAGTGGTGCACCCCGTACGGCGTCCTCACGCCCGCATCGTGGATGTCGCTCAATTCCGTCCGTTACATGCACACGTACGACGTGTCGAGCGAGGATTTCGGTCGTGCCGTCGTGCAGTTCCGGGACTACGCGGCGAACAATCCGAATGCCCACTTTTACAAGAAGCCGATCACGCTGGACGATCATCAGGCGTCGCGGTGGATCGCCGAACCAGCCATTCGACTCTTCGACTGCTGTCAGGAAACCGATGGTTCGGTGGCGCTAGTCATTACCTCCGCCGAGCGTGCGCTCGGAAGTGACCGGCCCGTGCTCATCGGGGCAGTCGCGAACGCCGCACTCTTCGAGGAGGAGATCGCCAGCAATCACTACGCGAAGGACATTGCGGTCATGGAGGGGTGTGCGGCGATGGCCAAGAAACTGTTCGAGGGGTACGGATTCTCACGATCCGACATTGATGTCGCGATGATCTACGACGCGTTCACCCCTATGTTTCTGATGCAACTCGAGGGACTCGGATTCTGCGGCCCAGGGGAGGCAAAGGACTTCATCGCGGACGGGAACCTAGGACTGCAGGGCAGCCTTCCCTGCAACACCAACGGTGGCTTGATCGGCGAGGGCTACATCCACGGACTGAACCTGACCGCCGAAGCCGTACGGCAACTCCGTGGGACATCGCCGAATCAACTGGTCGATCCAGAGATTGCGCTGGTCTGTGCCAGTCGAACCGGCCTGATTCTCAGGCGCCCCTGAGCGAATGTCTCGTCCAGCGCCCGTCACGCCGAGTGGTCACTCGGAGGACCCGGCGGGCAAGCGCCTGCGCGAGCTCCTGGTGCCCGATCGCTGCGCGGTACTGGTCCAGGAACTCCAAGAAGGGGTGGTGGGACCATCCTCTCGACTCAGCGCGTTGGCCGAAGTGGTTCACGAGTCCTCCCTCCTCTCGCACGCGGCGAAGGTGCTTGGGGTTGCGCGTCGGGTTGGAGTCCCTGTGATCCATTGCACCGCCGAGAATCTGCCGCAAGGCCTGGGACGCAATACCAATGCACGGCTGTTCGTCGCGGTGCGCAAGCTTGGCATGGAGAACCATCCTGGTTCCGAGTCGGTTCGTCCGGTCGGCGATCTCGGCCCATTCGATACCGACATCGTGCTGCCTCGCTTCCATGGATTGAGTCCGCTGACTGGATCCTCGTTGGATTCGCTGCTTCGCAACAGTGGTGTGCGTGCGCTCGTTGTAATGGGTGTCTCCCTGAATGTTGCGATACCGAACCTCGTCTTCGACGCAGTGAATCGGTCGTATCAAGTGGTTCTGGTGTCAGATGCCGTTGCGGGCGTCCCAGAAGAGTACGGGGCCCAGATGATCGAACACACCCTGTCTCTCGTGTGCACGATCGCGTCGAGCGAGGAGATTGTCGATGCCTGGGCGTGAACCGCCGCGCACCGTGTCAGTACCTTCACCATGGACCCGAGCGCTCCGTTGACTGAGGACGACCGGTGAGCGGCCGTTGTCGAACCACTTCTGGGTCGGAGAGCTGATGGTCGCCGACCTTGCTGCCCTCGTGGATGACCTCGTGGCCGAGACCGCCGTGCTCCATGCCGTGCTGGAAGGACTCCGGCCCGAGCAGTGGTCCCTGGCCACTCCGGCCGCCGGCTGGAGCGTGGGCGACCATGTCGGCCACCTTGCGTATTTCGATGTCGCGACGTTGCAGTCGCTCCTTGATCCGGAGCAGTTTCGTCTGGACGCCGCTGCCCTCAGGGCTGGCGGCGACGACTTTTCAGATCGCATCGCCTCCGAGTACCGAGGCCTGTCGGGTGAAGCGCGCCTCGCCTGGTTCCAGACTGCTCGTGCTGCGCTCATAGACGGCTACCGCAAGACCGATCCCGGGCGCCGACTCCCCTGGTACGGGCCGGACATGGCCCCAGCCTCGTCCGTCACTGCCCGACTGATGGAGACCTGGGCTCATGGACAGGACATCGTCGACACTCTGGGTACGAACCTTCCTGCCACAGGGCGGTTGCGTCACGTCGCCGACCTGGGCATTCGTGCAATGCGCTACAGCTACGCCATCAACGATCTGCCGCCACCCACAGACGCGATCTTGGTCGCGCTCACCGCGCCGGACGGGGCGGCTTGGAGCTGGGGTGCAGCGGACGCCTTCAACCGCGTCGAGGGCAACGCGTTGGATTTCTGTCGTGTGGTCACACAGCGCAGGCATCCCGACGACACCGATTTGGTCGTGACCGGTCCTGCCGCTCAGGAGTGGATCTCCATTGCGCAAGCTTTTGCTGGGCCGGCGGGACCCGGCCGGGCTCGGGCGGTGCATGCCGAAACGGGCGCCGGGGCCTTGCACGACATGTACCTCAGCACGAGTTCCGCTAATGGAGACGTACCAGCACGAAACAAGGAGGAACAATGACAGTTGTCGATGCCCGCGAGGGCCTGATGAGCGATGAGCGCCTGATCTCAGCTGACAGTCATGTCGCCATCAGCCACGAGCAGGTAAGGGCTCATCTCGCTCGAACCTTCCACCCTGACTACGACGAGGCAGTTGCCGCTTTCACCCAGCGGATGGCGCGTGGCACGGCGGCAGCCAACCAGGCCGGGATGACCATGAAGCGAAGCGACAGCAACGCGGATATCGGGGCCAATGCCGTCTTCAAACGGCCGGGTTATCGGGATCCACGTGAGCGGCTGACGGACATGGACCTCGATGGCGTCGAGGTCGAGGTGCTGTACTCGGAAGTCAGTGCTTTCCGGTATATCCCCGACTTGAAGACAGGCGCCGGCGAAGCCACGCGCGCCTTCAATGACGCGCTGGACGAGTTTGCCTCGGCGGATCGTGCGCGGCTCTGCGTGTCGTACCAGATACCGATCCACGACATCGATTTCGCTGTTGCCGAAGTGCAGCGCACCGCGGAGCGAGGAGGGAAGTCGCTCCAGCTGCCGGTCTTCCCGCCCGAGTTCGGGCTTCCCGACTACTACGACGAGCGATACGACCGCCTCTTTTCGGCCATTGAGGAGACGGATCTACCGGTCTGCTGCCATATCGGACTCAACACGAGTCTGGACGACCTGAGCCGACGAGACCCGACACCCCAGAAGGGCGTGATGGTGGCGATGACCCCGCTCACGACTGGGGAGGCCTTCGGGATGTGGATCCTGACGGGGGTGCTGGCTCGGCACCCCCGGCTCAAGCTCGTGTTCGTCGAGCCCGGATTGGCCTGGGTTGCCTGGTGGCTGCACGTGGTCGATGACATGGTGCTCCGGCAGGGTTACGAGTTCCCGGGATTGGTCGAATTGCCGAGTTTCTATTTCCACCAGAACGTGCATCTGACGTTCATCGAGGAGGACTTCTCGCTCGATCTCCTCCGCGATCGGATCGGCGTCCAGAACATCATGTGGTCGTCTGATTATCCACATCCGGTCACCTCCTGGCCACGTTCTCGGCAGGTGGTAGAGGCACAATTCCATTCGGTCCCACCTGACGAGCGGGAACTGATTCTCTCTGGAAACGCCAAGCGTGTCTGGAACCTGTCCGACTAGGCCCAAAGGGAGACCGGACATGATTTCTCAGGCATCGGTAGGAGATCTGAACGGCGGCGGATGGCCGACGGAGCGACGTAAGCCGCCAGCGGCCCGTCCCGCAGAGCGTCGTTGAGGGTGGCGCAGGAGAATTCGGAACCTCTACTTGCGACGGGGTCCGACGCCCAGACGCTCGCCGTACGCCGGTCCAGCATCACCGTGGACGTGAGCGCTGTCGCGCCCGCTGGTTGCAGACGGATCGCCGCCGACCTCTTTGTGCCCCCGAGTGTCGGTCCGACGCCTCTGCTGTGGGTGTGTATTCCTGGCGGTGGAATGAATCGCAGGTACTTCGACCTCGACGTCGCGAGCCAGAAGGGCGCGTTCAGCATGGCCCGTCATCTCGCAGCAGGCGGCGATCTCGTGATGACCGTCGATCCTCCGGGTGTGGGGGGGAGCGATATGCCTGATGACGGGTACACCCTCACTCCCCGCGTGGTCGCCGACGTCCTGGCGGCTGCTCTTGAGGGGCTCCGAGGGGACCTCGGAAGCGACGACTTGGCTGCGGCGGGACTGTCCGGTGTCGTTCCCCGGGCCGTCGTCGGGCTGGGGCACTCTGCCGGAGCCCTTCTCGTCGCCTTCCAGCAGGCGCACCACCAGTCCTACGACGTCGTCGCGCTACTCGGCTTCTCCGCCTCGGGACTTCCAGGCGTCTTGAACGAGGACGAGGTTCGCTATGCAGGCCGCCCCGAGCGGTTTTCGGCGAATATGAAGAATCTCACTAGGGCACGGTTTGGCGATCCTCTCCCCGAGTGGTCGAGCAGTACGGGTGAGGTCGGGCCTCACGCCGTTGCCGCGCAGGTGGATATGGCCTTAGCGGCGGCGAGCTCTCGACTGTTGGCGATGGTTGGCATGACGGCCATCGTGCCCGGGTCAGTGCAACCCGAGCTCGACGAACTCCGCATCCCCATTTTTGCGGCTCTCGGTGAACATGACCTCGGCGGCACACTTGATGTCCTGCCGCGGCAACTCCCGGCCTGTGGCGATCTGACGCTTTTCCTGCTCGAGGGCGCCGGCCATAACCACAACGTGGCGATCAAACGCCGACTCCTCTGGGATCGCGTTGCTCGCTGGGCAACATCCGTCACTTCCTGACGAGTCACACCGAGGTCGCGTGATGGTCTCCCACCCAGAGTCGGCAATGCGGCATCAGCCAACAAGGGTCTCTCGGGCTACAAGGGGACACCTAGAGTTGGCAACGTGACGATCAAGCCAGAGCGGACCAAGGCAGACCGCGCGCAGCGTCGCGAGCAGACCGCAGGCGACGGCGACGGCGACCTCGATACTCGTGATCGAGTGATCAAGGCGGCCGTCGAATGCATAATCGAATTGGGCTTTTACAGAGGGTCCAGTACCAACGAGATCGCTCGAAAGGCGGGGGTTACCTGGGGGGTGATCCAGTGGTATTTCGGCAATCGAGAAGGTCTGATGCTCGCAGTCCTTGAGGACGGAGCGAGCCACATGATCAAGACCGTGAAGGACGCGCACATAGAGGGAGAGACCGTCGCGGAGCGGATGTCACAGCTGGTCGACGTGTTCTTGGAGCACTATGCCAGGCCGGCCTATTTGGCCAGCCTTCAGGTCATGCTCAACATGGACCACGACCCCCGCACCAGTGCTGACGTCCGCAAGACGATGCATGAGGTTGCGGAGCGGTCTCATACTCCCGTGCGGCGGCTGCTGCGGGAGGCCCTTGGCGCGGCCGCGAACAAGCCCGATCTCGCCACGACAATCTTTCTCGTGATTCGTGGTTTCGCCTTCAGCCAGCAACTCTTGGACTCCATGGCCTACGACACTGTGGCGCCGAAGCAAGATCGCGGCCAGCGGCATCGGCGACTGCTCACTGAAATCCTGTCGCCCTATGTAGAGATTGCCTCCGAAACTGATCGCTGAAGGAGCCGTCGTCCAGTTCAACGGACGGATCGAAGCCCTCGGCGGGCGATAGGGGCTCAGATGTCTTTGTGTATCAATCGATAGTCGCTTACGATTTTCCAGCAAGCTGAGAATGAAGGACTGACATCGAGAATGAAGACGGGGAATGCGACCATTGACCGGGCCCACGGTCACTACACGATCATCACGGCTGATAGTCACGCTGGCGGCAGCCACGCCGCCTATCGCGAGTACCTCGATTCCGGGTATCTGGAGGAATTCGACGCCTGGCGGGCCAGATACAAGAACCCGTTTAAGGATCTCGGCGACACGCGGCGGCTCCGCAATTGGGACACCGAGATGCGCAATAGCCAGCAGGAGTCGGACGGCATCGTCGGAGAGGTGATCTTTCCGAACACGATCCCGCCGTTTTTTCCGAGTTTTGTTCTCTTCGCGCCGCCTCCCAGGCCCGAAGACTATGGGCATCGCCTCGCCGGGATCCGAGCTCACAACCGCTGGTTGGTGGATTTCTGCAGCGAGTTTCCCGAGCGCCGGGCGGGCATCGGTCAGATCTTCCTCAACGACATCGACGACGCCATCGATGACGTCCACTGGATCAAGGAACATGGCCTTCGGGGAGGACTCCTTCTGCCCAATGTCCCACCGGACGTCAAGTGGGTGCGGCCCCTCTATGATCCCGCCTACGACCGATTGTGGCAGGTCATCGAGGACCTTGAGATGCCCGTCAATGTGCACGGGGGTACAGGGGCACCTGACTACGGCGACTACCCGTTTGCGATGCTCTTCTACATAAACGAGGTCACCTTTTACTCCCAGCGCCCTTTCGTCCACTTCGTCCTGGGCGGCGTCTTCGAGCGGTTTCCACGGCTGAAGTTCGTCATTACTGAGACCCAGTGCTCCTGGGTACCCAAATTGCTCAAGGATCTCGACGGCACTATCGATCGGATCCGCAAGACCGGCCAGACCGGGGAGATCCGATACGGAGACGAGCACAAGCTGGACCATTTGGCCAGCGAGTATTTTGCCCAGAATGTGTGGATGGGGGTGAGCCAGCCTCGACCCGCAGACGTCGCCGTGAGAGCACAAATTGGCGCGGACCGGTTCATGTGGGGCAGCGACTATCCCCATGATGAGGGAACGTACCCCTTCACCCGTGAGACGCTGCGCCAGGTGATGCTCGAAATCGGGCCCGATGAGAAGCAGCGCATCCTGGCGGAAAACTGCGCCAACCTCTATGACTTCGATTTGGCAAAGCTTGCTCCGCTGGCGGCCAAGGTCGGGCCCACCGTCGGCGAACTCGACGAGCCTCTAGAGAAACTGCCTGAAAACGCGAACGACGCCCTCCTCAAGTCGCAAACCAGCTAACCGACTCCTTCATCCGGAGCGCGTCCCGGGTTGGAGCCGATCGGGATAGTCGGGCACCATCGCAAGGGGGCGGTGAATCGTCCGACCGTGTCAGGCGACAACGCCGGTGCGGCGGAGTTCTTCGATGCGATCGCCGAGGCTGAGCTCGGTCAACACTTCGTCGGTGTGCTGGCCAAGGTCTGGGGCGTGGCCGGCGAGTGCGGCCGGGGTGCCGTGGAAGTTGGTGGGGTGGCGGGGGAGGCGTGCCCAGCCGACGGTCGGATGCTCGAACTCGGTGAACATACCGATCGCCCGCGCGTGGGGGTCATTCACGATCTCGGCGGGGGAGAGCACCATCGCGAAGGCCACGCGTTCGCGTTCGAAGCGTGCGGTGGCCTCGGCCTGGGTCAAGTGAGCGGCCATGGCGTAGCACATGTCCAAGATCGGCTCGAGCACGTCGCGGTTCTTCCGCCGCTCGCCAACGGTGGCGATGCGGGGATCGTCGAAACCTTCGACGCCGAGGGCCTTGCACATGCCGGCGAAGTCGGCGTCGGTGGTGGGCACGGCGATGCCCCACCCGTCGAGAAAGCGCATGGGCTGGAAGCCGGCGTTGAAGCTCGAGGCCTGCGATCCGTCGGAGTCGAGCAGCACCTCGTTGCCGGCGGATTCGGCCCACAGGAACGACACGCATGCGTCTGCCATGCCCATCTCGAGGTGTTGCCCGCCACGGCCCGTGGCCCGCGCGTACAGGGCTGTGACGATGGCCTGGCTCGCGTAGAGGGCGCTGACCTTGTCGGCCGCGTTCTGGTGCAGGAAGGTGGGCGGACCGTCGTTGGGATCGGCCTGGTTGGCTGCGAAGCCGGCGTATGCCTGGATCGACGTGTCGTAGGCGCTGCGGTGACTGTACGGGCCCTCCGGGCCGTAGCCCGAGACAGAGCAGTAGATGACATCAGGGTTCAAGGTCCGCACCGCTTCGTAGCCCAAACCCAACCGGTCGATGACACCGGGTCTGAAGTTCTGAACGATCACGTCGGCTGTGGCGGCGAGTGCCATCACGATGTCTCGGCCCTCGTCGGTAGCGAGGTCGACGGCAATGCACCGTTTCCCCCGGTTGCAGGCCAGGTAAAAGGCGCTCATGCCGTTGACGGACACGCCGATCCAGCGGGCGATGTCACCGAGACCCGGTCGCTCCACCTTGACGACCTCGGCCCCCTGGTCGGCCAAAAGTGCAACGGCATAGGGACCAGTGAGAGCGATCGAGAGGTCGAGTACCTTCACCCCCGCCAGCGGTCCGGTGGAACTGCTCGAGGAGGAGCCGGCTGTGGTTCGAGACATGTCCTTCATCCCTTGCTGGTGAATGCCCGGTTGAGAACAAAGGGCTTTACAGGGTACACAGAGTGTAAGGTCGTCCCTCGTGTCCGGCCACAGCGCAACAAAGATCGCCCCCAGCTGGGCTGGCCGACCGCCGGCGGACGACGACGAAGCCACTCAGCGGATTCGTGACGCGGCCCGCCGGTGCATCGACCGCAGCGGGGTCAACGTGAGGATCGCTGAGGTGGCACGCGAGCTGGGCGTGAGCCGCCCAACCATCTATCGGCACTACGCCAGCGGCCAGGCCGTCCTCCTGGCGGTTGCCTTGGAATCGATCGAACCGCTCCGGGCGCGTGTCGCTTCCATGGACGTCGATCTCCGCGCCACCCCGGCCGAGGTGGTGGCGGACGTTGGCGGCCTGCTCTTCGAGTGGCTCTCGCGGGACTCCCAGCTGCGCCAGCTGACGAGATTCGGTGCCGGTGCAGCCACCGATGACGTGACGAGCAGCGCGGCGTTGATGCTCACCTGCGGGTTGATCGAGCGAGCCGGGGCCTCCTTCGACGTGCCAGCCCACACGGACCACCTCGACGAGATCGCCGAGCTCGTCACGCGGCTGGTCCACTCGATGATCGAACGGCCCGCCCTTGCCGCTCATCGAACAGGAGAACAAGGTGAGATCTTGCGTCGATGGATCACCGCCGCCGTTGGCGGGATCCTCACGGGGAATGCCGAATCTGTATGAGAGCTGGACCGCGAACAATGAAGCTGCCGATCCGACCTGATGAAGGGCGATCGCTTCGGCAATGAGACGAGGGCACATGGATCGACGACGTCAAAGGAGGAGTTAGTCGTGGTCAGGTTCGAGGAGAGCAGCATCACGTTTCCCTACAAACGGTCGCTTGGACCGGTTATCGGGGCGTTCATGACAGCGCTCACCGAGAAGAGGATCCTCGGGATCCGCAACGGTGACGGCGTGCTGGTACCGCCGATGGAATGGGATCCGGCGTCCGGGGCCGAACTGCCTCGCGAGCTGATCGAGGTCGGCCCTGCTGGCACGATCGAATCGTGGACGTGGGTGCCTGATCCCACCGAGCAGCACCCGCTCGACCGTCCGTTCGCCTTCGCCTTCATCCGGCTCGACGGGGCATCAACGCCGTTGCTCCACGCGGTCGATGCGGGTTCGCCGAGCGCCATGGCCGACGGCATGAGAGTGGCGCCGCGGTGGAAGGGCAAGCGGATGGGCCACATCACTGACATCGCCTGCTTCGTACCCGGCGAGGAGTCTGAAATCGAGGGTGATGACTTGGGCCCGGCCGCCGAGCCGGTGGAGATGATGGACTACCTCGCATCCATCGCCTACCGGAATCCGGTGCCCACGACGAGCGATGTCGTGGTCGACGCTTCTCGGCAGCACCGCCTCGTCGGATTCCGCTGCGCCGTATGCGGTAGGACATATGCCGGCGGTAGGGGCATATGTCCCATCGACTCGCTCGAGCTCGACGAGCAGCACTTGGTCGACTTGCCGCCGACAGGCACGATCACGAACTTCGTGATCGTCACGCCGGTGCAGTATCCGGGGCAGACCGAGACCGAGCCGTTCGCCCGGGTCTTTGTTCTGCTCGACGGCACCGACGTGGTGCTCAGCTACCAGCCCGTGGTGGAGCTGCCGGTCCATGACGTGGCGGTCGGTGTTCGGGTGAGCGCGGTGTGGGCGTCCGCGGCAGAGGAGACCGACGGCAACCAATACGGGAGCCTGATCGGCTGGATGCCCAACGGCGAGCCCAACGTGGACGACCCCGATCTCGTGAACAGGATCTTCTGACATGGCGACTTCGACTGACATTGCGGTGGTGGGCTGGGCACAGACCCCGATGGTCCGCCACACCGAGCTGAGCGAGACCCAGCTGTTGGTCCGCGTGATTACCGATGCGCTCGAGCCTCTTGGGCTGACCCGGTCCGACGTCGACTTCACTTGTCTCGGTTCTTGCGACTACATCACCGGACAGGCCTTCTCATTCGTCGGGAATCTCGATGCCATTGGTGCGTGGCCGCCGAAGCGGGACTCTCACGTGGAGATGGACGGAGCTTGGGCGCTGTACGAGGCCTGGCTGCGTTTGCACGAGGGTGACATCGACATCGCCGTCGTGACCGGATCTGGCCGCTCCTCGACCGGAAATCCAGCCCTTATCTACCCGATGGAGATGGACCCGTTCTATCTGGCACCCATCGGTGCCGACCCGGTCTCGTTCGCCGCATTGCAGGCCCGCGCTGTGATCGCCGCCGGTATCGCAGACGAGCGCTCGATGGCCGAAGTGGCCGTCCGCTCGCGCGGGAGGGGGACGGTCGACGAGCTGCTGGCCGGCGAGTACGTACGCGAGCCCTTGAGGCGTCATGACCTGCCGCCGATCACCGACGGTGCCGCGGCCATGGTTCTGGCCCGAGGTGACCGTGCCCGCCAGCTCGTCGAGCGGCCGGCCTACATCACCGGTTTCGACCATCGAACCGAGTGCCATAACCCGGCATTCCGGGCCCTGGACGACTCGCCGTCGACGCGCATCGCGGCCGCGGCGGCCGGACTCGACGACAAGCCGGTGGAGGCGGCCGAGTTGCAGGCTGCCTTTACCCACGAGGAGCTGCTTCTGCGCTCGGTGCTTGGCCTCGGTGAGGACGTCACCGTCAATGCTTCTGGAGGCGCGCTCAAGGCCAATCCGATCATGGCCACCGGTCTCAGTCGTATCGGCTATGCCGCCGAGCACATTTTCGGCGGTGGCGCGCGGTCGTTGGCGCACGCCACCAGCGGCCCGTGTCTACAACAGAATCTCATCTGCATCCTGGAGGGACAGTCATGATTCCCGTAGCTGTCGTCGGGGTCGGTCAGACCCATCACAAGACCCGCCGCCGTGACGTGTCCGTGGGCGGAATGGTACGGGAGGCCGTCTTCCGGGCGCTCGAAGACGCACAGATGACGATGGACGACATAGACGCCGTCGTGCTCGGTAAGGCCCCGGACCTGTTCGAGGGGATCATGAAGCCGGAGCTCTACCTCTCTGACGCTCTTGGAGCGGTCGGCAAGCCGATGTTTCGGGTGCACACAGCTGGCTCGGTGGGTGGGACGACCGGTATCGTTGCCGCGTCGCACGTGCAGGCCGGCAAGCACAAGCGGGTGCTGGCCGTCGCCTTCGAGAAGCAATCAGAGGGCAATGCCCAGTTCGCGCTGGGCTCCGGTAAGGGGGCCTCGCTGGGCGCAGGAGGTGCGTTCGCCCCCTTCATTCGCGCGTATATCCACCGCTCGCGTGCTCCCGAACACATCGGCTGGAAGGTCGCAGTCAAGGATCGGCAGAATGCCCTCAAGAATCCTTATGCTCACTTGAAGATCGAGGACATCTCCATCGAGAAGGTGCGCAACAGCCCGATGATGTGGGAGCCGATCCGCTTCCTCGAGTCATGTCCCTCATCCGACGGTGCTTGCGCCGTGGTCATCACCGACGAAGCGGGCGCGCGAGGCCGCAATCCTGCATGGATACTTGCTGCCTCATCTCGCTCCGAGCCGCCGTCCTTCCCCGGTCGCGACCCGGTACGACCCGAGGCTTGCCTGCAATGCGCGAAGGACGTCTACGCCCAGGCTGGTATCACCCGTCCGCGCCAGCAGATCGACATGGCCGAGCTCTACGTGCCGTTCTCCTGGCACGAACCCCTGTGGCTCGAGGCGCATTTCATCGCCGAAGAGGGCGATGGCTGGAAGATGACCGACGCCGGCGACACGGAGATCGGTGGTTCGTTTCCCGTCAACTGCTCCGGCGGCGTGCTCTCGTCGAACCCCATCGGCGCTTCGGGTCTGCTCCGCTTCGCCGAAGCGGCCAACCAGGTGCGCGGCGTCGCCGGCGAGCATCAGGTCGCTGGGGCCAAAACGGCCCTCGCCATGGCCTACGGGGCCAACTCGCAGTACTTCAGCATGTGGGTCGTGGCCAACAGCCTGCAACCGTTCGGCTGATGAGCGGCTCCGACACCGAGAGCAGATGAGGGGATCCACATGGACGCAGACGTGGTGGCAAGTTTCCAGTTCACGGGCCAGGACATCCCGTGGCTGTTGGCGAAGTGGGCCGACGCCCAGCCCGAGACCCCGCTACTGATTTGGGAGCCGAAGGAGGGCGAGGGCGCCCGGTGGTCCTATGGCGAGTTCCAGATCGCGACGCGCCGCTTGGCCGCCGGCCTCGTTGCCAGGGGCGTCACCAAGGGGGACAAAGTCGTCCTCCACTGCGACAACAGCCCCGAGATGGTGTTGGCCTGGTACGCCTGCGCTTTGGTCGGTGCAGTGGGGGTGACGACGAACACGCGCAGCGTCGCTGCGGAGATGAGCTATTTCGTCCAGCAGACTGACGCGGTTGCTGCCATCACTCAGCCGCAGTACGCGGCGATGGTCGCTCAGGCGGGTCCCGGATTGCAGTGGGTCGTCGTCACGGAAGACAACAGTGGCGCCCCGGCCAGCGCCGACCAGGCTGCGCACGGCTTTGAGCGCTTCGACGTCCTTTACGGTGACGAAGCGGATTGCCCGCAGCGCTCCCCGGATCCGATGGCGCCAGCTGGCATCGTGTTCACCTCGGGCACCACCTCGCGCCCCAAGGCCGTGGTGCATACGCATGCCAACGCACTGTGGGCAGCCCGAGTCGGACCGACCAATATCTCGATGCATCCGGGAGGGGTGTACCTGGTGTTCCTGCCGTTCTTCCACGTGAACGCGCAGAGCTGGTCGATGTGGACCACGGTGCTCGGCGCCGGCGGCACGATTGTGCTGCAGCCAAAGTTCTCTGCGAGCCGCTTCTGGGGGGTCATTGCCAAACACGACGTCACCCACATCTCGCTGTTGCCGATTGTGTACACCACCATCGCTGGCAAGACGATCCCACCGAACAAACTTGAGGTCGGGGTGTTCGGAGCCATTGCCCCGCCCATCGAGCAGCTGTTGGGTGGTGTCAAGGTGGTGCCGGCATTCGGTATGACCGAGACCGTCATCCACGCGACAACGGCCGCGCCTTACCAGCACATTCCACCGGGATCCATGGGAACCCCAACACCCGGCTATGAAATGCTCGTTGTCGATCCCGTGACTGACGAAGTCCTCACCGACGGCCGGATCGGTGAGCTGTTGGTGCGTGGCACAAGGGGCATCCAGCTGTTCCTTGAGTACTACGGCAACCCCGCCGCCACCGCCGAGAGCTTCACTGAGGATGGCTTCTTCAAGACGGGTGACCGCGTCCGGATCGGCCCGGGTGGAGCGCTCTTCTACAGCGAGCGAGACAAGGACATGCTCAAGGTCGGTGGTGAGAACGTTTCGGCCAAGGAGATAGAGGACCTCTGCCGCCGGGTCCCTGGCGTGCGTGACGTGGCTGTCGTGGGTCGATCCCACCCAAATCTCGACGAAGTCCCGGTGGCGTTCGTCGTCAGAGGGCCTGACGCAGCCGACGACTTGGCGCTCGAGCGCCAGATCATCGAAATTGCCCAGGAGAACTTGGCGGACTTCAAAGTTCCTCGCGCCGTGTACTACGTCGACGATTTTCCGCGGGCGACGCTCGACAAGGTGGCGAAGAACAAGCTGCGTGAACACGCAAACGGATTTGCCCAGCCGTTCTGAGGGCTGTGTCTCCGCGTTCCTCGATGCGTTGAGGCACGGTGATCGTCCGTGGCTATAGCCACTCAGGCTTGGCCTGGATTCTCGTAATTTGCGAGCCGAACCCCGCTTGAGCCGAACTACTGATTTAATGTCCCAATCACGAGATGTTCGGGGGTGGATATGAAGGGGTTGCCACGAGGCCTCATGGGCCTGCGACGGACGGCGCTGCCGCTCGGAACGGCGACGGTAATTCTGGCCGCGGTGTTTGTTTCCCTGTCGTCATCAGCGACCGGAGCAGCCACATTGTCCAGCCGCGTGCTGGCGTCGAGCGCCCCCACCAATGGTGTGTGGCCCGGCGTGGGCAAGATCTGCGAACCGGGCTCGGGCGGGGCCTCCTCGGTACGCGGGGTGGGGGACAAGACCATCAACATCGCTGTATTCAACGATGCTGCCAACACGATCGAGCCGGGCCTGGAGGCGGAGTTTCCCGAGCAAGCCCAGGCCTTCGCGGACTGGTGCAACGCCTCGGGCGGCATCAACGGTCGCAAGATCGTCATCGACAACCGCGACGCCGCGCTGTTCAATGCGGCGCAGGTGACAACTCAGGCCTGCCAGAGCGATTTCATGGCGGTGGGCGGCGGCATGGCCCTCGACCAGCCCTCCGTCTCGGTGCGTGAGAAGTGCGGGCTGGGCCAGATCAGTGGCTATGTCGTCTCCGACGCATCTGAACTCGCCTCCGATCAAGTCGACCCCAGTGGCGGCAACACCAACACCATTACCTCGGGCTGGTTCGGAGCGCTGGCCAAGGCCTACCCACAGGCGGTCAAGAAGGCGGCTATGGGCGGGGAGAATGACCCATCCATCCTCGAGCCCGAGCGCAAGGACGAATACGGCGCCGAGGCCCAGGGATGGAAGGTGCTCGACTTCCAGGAGCCACCGATTTCGGTGACCGACTGGGCGCCCTATATCGAGCAGGTCCAGAGCAAGGGCGCCGAGGCTCTCTGGCCCTCCCTGGACGACAACATCGTTCCCTACTTCCAGGCGATGACCACCGCCGGCTACCACCCGGCCTTCGTCATCCTCGGGGTGCAGTTCTACAACTCCACGACCACCAAGGGAGTCGCGGACAACCCAAGCCTCTCACCGGTCTACGTCGAGACGTCCTGGTGGCCACTCGAGATGGCCTCGCAGAATCCCTCGACTGAGGAATTGGTCAGCACCATGCACACGTACGCCAAGGGCGACGCCGTCGACTTCGACGACGAGGAGGGTGCGGAGTCGTGGCTGTTGTGGGCGAAGTCCGCCTCGGCCTGTGGCGCAGACCTGACGGTGTCGTGCGTGCTCAGCCACGCCGCTGCCACGAAGAACTGGGATGCCGGTGGCATTGAGTCACCGGTGGCGCAGTTGACCCTGTCCAACGCGGACCCGCAGCCCTCACCGTGCTTTGCTCTGCTCAAGGCCGAGCCCAACAAGTTCGTCTACGACAAGGCGATTACCCGGCCCACCCAGTCCATTTGGAACTGCGACCCGAAGAACGTCGCCCACCTGACCCCGCAGCAACAGGCATCCCTATCTGCGAGTTCGTGAGAGTCACCAGACAGGACCTTCGCCCCCTCGGTTTCGAATTCCGCTTCGGTCAGGATGCCTTTTCTGGTCTGCCAGTCGCTTGAGCCGTCCGTGTCGATCTTGTTGAAACCGGAAGGCACGGTAGGAGGTGCCGGCCGTCAGGGTCCGGCAGCTCGTACGAGTCTGTGACCTGCGGTTACATCCAGTCTCGATCCAAGGATTCCGATAATGTCCACCCACTACCCCTCAAATAGTGGGTCGAATAGTGGGGGAGACGAGCGATTTCCATCGCTGACTCCCTGGGACTGATCAGATCCAGGGGATGACGTTCACGTTAGACTTGCTTGACGTTCACGTCACTCTGATCCGCTCCTTCGAGCTGCGGGTCGCCTATCCACTCCGCGGGAGACTCCATGATCGATCTAGCCGGGGCGACAGGAGTGGAGACGGCACGGTCCCGTCGGGCCAGCCGTCTCGACTTCAGCCAGCCGGTACCCGCCAACTACAAGTGGGTGGCGCTCTTCGTCTCCACGCTCGGCATGCTGATGGCCACGATCGACGGATCCATCACGTTGATCGCCCTCCCGGACATCTTCCGCGGCATCGGCATCGATCCCTTGGTGTCGGGCAACAGCTTCTATCTGCTGTGGATGATCTTGGGCTTCTTGGTGGTCACCAGCGTCCTCGTCGTGAGCTTCGGTCGTTTGGGCGACATTTACGGGCGAGTCCGCATTTACAACCTCGGCTTTGCCGTGTTCACCTTCTTCTCGTTGGCGTTGAGCGTGACGTGGCTGACCGGCCATCCGGGGGGCATCTGGCTCATCGTGATGCGGATCTTCCAGGGTGTGGGTGCGGCCATGTTGATGGCCAACTCCGCCGCCATATTGACCGACGCGTTCCCGGCCGGGAAGCGGGGGATGGCGATGGGCATCAACCAGGCCGCAGCGTTCAGTGGATCCTTCATCGGCCTGGTCTTAGGTGGCGTCCTCGCTCCCATCAACTGGCGTCTGATCTTCCTGGTCTCGGTTCCCGTGGGTTTGCTCGGGACACTCATGGGATATCTGCTCCTGCGAGAATTGAGTCCGCGGCGACCAGCCCGCATCGACTGGCCGGGAAACATCACCTTTGCGCTGGGCCTGATCCTGATCATGGTCGGCATCACCTACGGCATCGAGCCCTATGGCGGGCAATCCATGGGGTGGACGAACCCGCTGGTGCTTTCGTGTTTCTCTGTTGGCGTCGTCCTTCTGGTCGCCTTTGGCATCATCGAGACGCGGGTCGACGATCCGATGTTCCAGTTGCACCTGTTCAAAATCAGAGCGTTCAGTGCGGGTCTGTTCGCCAGCCTGCTCGCTGCGCTGAGTCGCGGCGGCCTGATGTTCATTCTCATCATCTGGCTCCAGGGCATCTGGTTGCCTTTGCACGGATACACCTTCGAGCGCACCCCGTTGTGGGCGGGCATTGCCATTCTGCCGCTCACCGCGGGACTGCTCATCGCCGGACCGATCTCGGGGATTCTGTCGGACCGATTCGGTGCACGACTCTTCGCCAGCGGAGGCATGGTCGGCTCGGCCGTCTGCTTCCTTCTTCTGGAGTGCATACCGGTGGACTTCCCCTATCCGGTTTTTGCCGTCTTGTTGTTCTTCACGGGTCTGTTCATGGCGTCGTTCGGCTCACCCAACCGTGCGGCCGTCATGAGCAGTGTTCCGCCCGAATACCGGGGCGTCGGATCGGGCATGAACACGACGTTCCAGAACTCCGCTCAGGTCCTCTCGATCGGGATCTTCTTCTCACTCATGATTGCGGGTCTCTCCTCTTCGTTGCCCCAGAGCCTCTACCACGGCCTGGTCGTGCACGGCGTGCCGAGTGGGACGGCGCACCAGGTGTCGCAGCTTCCGCCAGTGTCGACGCTCTTCGCAGCGCTCCTGGGCTATAACCCAATCCAGCACCTCGTCGGTCCGCACGTGCTGTCCCAGCTGTCTCAGTCCCAACAGACGGCCCTCACCGGCAGGAGCTTCTTCCCTTCCCTCATTGCAGGCCCGTTCAAATCGGGCTTGCACGCTGCCTTCGACTTCGCCATCGTGGCCAGTCTTCTGGCCGCCGTCGCTTCCTGGAGCAGGGGCAGCGATGCGCCGGATGCCTCGGATACGAAGGCGTCCTTGACTACGATCGAAGGTCAGAACCTAAACGGGGCCGATACGAATCCTGCGTCTGCCAGCGAGCCGGCCCGGGTGTAGCTGTGGGGGAAACCAAAATGCCGGCCAAGGCGACCAAGATGGTGGCGGAGCCACTCGAGTGGCGAATCGGCGAGGTGGCCAAGCTCACCGGGGTCACGACCCGGACGCTCCGCTACTGGGAGGAACTCGGCCTCCTTCAGCCAAGCAGTTACCGGGCCAGCGGTGAAAGGCTCTATTCGCCGACCGACGTGGCCAGAGTGAGCCGAATACGGAACCTCCAGGAGCTTCTCGGCTTCTCTTTGGCGGAGGTTCGGACGGTTCTCAACGCTGGTGATGTCGATGTGCTTGATCGGGTGCGGTCGGAGCTCAAGAGAGAGAACCTTGCCCCCTCCCGTCACCGCGAACTTCTCGACGAAGGTATCGCGGCCAACGACCAGCTCCTGGAACGGCTTGAGGAAACCTTGTCGCGCATTCAGGCGTTTCGAGATGAGCGGGTGGCGGCTGGGACGCGTCTACGCGATGCGCGCGAAGAGCTGGACGTGCCCGAAACGGTGTCTGGCTAATACTCTGCAGCCGGAAAAGTCGATTGCGGGCGAGAGCGTGTTACTTCTCGCACGCCGTAACTGACACAATGTCGAAGGGCTCGTCCCCCTGATACTCGACGGCTCGACCCGATGAGGGGTTCCGAGCTCTTGGTTTCTTTCTGGAACCGAAACGTCTTGGAGGTGTCGGGCGGCAGTTCGTACTTACACGGCCAACGCCTTGATCTCTACCTACCTTCTCGCATGATCGTGACGTCCGCCTGATCGTCTCCAATTCCAACTGTGTCGTAGTCAGCTATTGCGAGACCCATCAGTTCGGCCAGGTGGGCCATGGTGCTGTCGAGGAGCGTCAAGTCATGAAGGGCGAATTCGAAAGATGTGTATGGGTGCGGGCAGATGTCTAGGTCGCGCTCGGCCCGATCGAAGAGCGCTGAGGATCTGGCGTAGGTGCCGTCCCGGAGCCCGGTCACTGCTTGAGCGACTACTCCCATGGACTGGTGGAGAATCGCGCTGGCACGTGCAATGTCAGGGTAGGGAGCGCAATCTGGCGGGTCCGAGGTTTCGGCGTCGATCACGAGGTTGCGGCTGTAGTTCCGAGAGGCGGTAGTGAGCCGCAGAGCGCGCATCGTGTCCTCGTCAGCGCTACCCCAAAGCGCGCGTCGCAGGGGTTGAGCAGTCGCGATCACCGAATGATAGGCCGTATCAACCGCTCGGCCATCGGCTCGCAGCGTCGAGTCGATCGCAGAATCCTCGCCTTGCAAACGGGCACTGGCATGGTCTACCAGTCGCCCGACTGCCTCGATGTGTTGTCGCATGGCGACGCGCAGCACCCGGCGGGTGTGGAGGGGAAGCACCAGCACGACCACGATGATGGCGACAGCCGCACCGAGCGCTGTTTCTTCAAGCCGGACCAAGAGGAGTGAGTTCGTGAATTCGCCCAACTGTTGATAGAGCTGGGAGACGGTGACAGTGACGGCAATTGCAAAAAGGGCGTAGCTGATGCGAATCAGATACAGGCCCAGAAACAATGTGACGAGGACAAGTGCGGTCGACCAGAGCGTGTGGTGACCAACGGCGCTCACCAGCAAGGATCCAAGGAGAATGCCGACCAAGGTCCCACCTACTCGGAACAGGGCCTTGCGGATCTGTTCACCGGAATTGTGGGCACCCATGAAAGTGATGAGTGCGGCGATCACGGCCCAATAGAAGCGCTGTGGGGAGATCAGGTCGCCCAAGACGATGGCGGCGCCGGCGGCGATACCGATTTGGATCGCATTGCGAGTGGGTAGCGCCATGCGAGCCCGTTGGCCCCACCGCCGACCGCCCTCAAGCGATGCTGTGCCGCTCACTTGTGCCGAGCCCGGCAGCCATCCACCGAACAGAATGGCAGCAGATTGGAAGGTGGTCTTCGGGTCATCGGGTGTGTCGAGAGCTATCCACTCGGTCAATGCCTCGGAGAGGTCGATGACGGAGCCGGCGAAGCGGTGAGCGACGATGGTTGCGGCGGTGCGGTCGTCACCCGCAGGAGGGTTCCCGGCCGCGTTCAGCAAGTCAATCAAGGCGTGCGCGTGGGCCATAGCCCCCCGGTAATCGCGGCTCGTGACATCGAGCAGAGCCAGACGAACTTGGGAGCGTTGCTCAATCGGGGGATCGAGGCGCGACAGCGCCCCGGCGAACCGTGCGATGTTCGTGAGAGCCAGCTCCATGTCGAAGAGTCGCTGATGAAGGAGTTCGCCAGAGGAACCATCAGGCAGCGCGGCCGGGTCGCCAAGCTGAGCATCGATCATCAGGGCGGTTTCGTTGAGGCGAGTCAGCTGGCGCCGCATTCGTCTGGCTCGGTGCTCATCGGGCCGAGCGGTGTCGAACAGCTCGAGGGCCAGAGAGGTCACATGACGCGCCTTGGCATCGAAGGAGCGCCGGGTGCGTTCTAGGGCTTTGGCTTGACGGGGATGGAAGAGGGCAAACCGGACGGCTGTGGCCGCCACGAGTCCCACAACGACCTCGGCCGACAGCCAGCCCAGGTCCTCGATCGTGACGACGCTATGGAGGGAAAACCCTATGAAGTAGCCAATGAAGAGCAGCTGCCCAGCGAGAAAGCCCCGCGGGCCGAAACGCCGCAGGTAGGTACCTAACGCGAGAACCAACGCAATGACCGTGAGGGCGGCAACGCGATGACTGCCGATACCGATCCCGAGAGCCAGGGCCGAGATGATCGGGACGGGAAGAATCAGGAGCGTGACCGCCTGCCCCTTGGGCGTGGGATCGAGCACACCCATGCTGGCGATCAGCCCAACGATGGCACCGAGCAGCATGGCGATGGCGAGGAGATCGTGATTCGCCAACGCCACCTTGGCGGCCGTTGCCGTGGAGGCGGTGTCCCCAGCCTTCATCTGCAGCGCACCGGTGAAGTGCACGAAGATCCACTCGGCCGCGAGCGCCGTGGCGATGGTCAGTGTGCTCTGAGCGGCAAGCCGAAGCCGGTTCAGGCCAGGATCCGAGTTGACGAGGGCGTCGACCCACCGGATTCGGATGCGCTCGAGAGCGCCGACCGAGAGCGCCCTGGTCAACCTCGGTGGCTGGATGATCGTGGTGCTCACGAACCCATCGTAACATCTATATAGACAAAGCTATATAGGTTGTCCTATACTGCTGTTATGAGCACCAAGCTCCCGGAAGAGAAGCAAAGCACCGAGGCCCAGGCGATCGGTCAAGCCCTCTTCGGCCTTATTGCCGGAGCCGTGCGACGTCAACCCCGCGAAATGAGCCTGACCTCGCTGTCGACCCTGGCAACCCTGGAACTGACCGGGCCGCGCCGCATCACAGATCTGGCCGCTAGTGAGGGTGTGACGCAACCGTCGATGACCGCGCTGGTGACCGCGCTCGAACGATCGGGCCTGGTGGAGCGGCGCAGCGACCCTTCCGACCGACGGGTGGCCTTGGTGACCCTCACCCCCGATGGCCTGAGTTACATCCGAGGGCTGCGCCAAGCTGGCGTCGAGGACTTTGCAGAGCTCATCAGCGAACTGCCCGTCGATGAAGCCGATGCGTTAGCCGAAGCCCTCACAGCGCTCACGCACCTCCAGCGACTGGACGAGGACCGGCGAAGCCCATCACCTCCGTCATCAGCGGACGAGATCCGCTGAAGTTCATGGGGCACCACAACGAAATGGATTCCAGCCCGCAGCACCACTTACGAGACGGTTCTAGCAATCCGCTGAGCGCATTGATCGTCGTGGGTATCGACGGGTCAGATACCTCCTGGGACGCTTTCTGCTGGGCCTGTGGCGAGACGATCCGTCTTGGGGGGCGGACTGTCGCCGTATTCGTGGGTCCGACCTCTGGCGCCACCTCTGCTACCGCTTCGGCCTCTTTGACGGGCGCAGTCATTCCTTACGTGACTATCCATCAGTCAATGACCGATCAGGCAGAGATACTGAGTGAGCAGGTCAAAGCGTACGGGCGCGACCACTCTGTCGAAGTCGCCTTCATCCATACCCAGGGGGACGCAGCGAAAGAACTCCTACGGATTGCCAACTCCGATCACGCCGATCTCCTCGTCGTCGGGGCCTCCACCAAGGCCCGCCATCGCCTCGCTGGTTCGTTGGGTAGACGGCTTGTCAGTAGACGCCGCGCACCGATCGTCGTCGTGGTCCCGTGACGATTGCCAGCGTTCCAGGGCGGATTGAGAGGAAGGAGGCAAATGTTTGACGGCAACGTGTCGGCGCAAAGGTTCCAACACCTCCCTCGTTCTCGCTTCGCCCGCAATCTCGACGATGCAATTGGGCTTTGGGAACTCGAGGGCCTGCTCGGTGAGTTGCGTCAATGGGCAACGGCATGCCGTGGGTCGTCGCAAGTTCCGCCGGCACACGGGAGGGGGTGAATCTCCTCATGCTCGACTGCGACCCATTGTCTTGCCATGAACCATGGTTCGCTATCAGCGCGCTCGATGACGACACTGACGATGTACCTGGGATTGTCGTTATCATTTCGGACACCGTCGCAGAGAGAGCTGCATTTATCGATGGCGGAGCGGGAATCGCACGCATCGGGGGCCTCGCTCCATCGCTGTGATGAGGTTGCCAACCTCCGAACAAGATCTCCGAGCGTTGCAGCGACTACTGGAGATCACGTATGCCGGCGCCTTCGCGTCGATGAATTCGAGGGACTGCGGCGGGGGTTCCATCGCCGAAACAATCTCGATGACCGCTTGCGCCGGCCACTTCTGCCTGAGTGCTCGTCACTTCGACCGTAGAGGTCTCTAGCTCAGGGTCCCACACAGTGTACGGGTTTGAAAGCGGCTGGACCGAGTGGCACTTCAGTAGCGCACGACCCAACTGTTCCAATGCCCGTCGCCCAACTTGCCTTTGGACTGGTTCATGCACTGCATCGCTGTCCCAGTGTTCGGAGCAGCGCCGGCTCGTGTTTGGCTGCGAGGGTGGCCGGTTATCACGGGTCCACGGTTCCGGCCGAGCTGATCGCGGACGGAGCGCGCGTTGGCCTGAGTCCGGGTGCCCACTTCGCCGGCCGTGACCAAAATCGTCAGCGGCGGTCGTAGGGCTGACGGCATATGCGTACCGACGTCGTTCCGCGCGCTGTGGAATCGGCTATGGCCCCTAGGCGTGACGCGGAGTCTTGGCGGGCCCTGACTTCTGGCCGCTCGGGGGCGCTGGCGCCAGATACTGCTCGATGGCCTGAGCCAGGCCGCCCGCGATCACTTCCTGGCCCGACGTGCTGGCGGCCAGGGTGCCCTCGTACGGGTCGGTGACGAAGAGGGGTTCGATGAGCGCTCCGGGCATTTGGCTCGGCGTGGAGAACCATCCGGGGTCCGCGGGTCCGAGGAGCAACAGATGGCCGTAGTCGGCCGCGGCTGTACTCAGCGCCGGCCCTCCGAGCTGGCTGTCGTCGACTACACCGAGATTAGGGATCCCCCAACCTTGCGCATTCATGGCGCCGAGGACGTCGTTCTGGATCAGCGTCGCCAAGCGGAGGTTCTGCGCGGTGAACGGCCGATCGGTGTCGTAGCCCGTCACGGCACCGGCGTTGTACGGGGAGCCTCCGGCGTCGAAGTAGATACCCACGAGGACATTCGCCCTGGCCTTGTTCGCGCAGATGTCCCGGGCAGCCACATCGTCGTGCACGCCCTGCACGGTCAAGAGGCCTCCGGAGACGTCCCCGGGCAGCGGGCGGATCACCGTCTCGGCCTTGGTTCGCGAGACGACCACGGTGAACCCCTTCGCCCGGAGGAGCTTCATCGTGTCAAGCTCAACCGGGAGGGTCTCGTCGGCCTCGTAGACCGTCTGGCCCGATTGGGTCTCCCCCACGCCCCCCGGGTCGATGCCGCCGTGGCCGGCGTCGAGGTAGACGGTCAGCTGGCGGTCGCCCGATGTCGGTGGGTACTCGACGCACGCGCCGGGCTCGAAATAGCTCGGGTCAATGGCGCGCGAGGTGGCGATGCGTCGTGCCGCCGAGGCCGCAAGCACTGAGCCCGACGCGTACAACGACTGTGTCACCAGCGCGACGGCCGCCATGACGACCGCCAGCGCGAACCGCCCTCGCCTCATTCCCGGGAGGCGGCGCCAGAGCGCATTGCGGAGCAGGCGAAGGACGGAGAACAACCACCTGAGGAGGCCGGGCGACCAGATCACCGTCTGGTCGCGTGCGAAGTCATGCTGAATGTCGGCTGCAACCCGGGAGGCACGAACGGCGAAGGGCGCAGGGGAGCGACCGGCTGTCATCTTGGTACGAACGAAGCCGGGTCGGACGATCTGCACGGAGACGCCGGTGCCGCGAAGGGCTTCGCACAGACCTTGGGCCAAGCCGTCGACGCCGGCTTTTCGTCCGTCGGTCCGGGTGGATTGTGATGGAGTAGGAGGCCACCGCCGTGATGTTGGGCAGCCGGTTAAGAGTGCCGACGCCGCACAAGGACGCCATGTGTCGACGCTGCGCCGGGCTGGTCTGCCGGAGAGGTGTCATAGGGCCACGGTACGGACGCACCCTGACGAATACATGAAGAACGGACTGTTCGGCTAAAGATCATTCAGGGCGCGGAACGGTAAGGGACGGGCTGGAGGCCATCGCCGCCTTACCGTCAAGGGAATATTCCTCCACTCGCCAAGCTGACGTCTGCCGAAGGCGGCAGCGTGAGGGCAGGGGTCGATCGCTAACCGCTCGCCTTCTCCCGCAACGTGATAGCTCGCTTCGGGCAGTCCCGTGCCGCCCGCTTGGCCAGAGCCACGAGTTCTGCGTGTAAGGGCCGGTTATCCACGATCGGGTAACCCCATTCATCAAGGGAGATGGCCTCAGGGAGCAACTCAGCGCAGTAGCCGTAGGCCTCACACGCCACAGGGTCGATCGTGATCCTTAGTCCTCGCATCTCACAGCCTGACGGGGTATGGAAAGCGCAGGCTGGTGGGTTTGCGCCAGTGCCGACAGGGCTGACCCCGGCCATGGGCGGCAAGGTCGCCGGCAAAGACGGCCAGCGCGCTGCGCACGAGGCTGACCGCTCCATCGGGATGGCGGCACGCCCCGCGCCCGTTCACTTGACCCAGGCGATAGTGCAGCCTCGTTATGTCTTCGCCGCGTCCTTCGCCGCGGGCCAGTCGGGCCAGATCGTCAGCGATGGCGGGGAGCCCGTGGACGCAGGGGCCGCATTGACCGGCGTTCTGGTCGGCCAGGAAGCGTGCGACCCGGGCCGATTCGGTGAGACCACAGGATGTCTCCCCGAGCACCACGATCACTCCGGCGCCGGCTGCGGCGCCGATCGTGCGCAGTGGGATAGAGGCATACGGAGTCCCAAAGTGCTCAGGACCGACCCATGTCCCCCCGTACCCACCGACCAGGAGCGCCTGCACAGGCTCGACGGGCTGGCTCCGTATGGCAATGTCCCACAGCGGGGTGCCCCGATCGACCTCCACCACCCCCGGCAGTTTCACCCCGCCGCTGATGGTCACCAGGCTCGTCCCGGGTTCCTCGGTCATCCCGCGGGCCCGAAAGGGTCCAGCACCGTGCCGAGCGATGAGCGCGAGGTGCGCCAACGTCTCCGCGTTGTGCACCAGTGCGGGGCGCCTGCCTATGCGAAGCGGTGTGCCTTTGTCCGGCCGGAAGACCGGGAGCGAACGTGCGGACTCGATCCAGTTGGCCAGGGCCGATTCCTCTCCCGCGAGGAATCGGCCGGGTGGCCGGGCAATTTCTCTCCCTCACCGGCGCGTAATTGCTCCTCGCCCGCTCCCTTATGGCCTGGTTCACGGCGGATGCGACGTAGTCGCGTCCAATCGGGATACAGACCACGATTCGAACGGCGCGACACATGGCGGCCAGGTATTGTGCGCCATCGAGCGCCAAATGGGGTGTACGGGTCAAGAGCAGCGTGTCCTTGTCGCTGGCCGGCTCGCCCTCCATCGCGTTGACCACGACGGTCCCGCCGGGGCCTTCGGATTGGGCGACCTCCAGTTTGATCGACGTGGGGAATGCGCCACCGCCACGACCGGTCAGGCCCGAACCTTCGAGGCTGGCCATGAGGCCCTGTTGCCATGAGCCATTCCGGCCGAGCGCCACGTTGAGTGGGCCGTGGGCGTCGAGGTGCCCTTTCAGGTCGCTCGGATGACCGAGGAGCCGATGCACGTTGTCCAACGCCTGGGCGGGGTTTGCACTATGCGTCATAGCGGCCCCCTCGCGTCCCGGCCGTCGTCACATGACGATTCAACGGAACGACGTGACTGATTGCGGTCGGGAGCGTGGCTCGTCGCTTTGCCGCCGCGCGCACTCGCCATGCCAAGGAGAGGCCGACGGAGAGCATGCACAGCGCACCGAGGGCGATGACCCAGTGCTCTCTCGAGTCGGTCCCCATGCCAAAGGTGTGCATCAGGGCGATGGGCCAGGACGCGTAGGCCAGCCAGTGGATGGCCCGCCAGGTGCCTGGTTTGAGGTGAGATCGCAACAGACTGGAAACAAACACCGCCACCATGAGATCGAGCGCGATCGTGCCGAGACCCACCCAGAACCGGCTGTAGGGCGAGGTGAAGGGCACGACGATGGCGAACCATCCGATGTGGACGTACGTGTCGAGGATGCTCGTGAGCACGTGAATGGCCAGGAACACCACTGCGATGATCGAGATGCGGCGGTGGATCTCCTGCTGCGCGAACCCGGGCCAGTTGCGTGCCCGGGCGCGACTCGTTGTCGTCAGCCCGAGCACCATGGTCAGGGTCAGCAGAATGAGGGCGACGATGCCGCTTGCCCGCGTGGCGTACCAGAGATAGGTGGAGTTCACGCTGGCCAACCGCCGAGGGTGACGACCTCCCCATCGTGGCGCAGCAGCCGCACTGGTTGCTCGAAGGGGCGGAGCATCTCGACAGCCCGATCGCTCCAGACCAACGCCGCAGTCGTCAGGGCGTTGGCGTCGACACAGCTGGCGCCGGTGGCGGACACCAGGCGCCAATACGGGGCCGTGGTGCACCCGGTGGCGGGGTCGACAATATGATGTATCCGCTCGGTCCCCATCTGCCAGGTCCGGACCTCGGTGCTCGAACTGGCCAGTCCGCCCTGACGGATGGCGACGGCTCTGGTCCACCTCGTCGGCCCCCGCAGACGAGTCCACGGCGATGCCGATGGCCCATCCCCCGGCTGGTGGCTCTCCGGCAACGGCAATGTCGCCTCCGACGCTGACGAGTGACCCCGAACGGACAGCGTCCGCAATATGGGCGGCGGCCCGGTCGGCGAGAAGGGCCTTGGCCGAGGAGCCGAGGTCGAGGCGAACACCCTTGGGAATCCGCGCCGCCCACCCATTGCGGTCGAGGTGGAGGTGCCTGAATCCCGGGACCGGACCGAGATCAGCCAACTGAAGCGGGCGAGACACGATCCGATCGATGTCGCGGTCATAGCCAAGGGCCTCCATGGCTCTGCCGACCGTCGGGTCGACGGCACCGTGGGTCCGTTCGGCCACCGAATAGGCGACGTCGAGAGCTTCGAAGAGCACCGAAGAAACCTCGACGGTGCGTCCCGCGTTGGCGTGGAAGTGCGCAAGCTCCGAGTCGGGTCGAAAGCGACTGCAGGCACGGTCGATGGCCTCAGTCTCGGCGCGGAGAATCCGCTCCGCTTCGTCTGCGTGCGATGGGTCTGCCACGACAACAGTGGCCGTGGTGCCCAAGGCACGGAAGGACCGAGTCGCCATGCAGGATTGCGCCGATGCCTCGGTCGAGGTGGTCACCTCCGCGACGTGGCGCCCGAGGTGGCTACTGGGGGAGTTGTCGTCGTGGTCGGCGGCAGGGTCGTGGTGGTCGTCGGCGAGGTGGTCGTGGTCGGCGCTGGGGATGGCGAAGCACTACCCGGGTCCGATGAAGTTGGCGTCGTGGTGGGTGGCAAAGTCGTCGGGGTCGAGGTGTTCGACGTCGAGGTGGTGGGAACCTGCGCGGGGACTGGGTTGAAAGACGCGCTGGCGCCGGGGTGCTCTTTCGCCACCACTACGCCGATGGCGATGGTCGCCCCGGTCGCCCCCAAGACAGCGAAACGCGTCAGCAGCCGCAGGAGGACGTCGGCGCGACGCCTGGTTTCAGGGGAGTCAGACGACGGACGGGCTCTCATCGACCAGGTTCTCGGATCGGCATCGGCCTCATGGAAGAGGCAGCGCGAACCATCAGGCTGTACAACGCCTGAGGTTCGCTGTGAGCGATGTCAGGTGTGGACGTACACCTCGAAACCAGGTGTAGACGGCGGTCGAGCCTCGGCTGGGGGGTCGGGCGGTGGGCACCTTTTCACCCTACGTATTGGGACTTACGCAAACATGACAACCAGCCGGGAACGCTTTTGGGATTTGCATTCCCCATTGCAGCGTCATGTCCACGTCATGATCCCGGGATAGACAGTCACCATGAGAGTGCTCGTCGCCGAGGACGATGAGGGCCTTCGATCGGTGCTCGAACGCGGGTTGCGCGAAAGCGGCTACGCGGTGGACATCGCCGGTGACGGGGAGCTGGCCCTGCAGTATCTCGACACCTACGAGTATGAGGTCGCCATCCTCGACTGGCGGATGCCCAAAGTCAACGGCCTCGAAGTCGTCCAGCGACTTCGTCGGCGGGGGTCAGCCCTTCCCATCTTGATGCTGACCGCACGCGACACGGCACGCGACCGGGTGACGGGGCTGGACGGGGGCGCGGACGATTACCTGATCAAGCCCTTCGATTTTTCGGAACTTTTGGCCCGGATAAGGGCCCTGCAGCGGCGCGGCGAGGCCATGCAGTCGCTCGTCGTCACAGTGGCCGATTTGGCGCTCGACACTGTGACCCGGGAAGTCAGCATCGGATCAGTCCGGCCTCGGCTGACCGCTACCGAGCTTGCGCTCCTCGAGATCTTGATGCAGCGCTCACCGGCCATCGTGTCCCGCCGATCGATTGCATTGGCCGTGTGGAACGAGGAAGCCGACGCGCTCGGGTCCAACACCCTTGACGTACACCTGGCCCGGCTGCGGGCGAAGATTGCCACCAGCGGCGCCAAGATCGAAGCCGTCAGGGCACTGGGCTACCGGTTGGTGCCAGCGTGAAGCCACTCCAGCAGTGGCGCAGACCGTATGTGGGACATGCAGTCCGTGTCGCGGCGGCGGCGACGGTGATCATCGCGGCGATGTACGCGTGCGTGGTCGCCGGATTCGACCTTGTCGAGCGGCACCACCTTGTCGGGCAGATCGATACCCGGCTGCAGCAAAGGTTGGCCCAAGCCGTCCGGCAGCCCGCCACCGCGGGGTCCATTGGCGACTACGACAACGCGCACGACGTGGACGATGCACCGGTCTTCTTCTGGCGGGTCACAGAGGCCGGACGACTCCAGCGCACTCACTACAGGTGCGCCGGCCCTGCCTACGACCGCGTGGACGCCCTCGAAGCCCGTCGGTGGAAGCACAGCTCGGAACTGGCAGCTTCCGGATGCAGGCTGAACGAGTCGGCGACGACTGGGTCGTCGCTGCGCAGAGCTTGGCCAGCACGGACCGTATCGAGTCTGACCTAGTGTTGTTGGAAGCCATTGCGGGGCCAATACTTCTCGTGGCTGTGTTCTTGGGGACTTTGCTGATCGGTGTGAAGGCGGCCAGCCCGGTGGAATTGGCTCGTCGACGACAGCTCGAATTTACGGCCGATGCCTCCCATGAGCTCCGTACCCCACTGAGCGTTATCGAGGCGGAAGTCACACTCTCCCTCACTGGCTCGAGGAGCAACGAGGACTACCGGGCCACGCTGGGAAGGGTCAATCAGGAGAGTTGGCGTCTACGCGACATCGTGGAGGATCTCCTCTGGCTGGCTCGGTTCGACTCAGAGCCGCTGCCACCAGCTGACGAGCCAGTAGACGTCGCGGCCATTGCCACGGCGTGTTGCGACCGCTTCCTCGCAGTAGCTCATCGCAGCGGAATTGCTCTGTCGGTGCGGGACGAAGGTACAGCCCGGCCGTGGATCAAAGCCCCGCCCGAGTGGATCGACCGCCTCACGGCAGTGCTGGTGGACAACGCCTGCCGATACGCCGGATCGGGAGGCACCGTACGGATCGAAGTAACAGTCTCCGGTAGCCGAGTGAGCCTGATGGTCGATGACAGCGGTCCGGGCATCGCGCCCGAAGATCGCTCCAAGCTCTTCCATCGCTTTCACCGGGCAACCGACCAGGGCAACGGCGCTGGCCTAGGTCTCGCGATCGCCGACTCGGTCGTTCGGGCGACCGGAGGCGAGTGGAGCGTCGGTCAGGCCGATTTGGGTGGCGCGCACATGGAGGTGTCCTGGCGTCGCTCACCGGGAGGAAGAGGGCCTGACGAAGCGAGACAACCACCAGAGCCCTCCATTTCCGCCCGCACTCCGAAAACGACGATCAGCGCCGGCTGATCGGTGCCGACGAGGTGCACCCGACCAGCTGCCGGATCGGCCACGGGTCTTCCCTTCACGTTGGCGTAAGCGTCCCGACATATTTTTAAACGTCTGGCGACGCCATCCGATTCAACGGGTCCAAGACCAGCTTGAGAGGACCTGGAGGTGCAGCAATCCTCCGTGACGGTTCAGACGAGCCGAGAGAGGAGAACGGTGGCAGCCGACTCGCCCTACGAACGCACCATGGAGGCAACCCGATACACCTAACTCGAACCGCCGAAATGCGTATCTACCTGGGCTTCCGTGACCGAGTGCGCCCCTCGGGATTCGAACCCGAAACCTGCGGATTAAGAGTCCGAGGCGGGAGGGTCCATGGAGTTCGTCCGAGTCTGTGACCTGCGGTTACGTCCAGTCTTGATCCAGGGATTCGGTTGTTGTCCACCCAGTACCACCCAGATAGTGGGTTGGATAGTGGGGGGAGGTACGTGGCGGGTCGGGGGGATTTCTGCTGGAGCCCGCCCCACTCCGGCTGATCTCTGATCTGTGATCTGGTATCATATCACCGTGGATGGAAAAGCCGAAGCAAGCGCAATCCTTCGGCAGTTGCGGCGAGACAGTGGCCTGACTCAGCGCGACTTGGCCGCGAAGGCTGGTGTCCCCCAATCGACCATCGCCGAAGTCGAAGTTGGACAAAGAGAGCCATCACTCACCCTGCTGAGCAGGATCGCCGAGTCCGCCGGCCAGTCGATCGCGATACGGCTGGCCCCTTTGCCGCGGCACAGTGCGGTTGCCACCGCCAACACGATCAAAGATCGGCTGTATGGGGATGCGGGTGGAGGGCTGTCACTCGATGTTCGTGAGGATGGTGCGCTTCGCGCTGTCATCGATCTGAAAGACGCCCTCCGGCGATCCAGCCATGAGGGATTCGATGCCCTTACCAGCCAGGCCCCAGGCCTCGTCGGGGACACGCGTTGGGATGCTTTCCTCGCTGCGATAGTTGAAGATGAGGCGGCCAGGAAGGCGATCTCTCCACCTCGCTGGACCAATGACCCGAATAGGTTCAATCGACCCTTCTGGTATCTCTCCAAGAACCCGAGATTCCATACCTGGGAGATCGCCAACTCGCCTGGAGCGCTCATCCGTCATGGCGTGTTTGCTGCCGAGGATGAACTTGAGAGTGTCTGATCTCAACCGGGACGAAATGGAGTCGGCACTCGCCGAACTTGCAGACCAACTCAACGCTCGCAACGTCAAGGCCAAGATCTACTTAGTTGGCGGCGCGGTCATGGTGCTTGCGTTCGATGCTCGGTTCACCACCGGAGACATTGATGGCTCGATTCATCCGACAGATGACGTGCTCGCCGTCGCCGCTGAGATCGGTGAACGCCGAGGGCTCGGTGCCGAATGGCTCAACAACTCGGCTCAACAGTTCATACCGGTATTCAAGGAGCCCAATTGGCAACCGATACTCAAGTCGGGGAACGTTGAGATCGTCGCGGCCGATGAGCGATCGATGTTGGCCATGAAGATGCGGGCCGGCCGTGGCTCGCGGGACCGTCTCGACATCAATTTCCTCGTCAAAAGATGTGGCATCACCAGCGTTGCCGAGGCGCTGGAGCTGTATGAGGAGTTCTTTCCCGAAGACCCGCTTCCAGATCGAACGCTCCCGCTGCTCGACGAAGCCATCGCGGCGCTTGATCCCCAGTCACGGTGACTTCGTCGGCATTCGTGCGGCTGGTATCTCAAGAGTCTCTGCGGCGGAGAATCACCGACTGTTGGATTACCCGGGTTGGATACTTCCCGCGGCCGCCATGTCCACAACCGGCTGGTTCAGCAGTGAACCTCCGTGCGACCCCTGAAAGACAGCATCGCCGTAGCTGAAGACGCCGCCGTCGGACGCGTCCATCCAGTAGCCCTTGCCGTCTGCCGTTGCGGCAATGCCGACGATGGGCTGGTTGAGCGGAGAGCCGCCGTGCGAGCCCACGAACGGAGCGCCGTAGGCGAACACGCCGCCGTCCGACGCAACCAACCAGTAGCCAGGACCGGATGGGTTGCTGGCCATGCCCACAATCGGCTCGTTGAGCGGCGATCCGCCGTGCGAGCCGGAGAACGTGGCGTCGCCGTAGGAGAAGACCCCTCCGTCGGAGGCCACCAGCCAGTAGCCGGATCCGGACGGGTTGCTGGCCATGCCCACAATCGGCTCATTGAGGGGGGATCCACCGTGCGAGCCGTAGAAGACAGCGTCACCGTAGGCGAACACGCCTCCGTCGGAGGCCACCAGCCAGTAGCCCTTCCCATCCGGTGTCGCCGCCATCCCCACAATCGGCTCGTTGAGGGGGGATCCACCGTGCGAGCCGTAGAAGACGGCGTCACCGTAGGCGAACACGCCTCCGTCGGAGGCGGCTTGCCAGTAGCCCTTCCCGTCAGGCGTGGAAGCCATGCCGACGATCGGGGCATTCAGCGGCGAGCCTCCGTGCGAACCTTCGAAGGGGGCGCTGTAGGAGAAGATGCCGCCATCCGCGGCCACGAGCCAGTAGCCCGGCGGTGCCGGGGTCGGAGGTGTCGGAGGAGGAGGCGCCTGCAGCGAGGTCCACGTGTCATTGAGCGTGTCCGAGGTCCCCTGTCCGCCGAACAGGACCGTTTGGCGATTCGTCTGGTCATAGGTCAGGAACAGAGCTGACCGCCCCGGCGGACTGTCGGTGCAGGCGGTGGTGCAGCCGGCGTCGGCGTCATCGTCCACTTGCGTCCAGGCTGTGCCGTCCCACGTCCAGGTGTCGTTGAGCAGGGTGAATCCATTGCCATCGAGACCGCCGAAGAGGACCAGCTGCTGTACGGCTGGGTCGTACTCCAGACCCGAACCGGAGCGCGGCGGCGGGCTCAAGGTGCACGAATCGGTGCAGCCTGGGTCGGTCCCGTCGGCCAGCTGGGTCCACGCGGTCCCGTCGAAGTTCCAGGTGGCGTTGCTGTTGTAGCCCCCTCCACCGAAGAGGATGAGCTGATTCGACGGCGGGTCGTAGGCCATCGACCCCGAGACCGTCGTCGGCGGACCGCCGGTGCACGTGGTGGTGCAGCCGGGGTCGTCGCTGTCGGCCACCTGGGTCCACGACGTGCCGTCCCACGTCCAGGTGTCGTTCAATGGCCCGAGGCCGCCGAAGAGCACCAGCTTTCCAATGGCTGCGTCGTACGCCATGGCTGCGCCGCTCCGTGCCTGGGGACTTCCGGAACAGGTGTTGAAGCAGCCGGCGTCGCCGCTGTCGGCCACCTGGGTCCACGTGGTGCCATTCCAATTCCAGGTGTCGTTCAAGAATCCAATGCCGCCGCCGTCCCCACCGAACAAGATCAACTGATTGCTCGCCGGGTCGTAGGCCATCATGGACACGGCACGCGCCCGCGGGCTGCCGGTGCAGGTCGTGGTGCAGCCGGCGTCAGCCGCGTCGGCGACTTGCGTCCAGGCCGTGCCGTCCCACGCCCAGGTGTCGTTGAGGTTCGCGGCCGATCCAAGGCCGCCGAAGAGCATGACCTGGCCCGTCGCCCCGTCGTACGCGACGGGATTTGCCGCGCGGGGCGCAGGTGACGCCGGGCACGTCGTCGTGCACCCGTTGGCGCTGCCATTGGCCTGCGTCCACGCCACGTATGACGGGGTCGCGGCCTGGGCGGCACCGCCGGTGAGGGTGATGACGGCCAGAGAGGCCATGACCATGCACCCTCCGAGGAGCGTCCGAGCGAGCCGACGCGCCAATGCGGAGGCATTCGGTTGCTTGCGTCGTCGACCTTCGGATGCCCGCAGATCACTGTTGGCCATTCGTCCTCCTCGTCGGCTCGTTCCGGAAGCCCCGAAGCCGTCGGAACAAGGCAGAGGGGCGTTCCGGCACTGAGTCTTCCAAGGGAGAGTATTCCGTCAGCCCTCGCAGAACGCGGCAATCGCGGCGCGCGCGACCGCCGGATAGCGGTGTTCCACCGTGCCAACTGACCCTTCGTAGACGTTCGGGCGCCTCACGGACGCCACCGCGGACGTGGCCCGTGCCGCTGTCCACCATCTTGCGTTTGCAGCGGTGCGCCGCTCGCGCTGCGCCCGACGTACACGCGCAGAGCCCACACGCCGGGACGCTTTTCCTTCATCCCCGCCTGATCGAGGTCGCCCAGCACCCTGGTCGTTGTCGTGATAGCCGCGCCCTGTAGCCACGGAGGAAGAGGCCAAATTTCGGAAGGGACACAATCCCTGGTCAAGCCCAAGTGGTGTCAAGCTCACACGAGTGCGCCCCTCGGGATTCGAACCCGAAACCTGCGGATTAAGAGTCCGTTGCTCTGCCGTTGAGCTAGAGGCGCACCGCAGAGTGTAGGCGAGCGGACTTCCGCGTCCGGGAGGGTTGGCGACATTCCTCGATCTCCGATCCGCATTCCCGCCGAGCCCCCGCGTCGCCGGTCCGGGCTTGCGCCTCGGACCGGCGACCCCCCAGGGCACACCCAGCCCAACGTCCTTCCCAGACAACGGGGCCTAGCGAAGGTAGCACGGGCCCTGAGACTGACAACGGCGTCAGGTACACTCGCCCCGATCCTGGGCGGGCGCGGCACGGGTCGGAGAGGCAACCGGCACGGCCGGGAAGGGAGTGCGGTGGAGCTCGAGTTCACTGGTGAACAGGAAGAACTGCGTTCCTCGGTCCGCTCGTTCCTCGAGAAGGAGTGCCCCGTCGACGTCGTGCGCGCCGTCGTCGAGACCGGTGAGGCTCCCGAAAAGCTGTGGGGCTCCATGGTGGCCCTCGACTGGCCCGCCCTCGCCGTCCCCGAGGAGTACGGCGGAATCGGCCTGACCATCCTCGAGACGGCCGTGGTCGTCGAGGAGCTCGGCCGGGCCATCGCCCCCGGTCCGCTCCTGGCCACCGTCACCCAGTTCGCTCCCATGGTGCGCGAGGTCGGCACCCCCGAGCAGCAGCAGCGCTTCCTCTCCGAGGTCGCCTCCGGCGCCATCGCGGGGACCGTGGCGCTGGCCGACCACCCCCGCGCCTGGGCGCTGGACGACGTGACCATGACCGCCGAGTCGGCTGAAGGGGGATTCGTCCTCACGGGCGTCAAATTCGGCGTCCTGGCCGCCGAGGGCACGACCGAGGTCGTCGTCATCGCCCGCGCCGGTGACGGCATGGGCGCGTTCGTCGTCCCCGCCGCCGCGGCCGGCCTGACCCCGGTGCAGTCGCTCGATGCGAGCCGTCCCCTCTCCGGTGCCACTCTCGACCACGTGTTCGTCCCGCACGATCGCGCCCTCGGCGAGCCTGGCAGCGCGGCGTCCACCCTCGGCGTCGCCCGCGCCCTCCAGGAGGCGACGGTCGGGCTCGCGCTCGAGGCGGTCGGCACCTGTGACGCCCTCTTCCAACTGCTGCTGGCCTACGTCAAGGACCGCCACCAGTTCGGCGTCCCTATCGGTTCCTTCCAGGCGATCAAGCACAAGATGAGCAACATGTTCCTCGCCATCGAGCGGGCCCGCGTCCTGTGCTACTTCGCCGTCGCCGCCATCAACGAGGACACGCCGGACCGGGCGACGGCTGTCTCCATGGCGAAGGCCGCCGCCGACGACTGCCAGAGCTTCGTCGGTCGCGAGTCCATCCAGACCTTCGGTGGCATCGGCTTCACCTGGGAGCACGACTGCCATCTCTTCGTCAAGAGGGCCGCCACCGACGGTGCGCTCTTCGGTGGCGCTGCCGCGCACTCCCTCGCCGTGGCCGGCGCCCTCGGTCTCGGTTCCGCCTGACGGGGTGCGCCCCGGGGAATCGCTGATCGCCGCCCTCGACCTGGCGCCGCATCCTGAGGGTGGCTGGTTCCGCCGCACCTGGGTGGCCGACGCCGAGGACGGCGCACGGCCCGCCGGCAGCGCCATCTACTACCTCCTTCTGGAGGGCGAGGTCTCGGTGCCGCACCGCGTGGACGCCACCGAGCTGTGGCACTTCTACGACGGCGATCCTCTCGAGCTGCGGCGCGAGTGGCCCGACGGGCGCTACGACACGCCGGTCCTGGGACCCGACGTCGTCTCCGGTCAGTCGCCCCAGCTCGTGGTGGACGCGGGTGTCTGGCAGTCGGCGCGCCCCTCGGGCGCTACGCGCTGGTCGGGGCGACCGTGACGCCGGCCTTCGTCTTCGAGGGCTTCGAGGTCCGTCAGGACCCCGGTTGAGGGACGAGGTCCCGGTCCCGGTCCCGGTCCGTCGCTGAGCGCAGGCGGACGCGTTCGGGCAGATGGAGCGCCAGCAACTGCTGCGTGACGTCGCCCGGGATCCGGCGCGGCGTGGCGAGCGAGAGGACGATCATCGTCACGAAGGCGAGGGGCACCGTCCAGATCGCCGGCTCGCTCAGCAGGACCGCGGGCCACCCCGACGAGCCGACACCCACAATGGTCAGCAGCACAGCAATCGACGAGGCGAGGCCACCGAGGATCAGTCCGCCGACGGCGCCGATCCAGGTGAAGCGGCGCCACCAGATACCCAGGAGCAGCAGCGGGCAGAACGTCGAGGCGGCGATGGCGAACGCCCACCCCACGAGCACGTTGATGGAGATGTTGAGGACGGCGAGGCCCAGGGCCGTCATGACGATGCCGATGGCGATGGCCGAGAAGCGGAAGGCCTTGACCCCGCCGCCCATGATGTCGTGCGACAGCGCGCCGGACATGCTGATCAGCAGTCCCGACGACGTCGAGAGGAAGGCGGCGAAGGCGCCGGCGGCGACGAGGGCCCCGAGGACGATGCCGAGGCTGCCGGCCGCCATGATGCGCGGCAGGACAAGCACCACCGAATCGGTCTGCCCCGAGGTGTAGAGGCCGGGTGCCTCCATCCGGCCCAGCACGGCGAACACCGCCGGGAAGATGTAGAAGCAGCCGAGGAGAAGGAGCACGAACGCCGTGGTGCGGCGGGCCGCCTGGCCGTCACGGTTGGTGTAGAAACGGACGAGAATGTGCGGGAGCCCCATCGCCCCCAGCACGGTGGCGAGGAGGACCCCGTAGGTTGCCGCCAGCGCGTGGTCCGGCCGTCCCCCAGCTGCAGCAGCGGCGAGGTCCAGGCCGCCCCGCTCATGACCGGATTCGCTTCGACGTGCGGGGCGTGCGACCCGGCGGGGAAGGTGAGCGTGGCGCCCGAGTGGATGGTGTGCGGGCCCTTGGTCAGCTCCAGCGGGCCATGGCGCGCCACCCCGTCCACGGTGCCGGACGCCGTGACGTGGACGGCGGTGGTCACCGCGATCACCTCGGACTGCGGGAACCGCACCGCCGTCTGGTGCGCGAAGGTCGGGGGCGCCGGGCCGGTCACGGTCGAAACCGGGGGGTGCTGCACGAAGGCCAGGAGGATCAGCGCGGGAACGGCGATGGCGACGATCTTGAGCCAGTACTGGAACGCCTGCACGAAGGTGATCCCCTTCATGCCGCCGCTGGCGATACCGAGGGTCACGATGCCGCCGAGCACGACGACGCCGATCCAGACGGGACCACCGACGGCCACCTGCAGGGTCACACCGGCGCCCTTGAGCTGCGGGAGCAGGTAGAAGCCGCAGATCAGCATCACGGTGGCGGTGGCCGCCCGGCGGAGCGCGGGGGAGCCCAGTCGGCCCTCGGCGAAGTCGGGGATCGTGTAGGCGCCGAAGCGGCGGAGCGGTGCGGCCACCGCGGCCAGCAGGACCAGGTACCCGGCCGCGTAGCCGACGGCGTACCAGAGTGCGCCGAGTCCCTCGAGCATCGCCAGCCCGGCCACGCCGAGGAAGGACGCGGCGGACAGGTACTCCCCGGAGATGGCTGACGCGTTCAGCGTCGCGGGCACCTGGCGCGCCGCGACCAGGAAGTCGGCGGGGGTGCGCGCCACGCGGACCCCGCGGGCGCCGATGATGGCGGTGATGGCCGTCACCGTGATGATGGCGACGATCGAGGCCGGTTCTGTCACTGTTCCTTCAGCAGCTCGACGAACTGCTGCTCCAGTCGTTCCGCCCGGCGCACGTACCAGTACCCGAGGAGAACGAGCGGCGGGTAGATCCCACCGCCCAGAATGAGCAGCGTCAGCGGCACTCCCAGGACCTGGGCCGTGGCCAGCCAGGGGAAGATCGCCGTGAGGAGTGGATAGAGGGCCAGGAGGGCCAGCGCCGGCAACAGCACGGTGAGACAGGCGCCGCCCTGAGCCCGCATGAGCGAGGCCAGCAGCTCCCGTCCGTAGGCATCGGGCTCGTACAGATCGTCGAGCGCGGGGGAGCTGGCCCGCCCTCCCGGCCGCCGCGCCTGGCTGCGCACCACCTCACGGGAGGAAGCCGGCTCGCCCGTCACGAGGCCGGCGAACGCCGCGCGTGGCGCACGAGCCTGTCCCTGAGCTCCTTGGAATGGCGGCGGCTGACCGGGAGGTCGAAGGTGCCCACGCCGACGACCGTGTGTCCCTGCGACGTCCGGACCTCGCGGATCTCACGCAGGGACACGAGGTAGCCGCGGTGGATCCGGGCGAAGCCGTGGTCGCGCCAGTGCTCCTCGAGCACAGACATCGGCAGCCGGACCAGGTGCTGTGCCCCATCCCGCAGGTGGAGACGGACATAGTCACCCGACGACTCGGCCCACGAGACCTCGTCGCGGGAGACCATCCTCGTCAGCGTGCCGATCTCCACCGGAATGGTCTCGAGCGCGTCATCGTCCGGATGCTCCTCTTGGCGCGGGAGCGCCACCCGCTGCAACGCCGTGACGAGGCGCTCCTGCGTCACCGGCTTGAGCAGGTACCCGGAGCCGCCGACGTCGAAGGCGGCCAGCGCGTGCTCCTCGTGCGCCGTGACGAAGACGATCGCCGGCGGGTGCGAGAACTGTGCCACCACGCGTGCCAGCTCGAGCCCGTCCATTCCGGGCATGGCGATGTCGAGGAGGACGACGTCGAAGTGCTCGTCGTGGAGGTGGTGGAGCGCGTCAGTGGCCGAGCTCACCGCCCGCACGTGGGAGGCGAGGGCCGAGTTCCGCAGCAGGTAGACGAGCTCGTCGAGTGCGGGCGTCTCGTCGTCGACGGCGAGCACGCTCAAACCGGTCGTCACGACAGGACTCCGACGTGGTACTTCGGAATACGGACGGTCACCCGGGTGCCCGCTCCGGGCGCCGTCTCGATCGTGAGACGCGACTCGTCGCCGAAGACGGTGCGCAGCCGCTCGTCGACGTTGTGCAGGCCCACCCCTTCGTCGTCGCCCGTGCCCGCCAGGGCGCGCCGGATCCGACCCGGTTCCGCGCCGACGCCGTCGTCCTCCACCGAGATCTCGGCGTCGTTGTCGGCGTCCATGATGGTGATCTCGAGGTGGCCCGGTTCGCCGCTCGGCTCCAGCCCATGGTGGACCGCGTTCTCGACCAGAGGCTGCAACACGAAAGGTGGGAGCATCACGCTCAGCACTTCTGGCGCGACGCGCAGCGTGACCTCCAGGCGGTCGCCGAAGCGCGCCCGCTCCAGGTCGAGGTAGGTGTCGACCAGGCGGATCTCCTCGGCCATGGTGACGAACTGCCCGTGGCTGCGGAAGCTGTAGCGGATGAAGTCCGCGAACTGCACCAGGAGCTCGCGGGCTCTGTCCGGGTCGGAACGCACGAAGGACTCGATCGCGGTCAAGGCGTTGTAGATGAAGTGGGGCGAGATCTGCGCCCGCAGGAAACGCAGCTCGAACTGCACGGCGCGCCGGCGGGAGCGGTCGAGCTCGGCCAGTTGCAGCTGGGTCGAGACGAACTCGGCCACCTCCCCGCTGAGCCGGAGCAGGCTGGCGGGCGCGGAGGAGTCGGCGGCGACGATCGCCCCGACCACCACGTCGTCCGTCGTGATGGGCACGATGACGCCGCCCTGGAGGAAGCACGTCCCCGCGAATTCACACGCCAGGTCGTGAGGGGACAGGACCTGGGGCCGCCCGCTCGAGATCGCCGCCTGCACCGGCGCCTCCACCAGCGCGCAGTGCGCCGCTGTCCATGCCCTCGGCGGCCAGGATCCCGAAGGTGTCGGCGATGGCGACGCCGGCCGTGCCGATCAGCTGGCGCAGGTGCGGGATCGACCGCTCCGCCGAGCCCTTGTTGAGGCCGGTCCGCAGCGCGGGCGCCGCCAGGTTCGCCGTGTGGAGAGTCGCCAGTGACGCCCGCTGTGTCGGGGTGCCGAGTCGCCGCCCGGCGCGGACGGCGAAGCGGATCACGATGACGATCACGATCACGACGCCCACGAGGGCGATCCACAACGCCTCTTTCATCGGCCCCCTTGTCGCTGCGATGGCGCACGTGTACCCGGCGTTCTTCGCACTCCCTTGGTAGAAGTGTGACATATCGCTCCGGCCAAAACGGATGGGGTGGGGCCGCACGCAGCATCCGAGCCGCGGCCGCCGTTCGTCGTGCGGAGACGACCGTTTGTCGCATGAACGGGACACTTCACCGACGACCCATTGCACCGGCGGGAGGCCTCTTCGCACAATGGCGTCGTCCCGTCTGTTGGGGGGGACGCGAAGAAGGTGGCAGCACGGTGCGGGGGGTCGTCGCCGAGACGGCCGCTCCAGTCGTGTGGCCGCTCGTCCCACCACTGATCGCGTGGGGGCTGTGTCTCACCACGCCTGAGCAAGGAGGTGCTGACGTCATGGCAATCAAGGACGACACGGCGCACGGAAGTCCGGCGCAACAGCCGGTGCAGAATGGCGGGCCATCCGGGGTCATGTCGCTGCAGAACGTGGCCATCAAGGAGGTGCCGCCCATCGCCGATCCGGCACCCCTCGGGCTGGCCGCCTTCGCCCTCACCACCTTCCTGCTCTCGGCCTTCAACGTCGGCTGGACCAAGGGAACCGTCGCCTTCCTGGGCTTCGCCCTGGCCTACGGGGGCCTGGCCCAGCTGCTGGCCGGCATGTGGGAGTTCCGCAACCGCAACGTCTTCGGCGCCACCGCCTTCTCCACCTATGGCGCGTTCTGGATCGGCGTCGCCGTCTACTTCTTCTGGGTCGTTCCGGAGTTCAAGCCGACCGCGCTGCAGCTCAGCAACGACCTGGGCTGGATCTCGGTGGCCTTCGTGATCTTCAACACGTACATGCTCCTCTGGAGTCTGTTCGTGAACAGGGCGGTGTTCCTCGTCTTCTTGACCCTCGAAGTCACGTTCATCCTGCTGGCCATCGGGCACTTCTCGAACAGCACCAACATGGTGAAGGCCGGGGGCATCGCCGGGATCGTGACGGCGGCGTGCGCCTGGTATGCCTCTGCGGCCGGTGTCATCAACGGCATGGGTGGCCGCAAGGTCCTCCCGACCGGCGAGCCGTTGCACCTGAATCCAGTGGCGTAGGCAATGATGGCGTTGGCGCAGGACTGGCACGAATGGAGGCTGTGGTGAGCGAGATCCGAGAGGAAGGGCTGTCGGCCCTGCTCCACGAGACCAGGACCTTCCCTCCTCCGGAGGAGTTCGCCGAGCAGGCCAATGCGCAGCCCGGCATCTACGCCGAGGCCGAGTCCGACCCCCTGGCCTTCTGGGCGTCGCAGGCCAGGGGGCTCACCTGGGACACACCGTGGACCGAGGTGCTCGAGTGGAAGCTGCCCTTCGCCAAGTGGTTCGTCGGCGGCAAGCTCAACGTGGCGGTCAATTGCGTCGACCGCCACGTTGACGCCGGTCTCGGCGAGCGTGTCGCCTTCCACTGGGAGGGCGAGCCAGGCGACACCCGCACCATCACCTACAACGACCTCCTCACCTTGCTCAGTCAGGCCGCCAACGGCCTGACTGAGCTCGGCGTGCGGGCGGGGGACAAGGTCGCCATCTACATGCCGATGATCCCCGAGACGGTGGTCGCCATGTTGGCCTGCGCCCGCCTGGGTGCGCCGCACACGGTGGTCTTCGGGGGATTCTCGGCCGACGCCCTGCGGGGCCGCATCCTCGACTGCGACGCCCACTTCGTCATTACGGCCGACGGCGGGTACCGCAGGGGCGCGGCGGCCGCCCTGAAGCCGGCGGTCGACGAGGCCGTACAGGAGTGCCCCGATGTTCGCCATGTCCTGGTCGTCCGGCGGACCGGCCAGGACGTGGCGTGGGACGAGTCCCGCGACGTCTGGTGGGACGACCTGGTGCCGCGTCAGCCCGAGACCCACCAGGCCGAGGCCTTCGACGCCGAGCAGCCGCTCTACATCATGTACACCAGCGGCACGACGGCGAAGCCCAAGGGCATCCTGCATACGAGCGGCGGGTACCTCACCCATGTCTCGGCCACCCACCGGCTCATCTTCGACATCAAGCCCGAGACCGACGTGTTCTGGACAGCGGCCGACATCGGCTGGGTGACGGGGCACAGCTACATCGTGTATGGCCCCCTCGCCAACGGCACGACATCGGTCATGTACGAGGGCACACCGGACACGCCCGCGCGCGACCGCTGGTGGCAGCTCATCGAGAAGTACAAGGTCAACATCCTCTACACGGCGCCGACCACCATCCGGACCTTCATGAAGTGGGGGGAGGACCTCCCGGCCGCGCACGACCTGAGCAGCCTGCGCCTGCTGGGGTCCGTGGGCGAGCCCATCAATCCAGAAGCCTGGATCTGGTACCGCACCCACATCGGTGGGGATCGCTGCCCCATCGTCGACACCTGGTGGCAGACAGAGACCGGCGGCATCCTCATCACGCCGCTCCCAGGGATCACCGCCACCAAGCCCGGGGCCGCCATGACGCCCTTCCCCGGCATCAGCGCCGACGTCATCGACGACGAGGGGAACTCGGTGGGCAACGATGCCGGCGGCTATCTCGTGATCACCGAGCCCTGGCCCGGCATGACGCGCGGCATCTATGGGGACGACGAGCGTTTCATCGAGACCTATTGGAAGCGCTTCCCCGGCAAGTACTTCGCCGGCGACGGGGCCAAGCGCGACGAGGACGGCGACCTGTGGCTGCTGGGCCGCGTCGACGACGTCATGAACATCTCGGGGCACCGCATCTCGACCACCGAGGTGGAACATGCGCTCGTCAGCCACCCGGCCGTGGCGGAGGCCGCCGTGGTGGGCGCCAACGACGCCACCACGGGCCAGGCCATCGTGGCCTTCGTGACCCTCAAGGGGGCGAGCGACGTCGACGGCGAGGCGGGGGAGAAGCTGGTGGCCGAGCTGAGAGACCATGTGGCCAAAGAGATCGGCCCCATCGCCAAGCCGCGCCAGATCCTGCTCACGCCCGAGCTGCCCAAGACCCGCAGCGGCAAGATCATGCGCCGGCTGCTGCGCGACGTCGCCGACGATCGCCCGCTGGGCGACGTGACCACGCTGCTCGACCCCACGGTCGTCAACGCGATCAAGGACCACATGACGGACGAGGCGCAGGAGAAGGAATAGCCTCGTCACCGCCGTGGTGACGCTCGACCATCTCATCCTGACGGTCAACGACCGCGACGCCAGCGTCCGCTTCTACACCGAGGTCATGGGCTTCGGCCACGAAGGCGACGACGGGCCGTTCTCCGTCATCCGTGTCAGTCCCGACACCACGCTGCAGCTGGCCCCCTGGGGCACCGAGGGCGGCTACCACCTGGCCTTCGCCCTCTCAGCGGAGGAGTTCGACGCCGCCTTCGCCCGCATCCGCCAGGCCGAGCTGCCCTTCGGCGACTCGTTCCACGACGTGGGGAACATGCGGGGCCCGGGCGAGGAGGCTGGGGCGCGCGGCCTGGCGCCCACGCTCTACCTGTTCGACCCCAACGGCCACCTGGTCGAGCTGCGCCACTACTGACACGTTCAGGCCGGCGCGTGCACCTCGAGCACCGTCGCTGAGCCCATGCCGCCGCCGGCGCACAGCGTCCCGACCCCGATGCCGCCGCCGCGCCGGCGCAGCTCGTGGACCAAGGTCACAAGGATGCGTGCCCCGGATGCAGCCACCGGGTGCCCCAGCCCGACGCCCCCACCGTTGACGTTGACGATGTCGTGCGGGAAGCCCAGCTTGCGCGCACACGCCACCGCCATGGTGGCGAAGGCCTCGTTGATCTCGACCAGGTCGACGTCGGACTCGCTCAGCCCCGCCCGGTTCAGGGCGCGGGGGACGCAGACCGTGGGGGCCAACCCGGTGCGGGCCGGCTCGATACCGCACGAGTTCCACGACCGCACCGTCGCCAGAGGCTCCATCCCGTGCGCCTCGGCGTAGGAGCGTGACACCACAACGAGGGCGGCGCCCCCGTCCGCGATGCCCGACGAATTCCCGGCGGTGACCTGCCCGTCGGGTCCGGTCAAGGAGCGCAATGCCGCCAGCTTCTCGAGCGTCGTGTCCCGGCGCGGGCACTCGTCCACGCTGACGGTCACGGTCTCGCCCCGGCCGGCCGGCACGGTGACCGGCACGATCTCCTCGGCGAAGCGGCCGTCGTCGGTGGCCGCCACCGCCCGCAGGTTGGAGTGGTACGACCAGTCGTCCGACTCCTCACGGGTGATGCCGCACTCGCGGGCGGTGTTCTCGCCGACGGTGATGAGCATGTTCGTGTTGGGCGCCTCGGCCGAGTCCGGGTGGCTCGGCGGCATGAACTGCTGCACGCCGCCGAAGGGGAAGGGCGACTTCTCGAAGAGGAGTGGCGTGCGGGTCATGGACTCCACCCCGCCGGCGATGATCGCGTCAGCCATGCCCGAGCGGATGTGGGCCGCCGCCTCCTGCACGGCCATCATCCCGGTGGCGCACTGGCGCTGCACGGCGCCGCCCGGCGTGTCGGGCGGCAGCCCCATTGCGTTGGCCACGTAGCGGGCGGTGCAACCGCCCCCGCGCAGCACCTCGCCGAGGAGCAGGTCGTCTATGTCCTCAGGCTCCAGGGCCGCTGCGGCCATGACTCCGGCCACCGTCTGCATGCCGATGTCCTCAATGGCGAGCCCCGCCAGGGCGCGCCCGGTTCGCCCGATCGGCGTGCGGGTGGCGGCGACGATGACGGCGTCGTTGGCTTCGGTCATGGGAACGTCCTCCTCAGGCCCGCACGAAGACGGGGATCGTGAACTCGTCGGAGATGGGCTGGAACGTGACGTGCAGGGCCATGCCGACCTGCAGCTGGTCGAACGGGCAGTCGACGACGTTGGTCATCATGCGCGGCCCCTCGGCCAGGTCGACGATGGCGGCCACGTAGGGCACTTGGTCACGGAAGGGGGGCATGTCGTTGTTGTAGATGACCGACCAGGTGTAGAGCGTCCCCTTCCCGCTGGCCCGGTACCACTCCACCTGCTCGCTCCAGCACTTCGGGCAGAAGGGCCGCGGGTAGTAGGAGTAGGCGTCGCAGTCGAGGCAGTGCCGAATGAGGAAGCGCTCCTCCTTGGCCGCCTCCCAGAACTCGATGGTGTCGCCCTCCGGCGTGGGGAGGTCGAAACGGACCGTGCTCATGGCGACTCTTCCCTGGGTCAGGTCCCGGCGGGATGGACCCCGCGGGCGTAGCGGCCATGCTGCAATGAACCTGACACTGGCGTCAACTTTCGCCCACTGGGGGACGCGCAGGTGTGCTCACGACTGCTCCTGCATGCTTCAATGACATCTACATATTGCGTAGCTACGTAGTACGTAGTAATATGCCCTACATGGAGCTCAGCCGCCACGTGATCGTCGACCATGGAACGCCGCCATCTCGGCGTCGAACGAACGACCCTCCGACCCTCATCCTCATGAGTCTCGCCGGCGGGTCAAAGCACGGGCACGCTCTCCTCAAAGACATCGAGGAATTCGCCGGCGTGAGACTCGGCCCCGGCGCACTCTACGGAGCGATCACCCGCCTGGAGGAGCGCGGGCTCATCGAACCGCTCGCCTCAGACGACCGCCGGCGCCCATACCAGATCACGGCTGCGGGTACGCAGGCTTTGACTGACTCCGTGAACCAAATGCGTGAGCTTGCGCGGGTAGGAGAAGGACGTCTGAAGAGTGTCCCGCCACCACGGCCGAGGCTCGCGTGATGCCAACCGAGGGGTCGGGTGCGAAGGACGGTCACGAGGTGACGAACAGAGCGAACGATCCCCGTCTCCGCTGGTACCCCAGATCGTGGCGAGCCCGATACGGGGACGAGTTAACCGCCCTGCTCGAAGACGAGTACGGCAGGAGTGCGCCGACTCGGGTTCGTGTCAGCCTTGTCAGCGGCGGGCTCCGACAGCGGGCCAGGCAATCGGGACTGACCGGTGATGCGGTACCGGCGGCCGACGGCGTTCGGACCGGGGCACTGGTGATACTCGGCGCTTGGGTGGCCTTCGTGGTTGCCGGCGCCAGCTTCGCAAAGTTCTCTGAACACTTCGATCAGGCGTTGCCTCACAGCCTTGGGGCGCATCACGTTCCTGACCTCGCCTTCACTGTGCTTCAAGCGATGGCTGGTGCGGCCAGCATTCTGGTCGTCGCCGGAGCTCTTCTCGCGGCTCCTTCCTTCCTGCGATTTTTACGAGCTGGCGGTTGGGTCTCTATGCGTGGGCACTTCCTGCGAGCCCTCCCCTGTACGGTCGTGACCATCGCCGTGACAGCGCCCCTCCTGGTGTGGGCCCACCACCTGCCATCGCATCAACCCAACGGCGGCATCCACTGGAGCGGGGTGTTGTTCCTGGTGTGGACAGCTCTCATCGTCATCACCTTGACATCGTGGACCGCGGTGGCGGTTGCAGCAGGTCGGCGAATCGAGCTCTCAAGGGCGGTTCTCACTATGGAGGCGATACTGGCGGCCGCAGTTGCGTTCGCAATGGTGACCATGGTCGTCGCCACAGCGGTCTGGTGGGGCGCCATGGCCACAGACGCACCCGAATTCTTGAGCGCCAGCCCTGCCGGACTACCGGGATCATCGTGGGACATCTTGCTCGTTGCGACCGTCGTTCTGATGGTGGTGGCGGCGGGAACCGCCGCAACCGGAGTGGTTCGAGAAGTTCGCCTCTGGGGGACGATGAGGGCGAGTTGAAATCCTTTCATCCCTCAGCTGGCACCCGAGGGACTCTTCGGGCCTGTCTTGCTTCAATTGGAGCCATGTGGACGTGTATGAAGCAGTCAACTCACGAAGATCCGTGCGCCAATTTCTCGATTTGCCAGTCCCGCCGGGAGCACTGAAGCGCGTTCTGGGCACGGCGTTACGCACTCCGTCAGGTGGAAATCTTCAGCCCTGGCGTGTTCCGTCAAAACCTCTCGTCACGTTCTCCAAGCAGCCGATACAGAGGACGGCACTCCTTGGGTTCCGTCAGGCGGAGTCAGTGTCGACGATCAGGACGTCGCAGTGGCAATTGTGAGCGACCGTGTTTGGCACGCTTCCTTGGACGAAACGCTTCGTGCCACTCATGCCTCTGTTTCCTACGACGACGAGATCAGCGGAGACCTCCTCAGCTGTGCCAAGAAGCGCCTTGGCTGCATCCCCGCCCGGATTGTGGACTTTGACAGAAACCCCCTCGGCTTCGGCGGTGGCGACTAACTGTGACCGGATCTTCTCCGCTTCTTCCCGCATGCTGTTCACCTGATCTTGTTGCGCTCGCGAGTCAGCGAAACCGACGCTGACGGACGGGTGGACCACGTTGACGGCGTGCAGCTCAGCACCGGACGCCTTGGCCAACGACACCGCTTCCCTTACGGCGATACCCGCCCGCTCCGAACCATCCGTACCTACCACGATGACCTTGTACATGGGCGACCCTCCAGTTTTCGTTGGGAACTGCCATTGCAAATGCTAGATCGACTCCAGCAGACGTGCTCGTGCCGACGTGGCGTTGCCGGGGAAGCGGCGCCGGCATGACGGAGAGACGCCGTATTGGGGGGTCTCGGACCATGAGATAGGGGAAGGATGCTCCTGAAGGGAGGCCAGCCGCCCAGGCTTCGGGCACCGCCTGGTCCACGATCCGAGTGACCTCCTTCTTGGAACGACCAGGCCGAAGTGCTCGGTGTATCGTCCCCCGCCATGACCTCCGAGCCAGCCCACCACGGGGTGGGGCGCATGACGTCGAACCCGAGTTCGGCCACTGAGCGAGGGAGTTCCACGTGCTGATGGACGATCACCTGGCCCGTATGGCCGAGGAATTCGGTGACCGCACCGCCTTCGCGGTGGTCGACGTCGGCTCCATGACCTTCGCCGAGTGGGACGGTGCGGCCAACGCCATGGCGCGCCGCCTCGTCGAGGCCGGTCTCGAGCCCGGCGGCCGGGTCGGCATCCACCTGCGGCCCGAGCTGGCGCTGCACTGGCTCGTCTCGTACTCCGCCGCCCACCGGGCCGGCGGCGTCGCCGTCCCCATGAACCCGCGCCTGGCCGCGGCCGAGGTGGCCCACATGGTGGAGCACTCGGGTGCCACCATCGTCGTCGCCGATGGCGACCTGCTGAGCAGCGACGGCGAGGCCGGGACGGGCCGCCTCCTCGCCCTGGTCGACGCCGGCGCGGAGGCCGGGACGCCGCCGCCGGACACCCCGCTGCTCTCGTGGGGCGAGGTCACCTCGGGGGACCGCTCGCCGTTCCAGGTGCCCCGCCAGTCCGAGGACCTGGCCGACATCCTGTACACCTCGGGGACGACCGGCCGCCCCAAGGGCGTGGCCGTCCGCCACTCCAACGGCTCCATGATCGGCGCGGTCGACCCCAACTGGACGGGCGCCGGGTGGCTGCACGCCAGCCCGCTCTTCACCTTCGCCGGGATCGCGCTGGTGTACACGCCCATGAAGCTCGGCCTGCAGGTGATCTACCAGCCGCGCTTCGACGCCGAGCGCTGGCTGCGGGTGGTCGAGGACGAGCATCCCATGGCCGTCTTCCTCGTGCCCACCATGGCCCACCTGCTCATCGACAACCCGCGCTTCGCCGACGCTGACCTGTCGTCGGTGCAGATGTGCTCGGTGGGCAGCGCGCCGCTGGCGCCCTACGTCGTCGAGCGCCTGCAGGAGAAGATGCCCGACGCGCTGGTGTCGAACAACTACGGCATGACCGAGGCCGGGTCGGCCTACTGCGTCATGCCCAAGGGGGAGGCGGTCAAGCGGCCGGGCTCGGTGGGCCAGATCGCCCCGCCGGCCGTCGTGCGCATCGTCGACGAGCACGACGAGCCGTTGCCCCCCGACGAGGTGGGCGAGGTGCGCCTGCAGATGCCAGGGCGCCAGCGCGAGTACTTCGAGGACCCCGAGGCCACGGCCGAGATGTGGCGCGACGGCTGGCTGGTCACCGGTGACCTCGGCAAGCTCGATCCGGACGGCTACCTCTACATCGTGGGTCGTTCCAAGGATGTCATCATCCGCGGCGGCAACAACGTCCACGCCACCGACGTCGAGCACGCCCTGGTGCAGCACGAGGCCATCAAGGAGGTCGCCGTGGTGGGGGCACCGCATCCCGTGCTCGGCGAGGACGTCGTGGCCTTCGTCGTCCTGCACCCCGGCGTCGAGGCCGGCAGCGAGGAACTGCGGGCCTTCGGCCTCGAGCACCTGGCCGACTACAAGGTGCCGCGCCAGTTCGTCTTCGTCGACGAGCTGCCGCGGAACCCGACGGGCAAGGTCGTCAAGCCCGAGCTGCGTGCCCGCCTGGCCGCCACGCCGGGCTGACCGGTCGCAACCCGATCGGCCGGGCTGATCCGTCGGCCCCGGCCCGACACGTGTGACGCGCTCGATGAACTCTGCCGGATTTCTCGGCGCGCGGTCGGGGGCCTGTCACACCCTCTCGTATACTCAACCCATCATGACGGAGCAGAACGCGACGCACGGCCGGCTGTACCTGTGTCGGCGGGAGGGCAACTCCCTGGGTCAGTCGCGCCTTGCCATGTCCGAAGTACAGATTTGTGGGATCCCCAAGCCGAGCCTGGGGGAGGTAGCCCCGACGCCGTAGAGGACTCTTACCAGTCCCGACGTCGAGGAGCCGCTTCCCACGGGGAAGCGGCTCTTTTGCGTTCGGGCACCGGAGCGAGCCGGGAGGGAACGACCATGCAGACGATCGACACAGCGAAAGAGAGGGCCATCGTGACGGCGGAGCTGTGCCCACGCTGCCGGTTCCACCCGGTGTCGCCGCGGGCCGAGGGCTACTGCTCGTGGGACTGCTACGACGCCGACGACGAAGAGGACGCGGACGCGGACGAGGACGACGACGGCGAGGAGGCCGCCTGATGACGTGCCGCGCCCGGACCCGTCAGCCGCCCTCGTCCGGGAAGCGGAGCCGGGCCAGCTGGGCGGACTGCGCCACCATGCGGCCCCGGCTGTCCCAGAGCACGCACGTCTCGTCGACCATCCCGTCGGCGACGAGGCCGGCTGTCATGCGGATGGCGAGCCAGCCGGGCGCCGGGCGAGCCCGGACGTAGGCCGACATCTGCAGGGTCGGTACCCAGCCGGTCGAGCCGATCATGAGCGTGGCGGGGGGAATGGCGTCGACGAAGAACAGCAGCGCGAGGGCGTCGGGCTCCCGCCCGTCGGCGAAGCGCGTCCAGCCGCGCAGTTCGGCCGGCGTGCCGGGGAGCGGGGGAGTGAGGGCGAACGGGATCGTGGCCGGGTCGAGTCGCTGCTCCAGCACGTCCATGATCCCGACGTGGACGCCGGTCGGGACGTTCGGCGTCAGGCGGACGCACTCGTCGGGGCCCGGCGCGTGGAAGGGAGGGGTGCCGTCGTAACGGACGGCGGGTTCGTCGACCAGGTCGCCCAGGACGAAGACCGCGTCGACCAGGTCGTTCCCTCCCTGGGCGAGCACGGTGCGCACGTGCGCGGCGGTACGCCCGCTGCGCAGCAACGTCGTCCGCACCGTCGCCGCCTCGAGGGCGGGTGGACGGAGATAGGTGACCGAGGCGGAGACCACCTCCCACGTCGGCGCACCGGCGCTGCGGGCGGCGGCACGGGCGGCCCGCCCGAGCAGCGCCAGGAGATAGCCGCCGTTCGGCTTGTCGCCCACGCTCCACAGGGGGTGGACGCTGGCCCCGAAAAGGGTGGGGTCAGCGGTCTCCTCGATCGCCGTGACCGCGTCGAACGAGAGATCCTCTGGCCCGGGCATGCAGGGCGACCCTACCGGCGGCGATGATGGCGCATGAAGTTCGACATGGAGGGAACCTTCGGCGACGACTACCTCTACTTCTACGAGGAGTCGATCGACGACGCCCACTCGGATGCCGACACGGCCGAGATCCTGGGCCTGCTCGACCTGCCGGCCGGAGCCCGCATCCTGGACGCGCCCTGCGGTCACGGGCGCATTCGCGCGCCGGTTGGCCTCGGCGGGCATGGAGGTGACGGGTGTGGACCTGACGCCGGCCTACCTGGAGCAGGCCCGCACAGATCCGCTGCTGCGCCCCGGCACGGTCACCTACCTCGAGGGTGACATCCGCTCCCTGCCCGTCGACGGGCCGTTCGATGCGGTCGTCTGCTGGCTGAACTCGTTCGGCTACTACGACGATGCCGACTGCCACCGTGTCCTGCACGAGTTCCACCGCGTCCTCCGGGAAGGCGGCAAGGTGGCGATCGACACCATGCACCACGACGGCGGCGTGCGCCACTTCACGCCGGCGCCCGACGCGGTGGTGGTCCAGCGCGGTGACGACACCATGGTCGAGGTCTCGACCTTCGACTCCGTCGGGGGAAGGATGGTGATCGAGCGCACGGTGCACCGGGCGGGCGCCCCTCCTCGCCGTGCCTCCTATTTCGTCCGGCTGCCGACGCCGCCGGAGTGGGTGGTCTGGCTCCAGGCGGCCGGCTTCCGTGACGTCGAATTCCGGGCCGGCGGGGGCGGCCCGCTCGAGCTCGATAGCTGGGAGCTCGTCGTCACGGCGGTTGCCTGAAAAACCATTCGACGGCGCCGCCCGCACGACCTACGCTCGCTCGGAGAGCAAGTCAGAGACTACGAGGGGGCAGACTCATGCCGACATTCCGTACGTTCCTTGTTGCTACGGCCGGAGCGCTGATCGCGCTCCTGGCGGGCCCGCTGGGCGCCTCGCCTGCCCTGGCCGGCACCGCCACCATCACCAGCCCGCCCACCGTGGCCGCCACGAACTGGACGAACGCCAACGCCGCGGCGGGGTCGGGCTTCAACACGCTGAACGACGTGTCCTGCACATCGTCCACCTTCTGTGTGGGGGTGGGCACGCAGAACTCCGGTTCCGGCGGCGGGACCCTCATTGAGCAGTGGAACGGCACGTCGTGGGCCGTGGTACCGAGCGTGGACGCGCCGGCGACCACAGGGGACATCCTGAACTCGGTCTCTTGCGTGGGGACCACTTTCTGCCTGACCGTGGGGCAGACGGGAACGGGGCCGGCCGTCGCCGACACCTGGAACGGCAAGGCGTGGTCGTTCGTCACCCCCGCCGCTCCGTCCGGCAGCACCAGTACGATCCTCAACTCGGTCTCGTGCGTGTCCTCGACAACGTGTGAGGTCCTCGGTACCGCCTCCGTCAGCGGCACGAACACGCTCTTCGGGAACCAGTGGAACGGCACCACCCTTACGGCGACCACTGCGGCGGCGCCCACGGTCACCTCCAGCGCTCCCACGCTGAGCGCATCGGGGATGGACTGCGTCAGCGCCAGCTGGTGCGTCGCGGTCGGCTTCGGCGGCACGCTGAACAATGCCGCGACATCCTTCGGTGAGCTCTGGAACGGCACCGCGTGGGTGGTGCAGACGATGCCACAGCCGGCGGGGGCCGTGGGCAGCCAGCTCAGCTCGGTGTCGTGTGCGGGCGTCACCTTCTGCCAGGCGGTCGGCCAGGTCAACACCGCCGGGCCCCTCTCCCAGAACATGGTTGAGAGCTGGAACGGCACGCAGTGGGCGATCACAGCCTCCGTGCCGGATACCTCCAGCACGGAGAGCCAGGCCCTGACCGGCGTCGACTGCTTCAGTGCCACGACGTGCAGCGCGGTCGGCTTCGCCGACGCAGCCTCGGCTCCCTCGCCCGCGAGCTTGGCCCTCTCGTGGAATGGCACCACATGGTCGATCGTGCCCGAGCACGCCGAACGGTGTGGTGCAGACCAATGTGGCGGCCGTGTCCTGCGTGACGGACTGGTCCTGTGTCGCGGTCGGCAACGACAGGCCCACGGTGGGAAGCTTCACCGCCTTCGCCATGTCCGCCCCGATCTCCCGCACGGGCTACCGGTTCGTGGCCTCCGACGGCGGGGTCTTCAGCTACGGGGCCGGCGCGCCGTTCCTCGGCTCCATGGGCGGCACGCCCCTCAACAAGCCGGTCGTCGGCATGGCGGTCATGCCCGGCGGTGACGGCTACTACCTGGTGGCCTCCGACGGCGGCATCTTCTCCTTCGGCAGCGCGCAGTTCTACGGCTCGACGGGCTCCATGAAGCTGAACGCGCCCGATCGTCGGGATGGCGATGACCGCGGACGGGGCCGGCTATTGGCTGGTCGCCTCCGACGGGGGCATCTTCAGCTACGGCGACGCCCAGTTCTACGGGTCGACGGGCAGCCTGCACCTCAACAAGCCCATCGTCGGGATGGCGGCCACCCCGGACGGCAAGGGCTACTACCTCGTCGCCTCCGACGGCGGCATCTTCAACTACGGCGACGCCACGTTCCAGGGCTCGGCCGGCTCGCTGACCCTCAACCAGCCCGTGGTCGGCATGGCCGCCCCGGTTTCAGGCGGCTACTACCTGGTCGCCACGGACGGCGGCATCTTCAACTACCCGACCACCGGCGGCCCGCCCTTCTACGGGTCCACGGGATCGATCAAGCTCAACAAGCCGATCGTGGGGATGACCGCCCTGTCGAACGGCTACTACCTGAGCGGTTCGGACGGCGGGATCTTCACCTATCCCACCACGAACGGCCCGACGTTCTACGGCTCCACGGGCTCCATCGTGCTCAACATGCCCATCGTGGGGATCTCCGGATAAGGGGGCGGGCCTCCAGCGGAGGCCGGCCTATAGAGTGGTTGCTGACACGGCTGTCAGCAATCGCGTGCCAGGGAACGGCCTTGGCGCGCCGTCGGCGGCCCGACCCTTCCGAACGTGTGAGGTGCCGGCGATGTCTGGGATGATCGGTCCATGAGCAGCGGCGTTGCAGCCTGGGCGACGTACCTGCCCTTCTGGCGTCTTCAGCGTTCGGCCATCAAGGGCGTCCTGGGCAGTGGCGGCGGCCGGGGCAGCCCGCGCCGTGGCCTCCCACGACGAGGACACGACCACGCTTGGTGTGGAGGCCGGCCGGCGTGCGCTGGCCGTGGGCCCGGGGGCGGGAGCCGTGCAGGACTTGTTCCTCTCGACGCCGGACCCGGCGTATCTGGACAAGACGAGCGCCACGACGGTGCACGCGGCGCTGGGGCTCGGACGTGGGTGCGGTGCCTATGACTTCACCGGCTCTTCGCGGTCGGCCGTGGGTGCACTGCTCCAGGCGCTGGGTGCCTCTTCGGCTGGCAGCGGTCGCACGACGTTGGCTGTGATCTCGGACCTGCGCACCGGCCTGGCGGGCTCGGCCGAGGAGCGCGACAGCGGGGACGGCGCCGCCGCGCTGGTCTGCGCGCCGGACGGCGCGGTGGCCGAGCTGATCGGCCGGGGTGCGGCGAGCGACGAGTTCCTGGACCGTTGGCGCGTCCCCGGCGAGGCGGACTCGCACGTCTGGGAGGAGCGCTTCGGGGAAGAGCTCTACGTGCCGCTGGCCCGCGAGGCCTTTGCGGCCGCGCTGAAAGATGCGGGGCTGGCCGAGGGCGACGTCGATCACGCCATTGTGAGCGGGCTCCATGCGCGGGCGGTCAAGGCCGTCACGAAGGGGCTCGGCGTCCGCGACGGGGTCCTGGCGCCCGACCTCTCGGGCTCGGTGGGCAATCTCGGCGCCGCCCAGGCCGCCGTCGCGCTGTGCGACGTGCTCGAGCGGGCCCAGCCCGGGCAAGTGATCGTCGTGCTGTCGCTGGCCGACGGCGCCGACGCGCTGGTACTGCGGACGACGGACGCGCTGCCTGCGGCGCTGGCGGCCCGGGCCGAGGCGGGCGTGCCCTCGGTGGCCGAGCAGGTGGCCTGGGGGCGGGACGACCTGTCCTACGCCACCTTCCTGACCTGGCGGGGGCAGCTGCACCGGGAGCCGCCGCGCCGGCCCGATCCCGAACGTCCCGGTGCCCCGACCGTGCACCGCTCCGAGCAGTGGAAGTACGCCTTCGCGGGCAGCCGCTGCCTGGTCTGCGGCTTCCGCCACATGCCGCCGACCCGGGCCTGCCTCTCGTGTCACACCATCGACCAGATGCAGCCCGAGCGCCTGGCCGACGTGCCGGGGACCGTGGCCACCTTCACCATCGACCACGTGGCCTACAGCGTGTCGCCGCCGGTGGTGGGCGTGATCGTCGACTTCGACGGTGGTGGCCGCTATCGCTGCGAGATGACGGACGTGGTGGCCTCGGAGCTGTCCATCGGCGACCGGGTCTCCATGACCTTCCGGCGCGTGTGGACAGCCCAGGGCGTGCACAATTACTTCTGGAAGGCGCGGCCGGCCGGTGGGCGGGCCGACGTCGCAGTCGAGCAAGGAGCGTAAGACGATGGGCAGCAAGGGCATCCGGGACCAGGTGGCCGTCATCGGGATGGGCTGCACCCGCTTCGGCGAGCTGTGGGACAAGGGCGTCGACGACCTCTTGACCGACGCCACCACCGAGGCCGTCGCCTCGGTTCCCGGCCTGGAGCTGGCCGACATCGACGCCTTCTGGCTGGGCACCATGACCTCGGGCGTCTGCGGCACGACGCTCTCGCGCCCCCTGAAAATCGACTACAAGCCCGTCACCCGTGTCGAGAACTACTGCGCCACGGGCTCGGAAGCCTTCCGCAACGCCTGCTACGCCGTGGCCTCGGGTGCCTACGACATCGCCATGGCCATCGGCGTCGAGAAGCTCAAGGACACCGGGTACTCGGGCCTGACCGGCATCCGCGCCGTGGGCGACGGCACCGACCCCGGCCTCTCGTCGCCCGCCGCCTTCTCCTTCCTGGCCCCCTCCTACGCCCACAAGTACGGCGTGGACAAGGACCAGATGAAGGAGGTCATGAGCCGGATCGCCTTCAAGAACCATCAGAACGGGGCGCGTAATCCGCGGGCCCAGTTCCAGAAGGAAGTCTCGATGGAGACGATCACCAACGCGCCCCTCGTCGCCGGCGACCTCGGCGTCTTCGACTGCAGCGGCGTGAGCGATGGCTCGGCCGCGGCCATCATCTGCCGGGTCGAGGACGCCCACAAGTACTGCGACAACCCCTTGTACGTGAAGGCGCTGGCCTTCGTGGCCGGCCCTGCCGCCGGCCCCATCGACCCCGGCTACGACTACACGACGTTCGAGGAGGTCGTGCGCTCGGCCGCCGACGCCTACGCGCAGGCGGGGATCACCGACCCCCGGGCCCAGCTGGCCATGGCCGAGGTCCACGACTGCTTCACGCCGACCGAGCTCGTCCTCATGGAGGATCTGGGCTTCGCCGAGCGGGGCACGGCGTGGAAGGAGGTGCTGGCGGGCACGTTCGACCGCGACGGCGAGCTGCCGGTCAACCCCGACGGCGGCCTCAAGTCCTTCGGCCACCCGATCGGCGCCTCCGGCCTGCGCATGCTCTTCGAGTGCTGGCTGCAGCTGCGCGGGGTCGCCCCGCCCGACCGCCAGATCGACACCGTGGGAGCCGGACGGACGCTCGGACTGACCCACAACCTGGGCGGTGCGCCGGGCGAGGGCGTCAGCTTCGTGGGCATCGTCGGCACCGAGCTGGGATGAGCGACTCCGAACACGCCGGCCCCGACGCCATCGACCTGCTGGCCGAGACCGAGGACCAGGCGGCGCTGCGCCAGCTCGCCCGCGACGTCGCGGAGCGTGAGGTGGCACCGCGCGCCCACGATGCCGACGAGGCCGGTGCCGTGTCTTCCGAGATGCGCAAGGCCCTGGCGGCGGCCGACCTGTTGCGGATCACGATCGGCGAAGAGTGGGGCGGCATGGGCCTGGGTGACGTCGAGGCCTCCATCGTCTTGGAGGAGATCGCCCGGGCCGACGTGTCCTCGGCCATCTGTTGCCAGCTCACCTTCAACGGGCCGCCCCGGGGTATCGAGCACCTCGGGCCTCCGGCCATGAAGGAGCGCTGGCTCCCGGCGGCGGCGGAGGGGGAGGCGCTGATCAGCATCGGCATCACCGAGCCCGACGCCGGGTCGGCGGTCCAGAACATGAGGGCGGCGCTGGTCGAGGACGGCCCGGGACGCTGGCGCCTCAACGCCTACAAGAACTATTCGACGCTGGGCGACGTGGCCCAGGGGGTGCTCGTCTGGTGCCGCTGGCCGGGCGGGGAGGGTGCCAAGGGCATCGGCGCCGTCATCGTGCCGACCGACCGCGAGGGTGTGTCCATCACCGGCCGCCACAAGGGCATGGGGATCCACGCCGCCACCGAGGCCGAGCTGGCCTTCGACGGCGTCGCCATCACCGCCGACGACATCCTCTTGTCCGGCGAGCCCTCGAACACGTCGGCCTTCAAGGTCCTGCTGTCGCACCTCAACCACGAGCGCTGCGGCAACGCGTCCATGTGCATCGGGGCGGCGCAGGGGGCGCTGGAGCACGCCGTCCGCTACATGAACGAGCGCGTCATCGGGGGACGGCCCTTGGCGGACCTGCAGGGTCTGCAGTGGAAGCTGGCCGACATGGCGGTGCAGTTGGAAGGCGCCCGCATGCTGTTGGCCCGGGCCGTGCGGCTGGCCGGCCCGCATGGGACGCCGCCGGCTTTGGAGACCGCGATGGCCAAGACGGCCGCCAACCTCGCCGCCAAGTTCGTGTGTGACGAGGCCATGCAGATCCACGGGGGCTACGGCTATTCGCGTGAGTACCCCCTGGAGCGGGCCTACCGCGACATCCGAGGCCTGTGCTTCGGGGCGGGCACGGTGGAGGCGCAGCGCAACTACATCGGGCTGCGGGTGGCCGCCGGGGCGCGTACCGGGTCGCCCGGCTGGAGGGCACCGCTCGACGGCTCGTAACGCAGCCGGGATCCGGGGATCCGGGGACATTCGAACGATCCTTCCTATCCTGGGCCCATGCCAACGAGACCTGTCGTGGACCACGGCCGCTGCGAGGCCAAGCGGGACTGCGTACGGGTCTGCCCGTACGACGTGTTCGAGGTGCGGCGGATGGATGCCGAGGACTTCACGGCGCTCGGGATGCTGGGCAAGCTCCGATCCACGGCGCACCGCCGGATGACCGCCTACACCGTGCGGGCCGACCAGTGCCACGAGTGCGGCCTGTGTGTCACGGTCTGCCCCGAGGACGCCATCACTCTGGTGACGACGTCGGACGGCTGAACGCCGTCGGCGGTATGCCATCATCTCCGCCCGTGGGCCCGGACACCAGTGATGGTCCCGGTGTCGGGCGACGGCGACCGCGACCGACACAGTCCGGCGGAGAACGTTCGGCACCCATCCGGGCACGTCACGCCGCTACGAGGCCAGCGCGGTCCTCCGCGGGCTGGTCTTCGGGCGCCTACGCACTGGCGATCGTGTGTGGTGTCCTGATCGTCGTCGGCGTGCTTCTCAGAGTGTGGCTGCTCGGGAATGCACCCATGAACTCCGACGAGGCCACGGCGGGACTCGTCGCGCACCAGATCGCGCACGGGCACACGTACGCTTTCTACTGGGGTCAGAGCTATGGCGGCGTCGAGCCGTACGTCCTGGCGCTGAACTTCCTCGTCTTCGGGCAGTCGCCGTTCATGCTCAACGCGACCCCCGCGCTCTTGGCGCTCGTCGGCTCCGTGCTCGTCTGGCGCATCGGGCTCCGGCTCTTCCCGCCCGCTGCCGCCGTCGTCGCGGCGGTACTGAGTTGGATCTGGTCCGAGTCCTCCCTGTGGAACTCCACGCGGGAGTACGGATTGCACGAAGTCACCATGGTGCTCGGCCTCGTCCTCCTGCTCGAGGCGCTCCGCATCGTCCAAAAGGCCCGGGACGAGGGTGCCGACCGGCTGATCGACTGGGCGATGCTGGGGGCAGCCGGAGGGCTCGCGTTCTGGGCCTCACCCGAAATTGTCTATTTCGCAGTTCCGGCAGCCTTGCTGGTCGCGTTGTCCCTCCGACATCGATCGCTCCTGGTGGCGGGCGGAAGGGTCGCGCTCGCCATCGGCACCGCCCTCATGCATGCTCCCGTGGATCTGGGCCACCGCGACCCGGACCGGGAGCGGCATCCCAGCGTCGCCCGTGACGTACCTCTCACGACTGGGGACCTTCTTCAGCCATGTACTGCCGATGATCCTCGGCCTGCGAGTCGAGGGGGTCGGCCTCTGGGAGGGAGGCCATGTCTTCGGCGTGATCGCCTACGTGCTCCTCCTCGCATTCGTCCTGAGCAGCGCTGTGGTCCTGGTCCTCCGACGGACCGATGCGTGGGTTCTGGTCCTTACGCTCGGTCTGTACCCGTTCCTGTATGCCGCGTTTCCCACCTCGTGGCTCTGGAACGACGGGCGGTACGGCCTCTCCCTCACGCCGATCCTTTCCCTGGTCATTGCGGGTGGGCTCTGGCAGATGGTACGGCGGCAGTGGCCGCGTGGGCCGCTTCGACACTGCTCGTCCTCGCCTGTGTCTCCACGCTGATCGCCTTCAACGACGGCTACGGCGCCATCGGCAGGCCCAGCGAGCTCACGTCGTTCACGGCGAACCCCAACACGGAGGTGACCGCGCTGGCCGACCAGTTGGATCGTCTGGGGATCTCGCACGCCTCCGCCGGGTACTGGGTGGCCAACGATCTCACCTTCATCTCCAACGGCCGCGTCACGGCGCTGGCGCTCAACGAGGGCCGCAACCCTCACGGAGCGACGAACGCCGGGGTGAAGGATGTGGCGTGGGTCTTCGTCCCGGACGCGTCAGTCGGAGCTGTTTCCGCCCAGACCGGCTGGGTCAGCGATCTGGAGCCGGGCACGATCACCGAGACCCAACTCACCGCCTGGCTCACCGCGCACGGAGTTCCGTATCAACGCCACACGGTGCAGGGTTTTGACGTGGTCGTCCCGGAGCGGAGCGTCAGTCGGGCGGACGTGACGACGTAGCTCCGGGGCCTGTTCTAGCCCCGTTGCGTCTGTGAGTGTGCAATGGCCCGGATCCGCGACTGCGCGTCGAGCCATTCGGTCGAGCGCTTCACTCGATCCTCCTGCAGGACGTGGTGGTCTCCCAGGGGGCCGTCCGTCCGCGCCCCGCACGTGTGACAGACCGGTATGCGGCCGTTCGTGTCGGGCGTGTGGTGCTCGTCGAGCTGTGCGGCAACGTGCAAACACTCAGATGAGGTCATGGTTCCTCCTCGGTGCGCACCCGTCGGAGAACGGAGCCTGGAAAGGGCCAACCGTGCTCGTCGTGATGAGCGTGCAGACCCAGTCTACGCCTCCGGGACCGTCCCGTCCTCAGCGACCGCGTGGGCCGGGTCGTCAACACGAGCCCGTCTGACTCGCGCCCTGGGCCGATCCGGTTCGGCCGTCGAAGTTCTGATCCAACAGGTTGACGTCCGCTCGAAGCACCTTGAGCGCTTGCCGTCCCTCGCCGCCGTAGGTGTACCCCTGCGTATACGCCTGGCCAGACGGGCTGTCATCGGTGTTCGTCGGGGTGCCGCCGATCGGCTCCATCCCGGTGTCCTCGTTCCAGTCGTTCCACGACGTCACCATGACCATGGGAAGGGTGGGCGAGACCTCCGGGATGGCGACGCAGCGGAAGAGATGGTCCAGCGTCGAGGCGGGGCCCTCGCCGGGCAGCCATTGGCGTGGCTGGGCCGGATGGTTGGTCGCGAGGCGGAAGCCACGGTCGTTGAAGCCCGACGCGATGTCGGGGATGACCGGCACCGGGCCGTCGGTCGCTGCGCTGTACTCGCTGAGAAGACGTCGCTCGTCGGCGACGATGTCCCTCGTTCCCGGGTACCCCGTGAAGTCCCCGGTCGGGCCGAGCAGCCAATCGGGATCGCCGTAATAGAGGATGTACGAGGTGATGGCGTCGAATTGCTCAATGCGGTTGACCTGCGGCGTGGTCGTGAGGATCGGGCCGGCAGAGTCGGGATTCTCCGGGGTGACGCGCCGGTAGACCTCGTCCCCGATGAAGAACGGGTTGAAGCCGAGCCGCTGCAGCACGGTCCGGGCGCCCTTCATCATGCCCGCCACGTCGCCCGTCAGGGTCCGGGTCAGGTACAGGAAGACGACGGGCCGCCCGTCGATCCGCAGATACGACGGATTGTGGAAGAAGTCCTTCGCGAACGAAGCCATATCCGCGTCGAAGTGCAGTTCCATCGCAAAGGTGACGGGAGTCGACTCGCGGCCGGGATCGAAGCCCAGGTTCCAGGTCTCGTAGAACATGGCAAAACGGATTCGGGAAATGTTCGGTGCCTTGAGGAAGGCCTTCATGGCGTCGGCCTGTTCGGCGATCCTCGGAGAGGAATGCGGTGCGTAGGGCCACCAGTCCATGGCGAAGAAGTTGATCCCTGCCTGTCGGGCGTTGGTGATGTCCCGGGCGGCGGTCCGCGGGCTCTGCGAGTCCACCAGGGAGCCCGCGGGCTGCTGTGGTGGGACGAGCTGCGCACGGAGCGTCCCACCGGCAAAGTTCTCCGGGTTCCAGAGGTAGTAGTAGGCGCCGACGAGCGGATGCACGGTGGGTGATTTCGCCACAGCGGCCGTTGTGGGCGCGCTCGCCGCCACGACGAGCGCCAGCGCGACGGCGGCCCCCAGGCAGTATGTCGCCATCGTCCGCACGGCGGGATCCTACGAGTTGCCCGCCGCCGGATGCGGTTGGGTGAAGAATGCCGCATGGCCTCAGCCGACGAACCCGGGGGAGGCCGCCCCGATCTCCCCGAGGCAGCTGAGCTGAGCGGGACCCCCGTCCCGCCGCAGGCCCATGAGTCCGTCAGGGATCGCGTGGGGCATCTGCGCGAGCGAGCGGAGCGCACCCGAGCGGGGATCGAAGCCCGGCGGGCTGACTCGGCGTCGATCGACACCGCCTTCGAAGCCGTGGAACGGGATGCCCAGAGCGGGGGAGGCGTGCTGGCCGCGGCGGTGGCGTTCCGCCTCTTCATGTTCCTGGTTCCCTATGCCTTCGTCATGGTCACGGGGTTTGGGCTGGCCTCGACCGCCGCCGGCCAGGATCCGGGGGACGCCGCCCGTTCGGCGGGCATCAGCGGGCTTTTCGCCACTGCGGTCTCGAGCACCAGCACGCCGTCCCTGGCCAACCGGCTCGTTGCGCTGGTCGTCGGCGGATTCGCCCTGGCCCTCACGGCGCGCTCGCTCGTCGGGGTGCTCTGGATCGTCCATCGGCTGATCTGGAGAGTGCAACCACTGCGCAAGCCCACGCCCTGGGCTCCGCTGATCCTCGTCGGTTTCGTCACCGTCCTGTTCGGCCTGGCCGACCTGTTCGCCTGGGTGAGCTCGCAGTCACTCGGGCTGCGCTTGGTGGCCTTCCTCTTGACGACCATCGTCTCGGGCGCCGCCTGGTTCCTGGCCTCCTGGCTGTTCCCCCGCGACCAGTGCGCGTTGTGGGCCCTCGTGCCCGGGGCGCTCATCGTCGGCGTGGGCGTAGGAGTCCTGCAGATACTGACGACCACCTACGTCGTGCACGTCGTGACGCGGAAGTCGGCTCTCTACGGCGCCATCGGGATCGCGCTGGCGCTCCTGCTCTGGACCTATTTCGCGGGCCGGTTGATCACCGCCGCCATCTCGGCGAACGCGTCACTGTGGAAGCACCGGATCAGAGAGGAAGCGCCACAAGGCGATCTGTTGGCGCCTCGCTGATCAGGTCCGCACCGCCTGGTGGGCGAACTCCGACCAGACAGCCACCCACTCCTTCCAGACCGGCGGGGGGTAGTCGTGGCCCATACCGTCGATCTCGACGTAGCGGGCGCCGGGAATGACCTCAGCGGTGCGGCGCCCGCCGCTCGGGTTGATGAGCGTGTCCCGGCTGCCGTGGATGACGAGGGTGGGGAGGTCCAAGTCGGCCAGCTCGGCCGACCGGGAGCCGTCGTGCATGATCGCCTTCATCTGTCGCCCGATGCCCTCCGGACAGAAGCAGCGATCGTAGGCGGCAGCGGCCCGGGCCCGGATGGCGTCGTCGTCCAGCCAGTCGGGCTTCGACCCGTACACATGGAGCGCGGCCACCTGGCGGTCGATGTAGTCCGCCCGGGAGGGCGCCGCCGGCGCCAGCAGAAAGGCCAGCGCCTCCTCCGAGCTTTCGCCGTAACCCGGCTCGCCGGTCCGCGACATGACCGACGTCAAGGAGAGCAGGCGGTCGGTATGGTCGAGAGCGAGCCGCTGCACGATCATGCCCCCCATGGAGCAGCCCATCACGTGTGCCTTGTCCACCCCCATGGCGTCGAGGACGGCGATGGCGTCGTTGGCCATGTCGGTGAGCACGTAGTCGGAGCCGTCGAGCTTCGTCGAGAGGCCCACGTCGCGGTTGTCGTAGCGGACGACGTGGAAGCCCTCCTCGCAGAAGAGCTCGCACCACGCCACTTCGTAGTTGAGGCACTGTGACCCGAGGCCGTTGACCAAAAGAAGGGTCGGCGCGCTCGGATCGCCGAATTCCTCGTAGTAGATCTCCACGTCGCCGTTCCGCGCCGTGCTCATGCTCCACCCATGTCAGCGATGGTATCGGCGTCGCCAGGTCTCAAGATGGGTTGGCAGGGGAGGGCAGCCCGATGTTGTCCTGTTCTGTCGGGCACCTGCGGCGTGATCAGGATCGGGGAGCCAATGGGCGGTCTGCGTGCGCGCACGCCCAACCGCCCACCCAAGCGTCCGTTCGCCTACCATGACGCCGGCAGCAGACTGAAGCAATGGGGGTTGAAATGGGGAAGAGCAGAGCCGGGATGGCGCGGCTGGGGGCTGCGCTGTCGTTGGGCATCCTTGTGATCGCACTGATCTCTGGGACCGGGGCGTCCGCCGCGCCGTCGGCATCGACTCCGGGGAGCAGCATCCCCACCGTCGCCGGGGGGGTCAAGGGGCAACCGGGATATCTCGTCTACTGGGACCAGAACGAAGAAGTCGACTTCTTGTCCATGCCGAAGGGGACCCTGGGCCAGCTCCTCCCGGCCTGGGACCTCAACGGACAGATGTGCGTCCTCCCCGGGGGCCGTTTCGTTGGCGGTTACGACCCCACCTTGCCCAGCCAGCACGACCTCGGCGGTTTGAAGCCCTACAAGCAGCCGGCGGACGGCGAGGAACTCGACGAGCCGAACGGCTCGTTCAGTGGCCAGACCTTATACGTGCCGGGGCCGTACAAGATGCGCGGACAGTCCATCGGCAGCGACTCCCCTCCGAGTTCGAACGGCGTCTTCAACAACAACCAGACCTACACCGGGTGCGTGATCGACCATCATCACAACGTCTTCGGCAACGACATTGCCACGGCCCAGGGTGACTACCCGCCGGAAAGCAGTGGTCGCCTGGTCGAATGGTTCGCCCCGAACTACACGACGTACTGCATCGTCTACGGCCCCGATGCGGGGGGCGTGGGTCCGCACCACACCGACGGCACCGGCGGTTTGGCCCAGCCGGGCACCATGGCACTGGCGCCCAATGGCGACTTGCTCGTGCCGAACGTCGGCACGTCGAGCGTCCTGCGCTTCGCACAGAGCTCCCTGCCGACCAGTGCCACCGAGTGTCCCGGCGGCATCTACCCGCGTGACAAGGTCCAGATCTCGACCTTCTTCAAGGTGTCGTTTCCTGCCGGCGTGGCCGAGGACCCGACGTGCGGTTGCTACGCGGTCAGCAGCTACATCGGGGATCCGTCGATCGTCTGGGTAAGCGACAGCGGCCAGCCGGAAGCGGGACGTGGCTCGGTACCTGGCACGACTGTGGCCGACCTGGGCAAGAACCCGAATCAGTACAACCCGTTCGGCATGGCGTTCGCCCCAGACGGGACGCTGTACTTCGTCGACATTCACATCGCTTGTACAGGCCCGCTCACCGGCTGCGGCCCGGCTTCGTACGGTGGGCGGGTCATGCGGGTGACCTTCAGCGGAGGCCAACCGTCGGCGCCAACGGTCGTGGCCGGCGGCTTCGATTTTCCGACGAGCGTGACCGTGTGCGTCCCAGCGCAGACACGTTGTCCCTACCCGTCGGGGAAGATCGAGGCACCTTTGTCGGGCCCGGCCGAGAACCCTGCTCCCGCCAAGGGTCCGCGGTCGGACGCGCCGGCAAGAGCCGGCTTCGGCTGAGCACGTTGACGAAGAGGCGGACGCCGTGGTGGAGCGGCGCGCGGCGGGTATCAGTGGGCGGGCTGGCTGCGGTGATGCTCGCCTGGTGCGGCAGCACATTTTCATCGACCGCAGTCGCTCCCGCACCGGCTGCAGCCTCCTCGGTCACAGTCGGTCCGTGGGACTGGCCCAGCTACGGGCACGACGCCCAGCACACCTTCCACGGTCGGACCACGCTGACCCCGTCCTCGGTGCGCAGCTTGCGCCAGGCGTGGTTCTTCCCCACGGGTGACGCGGTGACAGCGACGCCGACGGTCGTCGACGGCACTGTGTACGTGGGCTCGTGGGACGACTACTTCTACGCGGTGGATTTGCAGACGGGGAAGCTACGCTGGAAAGTGCGGCTGCACTCGCAGAACGCCATCACGCCCTATCCGGGCCAGCAGCCGCGTGACGCCACGTCCGACGGCGGGCTGGTCACCTCCTCGGCCTGGTTCGAGCCCGCCGCGGGGAGCCGGCCCGCCCTCGTGATTTTCGGCGGCGGCTACACGCTCTACGCCCTGAACGCCGCCACCGGTGCGGTGTACTGGGAGCACGACTACCCCGGCGTGCCCGGCCCGCCCAACCCTGACGACGACAGCACGCGGATCTTCTCGTCACCGACGGTCGTCGACGGCCGTGTGCTCTTCGGCGTCGACGAAGACGGCCAGCAGCATTCTGCCGGCTACGTGGTCGCCGCCAGCCTCGACACGGGTGATCGGGTCTGGGAGTTCCAGACCGACGTCGGGGCCGACGGGCGCGTCCGCCAAGACAGCTGTGGGAGCGTCTGGTCCTCCGGCTCCGTGCTGCCCGACCTCGGGCTCGTGGTGTTCGGCACGGCCGACTGCGACTTCTCGGGCAGCACGCCCTACGCCGACTCCGTGATTGCACTGCGGATCGCCGATGGCACGCTGGCCTGGAAGTACCACCCGCTCGGCCACGCGCCGGCCTGTGACGACGACTTCGGAGCCAGCGCCAACGCCGGCCTGTCCGCCAACGGGAAGACCACCTTCCTCGGGGAGGCGAGCAAGAACGGCACCTACTACTCCCTGGACCCCGCGACCGGAAAGCTGCGCTGGTCTACCAACGTGGTTTTCGGGGGCTCGTCGGGGGGATTTATCGGGACGACCGCCTACGACGGCCACCGCGTCCTGGGGGCAACGGCGCTCGGCGACTTCCTCCCGACCTCACGCGGGACCTTGCCCGTGTGCGATCCCTCCGATCCCCGCGACGTTGCACAGCAGAACCCAACCGACCACGCCTTCGACGCGGCAACGGGAGCGGTGCTCTGGCAGGCCAACAACACGGCGTCGTTCTCGGCCACCACGGTCGCCGGCGGGATGATGTTCAACGGCCTTGCGCTGGCGGCCAAGGCGATCCAGGTACGCGACGCCTTGAGCGGGCGCCTACTGACGCAGGTCGATCTGCCCCAGTTCAACTGGTCTGGCATCGCCACCGTGGGCGACGCCCTCGTCTTTGGCGTCGGCACGACCGCGTCTGCGAACTCGTCGGGCATCGAGGTGCTGACGCCGGGTGGCACGCAGCCGGTGGTCCCGCACTCGCGCTGAGGGTTCTACGGATCGGAACGATGGAGGCGTGTGCTGCCTAGCGCTGCATCGACTTCGTCTCGACGAACTCCTCGAGACCGAACTTGCCGCGCTCACGCCCGAACCCCGACTGCTTGTAGCCGCCGAAGGGCGCGCTCGGGGTTGAAGTTCCCCCCGTTGATGTCGACCTGACCGGTGCGCAACTGCCGGGCGACCCGCTCGGCCCGGGCCGCGTCGCCGCTCCACACCGCGCCGGACAGTCCGTAGGGCGTGCCGTTAGCGATCTCAATCGCCTCTTCTTCGGTGTCGTAGGGGATCAGCACGAGCACCGGCCCGAAGATCTCCTCCTTGGCGATGGTCATGTCCGGGGTGACGTCGGAGAAGACCGTCGGCTGCACGAAGAAGCCCTTGTCCAGGCCTTCGGGACGCTCGGCGCCACCGACGATCAGCTTGGCCCCCTCCTCGATCCCCTTGTTGATGTAGCCGAGCACCCGCTCCCGCTGGACGGCGGAGACGAGTGGCCCGATGAGCTTGCCCGCTTCGAAGGGGTCACCGGGAGCGAAGCCTGCGGTACCGCCGACCGCCAACTCCTCCACCTCCGCCAGCCGGTCGCGGGGGACGAGCATGCGGGTGAGGGCCGAGCAGGTCTGGCCCGAGTTCATGTAGCAGCCGAAGAGCCCGGCGGGGACGGCGGTAGCGAAATCGGCATCGTCGAGCAGGATGTTGGCCGACTTGCCGCCCAACTCGAGCGACACCCGCTTGATGCCCTCGGCCGCCAGTTCCATGACCCGGCGGCCCGCCCGGGTGGAGCCGGTGAAGGAGACCATGTCGACCTTGGGATGCGCCGCGATCGCCTCACCGACGACCGGGCCGACGCCACTGACGAGGTTGAAGACACCCGGTGGCAAGCCCACCTCGTCGATCACGTCCGCCAGGATGAACGCGTTGATCGGCGCCACCTCGCTCGGCTTCAGCACCACGGTGCAGCCGGCAGCCAGCGCCGGGGCGACCTTCAGCACGACCTGGTACAGCGGGTAGTTCCACGGCGTGATGGCGCCCACGACGCCGACCGGCTCGCGCACGACGAGGGAGTTCCCGATCTCTTCCTCCCACTCGAAGTTCTCGGCGGCCTTGGCGGCGTCGGCGAAGGCGCCCGCCGGCAGCCCGACCTGAATGGACCCCGAGAGGGTCATGGGCATGCCCACTTCGTGGGAGATGATCTGCGCGAGCTCGTCGGTGCGGGCGCCCAGCGCCTCCCCGATGCGGGTCAGCAGCTTGCTGCGCTCCTCGCGGGACGTGGCGGCCCAGCTCGGGAAGGCGGCCGCAGCCGCCTCGACGGCCTTGTCGACGTCGTCGGCGGTGCCTTCAGGAATGGTCGCGAAGACCTCTTCGGTGGCCGAGTCGATGACGTCCAGCGTGCCCTTGCCGGTCGAGGGGACCCAGGCCCCGTTGATGTAGATCTTGTCCCGCACGAGCATGGAAGCCCTCCCTGAATGGTGTGGTTTTCAGCGTCGCCAGCCTATCCACGCGGGGAGGGAGCCGTCCCAGGCGCTGGATTAGTCCTTCTTGCCCAGGAGGGGATGGTCGCCCATGCCGACGGGCTGTAGATGCTGGCCCAGCACCTCGTGGAAGTGGTCAGCCACCTCCTGGGGGGTCCAGCCACCGTCGCTCCACATGGAGGCGATCTGCCGGGGTGTCTGGAACAAGGTGTAGGCGAACCCGGTGCGTCCCAGCACCTGTCCGTTGACGTAGGAGGCGCCCTCGGAGGCCAGGAAGGCAATCAGGGGTGCGTTGAGGGCGGGGTCCTGGTCGGCGGGTGGCTCCGAGCCCTTGTAGAGGTTCTCGGTCATGCGGGTGACCCCCGCCGGCGCGACGGCATTGACCGTGATCCCGTACTTGCCGAGCTCGAGCGCCCACACGAAGGTCATGCCCATGATGGCGGCCTTGGCGGCGCCGTAGTTGGTCTGCCCGAAGTTGCCCCGCAGCCCCGCCGACGAGGTGATATTGACGATGCGCCCGTACCCGGCGTCCTTCATGATCGGCGCCGCGTGGCGGACCGTGTTGAAGGTGCCCTTCTGGTGCACGGCGATGACGGCGTCGTAGTCCGCTTCGTCCATCTTCACGATGGTCCGGTCGCGCACGATCCCGGCATTGTTCACCACGATGTCGATCGACCCGAAGTTGTCCACCGCCGCCCCGATGATGCGGCCGGCGGCCTCGAAGTCGCTCACCGAGTCGTAGTTGGGGACCGCGTCCCCACCCGCCGCCTCGATCTCCTTGCACACCTGTGCCGCCGGGTCCTCCTCCGTGCCCGCTCCCCCGAGCGTCACGCCGACGTCGTTGACGACGACCTTGGCCCCTTCCGCCGCCAGACAGAGGGCGATATCCCGCCCGATGCCCCGGCCCGCACCCGTGACCACCGCCGCTCGACCATCAAGAAGTCCCATCGCCAGAGAGTACCCCGGGCACCTGTTCCCTGACAGCCGTGTCAGGCATTGCCGCCGGCGTTGTACGATCAGAGCGACCGCCGGGCGAGGACGTTCGCCCACTCAGCCGTGAGGAGACCCCGGGCCATGGCCTTCATTGAGAACGCACCAGAACAAATCGTCGCCGCGGCGCAGGAGCTCCTCGAAAAGGGGCTCGTCGAAGGCACGTCCGGCAACATCTCGGCGCGGATGGAAGACGGCAACATCGCCGTCACCCCGTCCTCGCTCGACTACCGCGTCATGACGGTGGACGACATCGTGATCGTGAACCCGGCCGGCGACGTCGTCTCCGGCGAGCGCGGCCCGACCTCGGAGAAGTACCTCCACCTGGCGGCCATGAACGCCTACGAGGACATCGCGGTGTGCATCCACTCGCACGCCGTGTACGCCACCATGTTCGCCGTCGCCCACCAGGACATCCCGAGCTGCATTGACGAGTTCACCGTGTACCTCGGTGGCGACATCCGCTGCACCGAGTACTGCCCGAGCGGGTCGGCCGAGCTGGCCGAGCAGGTCGTGAAGGCCCTCGAAAGTCGCGGCGCCGCGCTGATCGCCAACCACGGCATGGTGGCCATCGGGACGACCATGCAGAAGACGATGCACAACACCGCGCTGGTGGAGCGCTCGGCCAAGATCATCTGGGGGTCCAAGCAGCTCGGCGGCATTTTCCCGCTGCCCGAAAAGGTCAACGAGAACTTCATGAGCGTCTACCCCTACATGCGATGAGCGAAGGAAGGATCCGGGCCCGGCTGGCCCAGTTGGGCCTCACGCTGCACGGGCCGCACCCACCCCACGACCCGCTGGACGCGGTGATCGTGCACGCAGGCGTGGCGCGTACGTCAGGGCAGCTTCCCCGCATTGACGGGGAGTTGACGTGTCTCGGGCGTCTGGGCGACACCGTCACGGTGGAAGAGGGCACCGAGGCAGCGGCCGTCTGTGCCCTCAACGCCTTGGCCGTCCTTGAGCAAGAGCTCGGCTCGCTGGACCGGATCCAGCGCGTGCTCACCGTGACGGGCTTCGTCTCCTCGGCACCCGACTTCCATCAGCAGCCGGCGGTCGTGGACGGGGCAAGCAAGGTCCTGGCCGACGTTTTCGGCGAGGCCGGTCGCCACACACGCTCGGCCATCGGGGTGGCGGCGCTGCCTCGCAATGGGGCGGTCGAAATTGAGGTGACGGTCGCCGTCAGCGAGTGAAGGCGTCGGCGATCACGGGCCGCGCCACCGCGGCCAGGTCCCAATAGCTCGCGGTTCCCTTGTCCCGGAGTTCGGTGACGGCGTTGATGGCGGCGCCGTAGGCGGCGACGGCGACAGCGCCGCCGACGGAAATCCGGCTCACGCCGAGCTCGCCCAGTTCCCCCACGGTGGGTGCGCCGGGGAGCACGAGGACACTCACCGGAAGGTCGACGGCGGCGAGCAGCTGACGCAGGTCGCCCGGATCGACGACCAGAGGCGCGAAGAGGACGTCGGCGCCGGCCTCCTGGTACGCCTGGAGCCGGGCGATGGTGTCGGCCAGGTCCTTACGACCGTGCAGATAGTTCTCGGCCCGAGCCGTCAGGACGAAGGGCACCGGACCTGCGTGGGCGGCCTCCGCCGCGGCGCGGACCCGGTCGGCGGAGTGAGCCAGCTCGTAGATGGGTGCGTCCCGGTCGCCCGTGAAATCCTCGACGGATCCACCCGCGAGGCCGCGCTCGACCGCGGCCGTAGATGGTGGCGGCCACGCCGTCCGGCTCATCGGAGAAGCAGTTCTCGAGGTCGGCCGAGACCGGGATGTCGACCGCCGCGGCCAGCTCGCCGGCGTGAGTCAGGACCTCGTCCTTGGTCATGGCACCGTCGAGCCGGCCCCGCGTGGCGGCGAACCCGCCGCTCGTGGTGGCGATCGCACTCGAATCCCAGCGAGGCGAACAGGGCCGCAGACCCGATGTCCCAGGCGTTGGGCATGAGGAGCGGGGTGCCGGGGGTGTGCAGGGCACGAAACCGCTCGGCTCGGGCGGCGGTGGCGGAAGCGGAGGTTGGCTGCGTCATCACCGCACCGTACCGGCCGGATGTCTCAGTTGGCCGTGCGGTCTCCGGGAAACTCCCAGTACTGGAACTCGATCGTCATTGGCAGGAGGTAGCGGACGTAGACGGAGTGGATCTTGACCACCTTCTGGTCGTCCACGTGCAGGTCGATGAGCTCCATGCGGTCGTCGCTCTTGCGGAAGGTCTCCGCCCGCTCCTGAATGCCGCGCAGCTCGTCCAGGGAGCCGACGGCGAAGCCGTAGTGGTCCATGCGGGGGCACTTCATCGGGTCGTCCTCGGCGATGAGGAAGATGAACTGGTCCCAGTGGACGCAGCTCATGATGAGCCGGCGCCGGTCCTCGGTCATCACCTCCATTTCGGTGAAGCCGAGCACCTCGTCGAAGAAGCGGCACACGTCGGTCCGGTTGGTGACATCGAGGAGGTCGGCCGGCAGCGACATCGCCACGTGGTTGAAGCGCGGATTGCCGGTCGGGTAGAAGGGATGGGTCATGAGGGCACCACCATGACCTTGCCGGCGATGCGGCCGGCAGCGAGCGCCTCGAGCGTCTCAGCCGATGGCGTTGAGCCCGACGTCGTCGGGATCGATGAGCAGGTCCGCCGGGAAGCCTTCGGAAGCGAGCAGCTCCAAGGCGCGCTCGAAGCCACCCTGGTCGTAGACGAAGGAACCGGTGACGGTGAGCTCGTTCAGGATCATGCGGTTGATGTCGAACTGAGGATGGTCGATGCCGGCCCCGACCATCACGAGAATGCCACCACGGGCCACTTGGCTGAACCCCGCTTCGATGGCGGCCCGGTGTCCCGAGCATTCGAGCACGACGTCGACGGCGCGCGACGACATGCGCTCGGGTTCCCAGGGCGGGAAGACCTCGAGGTCCCCCGGATCGACGAGGTTCGTCACGCCGAGGTCGGCTGCCAACTGACGCCGGCCCTTGTGCGGTTCCACCACTGTGATGTCGTCGATCCCCATGACGTGGAGCGCGGCCACGCTCAGTGCGCCGATCGGTCCGGCGCCGAAGACCATGACGCTGTCGCCGGGCGCCACGCCGGAGCGGGTGATGCCGTGCAGCGCGACCGAGAGGGGCTCGGCCAGGGCGGCGTGACGGGGCGAGAGTCCTTCGGGAAGGCGCAGGACGCCGCCCGCTCGGCAGAGGATGTACTCGGCGAAGGCGCCGTCCGCCTGCGCGCCGCTCATGCTGTTGCGGTTCTCGCACTGTGACGGCTTGCCCTCCAGGCACCGGCGGCAGGTGCCGCAGCGAAGCCCGGGACCGCCCACGACGAGCTCGCCCACCGACCAGTCCGTGACGTCGTCGCCGACCGCGGCGACAGTGCCGCTCCATTCGTGGCCGGCGACGGCGCCTGGCGTGAAGCCCCAGCCGTCTCGTAGCTGATGGATATCGGACCCGCAGATGCCACACGAGTGGACACGTACGACCAGTTGGTCCGGACCGGGTTGGGGGACCTTGCGCTCTTCCACGGTGAGCACTCCCGGCGACTGGTAGACGGCGGCCGCCATCACCTCGGGGAGCGATGACCCTGACATTCGCGTCAGGTTAGGCGCTGGCCACCAGCCAGGCGAGGCCACCGGCCAGGTGCTGCAGATAGGCCGGGGTTTCCCAGGCTCCGGGGAAGTGCCCGAGCGCGCTGTAGAAGGTGCGGGCGGGGCCGTCCTGCACGCTCCAGGCGAGGGGGAACCCGCAGTCGGGCGTGCGTCCACCTGGCGCCGAGAGATCGACCTGGTCGTCGGCGAGGCGCAGCAGGACGTGGGCGTCGGGTCGCAGATCTGCGAAGAGGTAGACCTCGTCGCGCCACTGCCACCTCGGGCCGAGGTGGACCGTGGCGGGGTGGTCGCCGTCCACGACATCGATGGCGAAGTCCTGTGTCCAGGGATGGCCGTCGAACCGGGCGCCGAGCATGCTGCCGTACTCGGGCCAGGCGTGGTTGGCATCGGTGGCGGAGTGGACGCCGAGGATCCGCAGATGTCCTTGTTGCCAGGATTGGTACAGGGCGGCCTTCTGCAGGGCGGACCACGGTGTTTCTCCGATGGTGAACAGCGCCAGCACCCGGACCGCCTCGAGGCGGTCGGGCGAGACGTCGCCGACGTCGGTCACCACCGTGGGCGAGAGGCCGTGCATGGTGGCCAGCTCTCGCAGTCCGGTCGCCGCCTGGTCCAGCACGCCGTGCACACCCGCCGGTCCGTCGGCGTAAGGGGCCACCTGGGTCACGATCAGCATCTCGTCGGACACGGGGTGGAGTGTACGGCTGGACGACTTGCGGCTGGTGCGGCACCCCTGACCGGTGGTCGAATGCACGGGCACCCGACCGAGGAGGATCACGAAGTGAGCACCACGAGCACGAGTTCAGGGGATGTGGCGGCAGCACTGGCGCGACTCGGGTCCGCCACCATCGGCGAGTCGGGTGGCCTGGCGGCGGACCGCAGGCTGCGACCGGCCTGGTCCGGCGCGGCCGTGGCCGCTCCGGCGTACCCCGTCGGCTGCACCCCGGGGGACAACCTGGCCGTGCACGTCGCGGTCACGACGGCGCCGCGGGGCAGCGTGCTCGTGGTGGACGTCGGGCAGGTGGCCGATCGTGGCTACTGGGGCGAGGTGCTGACGACGGCGGCCGAGGCGGCGGGGCTGGCCGGACTGGTCCTCGACGGCGGGGTGCGCGACGTCGCTGCCCTCGAGGCGCACGGATTCCCCGTCTTCTCGGCGACGATCGCCCTCACCGGTGCGACCAAGGACAAGCCGGGAACCGTGGGTTCCCCCGTCCGGGTCGGGGGCGTCCGGGTGGCGCTGGGGGACTGGGTCGTGGCGGATGTCGACGGCGTCGCCTTCGTCCCGGGCGACGCGGTCGATGACGTGCTGGCCGCAGGCGCCGGCCGGGAGTCAAAGGAAGCGGGATTCTTCGAGGCCCTCAAGTCCGGATCGACGACGGTGGAGTTGCTCGAGCTGAATGCTTCGCTGGTGCGCCAGGACTGACCACGTGTCCGGCCCGGGTTCCGGTGGCACAATGCGACCATGAGTGACGAGACACCGGCAGTGGACGAGACCGTGGAGCGCATGGAAGTGGCGCGGACCATTCCCGAGGTGCCGGAACGGATCTTCGCTCTGCTCAGCGACCCCAAGGGGCACGTCACCATCGACAGCTCGGGCATGTTGATCGACTCGACGGGCGAACCCGCGACCAAGGTCGGGGACGAGTTCGTGATCCACATGGACAGAGAGGCGCTCAACGATTTCCCGATGGGCCGCTACGACGTCACGGTGCACATCACGACCTTCGAGCCCAACCGGGAGATCGCGTGGACCATTCTGGGACAGCTCAACATCGGTCACATCTATGGCTACACGACTCGAGCCGGCCGAGGGCGGCGGCACGCTGGTCACCTCCTACTACGACTGGTCGACCATTACGCCCGAATGGAAAGAGGCGAACATCTTTCCGATCATCCCCGAGTTGGCGCTGCGGGCCACGCTGGGCATTCTGGAGCGGACGCTCAAGCACTCGGACCGGTGGTGAGCGCGACCCGCTGACCCTCTCGGCCGTGCGGGCGGTTCCGGCCTACAGCGATTGGATGGCGGCCATCCCCACGATCGGACGGTTCAAGTGCAGCCCGCCCGCGGAACCGTAGAAGCCGGCGTCGCCGTAATTGAAAATCCCTCCGTCGCGTCCGACCATCCAGTACCCCTGGCCGTCAGCCGTGCGATCCATGCCCACCACCGGAGCATTGATCGGCATACCTCCGGCTGAGCCGAAGTAGCCCACGTCGCCGAAGCTGAAGATGCCTCCGTCGGATGCGACCAGCCAGTAGCCGCTGCCATCGGGGGCCGCGGTCATGCCGACGATCGGCTCCTGAAGCGGCAGACCACCGGTGGAGCCGAAGAAGGCAGCATCGCCGAACGCGAAGATGCCACCGTCGGAGGCCACGAGCCAGTAGCCATGGCCATCGATGGTCGGGGCCAGCCCCACGATCGGCTTGTCGAGATGGAGACTTCCGGTCGACCCGTAGAAGGCGGCATCTCCGAAGGAGAAGATCCCGCCGTCTGATGCGACGAGCCAGTATCCGCCCCCGTCGGGTGTGGGAGTCATGGCGACGATGGGCGCGTTGAGATGCGTGCCTCCGGTGGAGCCGTAGAAGACGGCATCCCCGAAGGCGAAGATTCCGCCGTCCGATGCGAGCAGCCAGTACCCGGCGTCGTCGGGCGTGGCGGCCATGCCGACGATCGGTGCGTTGAGGTGGAGGCTCCCGGTGGATCCGTAGAACTGGGCGCCCCCGTAGCTGAAGATGCCACCGTCGCTGGCGACCTCCCAATACCCCGGGGCACCGAGCGGTTGGACAGAGATGACCAGGCTGGCAAGGCTGGACAAGAGGTTGGAGTCCGTCACGGTGAAGGTGACCTGATATCGGCCCGAGATCGTCGGCGTGCCGCTGAGGGCTCCGTTGGCCGCCAAGTGGATCCCCGGCGGCAACGTCCCTCCGGTCACGGCCCACGAGTAGGGGGCCAATCCACCACCGGCGGAGAGCGACGCTGCGTACGGCACGCCGATGGTTCCGTCGATGAGGCTGGTCGTCGTGACGCTGGGCGGGGCGGACAGCGTGGCGATGGCGCCGCCAAGGTTCGCTCCGGTCCCGACGGCCTCGCAGTTGACCGGACTGGCGCAGGTCACCCCGAGGAGGGAGGCGACACCCGACGGGGCCGGTTCGCTCGTCCATCCCGTACCACCGTCAGTGGTCTGGAGGATGGTCGTGCCCCCCACGGCAGTGCAGGTCGATGCACTGATGCAGCTGACGGTTTCCAGGGTGGTCCCGGCGGCGGGAGTGCCCAGGTCCTTCCAGACGGAGCCGCCGTCTGTCGTGCCGATCACGTGGGATCCGGTCGCCAGGCAGGTCGTGTCGCTGGCACACGAGATGCCATTGAGCACGGTGGCGGCGGCGGGAGGTGTCTGGGGGGTCCAGACAGAGCCGCCATTTTCCGTCGTGAGAATCACCGCACTCGGGCCGCCGGACGACTGCCCCACGACGGTGCAGTGCAAGGCATCCGGACAAGAAATCCCGGTGAAGTGGGTGACGGTCCCCGGGAACGGTTCCGCCGCCCAGGACTCGCCGCCGTCGCTGGTCGCGATGATGCTCGGAGCCGAGCTCCCGAAGTCGCTGACGGCCTGACACGCGGTCGTGTTCACGCACGAGACTCCGGTCAGGATGCCGACTCCGGATGGGACAGGTTCAGAGCTCCAGGTCACCCCCGCGTCGACGGTCCCGATGATGACGGGGCTCCCGAAGATGCCGAACCCCACCGCCGTGCAGTGCGAGATCGAAGCACACGAAACGGCGTTGAGGCCGGCGACGTCGGAAGGAATGGACTGCGGGCTCCATGCGTAGCCTTCGTTGACCGAAGCGAGAACGGAGTTCACCCCGACCGCAAAGCAGTCGACGGTGCTCGGGCATGAAACCGAGCTCAACTGACTCGTACCTGGAGGCGGGGTTTGCGCCGTCCAGGTGAGTCCGCCCGTCGTCGTACCCATGATTGTGGAACCGGCCCCGAGGTTGCCGTTGTTGCCCACCGCAACGCAGTCGTTGGAGTCGGAGCAGGAGATACTCGTGACATCGACAGCGTTGGGCGGCGGGTTCTGCAGCGACCACGTCGAACCGTTGTTCGAGGTGCTGATGGCGTACGGGGTCGAACTGAGATTCGTTCCAACGGCGATGCAGGTGGTTTCGTTCGGGCAAGTCGATGCGATTCAGTTGTGTCCCAGAATCGGGATGGAGATTGTGGAGTCCAGGCAGTTAGGTCGACGGTACTAGAGTGACGTTGCGCCGCCACCTTCGCGCAATGCCAGCCGCGACACACAATCGTCCCTGGCAGCAGCGAAACACGAGATTGAGTAACAGCGTCGACTGACGGTAGATCCAGCGTCGCCCATGTATTCCTCCTGGTGTACCGACGATGGTCGGTTATCATCGACGGTCCCAACGGCAACGCAAGTGATGGCGCTTGGGCAAGAGACGCTCAGCAGAATTCGAGCCCGATGGCGGCGTCTGAGAGATCCAAGTGGAACCATCTGAGGTGCCAACGATCCCAAGTCCGCCGACCGCTGTGCATTCGTCAATCGCTGAAGCAGGAAATCGACAGGGGAGGGAAGCGTCGAGTCCTGAATCGTCCAGTTCGCGCCGCCGTCACTCGATTTCATGATCCCCGCGTCCCCGCCGGCATAACAGACGGCCGACGATGGACACGAGACGGTGGACAGCGACGTCACGCCCGATGGGGGAGTCGATTCCGACCAGGTGGTGCCGCCGTTCTGGGTGACGATGATCGAGGCGACATTGCCACCGTTGTCGCCCACCGCCACGCAGGTCGTGGTGCTCGCCGTCGCGTTCGGCGCACAGGAAACCGCGCTCACGTTGGTGAGCGGCGTGTATCCGGCGGTTGTCTGCCAGGCCGGCGTCACTGCAGCCGCCGCCGGCAGCGTCAGAACTTGGCTACCGAGAACGCCCATGAGGGCGACGGTCATCAAGGAACAGAGCGCAGTGACGGTGACTCCCCGAATCCCGCGCACCGCCACCTCCCTCCTGGACGGAGAGCCGACCAATTGACTGTCGGATCGTATCCTTCGCCCTCACCGCTGAATGACCGCGGTGCTCGCTCTGGAGGGAACGGTCGTTGCTAAGCGGGTGCCGGCGCCGGGACGACAACATTGGGCGGTGTCCGGCCGGCCAGGACATCACAGACGCCCTGGCATGCGAGGCGGGCCATGCCCGTGCGGGTCGCGATTGTTGCACTCCCGATGTGAGGAAGCAGGGTGGTCCGGGGAGCGTTGAGCAAGCGCGGGTTCACCTTTGGCTCTCCGTCGTAGACATCGAGTCCGGCGGCGTAAAGGGCCCCTGACTCGAGCGCGTCGGCCAGGGCATCCTCGTCCACGACCGGCCCCCGTGCCGTGTTGATCAGCACGGCAGTCGGCTTCATACGGGCGAGCTCCGCCGCGCCGATGAGATGGCGCGTCGATTCGGAGAGCGGTACATGGAGGCTGACGATGTCCGATCGCTCCAGCAGCTCATCCAGCGTCGGAACGAAGCCGGGCTCGCCGATGTCGTGCCGTGTGGTGTGGATGACCTCCATGTCGAAGCCCTCGGCCCTGTGGGCGACGGCACGAGCGATGCGCCCGAAGCCGACGAGCCCCAGCGTCGCCCCGTGCACGTCGCGGGCGAGGTGGGTGCCGAACCCCCATCCCGTCCAGCGGCCTTCCCGCAGGTCGCGCTCCGCGTCGGAGGCGAGGCGCGTCGCAGTGAGGATCAGGAGGAAGGCGAGGTCCGCCGTCGTGTCGTCGAGCACCCCCGGGGTGTTGCAGACCGCGATGCCCAGCGCAGTCGCCGAGACCACATCGATGTTGTCGTAGCCCACCGCCGCATTCGCCACCACGCGGAGCCGCCCGCCGCGCCCGGACTCGAGCACCGCCGTATCGATGCGATCGGTGAGATGGCAGACGATGCCGTCGTACTCCGGAGCTGCCTGCACCAACTCGTCCGGTGACAGGGCGGTTCCGTCCTGTCGCAGCATCACGATCTCATGGCCGGCCTCGAGCAGCGGATCCGTCCCGCCTTCCGTCAGAGGGCGGGTGACGAGGACGCGGGCCACCTAGTGTCCCGACTCAGAAATTCGTATATATATGGGAATTTCGACTGGCGTGCCCGCGTTGTGTCCTTCCATCAGCGACGATGGGAGGCAGTCATGGCAGGAACGGGCAGGGTCAAGGCCGAGCTGGTGCTCAGCGAGGACGAGCGGGTCACGCTCGAGCGCTGGGCGCGACGTCCCAAGAGTGCGCAGCGTCTGGCGCAGCGCTCGAGGATCGTGTTGGCGTGTGCCACTGGAGCATCGAACCTCGCGGTGGCCAAAGATCTCGGTATCACCCCGGCCACGGTCGGCAAGTGGCGCAGCCGCTTCGTGGCCCGGCGCCTCGAGGGGCTCAACGACGAGCACCGCCCCGGGGTGCCGCGCTCCATTAGCGACGAGGTGGTCGAGAACGTGATCGTCAAGACCCTCGAAGAGATGCCCAAAGACGCCACCCATTGGTCGACCCGCTCGTTGGCCGAGGCAGGTGGGGATCTCTCCGGCGAGTGTGCAGCGCATCTGGGGGGCCTTCGGTCTCCAGCCCTGGCGCACCGAGAGCTTCAAGCTCTCGACCGATCCGCTCTTCATCGAAAAGGTCAAAGACGTGGTCGGGCTCTATCTCGACCCGCCCGAGCACGCCGTCGTCCTCGCCGTCGACGAGAAGTCCCAGATCCAAGCGCTCAACCGCTTCCAGCCCGTCTTGCCCATGGTCCCGGGCACACCAGAACGAAGGTCCCACGACTACACCCGTCACGGCACCACCTCGCTCTTCGCCGCCCTCTACACCCTGACGGCACCGTCATCACCTCGTTGCACAAGCGGCACCGGGCCATCGAGTTCAAGAAGTTCCTCGAGCGCATCGACGCCGAGGTTCCCGCAGACCTCGACGTCCATCTGATCGCTCGACAACTACGCCACGCACAAGACCCCGAGCCATCAAGCGCTGGCTGGCAGCGCCACCCAGATTCCAATTGCACTTCGTCCCCACCGGCTCGAGCTGGCTCAACCTCGTCGAGCGCTGGTTCTCTGAGCTGACCACCAAAAAGATCAAGCGCGGATCGCATCGTTCCGTACCGAGCTCGAACGCGACATCAAAGACTGGATCAAGACCTGGAACGAGAACCCCCGTCCCTACGTCTGGGTCAAGACCGCCGACCAGATCCTGGCCTCCCTTGCCCGATATTGCATACGAATCTCTGAATCGGGACACTAGTGCGTCGTGTAATTGATGGCGCCCGCACCCTTGACACCAATGGCGAAGCAGAAGCAGTGGATCGGGGCGTGGTCGCTGATCGGCCGCAGCGAGTGCACCTTGTCCGGCGGGATGTAGACGAGGTCGCCCTGTGAGATCTCGCGGTCTTCGCCGTCGATCGTCATGACGCCCTTGCCGTTCATGACGTAATAGAACTCGTGGGTGGGGTGGGAGTGCGGGTCGACGAGCCCGCCACCTGGGACTTCGAACTCGTTCACCAGCTCCAGGTAACCGCCGTCGGTGATGTCCTTAAACTCGCGGGACTCGATCATCCACCAGACCGGAACGGTGCCGTTGTGCTCGACGACCGGCGCCTTGGCTTCAATGCTGCGCACATCCATCCTGTTGGCCTCCCAGGTTTTCGTAGACTGACTCCGGTGTCAGGTTAGGCCGCGTTGCGCCTGACACGCATTGTCCAGGTAGACGAGAGTGAGCGATGTCCCCAGACGGATCGACGAGAGAACGAGCCATGGTCCCAGAGCCACTCACCGCAGCTGGGTGGTCGCCGTTCGGCTGGCTGCCGGTCGCCGACGCCGACCCGAGGGACGGCAAGGAGACATTGACGTTCGAGTGGGCTGACGCCCACGTGAACCTCATCGGGCACGCTCGCGCCGAAGTCCCCGAGTCCCCCCGTGGCCTCCGCTGCGAGATGCTGTTCCGCCACGACACCCACACCCAGGCCCTGATGCCCTTGAATGTCCCGGCCGTGATCGTGGTGGCTCCGTCGGATCTGGAGTTCGATAACCCGGCCGATCCGGCCTCCATCCGTGCTTTTCGGATCGAGCCCCTCGAGTCCCTGGTGCTGCACCGGGGCACCTGGCATTGGGGGCCGTTCCCGTTGGAGGGTCCCGAAGTCCGGCTCTTCAACGTCCAGGGGCTCCGTTACGCCGAGGACAACCGTTGCGTGGACCTGGCCTCAAAAGGTTTCGCCGTCGAGGTGGAGGTCGCTGTCCCGTGACGGCCCTGGCCCAGGCCACGGCCCTGCTGGCCATCGGAGCCATCGGTGCCTCTTGACGAGGCTGAAGAGGCCGAGGTCATACCGGCCACCGTCGCCGAGCTGGTCGACTCCATCACCGCACGCGCCACGGGCCCGGACGCCCAGGGGAGGCCGACCTTCACCACGACCAGCCCGAAGTGGTGGGACCACGGTCGCGTCTTCGGCGGGATGGTGGTCGCCCAGGCGCTGAACGCTGCCATGCGGACGGCTCCCACCGGGCTCCAGCCGCATTCGCTGCACGGCTACTTCCTGCGCCCGACGAGTCCGGGGTCCCAGACGAGCCACGTCGTGGACACCCTGCGCGACGGGCGATCCTTCAGCACCAGACAGGTGACGAGCGAAGTGGAGGGCAAGGAGACGTTCCGGATGACCTGCTCGTTCCACCTTCCCGAAGATGGCGACGACTACCAACTCCCCATCGCTCCGGAGATACCTCCACCCTCCGAGGTCGAGGGTTTCGAGGCGCCCTTTCCGTTCGACGTGCGTGAGCTCGGGGCGACCGAGCGTCGGGAAGACGGGACGTACCTGTCGACGCGCCGCTGCTGGTTCCGCACACGGGAGCCCCTGTCCGATGACCCGGCGGTCCATGCGGGCGTGCTCGCCTACTTCTCGGACATGACGGGCGCGTCTTTCCGTCCCCACAGCCTGGGAGCCTGGGGCGCCCATACTGACGCCAGCCTCGATCACGCCCTGTGGTTCCACCGTCCCTGGCGGGCCGATACGTGGAGCTTCTTCGACCTCCAAGCGCTCGTGAACGCCGGCGGCAGGGCCACCATCCGTGCGACCATGCACGGCGAGGACGGCACCTTGCACCTGAGCATGGCGCAGGAACTGCTGATCCGGGAGCTCGACGAGCCGCTGCAGATGACGTCGCCGCTGTGGAACGACCGTGACGCACCGACACCAACAGCATCAGCATCAACATCAGGAGGGGACGATGGGGCTGCTTGAGGGCCACAAGGCCGTAGTGACCGGGGGCGGATCGGGCATCGGGCGGGCGACGTGCCGCCGCATGGCCGAAGAGGGAGCACGCGTCGCGGTCTTCGACCTCAATTGGGAGTCCGCCAAGGCCGTCGCCGACGAAATCGGGGGGATAGCCGCCGGCGTGGACGTCGGTGACCCCGACGCGTTGCGAGACGCCGTCGATGCCGCAGCCGCCGAGCTCGGCGGCCTCTCCATCATCTACAACAACGCCGGCACCTCCGCCTTCAACAAGCTCCACGAGCTCGACGTGGCCGAATGGGACCGGGTCCTCCGGGTGAACCTGACCGGGGTGTGGGCCGGCATCCGCGCCGCGGTGCCGCACATGCTCGCCGGCGGGGGCGGCTCCATCGTCAGCACGGCGTCCATCAGCGGGACGAGGCCGGCGGCGGGGGAGAGCCCCTATGCCGCCAGCAAGGCGGCGGTGGCGGCACTGACGGCGTCGGCCGCCTTGGAGTACGGGCCCACCATCCGGGTTAACGCGGTGTCGCCGGGGATGATCCTCACCGCCATGACCGAGCAGATGTTCGAGTTCATGCCGACGCAGACGGAGCGCTTCGAGAAGGGGACGCCTGTCGGCCGCATCGGCGCCCCCGAGGACATCGCCGACGTCGTCGTGTTCCTCTGCTCCGATCTGGCCCGCTTCGTCAACGGGCAGAACATCGTGGTCGACGGCGGGTTGACGCTCCACGGGTCGGGCGTCGACGGCATCTACGACCTCGTGTTCCCGGCGAAATCGCCACGAACGCCCCGGACCGAGGCGCCCGGATAGTTCAAGCCTTCGGGTCGAACAGGGCTCGATACACCATGGTCGTGATCGTCTCGAGAGCGACCTCGTCGATCGGTTGCCCGAGGAACTCACGGAGATAGTGGAAGCGGTCGAGCATGGCCAGCGTGGCCAGGCCGGCGGCATCGGCGTCGATGATGTGGCCCGACGAGTCGGGCCCGATGTGCTTGGCCAGCGCACCGGACATGGCCGTGAAGGTGCCACGGATCACGTCGACGAGGTCGGGGTCGATCGTCGCCAAATCGGTCCAGGTCCGGAAGAGCGGTGCGTAGCGGATCCAGAGCGCGGAGTACGCCCGGATCCAGCCGTGCACGTCCTCCCAGCGGGGCGCGTCCCCCTGCGCTGGCAGCGTGCTCAGCGCGTCGTAGAGCGTCTGCGCCTCCCCGGCGGCCTCGGCCACCAGGGCGCGCAGCAGGTCCTCCTTGTTCGAGAAGTACAGGTAGAAGGTCCCGTGCGAGGTCTTGGCGATCTCGACGATGTCGTTCACCCGCGTGGCGTGGTAGCCGCGCTTGTCGAAGGCGACCATGGCCGCATCGAGCAGCTTGCGCATGGTCCGCCGGCCTTGGCTGCGCAGGACGCGCTTGCTGGCCGGAGCGCCTACGGCGTCGGCATCCGCCCCGGAGGCGCCATCGGACTGGTCGGCTGGCCCGTTGGTGGCGGTGGTGACCGCCCGGGTGGCGCCCTTTCCGCCCGTGACCTTCTTGGCCGCAGGCGACCGAACCGGCCTCTTCGGTGCGGGCGCCGGGTCGCGTTGGACTCTCGGCGATCCCATGCCCGGTGCATGGTAGTGCCGGGCATGGTCGAAATGGCTAACCTGACACGGTGGTCAGGTTTGGTTGGGGTCAAAAATGACGCTGGAACAGGTAGGACGCGTTTTCGCGTCCCGCGTGCAGCGGGTTTTGTGATCCCGCCTGCCCCCTCGTCGGGCGGACCCGTCGTGACGACATTGGAGGACGCTGTCGCACGGAGCGTGCGTCCCGGCGACTCCGTTTTGGTGATGATGGGTCACAGCCGTTGGACGGCCGCCGCCCGGGAGCTCGCCCGGCAGTTCTGGCGGACGGACCCGGCCTTTACTCTCATCATGACCAGCCTCGGCGCGCTGGGCGCCGCCTTCTTCACGGGCGGGATGGTCCGCAAGGTGGTGACCGCCTACTCGGGCAACAGCTTCCCGACCTACAACCCGAACCCGATCTTCCGCCAGGCCTACGAGTTGGGTCAGGTCGAGGTCGAGCACTGGTCGATCCTGACCCTGTCCCAGCGCCTGGAGGCTGCCGCCCGCGGCCTGCCTGCCGCGGTGACCGGATCACTGGTCGGTTCCTCCATGGCGGACAACGAGGCCTTCGTCGTGATCGACTCGCCGTTCGGCCCTCTCGGGTTGCTGGAGCCCCTGGTGCCCGACGTGGCGCTCGTCCATGCCGCGGCCGCCGACCCCTCGGGCAACCTCGTCTTCTCCGAACCGCTCCTCGACGGCGTGTGGGGCGCCTGGGCGGCTCGCCGAGGCGTCGTGGCGACGGTCGAGCGTGTGGTGGACGACCTCGAAGGCCTCGGGCACCGGGTCCGTGTCCCCGGCCATCGGGTGCTCGCAGTGGTGGAGGCGCCCTTCGGGGCCCATCCGGGGGGCTGCTACGCCCCCGGCTTGCCCGTCCGCAGCTACGGGGAGGACGTGGCGCACTGGAGTGCCGCCGCCGCTGCGGCAGCCCGGAACGAATTCGACTCCTACGTCGACGAGTGGGTGCTCGGTCCGGCCACGCACGAGGACTACCTGGCCCGCGTCGGCCCCGAGCAGCTCAAGTGGCTCGAAGGCCGCTCCGACCCGATGTCGTGGAAGGCGGACGCCGATGCCAACCCGGTCGTCGACGACCCCGCCATCTCCCGCTGGGAGCAGGCGGCGTCCCTCGGGGCGCGCGAGGTCGAGCGGGTGGTGGCCGCGGTCGGCGCCGACGCCGTGCTGGCGGGGGCGGGCGTGGCCAATCTCGCCGCCTGGGTCGCCGTGGGGCGCTCCCGGGCCGCCGGGCGCAACGTCATGCTGACGGCCGAGCTCGGGCTGTGGGGGTACCAGCCGACGCCCGCCGACCCCTATATCTTCAACCAGCGGGTCTTCCCGGCCACGCCCTACCTCTCCGACGCCTCGGCCATCCTCGGCATGGTCATCGGGGGACCGGGCACTACCACGGTGGGCTGCCTGGGTGCGGCCGAGGTCGATCGTCACGGGTCCTTGAACTCCACCCAATTGGCCGGTGGACGTTTCCTGGTCGGCTCCGGCGGGGCGAATGACGTCGCCACCCGGGCCACCGCCTGCGTGGTCGTGACCCTGGCCAGGCCCGAGCGTCTTCCCGAGACCGTCGCCTACGTCACCTCACCGGGAGAGCGGATCGTCAGCGTTGTCACGGACAAGGGCATCCTGCGGCGCCATGACGGTGTGTTGCGCCTGGCCGCGGTGCCGCAGGGGGAGGGGTCGCTCGAGGACCGGGTGCGGGCATTCGCGTCGTCCTGTGGGTACCAGCCCGAGGTGGCCCGCCAGGTCGAGGACCTGCCGGCCGTGCGTTTCGACGAGGTGCAGGCGTTGCGTGAGTATGACCGACGGAGGCTGTTCCTGAACTGATCCGGCGGGGCAACGGCGTTGGCGCAGCACATGCAGTCAAGGTGATGACAAGGCAATTTGGCGACGTGAAAAGACCACAAGGGGTGAGCAATGGGCGTGAAAGCCTCCAGCTACAGTGACCGGCATCCCGGGGGGGATGCACAACCGACGATTGGGGACGGTATGCGAGTAAGACATGGATCCAAGGCGCTGACGGCAGTGGCGCTCCTGGGCACGATGCTGGCAGCAGCCGTGGTGACGACGTCGGGCGCCGCCGCCGGTGCGGCCGCGGCGACGAGCTCTGCGCCGGGGGTGACGTCGAACTCCATCACGGTGGGAACGATCTCGACCCAGACGGGGACGCTCGCGTCCAACTTCTCCTCGCTCATCTACGGCGAGAGGGCGTATTACGACTACATCAACGCCACGGGCGGCGTGAACGGTCGCAAGATCGACTACAAGTACGCCCTAGATGACGGTGGCAACCCCACGACGTTCAACCAGCTGGCGAACACCCTCATCAACCAGGACCACGTCTTCGCCGTGACCGGCGTGGCCACTGCGTTCTTCTCGCCCAACCTCTTCGTCGAGTCCGGCATCCCGACGTATGGGTACAACGTGACCGGGAACTGGACGCCGGCGCCGAACTTGTTCGCCGCGGGGGGCTCGGTGCAGTACTACCCCGCCGCCGCGCCGCAGGTCGCCTACGTGGCTCGGCAGACCCAGAAGAAGCCCTCTATCGCCTTCATCGCCTACGGCGTGGCGGCGTCGGCCGCCTCGTGTCAGTCGGAGCAGCAGTCCCTCACGGCCGCCGGGTACACCGTGAGCTACTCCGACCTCAAGGTCAACTACCCGGGCTCCACCGTCGCCACGGACGTGCAGCGCATGAAGCAGGCCGGCTCCAACATGGTCGTGAGCTGCATGGACGTCCAGGGCAACGTGACGATGGCCCGGGCCATCAAGCAGTACGGGCTGAACATGACACAGCTCTGGTTCAGCGGGAACGACCAGACCACGCTCAACACGAACGAGAGCCTCATGCAGGGCGTGTACTTCGACATTGGACACGTCCCGTTCACGGCGCCAACGTCGATCTATTCGGGACTGAAGCTCTACTTCGCCGAGATGAAGAAGTACGAGCCGGCGTACGTCACCGACGAGATCGCCTTGCAAGGATGGGAATCGGCAGCCCTCTTCGTGCAGGGGGTCAAGATGGCGGGCAGCGACCTCACGCAGGCCAACGTGATCAAGGAGGACAACTCCATCACCAACTTCACAGCCGCCGGTCTCGAAGCAAATGTCAACTGGAAGGACGCGGGGCACACCGGCCATGCGCCGCCCTACTGCCTCGCCTACATCAAGGTCGTCGGCGACAAATACGAGCCGACGCTCAACACCGGGAAGAACGTCTTCAACTGCTTCGAGTCGATCGACCCCAAGAAGAACCCGGTGTTCCCACTACCGGCCGGCACACCCGGTCCCGGCTGAGCAGCGTCGGGCGGACAGGGCGAGAGTCGACGTAGGTAACCGGGCGTAGACGATGGCGCAATTGCTCGGCTTCGCGCTTCCCGGTGTGCCCTACGGGTGCACCTACGCCCTCGTCGCCGTCTGTCTCGTTCTGACCTATCAGGCGACGGGGGTCTTCAACTTTGCCTTCGGTGCGCAGGCTTTCGCCTCGGCGTTCATCTTCACGTATCTGACCCAGTTCCACGGCTGGTCCGGGTGGGAGGCGTTCCTCCTGACCGTGGTGGTGATGGGTCCGGTCTTGGGCTACGCCTTCGACCGTCTCATCTTCCGTCACATCCCGAACTCCAACAGCACGGCGAAGCTCGTCTGTGGGTTGGCCCTCCTGGTCGGGATCCCCTCGCTCCTGCCGGTGATCTTCGGGCCCCAGAACCTCGATGCCACCACGACGATCTTCCCGTTCTTCAATCCGAACACCGTGTACTTCACGATCGGGAGCGGCGAGTACGGGACCCCGATCAACGGGATCTACCTGGCGACGATCTCGGTCACCGTCATCGTTCTCGTTCTGCTCACGATCCTCCTGCGCTTCACGAGCCTGGGCCTGCAGATGCGGGGGGCCGTGGAGAGCCGGCGACTGGTGCAACTCGACGGCATCAATGCGAACGGCGTGGTCGCAGTGGCCTGGATCATCTCGAGCTTCATGGCCGCTCTCGCCGGCGTGCTGCTGGCCCCCGTCTTCGGGGCCTTCAATTCGGACGAATTCGTCACCCTGACGGTCACGGCCATCGCGGCCGCGGCGTGGGCGATGCTGCGTTCGCTGCCGATTGCCGCCGGGGTCGCAGTGCTCATCGGTGTCGTCACGACGGTGTTGCAGGGCTACATCCCGCCGAACAGCTTCTGGAATGCAGCGGTCGTCCCGTCCATCCCCTTCTTCGCCATCGCGGCCGCTCTGCTCATTCTGCCGGGGCTGCGCAATCTGGACTCCAGCCGGGATCCGCTCGCTACCATCGACCCCCCACCCGTGCCCATCGCGGCCAGCGCGCGGCACCGAGCATGGATCGCATCATCCGGACCGTGTGGTGGGTGGTCCTGGCGGCGTTCGTCGTCTCCATGCTGACCTGGATCCCGATCACCTGGGAGACCGTCTTCAACAACGGCCTCACCCTCTCGATCATCTGCCTTTCCGTGACGTTGATCACGGGCATGGCCGGACAGCTGTCGCTCTGCCAGGCGACGTTTGCGGGCATCGGCGCCTTCACCGCAGCCGTCTTCTCGGTCCACCTCGGGCTCAACTTCCTCGTCGGAGGCCTGATCGGTTGCGTCATCGCGGCCCTGGTCGCGGTCGTGCTGGCGCTCCTGTCCTTGCGCCTGCGCGGGCTGGGCCTGGCTCTGATGACGCTGGCGGCGGCGTTGCTCTTTGACAACACCGCCTTCAACGACATCTGGGTCACGGGCGGCGCCCAGGGCACCAGTCTGCAATCGAAATGGCTGGGCACCAGCGCCTTCTTCGACTTCAACGGCCACGCCATGTTCATCCTTTCCTTCTGCGTGCTCGTCGTCGCCGTCGTGATCGTCCTGCTGGTCCGCAGGGGGACCGTCGGACGGAACCTGGCAGCCATGCGCGGGAGCGAGACGGCGACGGCTGGTCTCGGTGTCAACCCGACCTGGCAGCGCATCGTCGTCTTTGCGCTGTCCGGGGCCATCGCCGGCGTCGGTGGTGTGCTCTACAGCATTCAGCAGCAACACGTCTCGCCCGACGATTGGAACACCACCTTCTCGCTGGTCCTGGTCGTGCTGGTGGTCACCACGAGCGTGAATACGGTCGAAGGCGCCATTCAGGCCGGCATCGGCCTTTTCGTGGTCGAACAGCTCCTCACGTACCTCCCGTCGCGCTTCGGTGGGCCGAGCCTCACCATCGTCTTGTTCGCCTTCGGTGCGCTCACCTACGCCCAGCATCCCGAGGGGGTGCTCGAATACCAGAAGCGGCGATCGACGATGCGGTTCGAGCGGTTGTTCTTCGCACGCGAGGCCGAAGCCGAAGATCTGAAGGCGCGCGCCGTGTCGGCGTCTGGTGCCAATGGCTGACGTCGAACCGCTCCTGCGCCTCCACGGCGTCTGCAAGTCCTTCGGCGGCATCCAGGCCGTGCACGCCATTACCTTCGACGTGGCGGCCGGCGAGAGCGTCGGGCTGGTCGGGCCCGAACGGGGCGGGCAAGACGACCCTGTTCAACTGTGTGTGCGGGCAGCTGCGCCCCGAGGATGGGCGACATCGTCTTCGACGGGACGCCGTTGACCGGCCTGCCGACGTACAAGCGGGCCCGGATGGGAATCGGCCGCACCTATCAGCGGGTGGAGGTGTTCACCGACATGTCGGTGCGCGACCACCTGATGGTCGCCGAGCGGTCGCGCCAAGGAGAGGGGCGGCTGTGGCGCGACCTTCTCAACATGAGCAAGCCGAAGCAGGAGGAGATCGATCGGGTCGAGGCCACGCTCGAGCCTCGTCGGGCATCTCGCACCTGGCGGATACGTCGGTCAATGCGCTCGGGCTGGGTCACTGCCGCCTGGTCGAGCTGGCGCGGGCCCTGGCGACGGAGCCCAAGATCCTGCTCGCCGACGAGCCGTCCTCCGGGCTCGACCTGCACGAAACGGCCGAGGTGGCCGCCGTCCTGCGAACCGTCCAACGCGAGCGCGGCACGGCCGTGCTCCTGGTCGAACACGACCTCACCATGGTCGCCGAGGTGGTCGATCGCACCGTCGTGATGGATCTCGGAGCCATGCTGTTCGCAGGGACCTTCGACGAGTGCATGGCCGATCCCGCCGTGCGCGACGCCTACCTGGGTCAGATGGGTCTGGCGTGAGCACCGCCACGTTTGCGCCGGCCGAGCACAGACGTGCTCTCTGTGCGGAACGTCAGCGCCGCCTACGGCCCGTACCGGGCCCTCTTCGACGTGTCCTTCAGAGTGCCGGACGGAGGCATCGTCGCCCTGGTCGGGTCGAACGGGGCCGGCAAGTCAACCGTTGCCAGGACGGTCACCGGGCTGGTGCCGGCGTCGGTGGGCCAAGTCGCTGTTCTCGGGCCAGGATGTCACGACCCTTCCGGCCTACAAGATCGCCCGGCTCGGCATGGCGCACGTGGTCGAGGGGCGTGGTGTGTTCTCGACCCTGACCGTCGAGGAGAACCTGACGTTGGCCTTCCGCCAGCGGGCCGGCCGGAGCAAGCTCAAGGAGAACCTCGAGCGCGCTTACACGGCCTTTCCCATCCTTGGTGAACGGCGACGCCAGTCCGGCGGCACGCTCTCAGGGGGTCAGCAGCGCCTCCTTTCGCTGGCCAAGGTCCTCGTGGTGCCCTCGAAGGTCCTCGTCGCCGACGAGCTGTCGTTGGGTCTGGCTCCGGTCATCGTCGATCAGGTGTACGAGGGACTCAAGGAGATCAATCGCAACGGCACGGCATTGGTCGTGGTCGAGCAACAGGTCAACCGTGTGCTCCAGTTGGCCAACTGGGCCGTCGTGCTGAACCACGGGAGCGTCGCCTACGAGGGCGATCCGGCCGGCGCCGGCGCAGCCGTCGAGACGTTGATGGCCCGTCGTGAGGAAGCAGCTGCCTCGGGCGCAGCCGGGGCCGAGGAGCTCGACACCGGCATCGAGAGCGACCTGTCATGAGGAACATGGAGGAGGCTGCACCATGAGAGAGCCAGTCATCGTCGACGTCGTGCGGACGGCGTTCGGCAAGCGGGGCGGCGCACTCGCCAACTGGCACCCGGCGGACCTCCTGGGTTTCGCCCTCACCACGCTGATCGAGCGGACGGGCGTGGACCCCGAGCGCATCGACGACGTGATCGGCGGATGCGTGAGCCAGGTCGGCGAGCAGAGCACGAACCTCGCCCGCAACGGGTGGGTCTCCGCCGGGTTGCCCCAGACCGTGCCGGCCACGACGGTCGACCGTCAGTGCGGCTCGTCGCAGCAGGCCGTCCACTTCGCCGCCGCGGGGGTGGCGGCGGACCACTACGACATCGTGATCGCCTGCGGCGCCGAGGTCATGAGCCGGGTGCCGCTCGCCTCCAACGCGCGGGGCGGGACGGGACCGTTCCCGCCTTCGTTCATGGAGGCGGTGGACGGGCGGCTCTGGACCCAGTTCCGGGTCAGCCAGGTCCTGGCCGACCGCTACGGGATCACTCGCCAGGAGATGGACGCCTACGCGCTGGAGTCCCACCGGCGGGCCGCCGAGAGCTGGGACAACGGGCACTTCGAGCGCGAAGCGGTCGCGGTTCCGATCAAGGCGGAGGATGGCAGCCTGACCGGGGAATTCCTCCGTTCCGACGAGGGCATCCGGCGCTCCTCGACGATCGAGGCGCTCGCTGCCCTGCCGCCGGCCCAGAGCTGGGAGCCGGACACGGCGCCCGACATCACCGCGGGCAATTCGTCCCAGACGACCGACGGCGCGGCCGCCATGCTCATCGCCGACCGTTCGGTCGCCGAGGCGCTGGGGCTTCCGATCCGCGCCCGCTTCGCCCACTTCGCCGTGGCGGCGGAGGATGCGGCCATTGTGCTCTCGGCCCCAGTGCCGGTCACCCACAAGCTCCTCTCTCGTTCGGGCATGAAGGCCGACGAGTTCGACGCCGTGGAGTGCAACGAGGCCTTCGCCGCCATCGCCCTCATGTGGCAGAAGGAATTCTCCTACGACATGGCGCGTTTCAACCCGCGTGGTGGCGCCATTGCCATCGGGCACCCGCTGGGCGCCAGCGGTGTGCGCTTGATGGGCACGCTCCTGAACCACCTGGAGGCGACAGGCGGCCGGTACGGCTATCAGACCATGTGCGAGGGCGGCGGCCAGGCGAACGGCACCGTCATAGAGCGGCTGGACTGACTCCGGAGGGCTCGGCCGCCGCCGCTTCCTGCGCGGCAATAAGCGGCTGGATCTTCTTGGTCACGATGATCCACTCGGTGAGAAAGGTCAGGCCGGGCACGAGCCCGGCGGCGAACATCAGGATGATCCACGGGATGTGGAGCCGCGCCTTGAGGGCCAGGAAGCCGGCGGTGATCAGGTAGACGATGTAGAGGTAACCGTGGCCGACGCCGAAGATGGCGAGCTCGATCTTGAAGTTGCCGACCTTTGCGATGTGCAGGCCCGTGAAGATGAACAGGGGGATGATCAGCACACCAACGATGTTGGCCATCAGCTGGTAGCGAAAGAGCGCCCCCCGCATGCCGCGTTGGGTGAGCCGCTTCATTGCTCCCTCCGGACGACGACCTTCTCGCGGGCCCGCCATGTCTTGGGCCCCTTGGAGGCGAGCTCGGCCAGCCGCGCGTTGTAGGCCGCCAACTCTGGGTCCTCGACGGCGAAGGCGTTTGCCGGCACCGGCGCAGTCGGTTGCGGCGCGTCGGGACCCGACGTGGCAGCTGCGACCGTTCCGGGTCCATCGGCCGCCGCGACTTCCTGCTGGCGCCGCATGCCCTTCAAGCCGACCATGTCGTAGTCGGTGTGCAGGAGCATCCACCAGAAGTACAGGCTCAAGATGCCAAAGACGGGCCACATGACCGAATAGAGGTAGCTCAGCTGGTTCCCGCCTTCGGCCCGGCTGATCTGCCACCAGGCGGCCACCGCGCAGCCCGGGACGAACACGAGGACGGCCACGTGCAGCGATACGGCCCTCTTGGAAAGCCACCGTTCACGCACGGTGGCCATGTTACCGGCCTCTTCCGGCCCGATGATTTCGCCGGGATGCCCCGTTAACCTGGGAAAATGCTGCCTGCGGCGACCTCGCCGGAATCATCGACGACCGACGCCGGTCACCGATGCTGACCGTGTACTTCGACGATCCCCAAGTCGCTGCGGCCACGGCCGTCGTAGAGCTGTGCATGGAGCACGAGGACGCGCCTCCCGTCATGATCGGCGCGCCTCGGGATCTGCACGCCCGGGCGGCCCCGACCGACCTCGTGCGCCAGCACGTCGACGGGCTCGTCGCGGCGTGAGCGCCGACGATGCGGGGACGGGCCCGGCCAGCGCGGTCCAGGGCACCATCACGACGGTGCACCAATACGAGCTGCCGCTGCCGCGTGCGGAGGTCTGGCGTCTGATCAGCGAGGTGTCCCAATACCGCACGTGGTGGCCGTGGTTGCGGTCGTTCGAGGGCGTCGCGCTCGCGTCCGGCGAGGAGTGGCTCTGTGAGGTGCAGCCACCGGTGCCGTACCTCGTGCGTTTCCGCGTGGTCGATCGAGCACGTCGAGCCCGCGGTGCTGGTGCGAGCCAGGGTCGGCGGGGACGTCGTGGGCACCGCGACGTTGCAGCTCAGCGATACGGACACCGGGTGCGCAGCCACCCTGGACAGCTCCCTGGCGCCTGGGAACAGAGCCGTCCGGCTGGTCTCCCGTTTTGCCGCGCCCATCGCCCGTTTCGGGCACGACTGGGTCCTCGATTCGGGTGCCCGCCAATTCATCGCCCGTGCGGTCGAACCTCTCGTGGGCGACTAGACACACTTTGCGTGAAGTTCTCGATTCGCCAGATCCTCGCCTCCACGGCCGGCGCAGTGTGCGCCGCGGTCATTGCGTCGGTCTTCGGGGTCAAGGGGACCATCGTCGGCGTCGCCATCGGGTCGGCAGCGGCCACCATGGCTACGGCCTTGGTTGCGCAGTCGATCGAGCGGGGCCACCAGGCCGTCAAGCAGGTGGCGGTCCGGGCCCCCGAGACCTCCACCTTGTTGCGCAGGCTCGGGGGCACCCGGGCGAGCGGTCCATCGGCGTCCTCCGTGGACGCATCCTCGGCGCCCACGGAGGTGGTCGGGCGGTCGGAGCCGCTGGGCGTCAGCGCGCCCGAGACGGTCGAGATGGCATCGACGCCGGCCCCGGTGGCCCAAACCGAGCGTCTGGAAATCTCGGCGACCGCCGACGCCCCGGCCACCGAGCGCCTGCGGGCCACGACCACGCCGACGCCCACGCCGACGCAGGGTGCTCGGCGCACCACGCTGCCGGGTTTCTCCTGGCGTGCCATCGCCGGGACCGTGGCCGTCGTGTTCGTCCTGGCGCTGCTGTTCATCACCGCGATCGAGTTGATCTCGGGCAAGCCCTTGTCGGCGATCTTCGGCGGAGCGGACACCGGGACCACGTTGAAGAACATCGTCAACCCGTCGCCGGCACCGACGACCACGCCGACGTCGACCACCTCCACGACCTCGACCACAGGCGCGTCGAGCACCACGACGACGACAACCGCAGCAACCACGACGACGAGCACCACCGCGCCCAGTGGGAGCGTGACAACGACGACGCCGACAACGGCCCCGACGACCACCACCACGACGGGTCCGGGCCTGAGCGGGTCGACAACAACGACATCGGTGTCGTCGCCTCCGTGACGGCGCGGGGGTGGGCGAGAACTACCAGCCCTTGAATTCGGAGGGTCGACGCTCCACGAAGCTGGCGATGCCCTCCTTGGAATCGAGGGTGTTCGTGACCAGCTCCTGTCCGATGGCCTCGTCGTAGAGGGACGTGGCGCGGTCGACGTCGAGCGCACGGTTGGTCAGCCACTTGGCGATCCAGATCGCCTTGGTCGGCCCCTTGGCCAGACGGGCCGCCATCTCCTCCAGCGTGGCCTGGAGCTCACTCCGAGGCACGAGCCGGTTCACCAGCCCGATGCGATAGGCCTCGGCGGCCGGGACGTCGTCACCGAAGAAGAACAGCTCCTTGGCCTTCTGGATCCCGACCAGGCGGGTGAGGATCCACGCCCCGCCGGCGTCGGGGGCGATGCCGCGCCGGATGAAGACCTCGACGAACTTGGCCTCCTCCGCCATCACGACGAGGTCGCAGGCGAGGGCGAGGTGCATCCCGCCACCGGCCGCCGTGCCGTTCACGCCGGCGATGACTGGTTTCTCACAGTCGAGGATGGAGGTCACCAGAGCCTGCCATCCGTCCCGGATCATGCGCGATGCCTGGCCCACGACGTTCTCCGGCGCGCCGTCGGGCTTCGGACGCGGGGGAAGCTGGCCGCCGCGAAGGTCGGCACCGCTGCAGAAGGCTTTGTCGCCGGCCGCCGTGATGACGACCACCCGGACGAACAGGTCGGATGAAGCGTCGCGCACCCAGGCGGCGATCTGGTCCCGCATGAATCTGGGTCATGGCGTTCCCCGCATCGGGCCGGTTGAGGGTGATCCAGCAGATGCCGTCCTCAACCCGGCGCAGCAGGTCGTCGCCCGGGCTCTTGGTTGCGTCGGTCATCGGTCTCCTTGGGGGCGGCGTGGGCCACTCACCGTATCTGACGTCGGAATTGTCGGCCTTCTCCCGCCCCGTTACGGTACGCCGCGAGGGTGTCGGTCTTCTGCGCCGACGATCCGCAAGAGGGTGAGGAGCGACAGAGATCCATGCCGAACCGCCGCGTGGCGATCGTGGGGGCGTCGACGTCCGACTGCGGGCGCGTCGATGACAAGACGGCGTTCCAGCTGAATTTCCAGGGCACGACACGTGCGCTCGCCGACGCGGGCATCGAGAAGTCCGAGGTCGACGGCTTCATGTCGCTGACCGGTGCGCTGCCGCCGGTGGAACTGGCCGAGTATCTCGGCCTCCGGCCCGACTGGGTGGACTCCACCGGCCACGGCGGCAGCATCTGGGAGTTCATGGTCGAGCATGCGGCGGCGGCCATCGCGCAGGGGCTGGTCGAGGTCGTGGTGCTCACCTACGGATCGACGCAGCGGGCCGACCTCAAGAAAGGGCTGCGCATGGCGAACCTCTCCTTCGGGACGCGCGGTCCCACCCAATTCGCGGCGCCGTTCGGCCATCCGGTGGGCTCCCACTACGCCATGGTGGCCCGACGTCACATGCACGAGTTCGGCACCACCATTGAGCAGCTGGCCGAGGTGGCCGTGTCCACCCGCTACAACGCGGGCCTCAATCCCGACGCCTTCTACCAAGACCCCATCACGATCGACGACGTGGTCGACGCGCCTCTGGTGTGGGACCCGCTGACCAAACTGCACTGCTGCCCCCGCACTGACGGTGGAGGCGCCATCGTGCTCACCCACGAGGAGCGGGCGCGGGACTGCGCCAAGGCGCCCATCTGGGTGCTCGGGACCGGCGAGGCCGCCTCCCACACGACCATGAGCGAGTGGGAGGACTTCACCGAGTCGCCCTGCGTCCGCTCGGGGAAGCTGGCTTTCGAGCGGGCGGGTGTCACCCCCGGGGACATCGATACCGCGCAGGTCTACGACGCCTTCACGCCCATGGTCATCCTGACCCTGGAGGGGCTGGGGTTCTGCAAGAAGGGCGAGGGCGGGCCCTTCGTCGAGGACGGCAAGCTGCGTGTCGGCGGCGCCCTGCCCACCAACACGGACGGGGGCGGACTGTCCGCCTGCCAGCCCGGTATGCGAGGGATGTTCCTGCTCATTGAGGCCGTCAAGCAGCTCCGGGGTGAGGCCGACGCCCGCCAGGTGCCCGACGCCAGGCTGGCGTGCGTGAACGGCACCAGCGGCTGGTTCACCGCTGCGGGCACGGTCATTCTGGGGACCGACTACAACTAGACCCGCCACCGCCACCGCCACCGCCACCTCCGGCGCTGCCGCGAACGTCGCCGAGCGTCCGATCGCCCATAGCCTGGGGTGATGCCCGCGCCCTATGACCTGACGCGGGAGGAGTTGGCGGACATCCTGCAGGGCGAGCCGGCCTACCGGGTGCGCCAGGTCTGGGACGGTCTTCACCTTCGGGTGCAGCGTCCCGAGGACATGACCGATCTCCCGGCCGCCCTGCGCAGGACCCTGGCCGAGGCGCTGCCCCCGGCCCTGCACGAGGTGTCCCGGCAGTCGGCCGACGCCGGTGAGACGACCAAGTGGCTCTGGGAGCTCCACGGCGGGGCCCAGGTCGAGACGGTCCTGATGCACTACCCGGACCGGGTGACCGTCTGCGTGTCCACCCAGGCCGGCTGCGCCATGGCCTGCCAGTTCTGCGCCACCGGCCAGGCGGGGTTCCAGCGACAGCTGACCCAGGGCGAGATCGTCGAGCAGGTCGCCGTCGCCATGCGGGAGGCCGGGCCGGCCCGGCGGGTCTCCAACATCGTCTTCATGGGGATGGGGGAGCCGCTGGCCAACTACGACCGGGTCTGGGGCGCCGTCACGCGGCTGCACGGCGACATGGGGCTCTCGGCCCGCCATCTCACGCTCTCGACGGTGGGCGTCGTGCCGGGCATCCGGCGCCTGGCCGCCGAGACCCTGCCCGTGAACCTCGCCGTGTCGCTCCATGCCGCCAACGACGAGCTGCGCGACGAGCTCGTGCCCATCAACCGCCGCTATCCGCTCGAGATGCTGGCCGGCGCCTGCGCGGACTACGTGGCCGCCAGCGGCCGGCGCCTCTCCATTGAGTGGGCCATGATCGACGGCGTCAACGACCGGGGCAGCGATGCGGCAGAGCTGGCGGCGTTCTCCCGCCCCCTGGGCGCCCACGTGAACCTCATCCCGCTCAACCCGACGCCGGGCTATCCCGTGGTCGGCTCCTCGCGGCAGCACGTGCGCCAGTTCCGCGACCAGCTGCTCGCGCTCGGCGTGAACGCCACCGTCCGCATCACCAGAGGCGCCGAGATCGACGCCGCCTGCGGGCAGCTCGCCGCATCGGCGCGGCCGCCTGACCCGGTGCGGTTGCTCCCCGGCGCCCCCGCTCGATAGAACGTGGCCATGGCACGAGCAAAGCGGTCCGGCGTCGTACGCCCTTCGTTGTTCTGGTTCCTGCTCCTTGACGGCGGCATCGTGGCCCTCACGAAGCTCTCGGTGAGCAAGACCTCCTACGACAAGGTCAACGACATGTCAGGTGACGCCCTGCCCCCGCGGGAAACCCTCCAGGGCATGTTGATCGCAACCGCGGTGATCCACGCGACGGAGGCAGTGATCGCCGGCCGGATGGCCAAGCGCCGCGGACTCTCACCCCGTGGCTGGAGGCTGCAGACCTTCGTCGTCGGCTTCCCTTCGTTGTTCTCGTTGCGCCGCACCGCCCGACCGACCTGAGTATCGCGGCGCCGAACCGATCCGTCGCCCGCGGCGTCTCTCCTGTGTCAGGCACGCCGAGATGCGGGAGGACAGGGTCATGGATGAGCAACGGGAAAAGGGTCAAGTCTTCTCTGGCCCCCGGCGCCGAACGGTCATGGCGGTGGTGCTGGGAGCCGTGCTCCTCGGCGCCGCCGGTTTTGCTGTGGCCCTCACGGGCGTCGCGTCAGCCACTCCGGCTGAGGATCCCGCTCCCGCCAGCTGTGCCCCCTCGGCGCCCCATCTGACCGTCGAGGGCACCGGGCAGGGATCAGGCACGCCGGACGTCCTGAGCGCCGTGTTCGGCTTCAGTACCACTGCGAGCAGCTCGGCGGCCGCGCTGAGCCAGAACAATGCCAAGGTGGCGCTGGCCTTGCAGGCCCTGACGGACAACGGCGTGGCGGGGCGCGACACGCAGACGACCGGACTGAACCTGTCGGCGCAATATGCGTATCCCCACGGCGTGCCCACCCTGACCGGCTACCAGGCAACCGAGACGATCACCGCCACGCTGCGCAAGGCGTCGACGGAGGGGACCGCCATCGATGACGTGGTCAACGCCACGGGAAACGCCGCCCAGGTGAACTCCCTCACGTTCTCGTTCGGCAATCCGGCCGTGGTCCAGGACAAGGCCAGGATGGCTGCCGTGCACCAGGCCGTGGCCCATGCGGAGGCGATGGCCGCCGCGGCGGACCGCAAGCTTGGGCCCGTCTGCTCGCTGACCGACAACACCCAGCCCACGGGCCCGCAAAACAGCCAGGGCTTCAACGATGCGGCGCAGCCGGCGTCGGGAGCCACGGCGCTGCCGCTCGAGCCCGGGACCCAGGTGGAGTCGGACGAGGTGACGATGGTCTACGCCCTGGGCCGTTGACCATGACCGGGACCCCGAGGGACCGGCGGCATGGGACGATGGCGACGACCCCTATCGACCATGAGCACGAGATCCGCCCGAACCCCGCCCGCAGCCCCCGCTTCCGTCCCCCGTCGTGAGGTGTTCTACGCGGCGTACGGCTCCAACCTCTCAGCCGAGCGCTTCGCCTGCTATATCGCCGGTGGCACTGCACCAGGCGTGAGCCGCGCACATCCCGGCGCACGCGACCGACGCCCGCCCGACGCCTGGCGCCCGCTGCGAGTGCCGGGACGCGTGTACTTCTCCGGGCACTCGCGGACCTGGGGCGGAGCCCCGGCCTTCTTCGAGCCCGCCTTACCGGATGAGCAGACCGGAGCAGATGTCTTCGCGCGGGCCTGGCGCCTTGCGTGGGACCAGTTCGAGGATGTGATGGCCCAGGAGAACGGTCGTCACGTCACGCCGCTCGACGCCGAGCCGGGTGCACTGGTCGCGGGCTTCTCAATGCTGGCCGGGCCGGGACGCTACGACCGGGTGGTCTGCCTCGGAACTCTCGAAGGCCTCCCGATCCTGACGTGCACTGCACCCCGTCTGCCGGAGCCGACCATTGCGACGCCGGCGGCGCCGTCGCTCGAGTACCTGGCCCACATCATCACCGGGTTGCGTGAGACCTTCGATCTCGACGAACCCGCCATCGTGAACTATCTCGGGCGTGCTCCCGGAGCGACTGCCGACCTCGTTCGTGCCGCTTTGGCCAGGGACCCGGCTTAAGTGCGGCTTCGGCGAGCCTGGCCTCAGCGACGGGATATCCATTTTTCTGTGACTGAAGGTCCTCGATCCGACAGTATGGAGCCGTGAACGGATCGCACGCTTGTACTGAGTGCGGGCTCAGCGGACATGGTTGAGGCATGGCGGCTCGTTGACGAGGGGTGGGGCCGCCGAGCTGCGGACTTTGCCACCCTGAGCGAGCCGGCCAACTGCCGGGAGTACGTCGCGGTGCACCACCGACTCGACGTCAACGGATCTGACCGACTGCTCGATGTGCCATGCGGCTCCGGGCTCGCCTTGGAATTGGCAATGCTGAGAGGCGCTGCAGCTGCCGGCATTGATGCGTCCGAAAGGCTGGTGGCAATCGCGCGAGAGAAGCGCCGGGGCCGAGATCGTGGTGGGCGACATGCACGCGCTCCCGTGGGATGAGTCTACGTTCACCGTCGCCACCAGCTTCAGGGGAATCTGGGGTACCACTCCCACCGCGGTCGGTGAGATCTACCGCGTCCTGGCTCCAGGTGGCCGAATCGGCCTTACCGTGTGGGGACACATCAAGGCCTCTCCCGGAGCGTGGGCATTGGGGCCCTTTCGCATGGCTGCGCCTCCAAGGTCGAAAATCAGGCCGCAATGGTTGCCCTGGGCCGTCCCGGAGTCGGCGAAGAGCTCCTGTCGGAGACGGGATTCACTGACATCGAGCGATTCGACGTCCCGTTCGCATGGGAATTCGCTGATCCTGAAATCTATGCGAGGGCCCTGGCATCGACCGGACCGGCGTATGAAGCCATTCAGAACGTCGGCGATGACGAGTTCACGCGCAACGCGGTGGCGCTGGCCCAATCACAAATGCGAGATGGGCGTGTCTTGCGAGCTGAGATCAACGTCGTGGGATTCTTGGCTCGGAAGCCTGAGCACTAGGGAAGGAGCAGCAATGAGCACGATCGGCTTTCTGGAGCTTCCTTCGGTTACCCCGGAAGCGCAGGCCCTCTTTGACGAGGACGTCGCCGAGGATGGCTACGTCATGAACGTCACGAAGCTGTGGTCCCATAACGCAGCGCTGGTGACGAATCTCTTCGACTTGATGCGTCAAGCGCTCGAGGATCAATCCCTGAGCTTTCGCCAGCGCGGCATCCTGGTCGCTGCCAGTGCTTCGACCCTTGGTGATTCCTACTGCTCGCTCGCGTGGGGCTCCAAGCTGGCGGGAGTCTCCGACCCCGAGCTTGCAGCAGCCGTGATTCGCGGGAGCGACGAAGGTTTGGACGACGACGAGCGCGAGCTGGCGTCATGGGCACGCAAGGTGGCCAGAGATCCCAACCACACCACAGCTCACGACGTCGAGAGCCTGCGGTCTGCCGGGTTCAACGACTCTCAGATCTTCGCCATTACGGTCTTCACCGCGTTGCGCCTTGCGTTCTCGACGGTCAACGATGCCCTTGGTGTGGGCCCTGACGCCGCCCTGTTGGCGTCCGCTCCGGGGGTAGTGGCGGAAGCAGTGCGTTTCGGGCGTTCAACTCAGAGCTGACGAGACGGCGCGGCCCAGTAGGCCGGCGCGCAAACAACCTCCTCTTGGAACACCTTTCAGACGGGGCGTGGCCACGAGGGCGAAGGTCGAGCACGTCTTCCTCATCGGTTCTGCCACTTCGGCGGCCGCTTCTCGGCGAACGCCTTCGGCCCTTCCTTGGCGTCCTCGCTGCTGAAGACTTCGCCGGAGATCTCCGACTCGATCTTGTAGGCCTCCCGCATGTCGGTGGCCAGCCCGCGCAGGGCCGACTCCTTGGTCTTGCGGATGGCGAAGGGGCCGTTGGCCGTGATGCGGTGCGCGTAGTCGTAGGCCCGCGCCATGAGGTCGGCCGGGCGGCAGACCTCGTTCAGCAGGCCCATCTCGTAGGCGCGCTGGGCCGGCACCTGGTCGGCGCACAAGAGCAGCTCCATGGCGGCCGGCCAGGGGATCTGGCGGGGGAGGCGCACGGTGGTGCCGCCGCCGGCGAACAGCCCGCGCTTGGGCTCCATCACGCCGAAGGTCGCGGTGTCGCTGGCGACCCGCAGGTCGGTGCCCCCGAGCATCTCCATGCCGCCGGCGACGCAGACGCCGTTCACCGCGGCGATGATCGGCTTGTAGAGCTTGGTGCCGCGCAGCACGGCCTTGACGCCGTCGTCGAGGCGGTAGCCGCCGAGTTCGTCGGGGTGCTGACCGGCCTTCATCTTGCTCTGCAGCTCGGTGATCTGCGGGATGTACGTCTTGAGGTCGGCCCCGACGCAGAAGTCCTTCCCGACGCCGGTCACGATGGCGACGTAGGCGTCGTCGTCCTCACCGAAGCGGTCCCAGGCCGAGCGCAGCTGGAAGAAGTGCTCCATGTCCATGGAGTTGCGCGCTTCGGGGCGGTTGATGGTGATGGTGACGACGTGGTCGTCACCGAGGGCGTAGTCGATCGACATGGGCTCCGGTGCTCCGGTGGTGGGTGGTCAGGCCGTAGGGCGGGCGGTGGACGGTCCGGCGTGGCGCCGGCCGTGGCACCTCGGTCGTTACTCGTCGTCGAGCAACCGCGTCGTGAAGCTGCTGACCGACACGATGCCCTTGTCGTTCACCGACGTCTGCCCGCGGGCCCGGGAGACCAGTGCGGTGTCGACGTCGGACGCCTCGGCCCGCAGCGCCGCCACCGTGCACTGCTCACGCGGCCGCACGCTGAACGGGTCGAACTGGAAGTGCTTCATGGCGTTGAGGTGCGTCATCTTGTCGATGTCCTCGTCCGACACGCCGTCGAGATACTTCATGAGCGCCTCGGGCGACTGGGGCCACGTCGAGTCCGAGTGGGGGTAGTCGCACTCCCACGTGATGTTGTCGATGTTCAAGTACTCGCGGCTCTGCACGCCGAAGGCGTCGTCGATGAAGCAGGTGATGACGCGGTCCTTGAAGACCTGGCTCGGCAGCTGGTCGCCGAAGTCCTGGCCCGTCCACTTGCGGTGGTGCTCGTAGACGTAGTCGATGCGCTCCAGGGCGTAGGGGATCCAGCCGATGCCGCCCTCGGACAGGGCGAAGTGCAGGTCCTTGTACTTGCGCAGAATGGGCGACCACACCAGGTCGGCGGCGGCCTGCACCATGTTGATCGGCTGCAAGCGAGATCATGACGTCGATCGGTGCCTCCACCGAGGTCATCAGGATCTGGGACGAGGAGCCCAGGTGCATGCAGACCACGGTGCCCTCGTCGGCGCAGGCGGCCCAGAAGGGGTCCCAGTGCTCGTTGTGCAGCGAGGGCCAGCCGAGCTTCTCGGGGTTCTCGGAGAAGGTGACGGCGTGGCAGCCCTTCTTGGCCACCCGGTGGATCTCCTCGGCGCCGAGCTCGGGGTCCCAGATGACGGGGATGGAGAGCGGAATGAAGCGCCCGGGCTCGGCGCCGCACCAGCGGTCGATGTGCCAGTCGTTGTAGGCCTGCACCATGGCGCGGGCCTCGTCCTTGTCCTCGCGCCGGGCGAAGAGCTGGCCGCAGAACTGCGGGAAGGAGGGGAAGCACATGGAGCCGAGCACGCCGTTGACCGACATGTCGCGCACGCGCTCGTGGACGTCGTAGCAACCGACCCGCATGTCGTCGAGCGAGGTGGGCTCGATGCCGTACTCCTCGGGCGGGCGGCCGACGACGGCGTTCAGGCCGACGTTGGGGATCTGGTTGCCGTCGTACTGCCAGACGTCGGTCCCGTCCTCGCGGCGGACGAGCTTGGGCGCCTTGTCCTGGTACTTCGCCGGCAGCAGCCCGTCGAACATCCCCCGAGGCTCAATGACGTGGTCGTCGACACTGACCAGGATCATGTCCTCAGTGCGCATTTCGTCCTCCCCTTCTGCCGCTCGACGCGCTCGGCGTCGGCGCTTTCCCTGACACCAATGTCATACTACCTTACGCGCCCGCCCGAGGGGAGGTGCGAACGGCCGACCGCCGGGTCGAGGAGGCTCAGGGGAGGTTCAGGACCCGGTCGGGACGGTGGATGCCGGCGCCGGCGGGACCGGCTGACCCTGGTAGCCCTGGACCAGCCCGGGCAGCGGGTTGGCCGGGGCGGCCAGGTCGGGGGGCTCGGCGAAGGACATGACCGAGGGGTCGAGGAAGTCGGCCAGGGTCGCCGCGTTGGCGTCGCGGTAGGTCAGGGCGGGCAGGTTCCACTGCCGCTCGATCGTCGCCAGCACCGAGGTGTGGTCGTGCACGACGTTGGTCACGTCGTGCGGCGCGGCGTAGGGGCTCACCACCACCACGGGCACGCGGGGGCCGTAGCATGTTGTAGCCGCCGGGCTGGTCGCGTCGGGCCGATGTCACGGGGCGATGGCGTCGGGCGCGATGGCCGCCGGCGGCGCCACGTGGTCGTAGTAGCCGCCGTGCTCGTCGTAGAGCCAGACCAGCAGGTGCGCGTGCCAGGCCGGTCCCGCCATCACGGCGTTGACCACGCTGGCCACGAACTGCTCCCCGAGCTGGACGTCCTCGGGGTTCTCCTCGGACTGGCACGTCGTCTCGATGACGCAGGTCCGGGCGTGGCCGCGAAGGTCGGGATCGGCTGCGGCAGCTCGCCGATGATGCTCGGTATCTCGCCCTGGATGGCGCCCATGTTGCAGTCGACCAGGCTCACCGACGGCAGCGTGCCCGGCCGCGGCGTCGACGAAGAACTCGGCGATGGAGGCGAGGTTGGTCGGGTAGCGGAAGATCGTGTCGAGGATGATCGGCCGTCGTCGGCGCGTCGCTGAAGTAGTTCTTCCAGCTGATGCCGTTCGTGCTGAGCTGGTCCCAGATGTCGTCCCGTTGGGCGGGTAGGTCGTGACGTTGTCGATGTCCGTCGACGACGATCCCCGAGCCGTGCCGGCCATGAAGAAGCGGCGGTTCGGGTAGGTCTGCGCCGGCACCGAGCAGAACCACGGTTGGCCAGCGTGAACGTGTTGGCCAGCGAGTAGTAGAAGGGCAGGTCGTCCTCGGTGTAGTAGCCCATCGAGCCCGGGCCGGTGCCGGCGAAGCCGTCCATGGCGCCGCCGTCGATCTGCGAGGTGCGAGTCGTCCCACGACTGCGCTGCCCGAGTCCTGCGCGCCGATGTCACCGGACTGGTGGTACACGTACATGCGCTCGTCGCCCACCGGGTTCCAGTTGACCGGCTCCCCCGCCGCGTTGAACGTGAAGCCGTCGGCCCGCGGCTGCCCGCTCACCGGCAGCATGCCCGAGGTAGTTGTCGAAGGAGTGGTTCTCCTGCATCACCAGCACGATGTGGTCGAAGGGGAACGCCCCGGTGTACTGGCCCACCGGCAGTGACGGGATAGGGCATCGCGCCCGGGCCCGCGGCGGTCGCTGCCCGGGCCGCCGTTCGCGCCCAGTGGACCGAGCGCCGACACGGCGGCCGCGGCCGAGGCGGTACCGAGCGCCGGCCGCCAGAAGCGATCGGCGGCTGTAGGTGCGGCGGTTACCCATGGGCGGAGCTCTCCTGTCCTCGTCGGGGCAAGTCATGAACGGATGGGTCAGCGGGGCGGGGCGGGACGGGGCGGAGTCGTCTCCTGCACGGGCATGACGTTCTGGGTCGGCGGCGGGTAGGAGAAGCCCTCGTCGAAGGTGCCGGTCAGCGCGTTGACGATGACCTCCTCGTCGACCACCGGGACCGACAGCGAGGCGTCGGGCAGGACGGGCGGCACGGGTTGCGCCGGCTGGCCGAGGGCGAGCGCGCTCGTCATGTCGCCGACGGTGCTGCGGCGCCAGGCCGACACGTTGGGCACGGGGACGCCGAAGAGCTTCTCGAGGAGGAGCAGCGTCGAGGTGTGGTCGAACACCTCGGTGGCCGTGTAGCCGCCCATCGTGAAGGGCGACATGAGGATGCACGGCACGCGGAACCCGAGGCCGACCGGCCCGGCGATGCCGCCGGCCGTCGCCGGCAGCGGGCTCATCGACAGGTACTCCCCGGCGTGCCCGGGGGCGGCACCGGCGGCGGCACGTGGTCGAAGAAGCCGCCGTTCTCGTCGTAGTTGAGGATGAACAGCGTGTGGGCCCAGATCTCGGGGTTCGAGGTCAGCGTGTCGAGCACGGTCTGCACCAGGTTCTCGCCCCACTGCGGCGCCGTGGCGGGGTGCTCGCACTGGGTGACGGGGCCGTGGATCCAGCTCACCTGCGGCAGCGTCCCGGCGGCGACGTCGGCCACGAAGTCGGCCGGGTAGTTCGGCGCGAGCGCCTGCTGCTGCAGCTGCGGCCCGCGGGTGGTCGTCGGGCTCGTTGTAGGCCTTGAAGTAGGGGAGCGGGCTGAAGAGGGCGAGGCCGGTGGGGTCGTTGTAGACCTTCCAGGTCACGCCCGCATCGAGCAGCTGCTCGGGCATGGTGGTCCAGTCGAACGTCCCGTACTGCTGCGGGCCGCCCGGTGGTCTGCGTGACGAGGACAGGGCCGCCGCCGGTGCCGGCGGGGTCGATGGTGCCCGACAGCGCCATGACGCGGTTGGGGTCGGTTGGCCCGAGCACCGAGCAGTGGTAGGCGTCGCAGATGGTGAAGGCGTCGGCCAGCGCGTAATAGAACGGCAGCTCGGCCCGGTGAAGTACCCCATGGTCGCGACGAAGTTGGCGTCGCCGTCGGCCGCCAGGTGGGCCTGCACGAAGGCGTCCATCTTCCCGCCGTCCCAGCTCTCGTGCTGCGGCGTCCCATTCGTGCGATGATGTCGTTGGTGCAGTCGCCGTTGTCGGTCGGGAACTGCTGCTGGAGGTCGAACGGCTCCAGGTAGCCCGCCGGGTCCACGCCGATGCCGGGCTGGTAGCCGTACTGGTCCCAGACGGGGACGTGCTGCCCGTTGATCCTGTTCGTCGGGACCCTCGGGTCCGAGAAGCCGCGGACGCCCGACAGCGTGCCGAAGTAGTGGTCGAACGAGCGGTTCTCCTGCATGAGGATGACGACGTGGCGGATGTCGCTCAGTGTGGGAGCGCTGGAGGGGGCCGATGGCCAGGGCTCGCTCGATGGACGCGCCCGCCGACGAGGAGAGGCCCGCCAGGCCGGCCGTCCCGGCGGCGCCGAGGGCCAGCCCGCCCTTGAGGAGCGTGCGCCGGCTGACCCGGCTCGGAGCCCGGGTCGCCGCCGCGCCGTCTCGTCCGCGTTTGTCCGCTGCCATGCACTCTCCTCCTCATGTCGTCACCACGTGGCGACGGCCTCCTCGAGCCCGTTCCCCGTCGGGTACGAGGGAAACGGAGATGAGAGCGGATCCCCGCGGATTTTCAGGTTCTGTTCACGCGCTTGCTACCTGCAGTTCAGATTCGCGGGACGAACCGAGGGCCGGCCGCGTCCGGGGGCGCACAGGCCGCGGCGGGGAGGATGATGTCGTCGATGATCCCGTAGTCACGGGCCTCTTCCGAGGTCATGTAGTAGTCGCGGTCGATGTCCTGGGCCACCCGCTCCAGGGGCTGCCCGCTGTGGTGGGCGATGATCTCGGACATCCGGCGGGTCAGCGAGAGCACCTCGCGCAGCTGGATCTCCATGTCGGAGGGCGCGCCGCGGGTGCCCGCCGAGCCCTGGTGGATCATGATGCGGGCGTTGGGCAGCGCGAAGCGCTTCCCGGCGGCGCCGCCCGAGAGGATCATGGCGGCGGCGGACATGCCCATGCCGACGCAGATGGTCGACACGTCCGGCTCCACGTGCTGCATGACGTCGTAGATGGCCATGCCGGCGTAGGCCACGCCGCCGGGGGAGTTGATGTACAGGTAGATGTCCCGCTCGCTGTTCTGGGCCTCGAGGAACAGCATCTGCGAAATGATCAGGTTGGCCACCTGGTCGTCCACCTCCTGCCCCAGGAAGACGATCCGCTCGCGCAGCAGCTGGCTGTAGATGTCGAAGGCGCGGTCTCCCCGGTTGCCCTCCTCGATCACGGTGGGGACGAACACCTGGCGCAGGCGGTCCTCCGGGCGGCTGGTGGTCGTGGTGCTCGGGCTCATGGCGTGCTCCTCCGTCGTCCGCTGCCGTCCTGGCTGGGGTCCTTCTCACGTTATATCAAATATGAGATAATGGGTCCATCGTGAGCGAGCGCCGCCATCCCACCGTCTTCCCGGGCTTCCGCGAAATGGCCGAGCGCCGGCACTCGGTGTCGGGGCAGCTGATGACGCTGCGCCGGGAGCTCGGGCTGTCCCAGGCGGAGGTGGCGGCACGCATGGGGACCTCGCAGTCGGCGGTGGCCCGCTTCGAGGCGGGCGACCTCGACGTCCGCCTCTCGACGGTGGAGCGCTACACGACGGCACTCGGCGCCCGCCTGGAATGGAGGATCGAGCATGCCTGACCGCGAGGAGCCGTGGCCCTGGCTCCCGGGTGATCCGGCGCCGGGGGCGGGGACGGGCTTCGGTCCCGAGCCGCTGTCGGACGTGGTGGCCCGCCGCCTGCTGGCCCAGCGCGTGGTCCTGCTGCACGGCCCGCTCGACGACTTCTCCGTCACCCGGGTGGCGGCCGAGTTGATGACGCTCGATGCCGAGGGCGACGATCCCGTGACGCTGCGGGTCGACTGCGGCGAGGCCGCGCTGGCGCCGGCGCTGACGCTCATGGACGTGGTCGAGCTGATGGGGGTGCCGGTGCGGGCGCTCTGCCTCGGGCAGGTGGGCGCGGGCGCCGTCGGCGTGGTGGCCGTGTGCGCCCACCGTTCCGCCCTGCCGAGCACCCGCTTCTCGCTGTCCGAGCCGGTGACCTCGCTGCAGGCCCACGTGCGCAACGTGGCCCAGTGGGCCGAGCTGCGCGCCGGCGAGCGCCAGCGCTTCTGCGCCCGCGTGGCTGCGGCCACGGGCCAGACGCCGGCCACGGTCGAAAGTGACGTGGAGCGGGGGCGCTTCATGGGGGCGGAGGAGGCGCTCGAGTACGGCATCCTCGACGAGGTGTCCCGGCCCGACGCCCCGGTGCGGCGCCTGCCCGGATCCGGGCCGCCGCCGATGGGATTCCGGCCGCTGCGCTGACGGCGGCGGGCCGCAAGACCGGGCCGGTCCTGCGTGCCTACGATGCGGCCATGACCACGACCGGGCCCCGCCTGCCACCGCTCCCAGCGGGCGAATGGGACGACGTCCTGACCCGGGTCCTGGAGAACTCGCCGGGCGGCACCGACGAGCCGATGCACATCTTCACCACGCTGGGCCGGGCCGACCCCGAGCTGTTCCGGCGCTGGCTGGGCTTCGGCGGCGCGCTGCTGGCGGGGAGCCTCCCGGGCCGCCTGCGCGAGCTGGTGATCCTGCGCACCGCGGCCCGCTTCGGTGGCCGCTACGAGTGGGCCCAGCACATCGGGCTGGCCGAGGCGCAGGGCGTGACCCCCGCCGAGCTGGTGGCGGTGAGCGACGGCGACGGCGCGCTCGACGCGGTCGAGTGGTCCCCGCTGGAACGCGCCGCCCTGCGCGCCGTCGACGAGACGGCCGACGACGGCGCCGTGTCCGACGCCACGTGGGCGGTCGCTGGCGGAGGACCTCGAGGAGAGCGAGCTCATTGAGCTGCTCATGCTGATCGGCCACTACATGATGCTGACGACCGTGCTCGGCTCCCTGCGCATTGCGCTGGAGCCCCGGGCCGAGGCGCTGGCGCAGAGCGTGCCGGGCGGTCCGGCGGCCTGAGGGGTCGGCACGTGCGGCGGCGATCGGATGACGTCGCTCCTGGCGGGACGGAGCATCACGGTGATCGGCGCCGGCACGCAGCCCTCGCGTGATCCGGATGCGCCGGTTGGCAACGGCCGCGCCATCGCGGTGCGCGCGGCGCGGGAGGGTGCGTCGGTTGTCTGCGTCGACCGTGACGAGGCGGCGGTCGAGGAGACGTGGCGGCTGATCACCGAGGAGGGCGGGAAGGCGGCGATCGTGGTGGCCGACGTCACCACCGAAGAGGGCTGCCGCCTGGCCGTCTCCGACGAGCCGGGGCTGGCGCCCGACGGGCTGGTCCTCAACGTGGGCACCGGCTTCGGCATGGGCGTGGCCGGCACGTCCATCGACGACTGGGACAAGACGTTCGACCTCAACCTGCGTGCGCACTTCATGCTGGTGCGGCGCGCCCTCGTCACCCTGTCCGACAACGCGGTCGATCGTGTTCATGGGCTCGGTCGCCGGTCTGCGTCCCGGGAGCCGCATCCCGGCCTACGACGCGTCCAAGGCGGGGCTCATCGGCCTCAGCCGCCACGTGGCGGTCGAGGGCGCCCGCCGCGGCATCCGGGCCAACGTGCTCGCCCCCGGCCTGATCGACACGCCGCTCGGCCGCGCCGCCTCCGCCGGGCGGCCGTCGCGCACCCGCTCGCCGGTCCCGCTGGGCCGGCAGGGCACGGCCTGGGAGGTGGCGGCGGTGGCCGTCTTCCTCCTTTCGGACGAGGCGAGCTACGTCACCGGGCAGGTCCTGGCCGTCGACGGGGGGCTGACGCTCGTATGAGCGCGCACTCCGGGCAGCGAAAGTCGGGCTCGAACGTGACGGTGCGCCCGCCCCGGCTCGGCCGGCGTGTGGCGCGCTTCAACCGCGCCGTGACGAACAAGGTCGCGGTCCACGTGGCGGGCTGGGCTCCCGGGCTTGGCCTCGTCATCCACGTCGGGCGCCGTACCCGGACCGTCTACCGCACCCCGGTCAACGTCTTCCGCACGAAGGACGGCTTCCGCTTCGCCCTGACCTACGGCCCGGACGCAGAGTGGGTGCGCAACGCGCTGGCCCATGGCGCCGTGCGGCTCATCACCCGCGGCAAGGAGTACGAGCTCACCGAGCCCGAGCTCGTGACCGACCTGCACCGCCAGCACGTGCCGGCGATCGGCCGCGGCATCATGCGGTTCATGCGGGTGACGCAGTTCCTCGATTTCCGCCGAGCGGGCGAGGGGAGTTGACTGGAGCCGAACGGGCTGGGACGGGGACTGGCCGGGCTGGGGAGCCCGACGCGTCATGAGGCCCACAGTTGAACGCGGTGGACGTGGCCCGCGAATCGGCGTCGTAGCCGGCGGGACCCAACCTCGTGCAGTGCGCCACCACCCAGCGCAGGACCGGTTCGTTGGTGAGTGGCTTGGTGACGACGGTGACGCGTTGGACCCGGCCCTCGGCCACCAACCGCTTGAACGCTGGGAGTGTCGGACTGGGCACGACCCCGGTGAACCCGCCGATGGGGAGGAACTCGCGCCCGGTAGCGAGGATGTAGTAGCCCGTCGTGCGCGATGTCTCGAGGACGTCGACGGCGGTCTTCGGCGGCACGGTGTCGACGAAGTCGTGGAGACCTTGGGCAAAGACCGGGAAGTCCGCCGCTGCCGTCTGGGTGTTGGCGTTGATGGAGGCCGGAGCGTACGGGGAGTCGAACGGACTGAGCCTCGCCTGCACGACCACGGCCGAGGCCCAGAACGAGCCGAGCAGCATCGCCAGCGTGGCGAGGGCCGGTCCGACGCCGAGGGCCCAGACGGAATCGTGCCCGGTGCGCAGGGAACCCGCGAGGATGACGACAGCGAGCAGGCCCACCATGACGACCGAGCAGAGGATCCATGGGCGGACGCCGACGTAGCCCGGGACGAGTGCGACGGTGACGGCAACGGTGGCGACCGTGAGAAGGGCCAAGGCGGCGCGGACCGCGGGGAGGCGCCGGTGCTCCCATGCGGCCAGAGCGCCCATGCCGCACAGCGCGGCCACGGCCGGTATCAGCGCGGCAAGGTAGTAGGAATTCAAGAACTGGCCGGCACTGAAGAAGGCGTATGTGACGAGGAGCCAGACGCTCCACAGCAGGACCGCGGCGCGACGAACGTCGGTGCGTGGTGAACGGCGGGTCAGGGCGAAGAGCCAGACGGCCGCCACGACGGCTGGTAGCAGCAGCCAGGCCGCATCGTGTCCGAAGGGACCCTGCAGCAGGCGATCCCACGACGGGCCGATGCCGCCGGTTCCGATGCTCTCGCGCTTCGAGTACTTCGCCAACGTGAGCAGGTAGGCCGACGGTCGGCTACACCCCGCAGTGTTCGCCAGACCTGCGCCGAGGCGGGTGAACCCGTTGTAGGAGAACACCTGATTGAAGAGCGAGTCGTCGCAGCTCCCATCGGCATAGGGCCGGCTCGACTGCGGGACCAGGGAGACGACCGACATCCAGCTGAGCGACACGACCCCCACCACCAGCGTGGTCGCCGCCAGGTGCCACACTCGCCGCAGGAAAGAGGTCACCGGGGCGGCGACGAGGTAGGTCAAGAAGAGAGCGGGGACCACGAGCCAGGCCTGCATCATCTTGGCCTGGAAGGCGAGGCCGACCAGTGCGCCCGCCCACAACAGCGAGCGCAAGCGGCCGGTTTGGCAGGCGCGAATGGTGGCGTCGGCAGCCAGCACGAGCAACAGGATGAGCAGCGAGTCCGAGATGTTGCCGCGGTCGAGAAGGATCACGATCGGGCTCCCGGCCAGCACCAGCGCGGCGACCAGGCCGGCACCCGCGCCGGCCACCCGCCGGACGGCGCGGTAAAGGACGAGGACGGTGAGTATCCCCTCGATCACCTGGGGCAGGACGAGCGCCCAGACATGGAACCCGAAGATCCGGAGGGAGATGGCCTGGACCCACAGCGCGCCCGGGATCTTGTCGACCGAGATCGTCGCCCACGGGTCTGCCGCCCCGTAGAAGAAGTTGTGCAGGCTCAGCGACATGCTGCGAGCTGCCCCGCCGTAGAAGGGCTCGAGGTAGGCCTGATCGAAGCGCCAGGCGTACGCCAGACCCGCCAGGGCCGTGACGATCAAGAGCGTCGGGCGAGCCCAACGAGGTTGGTCGGCGGGGGAGCGCCAGAAGTGCAGGATGCGGGAAACGGTCGACGATGGCGACGGCGACACTCGCTCGACCGACGCGAGGTCAGGGGGGCCGGCGCCGTCGAGCACCGCCTTCACCTCCATCAAGGCCCAACCCCCGATCCCGGGAACGTTGCTCAGGCGGGGCGAGCCGGTGAGCGGCCGGGCCCCGTCGGCCCAGGTCGCGGCGATGTTATCGGCGAGGCGCAACCTTTTGGGCGATCAGATGGGTTGAGATGGATGTGATGGGTGCTCCGAGGTGACCAGGATCGTGAACCAGGACAGACGTCCCTCCCGGTCTCGGGAGGAGTTCGACCACTTCGTCGTCGACTGCGTCGACGGGCTGTTGCCGCGCTGCCTCCCTCATCGCCTGGGACTTCGCCGAAGCCGAGGATCTCGTCCAGGAGTGCCTGTTCCGCGTGGCGCGGCACTGGCCCCGGGTGCGGCGCATGGAGTACCCGACGGCCTACGCCCGCAAGGTGCTGGTCAACCTCGCCCTCGACGGTGCGCGGCGGCGCTCGCGTGACCGTGCCGAGCTCGGCCACGCGGGCACGAGCTACCCGGTGGAGCACGAGGACGAGGCCGCCGTGCGGGTACTCGGCGGGGTCGAGACCGCGACGGACCTGACCAGGGCGCTCGGCGACCTGGCGCCGCGCCAGCGGGCAGTCCTGGTGTTCCGCTACCTCTACGACCTGTCCGAGGCCCAGGTGGCCGATGTCATGGGTTGCTCGGTGGGCACGGTGAAGAGCACAACCTCGAGGGCGCTGCAACGGCTGCGGGTCGCCGCAGAGACACACGAGCGATGCACAACGGAGAAACCAGAAGGGAGCATCACACGATGAAGACCGAACTCGAAGCAGAGGTGCGCGAGGCGTTCGCCGTCCGCGCCGGCCGTCTGCCGATGGATGCGGCCTCACGCCTGCGGTCGATCGACTACGGACCGCGGGAGCACCGCCTGCGGGCGCCGGCGATCGGTGTGGGCGCGTTGGCAGGCGCCGCGACTGTGGGCACGGCCCTGGCCGTCATGCTGGGCGGTTCGACGCCGGCCTACGCCGGCTGGAGCGCGTCGCCGACGACGGCGGCAGCGGCGTCGCCCGGGGCAGACGCCAGCTGCCAGAGCCAGCTGTCCGAAGCACGCCCCGCCCCTGCCGGCGCCAGCCTCGGCTCGGGCGCTTGGCAAAGCGTCCTGACCGACGTGCGAGGACCCTTCACGGTGGCGCTCTTCCAGAACGACGGCGCGTACGCCGCGTGCTTCACCAGCACCGCCTTCACCGAGATCAGCCAGGTCTCGGTGGGCAGCGGAGGCGAGCAGGAGAGCTCCATCGGTGCGCAAGCCGGCAGCGCTTCCGGCGGCGGTACCTCTCCGGCGAGTGGCCTCTCGAGCACGGTGGTCGACGGGACCAGCTCCGGCGACCTCCAGCCGGTCACGCAGACCCACCTGTCGATCTCGGGCGACGGGCCCTACACGTTGGTGGAAGGCCGCGTGGCATCCGGCGTCACCGGTGTGACGCTGGTCCGCGACGACGGACAGGAGGTGGTGGCCACGGTGGACGACGGGTGGCTCATCGCGTGGTGGCCCGGCAGCGCCACTGCGACGTCGGCTCAGGTGCACACCGCGTCGGCTACGACGAACGAGGCTCTGGTGCCTGCAGCCAAGACTCCGATGGTTCCGCCTGGATCGCCGGGATCGTGCCTCCCGGGTGAGACCGGCGCCCCGTCGTCCTCGGGGTCCTCGGGCGGCCGGGCCGTGAGCTGCAGCTCCTCGAGCGGCAACAGCGGGAACACCGGTCCCGCTGGGAACAGCGGAGGCTGATCAGGCGATCACCTCCATGCGCAGGCCCGTCGCGTCCGGCTCGCCGCCGAGCTGGACGTGGGCCTGCGTCGCGTAGCGGCGGGCCGTCCAGGCGCCGATCAGCGCGTCCAGCACGTCGTCGGGCGCCGCGCCCGGCGGAGGCCGGACGAGACTCTTCGAGGTCGCCGAAGACGGTCTCGAGCGCGGCACGGCGTTCGTCCCGGCCCGTCGCCGTCCTCTTGTTGGCGCGCATGGGCGCACCGGCCAGGAGGGCGAAGCTGAGCTCGGGGCACATCTCGAAGAGACGGGCCTGGTGGTGCGGCGTCATGCAGCGCGTCGACCTGCTCGATCTTGGGCAAGATGTTGAAGAGCTGTTGCGAGATCTCCTTGCCGCTGGCGAGGCGCCGATCGCGCGCAGGCCTCCTCGTAGCTGGCGGCGCCGAGCACGCTCCGCGCCGGCGCCGGGAAGACCGAGCTGCGTCGGGCCCCGAGCAGCCGGCGCGCCTCGACATCGCAGCGCCGCGGGGCGCTCGCCGCCAGGCCGATCGGGATGTCGATGGCGGCCGCCGCCAGCGTGCCTGCCTCGATCGGCGCACCATGTCGCGCGAGGTCGCTCGACGAGCTCGAGTCGCAGCGGGCCGCTCGCCCCGAGCGGTGCCGTGGCCATCACCCAGCCGGCGCGGCAGCCGTCGAGACCCGCCGACGATCCCCCGGGCTCCGTCACGGTGCTACGTCCGCGCGGCTCAGAGCAGGCGGGCGTGGTTGATCCCGTCCGCGGGCGCCAGGGTCACGGTCCGCCCGATCAGCTCCTCGGTCTCGGCGCCGGCCAGCACCGCCGCGTCGCCGTCGAGGAGCGCGTAGCAGCGGCCGCCGTGCGGGCAGGTCGCAGATCAGCAGGGCCCGTTCGGGCCCGCCGTCACGACCGTGCAGCACCGAGTAGGTCGCCACCGTGGCCTCGCCCTCGGGCGACTCGACGATGGCCACCGGGTCGGCCGCGGCGGGGGCGGGCGGCGGCGCGGGTGCGGGCGTCCCGGTCCCGGGGTCGGTCGACCACACCCCGTAGGCGTGCTTCTGCATGTGCATGCCGACGCCGCTCGTCACGCCGAAGGAGCCGGGCTCGCGGCGCAGCGTCTCGACCATGGCCGCCAGCGAGTGCGTCATGTAGTTCGAGCCGGGCCCGCCGTGGTACGGCAACCCGCCCGTCTGCGTCACGGCGCGGCCCGTCGTCCTCGCTGATCCCCAGCGCATCGAGCGCGAAGCACACCGAGCTGGCGAAGCAGGAGTAGAGGTCGAAGTGGGCCACGTCGTCCGACGCCGATGCCGGCGCCGGCCAGCGCGGCGTTCGGCCGCGGCGGCCATGGCGGGGGAGCGCCACAGGTCGGGGTGGCCGGCCACGTGGGACGGGGTCCTCGGCGTAGCCCGAGCCGCGCAGGTACACCCGCCGCTCCTCGGGGACGCCGAGCGCGTCCGCCTTGGCCGCGCTGGCCAGGACCAGGGCGGCGGCCATGTCGACGTCCATGATCGACGTCATCAGCTTCGTGTAGGGGTAGGCCACCATCCGGTTGTCCGGCGTCGCGGTCACGATCTCGTCGGCGCTGCGGGCCACCGGGAACCAGGCGTGCGGGCTGGCGGCCGCGATCTCCGTCATGGGCGCCAACACGCGGCCCAGCCGCGGCCCGGTGCTCGTCGAGGCCCCGGCCGAGGTGGGCCCGCCGGGCGTTGTCGAACAGGGCGAAGGTCAGGTAGGCCTCGAAGACGGCGTGGCTGATCTCGGAGGGGTCGAAGTCCATGTCCATCGGGAAGGGCCGCTTCTCGGCCGGCCGGAAGGACCACTGCGGCTTCTCGCCGGCCTTCTTCAGGCGGCGGACGGTGGCCAGCGCCTCCGCGCCGGTGATCAGCGCCAGGTCGAGGTGGCCCGCCCGGATCTCCTGCGGCCACCTCGGTGGCCAGCACGTGGGGGACCGACCCGCCGATGCCCGAGTAGCGCCGCCGCGCCGGCGACGCGCCGATGCGCTCGGCCAGGCGGGCGACGGCGTCGTCGTACTGCCACGACTGCGAGTAGACGACGTCGATGCTCTCGAGCGCGCCGAGGACGGACGACGCGTCCGCGCTCCGGTGTCCGCCGCGGCGTCCCGGGCCACCTGCTCCCACATGGCGAGCGGCTCGGGCGCACCGTCGGGCGCGTCGGACGGGTGCCAGGTACGGCGGGCGACGCCGATGATGCAGGTGGCGCGGGGGTCGGCGGGCAACGGGCGGAGCGGGTCAGCCGCGCGACTTGCCGGGCATGGCGATGGCCCGGTCGGCGATGATGTTCTTCTGGATCTCGGTGGAGCCGCCGCCGATGGTCGAGTAGCGCTGGAAGGCGTACAGGCGGGTCCACTTGCCCCGGTCGACCGCGTCGGGACCGCCGCGCGCGAGGGCGCCGGCCGGGCCGAGCAGGTCGACGGCCAGCTCGGCCAGCGTCTGGGCCATGGAGGACCACGAGAGCTTGGCGAAGGGGACCTCGGGCCAGTTCTTCTCGCCCTTCATGATCTTGGACAGCGCCCGCAGCGACAGGAGGCGCGCCAGCTCGATCTCGGTCCACACCTTGGCGATGCGGTCCCGCAGCGACGGGTCCTCGAGCGCGCCGGGGTTCACGCTGCGGGCGGCCGCCACCATGGCGCGCAGGTCGGCGGCCAGGATGGCGATCTGCGAGGCGATGCCGACGCGCTCGAAGCCGAGCGTGCCCATGGCCACCATCCAGCCGGCGCCCTCGTCGCCGAGGCGCCACTTGGCCGGGATGCGCACGTCGGTGAAGAAGATCTCGTTGAAGAGCTCCTCGCCCGCCATGTCGCGGATCGGCCGCACGTCGATGCCCGGCGTCTTCAGGTTGAGGATGAAGGCGGTGATCCCCTCGTGCTTCTTGCCGCGCTCAATGGCGGTCGGGTCGGTGCGCAGCAGGAACAGCCCCCAGGTGGCCAGGTGCGCGGAGGAGATCCAGATCTTCGAGCCGTTGATGACGTACTCGTCCGTCTCGGCGTCGTAGATCGCCGTCGTGCGCAGGTTGGCCAGGTCGTTGCCGGCCATGGGCTCGCTGAAGCCCTGGCACCAGTGCTCCTCGGCCTCGAGGATGGAGGGCAGCCACTGCGCCTTCTGCTCCTCGGTGCCCCACTGGATGATCATCGGCCCGATCTGCCAGATCCCGTTGGTGTTGAACGTGCCCGGCGTGCGGTACTCGGCCATCACCTCGGAGTAGAGGAGGCGCTGCATGGCGTTGATGGTGCGGCCCTGCGCGTAGTCGGGGCCCCAGTGGATGGCGGCCCACCCGCCCTCGTGCAGCTTGCGCTGCCACTTCTGGCGACGCTGCTGGCTCGCCTCGCCCGAGAGGCTGGCGTCGTCGCCGAGCGCTTCGGCCTCCAGGAAGGGGGGCAGGTGCTCGTCGAGCCAGGCGCGCAACTCGTCGCGGAACTTCTCGTCCTCCGGTGCAAGGGCAAAATCCACGGGGGAAGGGTACCCGACCACCGTGTACTCTGACGCCGGTGTCAGGGAATGGCGCGTCGGTGAGCGAGACGTAGGGGAGGCCGTGGACTTCACGTACGACGACGAGCAGCTCGCACTGCAGGAGGTGGCCGCGCAGCGCGCTCGAGCGCGAGTGCGGGCCTGACGTGGTGCGCCAGCTGGCCGACGAGCCCGACGGCATCACGCCGGCGCTGTGGTCCACGCTGGTCGAGCTCGGATGGACGGGCCTGCTGGTGCCCGAGGAGTACGGCGGCAGCGGGGCCGGCCTGCTCGAGATGTGCGTCGTCCTCGAAGAGATGGGCCGCATTCCCCTGCCCGGCCCGTTCTTCTCCTCCGCGGTCGCGGCCACCCTGGCCGCGCGCGCCCTGGGCGCGACCGAGCTGCTGGCCGACCTGGCCTCCGGCACCCGCCGGGGCACGGTGGCGCTGGGCGAGCAGGGCCACGGGGAGCCCGTCTCGACGGTGCGGACGCGGGCGCGCCGCAAGGCGGCCCAGTGGGTCGTGAGCGGCGAGAAGCCGGTCGTCGTCGACGGGCACACGGCGGACTGGGTCATCGTGGTGGCGCGCAGCGAGGAAGGGGTGCGGTCGTACCTCCTCGAGTCGCCCGAGGCCGACGCTGGTCCCGTCGCTCGACCCCACGCGCAAGCTGGCCCGGCTCGTGCTCGACGACACGCCGGTCGTCCCGCTGGGCCCGTCGGGCAACCAGGCTGGGCCTGTGGCAGCGGGTCCAGGACGACATCGCCGTCGGGTTGGCGGCGGAGACCGTCGGCGCGGCGCACCGGGCCCTGACCGAGGCCATCGCCTACACGTCGGAGCGGATCGTCTTCGACAAGCCCGTCGCCACGTACCAGACGGTGCGCCACCGGCTCGTCGAGATGTTCCAGCAGGTCGAGATGGCGCGGGCCGGCTTCCAGTTCGCCGCCTGGGCCTCGGACACGGAGTCGCCCGAGCGGGAACAGGCCGCGGCCATGGCCTCGAGCTACGCGGCGGACGCCGGGGTGCGGGTCACCGGCGACGACATCCAGCTGCACGGCGGCGTCGGGTTCACCTGGGCCAACGACGCCCACTTCCTCTTCAAGCGGGTGAAGCAGAACGAGCTCCTCGCGGGCGGCGCCGGAGCCCAGCGCCACCGGCTGGCGACGCTCTTCATCGAATCGGCATGACCACCTTCGAGCTGCGCCCGATGCCGGCCGACGCTGGCCGAGCGCTACCTGGCCGAGGGCGCCTGGGACGACCGCACGCTCGGGGAGTTCCTGCGCGACTGCCTCCTCGAGGACCCGACCCGGCGCTTCCGCATCTGGTCGCCGACCCACCCGTACCTCGGGACCGTCGGCGAGGTCTACGAGGAGTCGCTGCGCGTGGCGGGCGGCTTGCGCGCGCTCGGGCTCGGGCCGGGCGACGTCGTGGCCTTCCAGCTGCCCAACTGGGTCGAGGCGGCCATCACCTTCTACGCCTGCAGCCATGCTCGGCGTGACGCTGGTGCCGATCGTGCACTTCTACGGTCCCAAGGAGGTCGGCTTCATCCTCCGCCAGAGCGGGGCCCGGGCGCTGGTCATCGTGTCGCGCATCGGCCAGCGCGACTACCTGGCCGAGCTGGCCACCGTGCGCGACGGGCTGGAGAGCCTGGAGCACGTCGTGGTGGTGGGCGACATCGCCGGCGACGCGTCCGGGTACGTCGCCTTCGACGACCTGCGTCAGTGCGGAGCCCGATCAACGGCCCGGCGCACGTCGACCCCGACGGCGCGGCGGTCATCGGCTACACGTCGGGCACGACGGCCGACCCCAAGGGCGTCGTGCACACGCACCGCACCCTGGGCTGCGAGGTCCGGCAGCTCGTCCGATCACCAGTCCATGCGCGACCTGCCGAGCCTCGTGGGCGCTCCGGTCGGCCACGCCATCGGCATGCTGGGCGGCCTGCTCTGCCCGCTCTACAGCGGGCGGCCCATCTACATGATCGACGGCTGGGACCCGCCCACGGTCCTCGACGCGATGGTCGAGGAGCACATCGCCGCCGGGAGCGGCTCGACCTACTTCTTCACCAGCCTGCTCGACTGCCCGGGCTTCGGCCCCGAGCACGTGGAGCTGATGCGCTACGTCGGGCTGGGCGGCTCGCCCATCCCGAACGCGGTGGCCGAGCGGGCGGACGAGCTCGGGATCTCGCTGGTGCGCTCGTACGGGTCGACGGAGCACCCCTCGATCACGGGGTCCCAGCACGACGCCCCCAAGGAGAAGCGCATCCACACCGACGGCCGGCCGATGGACGTGGGTCGAGATCCGGACCGTCGACGAGGACGGGCGACGACGTCGAGGTCGGCCAGCCCGGCGAGATCCTCAGCCGGGGGCCGGACCGCTTCGCCGGCTACACCGACCCGGCGCTCGACGGCCGAGGCGATCGACGCCGACGGCTGGTTCAGCACCGGCGACATCGGCGTGATCGACGAGGACGGCTACCTGACCATCACGGACCGGGTGAAGGACATCATCATCCGCGGCGGCGAGAACGTGAGCGCGGCCGAGGTCGAGCAGCTCCTGGCGCACATGAAGGGCGTGGCCGAGGTGGCGGTGGTGGCGGCGCCCGACGAGCGGCTCGGCGAGCACGGCTGCGCCTTCTTCCGCATGCAGCCGGGGAGCGAGGCCCCGGACCTCGAGGCCCTGCGGGCGCACCTGAGCGCGGCGGGCCTCACCCGCCAGAAGTGGCCCGAGGAGATCCGGATCGTCGACGAGCTGCCGCGGACCCCTTCGGGGAAGATCCAGAAGTTCGTGCTGCGCCAGCGCCTGCGGGACGGCGGCTGAGCGCCCAGAGGCGCCGCCTGCCGAAAGACGCTGCACTGGGCGGATGGGGAAGGTACGCTCCAACTGGCGTTCCCAGACAGTTCAAGCCCAGTACAGGTGGCCACATGCGGCATCGGATCCCCAAGCAGCAGATCGATCTGTTGAAGGCGGTGCCGCTCTTCTCCGGCTGCTCGCAGAGCGACCTCCGCGCCATCGCGCAGCTCGGCACCCCGGTCAGCGTCGAGAGCGGCGAGCTCTGACCGCCCAGGGCTCCGTCGGCCGGGAGTTCTTCCTGGTGCTCGCCGGCGTCGCCTCGTGCCGGGTGGGGAAGCGTGAGATCGCGGAGTTCACTCCCGGGGGCTACTTCGGCGAACTGGCGCTCCTCCACGGTGGGATCCGCACGGCCGACGTGGTCGCGGAGACGGACATGGAGTTGCTGGTCCTCGACGCCCGGGAGTTCAGGTCGATGTTGATGACGACGCCGAGCATCGGCGTGAAGATGCTGGCCCGCCTGGCCGAGCGGCTCGCCGACGCGGACGCGCACTACACCCACTAGGCGACTACGAGGCGCGCGATCAGTCAGACGCCTTCGAGCACCTGCTTCATCAGGCGGAGCTCCTTGCTGATCGACTCCAGGCTGCCGGCGGCGGCGGCGGCGACCACGTCCTCGGGGAGGCCGTCGGGCAGGGTGACCCAGAGCGTGAGCGTGGCCTCGCACCCGCCGTCGTCGAGGGGCCGCACGCACGAACTCCTCGTAGGCGTCGCTGCCGCCCGACATCCCGGCGGCCACGAGCGTCGGGGCAACGGCCTCCACGGTCCACAGCTCGACCGGCTGGTGCACACCGGGCCGGCGGGGGTCGGCCAACCCGAACGTGTACCGGGCGCCGGGCCCGTGCACGCCCCCGCGCGTCGCCGCCGGTCCCGTCGGCGATGCGCGTCACGCCGCTGCACGTCGGGGTTGTAGCCCGGCAGGTTGGCGAAGTCGAGGCGGTAGGCCCACACGGTCTCGGCCGGCACCGTGAAGACGGCGGAGGCGACGGCGGTCGGCGCGGCGGTGGGGGTGGTGTCGGGCACGACGCCAGTGTGTGCCGGGCCGCCCCGCGGGCAAGTGACGATGGCCACGCTCGGAGTCGTCGGTCTCTTAACCCGGCGGCCGGAGGATGGAGGCCGCCTCGCGGGCCCGGTCGAGGGACAGGGCGGTGAGGTCATCCCCCTCCTCACCGAGCACATCGGCGGCGTGCTGAATGAAGATCCCGACCACCATGGCGCTGAGGAGGCGGGCCACCGCGGCGGCGCCCGGCCCGTCGTCGAGGTCGGGACGGTTCTTCTTGACCCAGTCCTCGATGCTCGACTCGAACGAGGCGAACAGGTCCACGCCCACGGCGCGGGCGGTCGCCTCGCCGCGCATCGCCTCGCCGACCATGAGGCGGACGAAGTCCTCGACCTCGAACATGGAGGTCATGATCTCGGCCAGGAGCTGGGCCAGCGTCAGGGGCTCGGCGGCGGGGCCCTCGCCCTCGGTCGGGGTCGACGTGCACCGGCCGGATCGGGAGGAACCCCTGCTCGATCAGCACCGACTCCAGGAGGTCCCGCTTGCTCGGGAAGTAGTGGTACAGCGAGGCCACGTTGAGGCCGGCGGCCGAGGCCAGGTCGCGCATGCTCGTCCCGTCGACGCCGCGCTGGGCCATCAGGGTCAGGGCGATCTGCAGGATCCGCCGCCGGGTCGCCGAGCCTTCCCCGGGCGCCGGCTGTTCCTCGCTCTGCGTGCGCGTCGCCCTTGGGGGGAGTGCCAACGCTCATCTTCGGTCCCATTTCTCCGCTCTCCGACCTCGGGGCGGCGAAACGATGCCCCGAGAGTCCCGCTCGCTGTGGCCTCCGCTCCTGCGACTTCCTGCCGGGTCGGATCGGCCAGCCGGCGAACCCCTGTCGGGAACCCCTGTTCGACTCCCCAACGATCGTTTGCTATACATGACACGGGAGTCAGGTCCGACCCCGTGTGTGACACCCGGAATCTAGGGGGTTGTGGAAAGACATGCCAGGCCTAAATTCGACGGCCGACTCGACGGCGGTCCCTTTCGATCCCTACGAGCTGAAAGACGTGGTCGGGGGCACCATCCGCGACCCGTATCCCGCGATGCACGCGCTGCGTCGCATCAGCCCGGTGCACTCCGGTCCGATCGACCTCGGCGAGGGCGCCGAGATCGCCGACCCCACCAAGCCGGCGCCCGTCACCGTGTTCGGCTACGACGAGGTCGTCCAGGTGCTGCGCGACAGCGAGACGTACTCCTCGACCATCTACGAGGAAGTCATGGGCATGGTGATGGGCCGCACCATCCTGCAGATGGACGAGCCCGAGCACCGCAGCATCCGCACCCTCGTCGCATCGAGCTTCCGCTCCAAGATGCTGGAGCGCTGGGAAGAGGACCTGGTCGCCCGCGTCGTCAACGAGCTGATCGACACCTTCATCGACGAGGGCCGCACCGACCTCGTGCGCTCGGTGACCTTCAACTTCCCCGTGCAGGTGATCGCCCGCATCCTCGGGCTGCCGCGCGAGGACTACCCGAAGTTCCAGCGCTGGGCGCTCGAGCTCACGAGCGTGGCCGCCAACTGGGAGCGCGGCGTCGCCGCGTCGGCGCGCTGCGCGACTACTTCGCCGACGTCATGGAGGAGCGCCGGGCCGCACCCGGGCGACGACCTCATCAGCGACCTGGTGCGGACCGAGGTCGAGGGCAGGCACCTGACCGACGAGGAGATCTTCTCCTTCCTCCGCCTGATCCTGCCGGCCGGGGTGGAGACCACCTACCGCGCCTCGGGCAGCCTGCTGTTCGCGCTGCTGCACGACCGGACCCAGTTCGACGCGCTCTACGACGACCGCTCGCTGTTCGCCCCGGCGTTCGAGGAGGTGGTGCGCTGGGAGCCGCCCGTGTGCGTGATCCTGCGCCGGGCCACCCGTGAGACGGAGCTGGCCGGCGTGAAGATCGAGAGCGGGGCCGACATCGCCCTCCTGATCGGCGCGGCCAACCGCGACGAGCGCAAGTACCCCGACCCCGACCGCTACGACATGTTCCGCGAGCAGCGCCAGCACGTGGGCTTCGGCTTCGGCGTCCACGTCTGCCTGGGCATGCATCTCGCCCGCATGGAGTCGCGCATCGCCATCAACACCCTCCTCGACCGCCTCGGGCCCTTCACGTTGGACCCCGATGCCGAACCGCCGCACATTGAGGGGATGGCCTTCCGCTCGCCGCTCTCCCTGCCGGTGGTGTTCACCCCCGGGGGGTAGTTTCAGGCGCATGGGCGGCAGAGCCAACCCGCTGCAGGACGCAGCGGCCATTGTGGGCATCGGGCAGACCGAGATCGACAGGCAGATCGGGCGCCAACTGCGCGGCACCTCCACCAGCCTGGTCGAGGGGGCGCAGGCATGCCTCGTCACCTCGGGCGAGTGCGTGCCCACAAGCGCCATCGTGCTGCGGGCGGCCTGATGGCGGACGACGCGGCCGAGCCGCTGCCGCTCGACGTGCGGGTCGACTGGGACCGCTGCATGGGGTCGGGCAACTGCGTCTTCTGGGCGCCCGAGACCTTCGACCTCAGCGACGACGGCCACGCCGTCGTCGTGGATGCCGCGGCCACCGACGAGGAGCGGCTGCGCACGGCGGCGCAGGGCTGCCCGGTCGGAGCCATCTCCCTCTGGCGCGCCGGCGCCGAGGTCCCGCTCGAGGAGAGTACGTAATGCCGATCGCCGTCACCGAGGACCACGAGTCGCTGCGCGCCACCGCGCTGCGCTGGGCCCAGACGCACTGCCCGCCCACCGTGCCGCGGGAGGTGGCCGAGGCGCCGTCCGGGTCGGCGGAGCTGCCCGCCGGCCTGGGAGAAGATGGCGGCCCAGGGGTGGCTCGGCCTCCACCTGCCCGAGGAGCAGGGCGGGCAGGGCTTCACGCTGGCGGAGCTGGCCGTCGTGCTCGAGGAGCTGGGTCATGCCCTCTTCCCCGGACCGCTGCTGCCGACGGTGCTGGTCTCCGCCGCCCTGGCCCGCGTGCCCCGCGGGCCGGCGGCCGTGCCGCCGGAATGGCTCCGCGGCCTGGCCGACGGCTCCATCACGGCGGCCGTGGCGCTGGGCGCGGCGGCCCACGCCTGGCAGCCGGCGCAGGACGGCGCGCTCTCGCTCGCGGGCACGGTGCGCCCGGTGCTCGGGCTGCCCACGGCCCGCCTGGTCCTGGTCCCGCTCGACTACGGCACCGGCACCGGCTGGCTCCTGCTCGACCGGGAGGCCCTCGGCGACGCGGTCTCCGTCGAGGCGCTCCCGGCGCTCGACGGCACCCGCGCCATGGGGCAGCTCACCATCGCCGGCGGCGGGGTCACGGTGCCGCTGGGCGAGCAGGTCATGGTGTCCGACGACGACGTGCGCGGCCTGGCCCTGACGCTGGCCGCGGCCGAGAGCGCGGGGATCGCCCGCTGGTGCCTGCACACGGCGTCGGAGTACGCCAAGGTGCGCGTCCAGTTCGGCCGGCCCATCGGCCAGTTCCAGGCGGTCAAGCACGCGCTGGCCGACATGCTGGTCGCGGTCGAGCAATGCGCCGCGGTGGCCTGGGACGCCGCGGCCGCCTGGAGCGAGGATGACGCCGACAGCGGCGCGAACGACGAGACCCGGGACCGCCACCTCAGCGCGCGCATCGCCGGCGCCGTGGCGCTCGGGGCGGCCGCGCACTGCGCCAAGGAGTGCATCCAGCTCCTCGGCGGCATCGGCTTCACCTGGGAGCACGACGCCCACCTCTACCTGAAGCGGGCCATGGCCAACCTGCAGCTGGTCGCCGGCGGCGACGTCGGCGCGCTCGAGCACGAGGTGGCCGCGCTGGCCATCGCCGGGGCCCGGCGCAACCTGGCGGCCGACCTGCCGCCCGAGGCGGAGTCGCTGCGCGAGGAGATCCGCGCCGTCGTGGCAGAGGTCGCCGCGGCCGGGGAGGGCGACCGGCGGGCCGCCATCGCCGAGGCCGGGCTGATCATGCCGCACTGGCCCGCGCCGTGGGGCCGGGGCGCCTCGCCCCTCGAGCAGCTCGTGATCGACGAGGAGCTGGCCGCCGCCGGCGTCCTGCGGCCCCACCTCGCCGTCGGGGCGTGGGCGCTGCCGACGCTCATCGCGCACGGCACCGCGGAGCAGCAGGAGCGCTGGGTGCGCCCGACGCTGCACGGCCGGCTCAACTGGTGCCAGCTCTTCAGCGAGCCCGGCGCGGGATCCGACCTGGCCGCCCTGAGCACCAGGGCCGAACGCGTCGAGGGCGGCTGGGTCCTCAACGGGCAGAAGGTGTGGACGTCGCTGGCCCAGACGGCCGACTTCGGCATCTGCCTGGCCCGCTCGGACCCCGACGCGGGCAAGCACGCCGGCATCACGTACTTCATCGTCGACATGCACGCCGAGGGCATCGACATCCGGCCGCTGCGCGAGCTGACCGGCGCCGCCATGTTCAACGAGGTCTTCTTCAACGACGTCTTCGTTCCCGACGACGCCGTCGTCGGCGCGCCGGGGGACGGCTGGCGCATCGGGCGGACGACGCTGGCCAACGAGCGCGTCTCCATGTCGACGGGCGCCTCCTTCGGTCCCGGCGTCGAGTCGCTGACCCGGACCGTGGCGCGCCGGAGCGAGCGCGGCGAGCCCAGCCCGCCCAGCCTGGAGGAGCGGCTGGGGCACCTGATCGCCGAGGCGCAGTCGATCGCGCTCCTGGGCCACCGCTCCACGTTGCGGACGCTCTCGGGCGTGGATCCCGGGAGCGGGAGCAGCGTGCGCAAGCTGCTCGGCGTGGAGCACGAGCAGCGTGTGCAGGAGATGGGGATGGCGCTCTACGGCGCCGACGGCGCCGTCCTCGACGGCAAGGCGCAGCGCTGGGAGGAGGGCTTCCTCTCCACCCGCTGCCTCACCATCGCCGGCGGCACGAGCGAGGTGCAGCGCAACGTGATCGCCGAGCGCATCCTCGGCCAGCCCCGCGATCCCGAGCCCGGTTCCTGAGGCCGGTACGATGATCGACGCCATGACGCCAGGCGAGCGCCGACGAGGACTTCGACATCAACGTCGAGGACGACGTCTGGCCCTTCCCCTCGGAGCGCTTCCTGCAGGAGTTGGCCCCGGGCGTCCTGCAGGCCCAGAACGCGTGGATGGCCTCCATCGACTCGCTGCGCGCGCCCGACCGCAAGACCCACGAGCTGATCCGCATGGTGTGCACCGTCATCGCCCGCCAGCCCGGCGGCGTGCAGCGCCACGCCCGGCTGGCCGCCGAGGTCGGCGCCAGCTGGGACGAGATCGCCGGGTCGATCCTCCTCACCGAGCCCGCCTTCGGGATCGTGCTCGCCATTCAGGCGTGGCCGTCCGCCCGGCGCGGCTACACGCAGGGCGCGGCGGACGCGCGAGAAGAGGACGACGGCGACTCGCTGGCCGAATGACACCCGTGTCATAGTTGGCCATGCGCCTCGCCCCTGACGACTCGCTGACTGCGTTCCGCCGCGCATTCGAAGCATGGCTGGACGAGCACCTGCCTGCACCCGAGGCGATGGCCGACGAGCAGCGCCGCTCCTCGGCGCACCTGCCGGACTGGGCGCGCACCTTCCAGCGCGAGCTGTTCGAGGCGGGCTACCTCGTGCCGGGGTGGCCACCCGAGCTGGGCGGCCGCAACGCCACCCCGAAAGAGCAGATGGTCTATTTCGAGGTCATCACCGAGCGCACGGCGCCGCGGTCGCTCAACCCGCAGGGCCTCTCCATCTGCGCCGCCTCCATCGTCGAGTACGGCACCGATGACCAGAAGGAGCGCTTCGTCCTCCCGACGTTGAAGGGCGAGATCACGTGGTGTCTCGGCATGAGCGAGCCCAACGCGGGGAGCGACCTGGCCTCGCTGACCACGCGGGCCGAAGAGCGCGACGGCCACTTCGTGGTGAACGGGCAGAAGGTGTGGACGTCGGGCGCGCACGAGGCCGACTACTGCATGTGTTACGTGCGGACCGACCCCGAGGCGCCGAAGCACCGCGGCATCAGCGTGCTCATCATCGACATGCGCACGCCCGGCATCACCTGCCGGCCGCTGCCCGAGCTGACCGACCCGCACCACGCCGATTTCAACGAGGTGTTCTTCACCGACGTGGAGGTGCCGGTGGAGAACCTGCTCGGGGAGCGCAACCACGGCTGGGCGGTGAGCCAGGGCTCGCTGCGCCACGAGCGGGGCATGCTCTGGATCATGTACGTGTCGAAGATGGAGCGCACGCTGAAGGGACTGGTGCGCATGGCCCAGCGTCCCGACGGCCAGCGGCGGCACCCTGGGCGACGACCCGCGCCTCGCCGAGGCCATCGGCCGGCTGGCGACCGACACGGCGGCCATGCGCTGCCTCGGCTACCGCGGCTTCGCCAAGGCGACGCGCGGCGAGATGTCACCCGAGCACATGGTGCTGAAGCTGTTCACGAGCGAGGCTGAGCAGAGGGCCTGCCTGCTGGGTCAGGAGGCGCTGGGGCTGGAAGGCCTCGATCTCGACGGCCCCGGGCCCGAACCGCTTCACCGAGTGGGACCTTGCCCACTTCGATCCGGCCCGGTCGGAGGAGAGCGCGATCGGCTCGTTCTACGACGGCGCCTGGGCCCTGCAGTACCTGCGTTCCTTCTCCGGCACCATCGCCGGCGGGACGTCGGAGATCCAGCGCAACATCGTGGCCGAGCGCGTGCTCGGCCTTCCCCGGGGGTGAGGGGCGCGGCCCGAGCGGCTCATCGCATCGGGCTGATCACCGTGATCGTGGTGCGTCGCCATCCGCGCCGTGAACGCGGGCGCCGCCGGGTTGCAGCAAGGGCGCATCAATTGCGTGCCCGTTGTCACCGTCACCGTCGTTGCGGTCGTGATTGCCGGCGCGTCGCCCACCGGTTGCTCGAACTGCAGCATGCGTGGTTTCTGAGCACGACACGGGGGTCGCAGGGAGCGGATGACCCGGTTGCGACAACACCGATCCAATGTGTGTGTGGGTGTGGCCGACAGGGTTTGGACCTGCAGGAATAGTTCGTATTTAGTCAAAAAGTCCTATTCGTCGCGCACGGATTCCTTCCGATACTGACTCCATCGTCGGGAGTCAAAGAAAAAGAGGGGGATTCCAGCGTGCACCGCAGTGCCAGGCGCCGTATCGCGACATTTCTGCTCCCCGTCGCGGCCACTTTCCTGAGTCTGGCCGGCGTCGGTGTGATCACCAGTGCACCGGCGTCGGGCGCCGGCATTCTGCCGCCCTCCAGCCCTTCGGCCAACATCCCGCCGGACAGCTCCGACTGGCTCACCGCGATCGACGGCGCGCGCAGCCACGAAGGCGTCGGGGACATGGACCTGTCGGAGGCGGCCTTCGATGCCCTGCCGTTCGACCAGCAGGTCTTCACGGTGGTGAACGACGAACGCGTCGACCGTGGCCTCCCGCCGATCGACTACATCACCTCGCAACTGGACGGGTACGCGCAGGGCGGCGCCAACGGCGGCACCGACCCGGGCTTTCCGACTGCGGTCACCGGTGGCGCCCCGATCACCTACGGCGGTTCGATCTGGGCCGGCGGCCTGACCTCGGTGCTCGAGGCGGACTACTACTGGATGTACGAGGACGGCTACAGCGGCTCGTCGACGTCCAACTCGGCTTGCAGCCTTTCGGACCCCTCCGGCTGCTGGGGCCACCGCGACATCGTTCTGCACGAGTACGCCAACTGCCCGAGCGGCCCGCCGATCCTGTCGATGGGGGCGGCCTTCTCCTCTGACGCTTCGGGGGGCTCCATCGCCGCCATCTTCGTCAGCTCGTGCTCGCCGCCGACCGACATCACGGACAGCTGGAGCCAGCTCGCTTCCGCGGTCCAGTCCGGCTCGCGGACGGTCGCCATCGCGCCGACCACCAACGGCACCGGCTACTGGGAGACGCAGGCCAACGGCATGGTCGCCGCCTTCGGCTCCGCCCAGAACTACGGCTCCCTGAGCGGTCAGCTCAACTCGCCCATCGTCGGCATGGCATCTACCCCCGACGGCAAGGGCTACTGGCTGGTCGGGTCCGATGGCGGCATCTTCAGCTTCGGCGACGCGACGTTCTACGGTTCCACCGGCTCCCTGCGTCTCAACAAGCCGATCGTCGGCATCGCCACCACGCACAACGGCAAGGGCTACTGGATGGTCGGGTCCGACGGCGGCATCTTCAGCTTCGGCGACGCGCAATTCTTCGGCTCCATGGGTGGCAAGCCCGTGAACCAGCCCATCGTGGGGATCGCGTCCGACCCCGCCACCGGCGGCTACTGGGAGGTCGCCACCGACGGCGGCATCTTCAGCTACAACGCGCCGTTCTACGGGAGCACGGGGAGCATCCATCTCAACAAGCCCATCGTGGGCATGGAGGCGGCTCCGAACGGGCAGGGGTACCGCTTCGTGGCGGCCGACGGCGGCATCTTCACCTATGGGCAAGCGCCCTTCGACGGCAGCACCGGAAGCCTGAGCCTGGCGGCGCCGGTCGTGGGTGTGGCGGCCGACAATGCCACCAACGGGTACTGGATGGCGGCGGCCGACGGCGGCATCTTCACCTTCGGCGGCGCCACCTACTTCGGGCGGGTCGTCAGCACGGCGGGTTGACAGCAGGGGAGGACGTTGGCACAGCCGATGTGCCGCTGCGCCAACACGTGCACACTTCGTCTCAATCGCTCGGATGTGAGGGACGAAGAGTCCAGAGTGGCGGGACGGCCGAAGGAACCAGCTCTCCGGACCAGGATCCGGGAGGGCACTGGCATCGGTCGCGGATGCTGTCCTGTTGAGCGCGGTCGGTGCCCTTGTCCTCAGCACTCCGGCAGGGGCGTACGGGATCGGCCCCCGAGGGGGGGAAGACGGCGACGACGGGATCGGCATTCAGGCGTTCTGGTTCGTGCGGCCGGACGATCACGTCGTCTTCACGGACATCGGTGGCCAATGTGACCACGCGAAGGTCTCTCCGGACACGACCGTCCGCGATCTGATCCCCCGGTCCCGACTCGGCTTCTACCTCTACACCGCGAACGGGAGCGGTTCGTGTTTCTTCAAGGGATCCAACGCCCAGTACCTGGTCGTGGTCACCGAGCCCTCGGGCAAGACCTTGTGGACCGACATCAACGTCACCGAGAACGGCTTCAGCTCGCGCACCTACCGGGTGGACTGCTACGGGGACGGCGCCACCCTTCCGTGCCACGGGGAGTCTCGGTTCGTCTACGACGATCACATTGGGCCGGGCGTGTGGTTCGGCACCCCATCGGGATCGAGCGGCTATACCTTCTGCTCGCCCGATGGATACAGCTGCGACAACCTGGCCCGAAAGTCGATCAGCCTGGCGTACGGCGCCGACGGGCGATTCAAGTACGGGTCCGCCGACGTCAGCTATTACGGCGTCCTGATCTGTCCACCGCCATTCCTCGGCGATCCCGCACCCGGCTGGTACAAGAGCTGCTTCTACAAGCCCTGAACGCCCCAGGGAATCGTGAGCCGCTCTGAGGGCCCGCATCCGTTCGCGACGATGTCGTCCGTTCGAGCCCGTCGTGCACGCGCTGGTTGACGGGCCGAGAAACAAAGCCGGGCCTGTGGCACCATGGCGGTTCGTCTGGGAGGAAGAAGATGATGAGGCCGATACAGCGGGCGGCGCTGTCGGGTGCAGTTGCGTGTGGCCTGCTCCTGCCGGCCGTCGCCCTGGCGGGAGTGGCCGCGCCGACGCCGGCCGTCGGAGCCACGAGCTCGACGCCCGTGGCGACCACAACGATGACCTTCGTCGACACCTCGCGGTCCACCCCGCCCTGGGACGGCATGCCGGCACGGCCGTCCCGCACGCTCGTCACGACCATCTGGTATCCGGCGCGGTCGGGATCGGCCACCACGTCGGGTCATGGTCCCTACCCGCTGATCGTCTTTGCCCACGGCCTGGGGGGCTCGCCCCAGGGGTACAGCGAGCTGCTGAGCGCCTGGGCGGCCGCAGGCTACGTGGTGGCTGCTCCGTTGTTCCCCCTGTCGAGCAGCGAGACGCCCGGCGGTGCCGACGCCGGGGACATCGCGAACCAGCCGGGTGACATGAGCTTCGTCATTGGCCAGGTACTCAAGGCCGACAGCACCCCGAACGGGCCGCTGTCGGGTCTCGTCGACCCGAACGAGATCGGGGCCGCAGGCCATTCCAACGGCGCCATCACGACGTTGGGCCTGATCGCCAACAGCTGCTGTCGTGACACCAGGGTCAAGGCAGCAGTCATCATGGCCGGCACCACCGAGGGGCTGGGCAGTGGCCACTACGACATGGCAGAGGCACCGCCTCTGCTCATCGTCCAGGATCTCCACGACGGTCTCATCCCCTATGCCGATGCGGTCGCCGTGTTCAACCAGGCGCGTGGGCCCAAGGCGTTGCTCGCGCTGAAATGGGACGCTCGCTCGGACACGACGGGGTCGGTAGCCCACATGGCCGCCTCGGGGGTGGTCGGTCCGACGTCGGGTGCGGTCATTGCGTCAACGACGGCCTTCTTCAACGCCTATCTCAAGCACGAGCAGGGAGCACTGCCTGCGGTGGCGACTGACGGTCGCACCTCCCAGTCGACGGTGCACACCGCATGGGCGCAGGGATCTCGCGCCGCGTTGCCCGTCCCCAAGGCCGCAGCCCTCCACCTCCGCGCCACCGTCAGTCCCGAGACCGGCCTGCGCGACGGCCAGGCTGTCACCGTTCGGTGGAGTGGCTACACCCCGGGCAAGGTGGTCAACATCCTCGAGTGTTCCACGGTGGAGACCTCGACAGCCAGCTCAGCCGGCTGCAGCTTCGCCCACGCGGCCATTCTGCATGCCGACCCAACGGGATCGGGCTCGGTCGTCCTCCACATCGGCACGGGCGCCATCGGGAACGGTGTGTGCGACGCCGCTCACAGCTGCTACGTCATAGTGAACAACGCCAGCTCGACCAATCCGGCCGACACGAAGGAAGTGTCCATCCGATTCGCCTCCTGACGACGTCGGAGTCAGGCCGTCTCGGTGGCGACGAAGAGCGCTTTGAACATGTCGGTCATTTCGGGGACTTGATAGCGGGCCTGCAGGCCGCTCGGGTTGGGGAGAAGCCACAGAAGAGCGTTGCCCAGCGGTTCGGGCTGGGGGCCGATGGTTGCTCCGGGTCTGCGAAAAGCTGTCCGGTATGCCTGGAGCCCGAGCACGGCAACGCAGCGAGGCCGCAGCACCTCCACCTTGGCCGCGAGCTGCACTGCGCCTTCCCGCAGCTCGGAGCTGCTGAGCTCGCTCGCAGCGGCAGTCACCCGCCCCACGAGGTTCGTGATGCCAACACCGAGGTCAGGCAGGATGTGCTGCTCCGCAGGTGAGAGCACCGATTCGGTGAACCCACCGGCGGAGAGCACCTTCCAGAACCGGTTCCCCGTCCGGGCGAAATGCAGACCGAGCTCACCAGAGAGCGTCCCGGGGTTGATCCCACAGAAGAGGACGCGCAGATCAGGGCCGACCAGGTCGGCCAGAGCCTGTTCCATGGTGCGAAAAGGTATCCGGACGGAGGTCTGACCTCAACGAGGTGCGCACCGGATGCATGTGCGCGCCACGGGGCGCGCCGAGAGCCGTTCCGGCGGGATGGCAGACCCACAACGTTCACACACTCCGTAGGTGCCGTCGCCGACACGACATTGTGCGAGTTCGAGCTCTCCGAGGTATGCACGCCCCTGGCTCAGCAGCGTGGAGACTCTCGCTCGCTCGAATGCAATTGTCGATCCCTCGGGGTCATGTTCGTCGTCAACGTTGGCGTCCGCCGTCGCCGCGACGATGTCATCCAATTCGGCGATCAGCGCCGCAATGCGGGCCATCGTCTTCTCGTGCTCCGCGTTGAGAAGCTCGTGTGTGCTCCATTCGGCCATTGCGCTTCAGCATCGCCTCGCTCCGCAACGCGCACGATACCCCGACCTGGCCGGTGTCGTGCGCGACGTTCCGCTGGAAAGCACCCCGGATGACGTCCGTGCGTGGCGGCTCGAGTCTCAGATCACGCCGCGGGAGGCGAGGTCGACCAGCTCGTCGTCGCTGAGGCCCACCAGGTCGCACCAGACCTCGCGGTTGTGCTCGCCGAGCCGTGGTGCGCCGCGAGGGACGGCGGCCGGGCTGTTGGCGAGGCGGGGAAACGGCGCCTGCTGGCGGACCGGGCCGATGATCGGATCGTCGACGGCGACGAGGTCACCGCGGGCGGCCATGTGCGGGTCGGCGAAGATGTCGGCGGCGTTATAGGCGGTGCCCACCGGGACGTCGTGCTCGACGCAGCGGGCGGTGATCTCCTCGGCGGGGAGGCTCGAGGTCCAGTCGGCCACGATGCCGTTGATCTCCCCGCTCCGGGACGCCCGCTCGGCCAGCGTGAGGAAGCGGGGGTCCTCGATCAGGTCCGGCCGGTCCATGGCCGTGCACAGCCGATGGAAGTTGGCGTCCGAGCCCGCCACAATGCAGATGAAGTGGCCGTCTGCCGTCGGGTAGTTGTCGAGCGGGGCCGAGGTCGAGAGCCGGTTCCCCTCGCGCTGGCGCACCATGCCCAGCTTGTCGTAGCCCGCCAGCGTCCACTCCAGGACGCGCAGGATGGAGCCGTAGAGCGGCGCGTCGACGACGTCGCCCCCCTGGCCCTCCTGGTCCCGGCCGTACAGCGCGGCCACCGCGGCGAAGGCGGCGAAGGTGCCCGTCAGGTAGTCCGAGATGGTGACGCCGGGCCGCACGGGCGGGCGATCGGGGTCGCCCGTGAGGTTGAGGAGCCCGCCGAAGGCGATGCCGAGCCGGTCCAGCCCGGGGCGCGGGCGTAGGGCCCGGTCTGCCCGAAGACGCTGATGCGCACGTAGACGAGCTCGTCGGGCAGGTCGGCCGGGCCGAGGCCCCAGCGCTCCATGGTGCCGGGGCGGAAGTTCTCGCACAGGACGTCCGCCGTCGCCACCAGCCGCTGGAAGAGCTCCTTGCCCTCGGGCTTGCGCAGGTCGCAGGTGACGCCACGCCGGCCCCGGCCTTCCACGGCCCAGAACAGCGAGTAGTCGGGGCCGTCCTCCACGGGGACGAACGGGCCGATCGTGCGCATGAAGTCGCCCTCGCCGGGCAGCTCGACCTTGATGACGTCGGCGCCGAGCTCGCCGAGGAGGCCGGCACAGAACGGGGCGGAGATTCGCGTCCCGACGTCGATCACACGGATGCCGGCGAGCGGCCCCTGGGACGGGTCGCTCATTCCGGGTGGCCCTTGTCGCGCTCCGCCATGACCTCGCGCATGGAGCCCTTGGCCTTGCGGGCGGCGAGCGCGTTGAGCGCGGTGGCCGAGTTGTGCACCCAGTGGTGGGCCATGAAGTGGTACTTCAGACGCGTCGCGCTTGCCCATGAGCGTGCCGGTCTGGTTGAGGCTGTCCTTGACCGTCTGGGCCGTGACCGGGGGAACGAGGGCGATCCTCTCCGCCAGCTCCCGCGTCCTGGTCTCGAGCTCGTTCCGGGGGACCACCCGGTTGACCAGTCCCAGGCGCCAGGCCTCCTGCGCGTCGATGGTGTCGCCGGTGAGGAGGAACTCCTTCGCCTTGCGGATACCGAGCTCCCACGGCTCGACGAGCAGCTCGACGCCGGCCCCCGTCAGGCGCAGGACCGGGTTGGAGAACTCGGCGTCGTCGGCGGCGACGATGAGGTCGCACATGGCCGCCAGCATCAGACCGGCGGCAACGCAGCTGCCCTGCACGGCGGCGATGGTCGGCTTGCGGAAGTCGTGGATGCGCATGCAGCGGTCGTAGTACATGGTCTTCTCGTGCTGGAACTTGCCTTCGGGCGTCTCGCGCAGGGCCACCCAGGGGTCGGACCCGTCACCGCTGACCAGTGCCTTGAGGTCATGCCCCGAGGAGAAGTGCTTGCCCGCACCGGCCAGGATCACGACCCGGACAGCGTCGTCCGCGTCGGCCAGGTCGAAGGCCGCGTCGAGCTCGTCAATGAGCGTCGAGTCCTGCGCGTTGGCCATGTCCGGCCGGTTCATGGTGATGGTGGCCACGGCACCATCGACCACGTAGAGGATCGTCTCGAAGTTCTCTGCCATCTCACCCATCCTTGCTCGGTGGCCCATCCTGCCGTGCCGTGCGCCGCCCGGTGACGCTCAACCCCGGGGGAGCCCGAGGACCCGCTCGCCCACCAGCGTGCGCTGGATCTCGTTGGTCCCGGCGAAGATGGACGATGCCTGGTAATACAGCCACGAACGCTGCCAGGCGCCGTCGGCGGGGTTACCCTCCGCCCCCTCCCACAAGGGGGAGGCCGAGCCCAGCACGTCGAGCGCGGTCTGGTGCAGCCGCTTGGACATCTCGCTCCAGTACAGCTTGAGGGCGCTGCCCTCGGGGCCGGGCGCCTCGCCCTTGGAGAGGCGGGTCAGCGAGCGCCAGTTGTGCAGTTGGAAGAGCCGTACCTCGGTGGCGGCCTGCGCCAGGGACTGGCGCAGGCGCCAGTCGTCGAAGCTTCCGTTGGCCTCGGCCAGGCGGAGCAGCTCCTCAATGAGCTGCGTGTGGATCACCAGCTGGCGGGGATTGATGCCGCGCTCGTGGGCCAGCGTGGACCCGGCGACACCCCACCCCTCGCCCTCGGGGCCGACGCGTCGGTCGCGCGGCACGAAGACGTCGTCGAGTTCGACCTCGTTGAACTCGGCTTCGCCCGTGGACTGCACGAGCGGGTGCACCACGACGCCCTCGGCGTGCATGTCGATGACGAGCGCGGTGATGCCCTGCTGGCGCTTCGGTGCGGTGGGGTCGCTCCGGGTGAGGCAGAGGCCCCAGTCGGCGAACTGGGCGTACGAGGTCCAGACCTTGCGCCCGGTGACCCGGTAGCCGCCCTCGACGGGAACGGCGCGGGTGGTAAGCGAGGCCAGGTCGCTCCCGGCGTCGGGCTCGCTGAAGAGCTGGCACCACAGTTCGGACGCCGAGAGGATCCGGGGGAGGAAGCGCTCCTTCTGCTCGGGCGTCCCGTGGGCCAGCAGCGTGGGACCGACCAGGTTGATGCCGATGCGGCCCACCAGCTCGGGGGCCCGGGCCCGGGCCAGCTCCTCGATCACCACGTAGTTCTCGAGCGCCCCCAGGCCGCGGCCGCCGTATTCCTCGGGCCAGGTCAGGCCGACCCAGCCGTCGGCCGCCAGCTCGCCCTGCCAGCGCCGCCCGAAGGCGACCGTCTCGGCCAGGTCGTCGAAGCGCGGTGGCAGCCCGACGCCGTAGGGCCACGGCAGGTGCTCCATGAGCCAGGCCCGGAACGACGCCCGCAGCGACTCCTGCTCAGCCGTGGCGTGCAGATCCATCGGCCGCAGCATGGCACAGCCGCCGCGCGAGGTGACACCCGTGTCAGTGGCCACCGTAGACTGCGCCGCCGTGGACTTCGACCTCTCAGCCGACCAGCAGGCCTTGCGCGATGCCGCGGCGTCCCTCCTCGAAGGGATGGCCGGGTCCGACGCACTCCGGGCCCGTGTCGGGACCGGGGCGATCGTCGGCACGCTGCCGGGGGCCGGCGCTGCCTCCGGTGGGACCGCGGCGGACGCGCCGCGGGGCTACGACGACGCCGTGTGGTCCGCCATGGCGGAGCAGGGGTGGCTGGCGATCGAGCTGCCCGAGGACGAGGGCGGCCTGGAGCTGGGCATGGTGGAGCTCGCCGTGCTGTGCGAGGAGATCGGCCGCCGCCTGGTGGCGGCACCGTTCCTCCCGACCATCGTGGCGCTCGGCGCGTTGTGCGGGGACGAGGCGCGGGCGGACGCCGGGACCAAGGACTGGCGGGAGGCGCTGGGCGAGGGCGCCGCGGTGGGCTGCGTCGCCGCCGCGCCGGGCCCCAGCGGCCTGACCGTCTCGGGACCGCAGGGCCAGGTGCGCCTCAGCGGGAAGACGCCCCCGGTCGCCTACGCCCCTTCGGCCGATGTGGCCGTGGTACTGGCCGCGGGTGCCGTCTACGGGGTCGACCTGCGGACCGAGGGCCGTCCGCCGCCGCTGTCCGCCATGGACCGCACGCGCGAGCTCGGCGTCCTGGCCTTCGACGACACGCCGGCACTCTTCCTCGGCGGCGAGGAGGCAGCGGCGCTGCTCGTCGACCGGGCGGCCACGCTGGCCAGTGCGGAGATGCTCGGTGCCGCCGACCACGTGCTGGCGGACACCGTCCAGTACGCCAAGGACCGGGTGCAGTTCGGCAAGCCCATCGGCTCGTTCCAGGCCGTCAAGCACATGCTGGCCGACGCGCTGGTCGACGTGGAGGGGATGCGCTCGACTGCGTACTACGCGGCCTGGTGCGCGGCCGCAGGCGACCCGGAGCGCTCGCTGTCGGCCAGCATGGCCAAGGCCTGGTGCTCGGATGCGTCGCGTCGTGTCATGGCGGCGGGGCTTCAGGTGCACGGCGGCATCGGCTTCACGTGGGAGCACGACATGCACCTCTACCTGAAGCGGGCGCAGCTCGACCAGGTGAGCTACGGAGATGCCGCGGCGCACCGCGACCGCATCGCCACGCTGCTGCGCGCCCGGCTCGAGGCGGGCCAGGACCTTTCCTGACAGCCCGCCGGCGCGTTACGAGCCCAGTGCGGCCGTACGGGTGCCGTTGATCTCGAGCAGGACCAGCGCCTGGTTCTCGGCCCCGCTGAGGGCGTGCTGTCCGTTGGTCAGCTTCTGGGGTGGCACGAGCGACGGTGACGCGGACGCCGACGAGGTAGCCCGCCCGCACGGCGGCCCTCTCCTTGACCGTGCCTTGCACGGTGCTCTGTCGGGGCACGCACGTCGTGCCCACTGCGACGGGCACCCGGGCGTCGTAGGTCGCCAGGGTCTCGGTCCGCACGAAGGCCGTTCCGCTCGCCGTCCACGGCGTGGAGCCGCCGACGATGGCCGTGTACGTGCTCAGGCTGCAGGTGATGGCGGCGGGCGTGAGGGACTTCTGGAGCTTCAAGCTGGAGCCGACCTGCTGGTACACGCTCATGCGGTCAGGCGGCGTGTAGTCGACCTGGCGCACCTGGCTCCTCGTGCCTCCCGACCCGGGGGCCGCGACGGCGTTGACGAGGTCCACGGCGAAGGACGTCGACCCGGTGGGCGTGCCGAAGGTCCGGACCGACGCGTTCTGCACCGTGAGCGTCGCCCCGCTGGGGGCCGACGACGCGCCCAGCACGGCGAAACCCAGCGCGCCGACGCCGAGGACGGCCAGCAACAGCAAGGGAATCAGATTGCGGCGAGGCACCGCACAAAGCTAGTGCGGGCCTCCGGCGCGGACATGGATCAGGTGGAGGCGGCGCGGCGCTGCAGGGCGGCCCGGTCCGGCTTGCCCGAGCCGAGCAACGGCAGATGGTCCAGCCGTTCGACCCTCTCGGGCGTCTTGAAGACGGCCATGCCGCGGCCGGCGAACCACCGCCGGCACTCCTCGAGGTCGAAGGGCGCGGCCGACTCGACGAAGGCGGCGACGCGCTCGCCCATCAGCGGGTCGGGATAGCCGACCGCGACCGCGTGTTGCACGTCGGGGTGCGCCTCCAGCGCCGCTTCGACCTCGGAGGCCGAGATGTTCTCGCCTCCGCGGATGATCACGTCCTTGAGCCGCCCGACGATGCGCACCCAACCGTCGCGGTCGACCGTGGCGAGGTCGCCCGTGCGGAACCAGCCTCCCCGCGCAATCACGGTGCGGGTCTGCGCCGCATCGGCGTACCCGGCGAACATCTCGGGGCCGCGCACCCACAGCTCGCCCGGCGATCCGGTGGCGCAGCGCGCACCCGTCTCGAGGTCCGACACGCGGAGCTCGACCGCGCCGACGGCGCGTCCGTCGGTGTCGCGGGCCTTCTCGAACGGGTCGTCGTCGGTGCTCGTGGTGACCGTCGGCGCCTCGGTCGAGCCGTACGTGCGTTTGACGCGGCAGTCGAACGTGCGCGCCGTGTCCTCCACGAAGGCCGGAGTCACCGAGGCGCCGCCGCTGGACACCAGCCGGATCGACGACACGTCGGTGCCCGGCCCCTCGGCCAGGGCGCGCGCCATGGCGATGAAGAAGGTCGGCGGGCCCGCCAGGAAGGAGATGCGCTCGCGCGCCACCAGTGCCAGTGCCTGCTCGGGGTCGAAGCGGCGGACGAGGACCGAGCGCAGGCCGGCGGCGCCCGGCACGAGGACCCCGTTGAGCAGCCCCGAGATGTGGGCCATCGGCGCCGGCATCAGCACCGCGTCGGCCGGGCCGAGGCCGTGCACCCGCGCCATCAACGAGGCCTTCCAGCTCAGGCCGCGCTGCGTGTGCAGTACTGCTTTGGGGACCCCGGTCGAGCCCGAGGTGAACAGGACCAGGGCGACGTCGGAAGGCTGACTGGGAAATGCGCCGGCGGGCACCGGGGCGCCACCGACCGCGTCGGCGAGAGCGGCGGGGTCGGAGAACGCCTCGGCGCCGAGCTCCAGGACCAGGGCCGGGTCGATCTGGCCGAGGGCCGCTTCCACGTCCGCGGAGCCGAACGAGTGCAGGACGGGCGCCGCCACGGCGCCGATGCGCCAGCAGGCCCGGGTCAGGACGGCCGCCGCCAGGCTGTTGGGCACCTGCCACGCCACGGCCTCGCCCCGCCGGACCCCTCTCTCCCGGAGGCCGCCCGCGACGGTGGCCACGAGCGCGTCGGCCTCGGTCGCCGAGAGCCGGGTGGCACCGTCGACCACCTCGCCGCCGTGCGCGGCGATCAGGGCGTCCAGGGTGGGCACGTCCCAGGGGCCGCCCGCCTGCCGGTAGCGGCGGGCCTGCTCGGGTACCCAGGTCGGTCGGAGGCGGGCCGTCACGGCAGGGCACCATACCCGGGCGCGGCTTTGCCCTGAAATGAGTGCCTGCACCCTTTTCCAGCGATCTGCACATTTATCCCGACCCGACTGAACCGCCTCAGGATGCTTGTGACGGACGACGCTCCGATCAGTGGGGTGTTGGCCTATGAACCCACGCGGGACGGCAGTTGGTTCTTCAGGGCCGTTGGAGTCAAGACGGACCTGCGGAATCACCCCTACCACTACGGTTCGGTCCTTTTCCAGACGTGCCTCAGTGATCTTGAGAGAAGAGACCCTCAGTGGCACCGCCTACTGGAAGGTTGATCCCAGGAACACCGCATCCATGAAGATGAGCCAACGTGTCGTGGAGTATGACGAGGGCGAGGAAAACGGCGGCCTGAGGATTTTCACGCTTCGCTGGTAAGCGTTTGGGGGGTCCGGGTAGAGAATGACCCCGCCCCCTTCCCCTGAGGCGAAGCCAGACTCACTTGTCATGTACCCAATAAATGTGCAGAACAACCGTTTGCATTTCTATTGGGGCGATTCGGGGGTTAAAGGTGCAAAGCCCCCGGGCGCCGGTAACGTGACGCCGATGTCAGTGTGCTGGAGGGAGCCGGCGTGGATCTCGCGCTGAAGAAAGAGGACGAGGAGTTCGCCGCGTCCTTCCGGGCCTGGCTGGACGAGCACCTGCGCCGCCCGCCCGCCTTCGTCGACCTGGCCGACGAGGTGGCCTGGGGCCGGGAGTGGCAGGCCACCCTGGCTGCCGACCGCTGGGTCGGTGTGCACTGGCCCAGCTCCTACGGCGGGCGCAGCGCCACGCCGGTGCAGGTCGCGCTGTACCAGAGCGAGTACGCCCGGGCCCAGGCCCCCCAGCCGGTGAACCGGGTGGGTATCAACCTGGTGGGCCCGACGCTGCTGGCCCACGGCACCGAGGACCAGCGCCTGCGCTACCTGCCGCCCATCCTCTCGGCGGAGGAGATCTGGTGCCAGCTCTTCAGCGAGCCCGACGCCGGGAGCGACCTGGCTTCGCTCTCCACGCGGGCGACGCCGGTCGACGGGGGCTTCGAGGTCACGGGCCGCAAGGTCTGGACGTCCTACGCCCAGTTCGCCTCCTGGGGCCTCTGCCTGGCGCGCACCGACGCCGACGCGCCGCGGCCCCAGCAGGGGATCACCGCGCTGATCGTCGACATGTCCGACCCCGGCGTCGACGTGCGCCCGCTGGTGCAGATGACGGGCGACGCCGAATTCAACGAGGTCTTCCTGACCGACGTCTTCGTGCCGTCGGAGCACGTGGTGGGGATCGAGGGGCAGGGCTGGACCGTGGCCGGCTCCACGCTGGCGCACGAGCGCGGGACGAACTTCCCGTTCAAGGAGCAGGTCGTCCACGAGGCCTACCTCGCCCGGCTGTACGAGGAGGCGAGAGCCAACGGCTCGTTGGACGACCCGTTGGTCGCCGACGCGCTGGCGCAGGCGTACATCGATCTCAACGTGCTCCGCCTGCACAATCTGCGCACCCTGACCCGGCTCGGGCGCGGCGAGGAGCCGGGCCCCGAGTCGAGCTGGGTCAAGCTCACATGGACGGCCATGACGCAGGGACTCTCGGACGCGGCGCTGCTCGTCACCGGACGCGACGCGACATCCGCCGAGGCGGGACCCTGGGCACGGCAATGGCTCTGGAGCAAGGCGGCCGGCATTGCCGGTGGGACGTCACAGGTCCAGCGCGACATCATCGCCGGGCGGATCCTGGGTCTTCCGCGTTCAGGAGCTCCGCTCCTGCGCCGTGGCGGGCCAGGCAGCGCGACATACCCGAGGTGCTCGTGGGCGCGGCGTAACCTGTTCCATGCGCGGAAAGGAGTTGTTGTCCCGTCGGGCCGCCAGCAACCTTGCCGCGGCGCAGATGGACCTCGCCGGCGCGACCGAGGACGACGACGAAGACCGGATCACCCTGCTCGAGACGCTCCTGTCCTCCGGGGCCGACATCCTGGTGTACCGCCCACAGCTGCAGCACTACGCGCTCCTCTTCGGTGATCTCGAGTCGGCCGAGCACGTCGCCGTGTTCGTTCCCGGTGTCGGTGACGGGTCGAACCTGTGCGAGGACTGGATCCCCGATGCGCTACAACCTCTACGAGGCGAGTACCTCGACCGCCGTCGTCTTGTGGAAGGGCTACGACAACCCGGCCGACGTTCTGGCCGCTGCGGCGGGGTCGATCGAGTGCAACGAGGACCTGGCGACGGCCGCCCACGACCTCACGGAGTTCGTCGCCTCCCTGTCCCTCGAGCCTGAGCAGTCGCTGACCGTGATCGCCCACAGCTTCGGGTCGATCGTGACCGGGGCCGCCCTGGCCGATGCCGGGCTGGTGGTCACGGACGTCGTGGTGGCAGGCAGCCCCGGCATGACGGTCGACGGCCTGCGCGACCTTCACCTCCAGCAGTCCCACTTCTTCTCGGAGCAGGCACCGGGTGACGCCATCGCCGAGCTCGGCGTCTTCGGGGCGGAACCGGCCTCGCCGAAGTTCGGTGGCACCCGCATGAGCACCAACGCGCCGGACCATCCGCCGGTGGTGGCGCACTCGCGCTACTTCGAGCCGGGCTCCGACGCGTTGGAGAACATGGCCGATGTCGTCACGGGGCAGTACTCGGACATCCTGCGGCATCGGGCCGCCTTCCCCGAGATCGCCGGCGGCCTCGTTGCCTGGGCCCTGCGCATGCCCATCGTCCCGCTCCAGGTGGCCGGCCGTCATTACCGGGGCCCCGGGTTCCGCGTGTTGGTCAACTGGTGCCGCCTGGTCGACCTCGGGGCGAGCGAGACGGGCAACCTGGTCAGCGAGGTGCTCGACGAGAGTGAGCGCGCCCTGCTGTGGTTCGCCCACCGGGTGGGTGCGGTGCCGCACCACCACGAGGTCGACGTCGACCTGGAGACTGACGTCGGCCCGCCGCCCGGGGGTCCCGCACCAGCCTGACGCCCGACGGCGGCCAGGACCGCCGGCCACCGTACGCTGGTGTTGATGGACGTTGTCGTCTCGCCCGAAGCCAGGACGTTCGCCGCCGGGCACGGCGGCATCGTCTACGTGCGGTCCCATTCGCACCGCTGCTGTGCCAGCCCGCTGATCCTCCTGGATACGACGACCGAGGCTCCGACCGATGCCGGTCCGTTCGTGGACCTGCCCGCCGGAGGCCTCACGATCCGCTACTGCGGCGATCCCGAGGCCGGCCCTCACGTCCTGACCATTGAGCTGCGGGGGTCATTCCGTCGTCACCTGGTCTCCTACTGGGACGGCTGCGCCTTCAAGCCCTGATCCGGGATCCCGCGGTGTGGCGGGGACAGGGACGGACTACCAACCGAACCTGACAGCAGCGTCAGCAAACGGGTGCGGTGCGAAGCTACGTTTGCCCGATGCCCGTCTGGCTGAGTGACCAGGAGTACGCCACGCTGCGGGCCGCCTGTGCCCAGATGATGCCCTCGGGCGAGGGCACGCCAGGAGCGGAGGAGGCCGGCGTGGCCGACTACATCGACGGGTTCCTGGGGGCCTTCTCGTTCGACCCGCCCCGCATCTGGGCCGGCGGCCCGACTTCGGGGCGCAAGGGCGGCGTGGCCGGCTTCGCCACCTTCCATCCGCCTGTCCCCGCTGGACGAGCTGGCCTGGCGCATGCGGCTCGAGGGCTCGCAGGGCCGGCCCGAGCGCGAGTTCAACGGGCCGGTGGTCGGCCTGCAGGAGCGCTACCGGGAAGGACTGGCCGCGCTGGGCGCCGACTTCACCGAGGTGGACGGCCGCGAGCAGCGTCGCCGGCTGCGCGACGACGAGGCCTTCTGCGAGCTCCTGTGGGAGCACTGCTGCGAGGGCATGTACGGGGCGCCCGAGTACGGGGGCAACCGCAACACGGTCGGATGGGACTACATCGACTACGAGGGCGACGTGCAGCCGCGCGGCTACAGCGACGCCGAGGTGTCGCAGCCATGAGCCCCGAACGCCATCATCATCGGCTCCGGCCCCGGGGGCGCCACGGCGGCCGAGGTGCTGACCCGGGCCGGCTGGTCCGTCGTCATCATGGAAAAGGGTCGCAACCATCTGCTCGATCCCGACGACCTGACGCAGCCGGCCGGCGACTACTCCAACGACGAGATCAAGTTCGTGTCGCGCTACTTCCTCGGACCCGACCCGCTCGTCGAGCCGCGGGCCTTCCGCCGCTCGGCGGAGGAGGGCGAGCACACGCACGTCGGCGAGGTGAACTCCATCCCCACGACGGTGGGCGGCGGCGGGACCCACGCCGACGGCAAGGTGCCGCGCTTTCGGGAGGAGGACTTCGGCCTCTTCTCCACCTACGGGCCGCAGGAGGGCGCCGCGGTCGACGACTGGCCCCTCGACTACGACGAGCTCGAGCCGTACTACGCCGAGGTCGAGCGGGCGATCGGCGTGTCCGGGCCGGGCGGGCGCCAACCCCTTTGCCGCCTGGCGGTCAGGGCCTACCCGATGCCGCCGGGGGCGCCGATGTACGGCGCCGTGCTGTCGTCGGCGGCCGCCGAGAAGGTGGGCCTGCACCCCTACGAGGCGCCGACGGCGGCGAACAGCATCGCCTACGACGGGCGCCCGGCCTGCAACAACTGCGGCTTCTGCGCCTTCTTCGGCTGCCCCATCCACGCCAAGGGCGACCCGGTGGCGCTGCTGACCAAGGCGATGGCCACGGGGCGGGCGGAGCTGATGGCAGAGACCTACGTCAGCCGGATCATCACCGAGGGCCGGCGGGCGACCGGCGTCGAGTTCATCGATCGGGACGGCGTCACGCACATCAGGGAGGCCGAGCTGGTCGTGGTGGCGGGAGGCGCCATCGAGACGCCGCGCCTCCTCCTGCTCTCCGGCCTGGACCACCCGGCGCTCGGCAAGTACCTGATGGTGCACTTCCAGACCATCGTCGTCGGGCACTTCCCGACCATGCGGCTGCATCCGCACAAGGGCCGCGCCGTCACCCACGTGCACGACGACGCCATGGTCCAAGACGACCGCACGCGGCAGGCGGCGGCCGGAGCCGGGCTCCCGTGGTTCCGCGGCGGCCTGGTCGAGCACAGCGGGGGAGGGCTGCCGATCATGGAGGCACGCCACTCGCCCTGGGGCCGTGACCACGCCCGGGCGATGCGCGAATCGAACCTGCGCGAGCGCATGTGGGCCTTCATCATGCAGGGCGAGGACCTGCCCTACGCCACCAACACGGTCGACCTGAGCCCGTCCATCCGTGATGCCCGGGGCTTTCCGGTCGCCCGGGTCACGTACCAGCCCGGCCACCACGAGCTGGCGGCGTCGAAGTACCACGGCAAGATCCTGCAGTCCGTGCTGGAGGAGATGGGCGCCGAATGGGTGATCCACACCTCCTCCCCGGGCGTCTCGTACCACGGGACGGGCGCCGACGCCGATCCCGAGAGCCGCCACGTCATGGGCACGGTGCGCATGGGGGACGACCCCGACACCTCGGTGGTGGACCGCTGGGGCAGGGTGCACTCGCTCGACAACGTCGTGGTCGCCGACTCCTCGGTCTTCGTCACCTCGAGCGGCTACGGGCCCACGCTGACCTTGGTGGCCCTGGCCTCACGGGCGGCGCACCACCTGGCGGGCACGACGCCCGACGCCGCCGACGCCCAGGTCCTGAAACTCTCAACCTCGACTTCAGGTTGAGCAGCCAGCCGAGAGAAGAAGTCTCAACCTCTCTCTCAAGTAGAGGTAGAGACTCCTGGGAAGATCGCAGGTCAGGGACGCTGGGATCAGCGGATGCCCCGGGTGAGCAGCATCGTGCCGGCGATCGGACCGCCGCCGTTGGCCACGGCGGCCACTTCGGGGTTCCGGCCACCCGGACGCACGACCTGGCGCTCGACCGCCCTCACCGCGGAGCTGCACGCAGGCCTCGTGGATGAGGGAGAACCCGTGCAGGCGCCCGCCGGAGAGCTGGCCCCCTGCCGTGTTCAGCGGCAGGAGCCCGTCGCGGGCGATATTGGCGCCGCCCTCAATGAAGGGCCCGCTCTCACCCCGGCCGCAGAAGCCCATGGCCTCGAGCCAGACGATGGTGAGCACGCTGAAGCCGTCGTAGAGCTGCGCGGTGTCCACGTCGGTCGGCTTGAGGTCGGTGCGCTCCCACATGGAGGCCGCCGCGTCACGCGCCGCCATCGTCGTCATGTCGTCGAACTGGTCCCAGCTCGGCCGGCCGCGCAGCGCGGTGCCGAGCGCGTTGATCTGCACGGCGGGTGGTCGAGGTCGCCGGCGACGTCGCGGTGCGACACGATGACGGCGGTCGAACCGTCGCACGGCGCGTCGCAGTCGAAGAGGCACAGCGGCGTGGTGATCATGCGCGCCGCGAGGTAGTCGTCCATCGACATCGGGTCCGTGTAGACGGCCTTGGGGTTGAGCGCAGCGTTGCGCCGTGCCGTTGATGGCGATCTGGCCGAGCTGCTCGCGCGTCAGCCCGAACTCGTGCACGCGTCGCTGACCCACCATGGCGATCCAGTTGGCGGCCGAGACGGCGCCGTAGGGGAGCGACCACTGCATGAAGCTGCCGAACCGGGGGACCGAGCCCCCGCCGCCCGTGCCGCCCATCGGTTGGCGGCCGCCGGTTCCCTGGGCGGAGCCCTCGGTGACCGTGCGGTAGACGAGCACGTGGCGGGCCAGGCCGGCCGCGACGGCGAGGGCCGCCGCCATGACGGCGCGCATCTGCGCCGGTCCTTCGCCGCCGCCGTCGTGCCAGTTCAGCGACAGGCCGAGCGCATCTTGGACCTCGGGTGTCGGGGGGCCGCCGAACCCCGGCGTCCCGGCCCCCATGCCGGGATAGGTCGAGATCCCGTCGATGTCGTCGCGGGTCAACCCGGCGTCGGCAATGGCGGCCAACGACGCCTCCACCGTGAGGTCGAGCTCGGGCCGCCCCAGCCGCCGGCCCACGTCTGACTGCCCGATGCCCGAGATGATGGCCCGCCGCTCCAGCGGCTCCTCAGTCGGCCGCGGGCTCACGACGCGTCCTCCACCGGTGTGAAGAGCGGGAGCCAGACGTCGTCGGCGTGCTCGAAGAGCACGCGTACCGGCATGCCGATCCGCACGTCGTCGGGCTCGACGTCGACCAGGTTGGTCGTCAGGCGGACGTCGGGCTGCTCGTCGATCGACACCCAGGCGATGATGTACGGGTCGCTGCCGGGGATCCACTGCTGGTAGTTGACGGTGAAGGTCTCGACGTGGCCCCGCCCACTGACCGCCTGGGGCTCGACGTTGTGGGAGAGGCAGCGGGGACAGACCGGGCCCGGCGGGTGGATGTAGAACCCGCAGTCGTCGCAGCGCAGGAAGCGCAGGACGCCGTCCTCGCCGGAGGTCCAGAAGAACGCGACGTCGTCGGTGAGGCGCGGCAGAAGACGCAGAAGCGGGCCGTTGGCAACCATGGGCGGCATGTTGGCACAGGCGCAGCGGCGGGCCCCAACCCGTGCTGCGGCGAGTCGGGGCCCTCAGACCGCGAGCACCCCGGTCTCGACCAGTGCCGCCCGGGCGGCGGAAAGACCGCGCACGTGAAGAGCGGCGAAGCCGGTTGCGGCGGCGGCGTCCACGTTGACGGCGTTGTCGTCGAGGAAGAGCACCCGGTGGCGGGGGACCGGGAGTCGGGCCGCCACGGCCTCGAAGATGGCCGCGTCGGGCTTCACCAGGCCGAGCTCGAAGGAGAGGAAGCGGAAGGCGAAGGCGTCGGTCAGCGGGATCCCCTCGTAGTTGGCCGGCCCATTGGAATGAGTTCATGTTCGAGAGGAACCCGGCGGGGACCGTCGCCTGGACGCTTCGACGAGTTCCAGCGCACCGTCGAATGGGGGTTCGGGCCATCCGCCGAATGCCTGGAGGAACGCAGCCGGCTCCAGCTCGAGCTCCCAGTCGGCGACCACCCCGGCGGCAAACTCCTCGGGCGAGCACCGCCCGGCCTCGAAGCGTTGCACCCATGGGCACGCGAGCCATCGGGTCCAGAGCTCCTCGTCGCTCTCGATGCCGGACAAGGCCCGCATGGAGGCCACCCCGCCGGGCTGAATCAGCACACCACCGAGGTCGAAGAGGACGAGATTGATCCGGTCTGCGGTCACGGCTGCGATGCTATGGGTCGCCCGTAGCGGAGTTGAGTACACTCTTTTCTGCAGACAGGATGGGCGCAACGAAACGAGAGGAGGACCGCGTGAAGCTGTCCATGACGTTGAACTACGCCGGCGGGTTCGCCGAATCGGCCAGGCAGGCCGTGGAGCTGGAGAAGGTCGGGCTCGATGTCGTCTGGGTGGCCGAGGCCTACAGCTTCGACGCCCCGAGCTTCATGGGGTTCCTGGCCGCCAAGACCGAGCGGCTCGAGATCGGCTCGGCCATCCTGCCCATCTACAGCCGCACGCCCACGCTGATCGCCATGACGGCCGCCGGGGTCGACGCCGTCTCGGGCGGACGCTGCATCCTCGGCCTCGGCGCCTCGGGCCCCCAGGTGATCGAGGGCTTCCACGGCGTCCCTTACGACCGGCCGCTGGGCCGGACGCGCGAGATCATCGAGATCTGTCGCGACGTCTGGGCCCGCGAGGCTCCGCTGACCCACGACGGCGCCTCGTACCACATCCCCCTGCCGCGCCGGGGAGGGCACCGGGCTGGGCAAGGCGCTCAAGCTGATCAACCACCCCGTGCGCTCGCGCATCCCGATCTGGGTCGCCGCGTTGGGTGAGAAGAACGTCGCCATGACCGCGGAGATCGCCGACGGGTGGCTGCCCATCTTCTTCGTGCCCGACAAGGCCAAGGAGGTCTTCGGCCCGTCGCTGGCGGCTGGGACGGCCAAGCGGGATTCGTCGCTCGACACGCTGCAGATCGCCGCGGGCGGCATCCTGGCCATCGGCGAGGAGTCCGAGGTGGCCCCCATCCGCGACCTCGGCCGGGGTGCCGCCGCGCTCTACATCGGCGGCATGGGCGCCAAAGGCAAGAACTTCTACAACGCGCTGGCGTGCCGCTACGGCTACGAGAAGGAGGCGGCCGAGATCCAGGACCTCTACCTCTCGGGGAAGAAGAAGGAGGCGGCTGCGCTGGTGCCGGCCGAGCTGCTCGAGGCGACGTCGCTCTGCGGCCCGGAGTCCTACATCAAGGAGCGCGTCGCCGCCCTCGCCGAGGTGGGGGTGACGCACCTCAACGTGACGCCGGTAGGGGCCGACCCGGTCGCCATGATCGAAAAGCTGCGAAGCTGGGTGTGATCGGCGCGCCGGCGCGTTCCGGGGAGGAGCCTCTATGCATGACCTGATCATCCGCGGCGGCACTATCGCCGACGGATCGGGCCAGCCGACCAGGATCGGTGACGTCGCCATCGACGGCAGCATCGTCACCGCCGTGGGCGAAGTCGAGGGACCGGCCCGGCGCGTCATCGACGCCGACGGCCTTCTCGTCACGCCGGGCTGGGTCGACATCCACACCCACTACGACGGCCAGGCCACCTGGGACCCGGAGGTCTCGCCGTCGGGCTGGCACGGGGTGACCACCGTCGTCATGGGCAATTGCGGTGTGGGGTTCGCTCCGGCACGCGAGTCCGACCGCGCCTGGCTGATCCAGCTGATGGAGGGGGTGGAGGACATCCCGGGCGCAGCGCTGGCCGAGGGCATGAACTGGAACTGGGAGACCTTCGGCGAGTACCTCGACGAGGTGGAGCGCACCGACCGCGTGCTCGATGTGGCGTCGCTCGTCCCGCACGGCGCGCTGCGCGCGTACGTCCTCGGCGAGGGCCGAGCCAACGACTTGGCCAACAGCGACGAGATCGCCGAGATGGCGGCGCTCGTGCGCGAGGCCGTGCAGGCGGGCGCCATCGGAGCGTCAACGACCCGCACGATCCTGCACCGGGCCAAGGACGGCGAGCTGGCGGCGGGGACCACCGCCGCGGCCGACGAGCTGATCGCCATCGGCGAGGCGCTGGGCAAGGCGGGGCACCGGGTCTTCTCGTTGGCCAGCGACATGCGCGATCTCGACCACGAGTTCGCCTGGATGTCGGAGATCTCCATCCGGGCCGGCGTGCCGGTGACCTACCAGGTGCTCCAGGCCGACTTCGCGCCGGACCTGTGGCGGGAGTGGATCGATCGCGGCGTGGCCGCCAACCGCCGCGGCGCCTGGCTGGTGCCCCAGGTCGCCGGCAAGCCGACCTCGCTCATGGTCGGCTTCCAGTCGGTGACGCACCCGTTCGCCCACCACCGGGCCTACCAGGAGATCGCGCACCTCCCGCTGGCCGAACGGGTGGCCCGTCTCCGCACGCCCGAGGTACGCGCCGCCATCCTGTCGGAAGAGCCGCGACCCGGGCGGCTTCGTCCAGCTCCTGCGGGGCAACCTGCACAAGCTGTTCCCGCTGGGCGACCCGCCCGACTACGAGCCGCCGCCCGAGCGGAGCGTGACCGCCCTGGCCGCCGCGCAGGGCCGGACGACCGACGAGGTCCTCTACGACCTGATGCTCGAGCGCGACGGCAAGGAGCTCCTCTACCTCCCGCTGCTCGACTACTCCGCGGGCAATCTCGACGCCGTGCGCGAGATGCTCACGCACCCCGCCACGGTCCTCGGGCTCGGTGACGGCGGTGCCCACTGCGGCGTGCTGTGCGACGCCAGCCTCCCCACGTTCATGCTGACCCACTGGGCCCGCGACCGGCAGCCGGGGCGAAGGGCTGCCGGTGGAGACCGTCGTGCACCTCCAGACCCGCCGCACGGCCGAGCTCTACGGGTTCCGCGACCGGGGCCTGCTCGCGCCGGGCCACCTGGCGGACGTCAACATCATCGACCACGACGCGCTGGCTCTCGAGCCCCCCGAAATGGTCTACGACCTCCCGGCGTCGGGCAAGCGACTCGTGCAGCGCGCCCGGGGGTACGTGGCGACGGTCAAGTCGGGCACGGTCGTGCGCGAGCACGACGAGGCGACGGGGGAGCGGCCGGGCCGGCTCCTGCGCGGCCCGCAGCCCCAGCCCGCCTGAGGCAGCCCGTCAGTCGGCTCGGCGCGCTGGCCGTGCGCAGCGCCTCTTCGAACCCGCTGACCCGCAGCGCGGTGATGCGCGTGCCGTCCGTCTCGAACACGTCGTGCACCGAGCTCTGGGCGCCGCCCAGGTGCACGTCGATGTCGACCTCGATCCGTGTGCCGTCGAAGGTCGGGGTCCCGGGGACGGGCCGGAAGTCGCCGAAGGTGAACGTGTTGGCGGTGTAGTAGCCGCTGATGGCGTCGAGGCCCTGCAGCCGGACGTCGCCGCTCTCGAAGACGGCGTCGGGCGTGAACAACCCACGCACGAGGTCGATCTCCTGCGCCGTGACGGCGGCGAAGTAGTCGTCGATGAGGCCGGGCAGCCCGGGACGCCGCGACGGGAGCCGGTAGAGCCGCCGTGCGTTGAGCCCGAGCACGTGCACCTGCGCTGCGGTGCTGCAGGGGGCCACGGTGGCGCGGATGGCCTCGACCGCCCCGGGGAACGTGGCGTCATGGTGCGGGTAGTCGCTGCCCCAGACGATGCGGTCCTCGCCGACGAAGGGCGCCAGCGCGGGCAGCGTGCGCTCGTCGACCTCGAAGCTGATGGCGCACTGCCGGGCGAAGTACTCCGACGGGCGCAGCGCCATGTCCGGGCAGAACCCGCCGAAGGACTCCGCCTGCTCGTCCAGGCGTTCGAGCCAGAACGGGGCCCACCCTCCGGAGGACTCCAGGAAGAGGAGGCGCAGTCCCGGGTGGCGCTCCAGCGTCCCGAATGCGATGAGCTCGGCGCAGGCGAGCATCGCCTCGAAGGAGTGGGACACCGCGTGCAGCAGGAGCGGGTTGAACGGGCGGTCCGCCCCGAGCGTCGGCACGATGACCGAGCTGCCCTCGTGGATGCCGATGGGCACGCCGAGCTCCTCGGCCGCATCCCACACCGCGTCGTAGGCGCGGTCGGACAGGGCACGTCCCAGGCAGGGGTTGGGGCGGACGAATCCGGCCACGAGGCCGAGCTCGGTGACGGCGCGCCGGAGCTCGCCGCGCCGCCGCCGCCGGGTCCTGCAGCGGCAGCATGGCCGCCCCGAAGAGCCGGCGGGGATCGGCGGCGCAGTACCCCGCCAGCCAGTCGTTGTAGGCGGCGGCGAGGGCGACCGCCGCCGCCGGGTCCTCCACCACCGAGAAGTACAGCCCGATGGTCGGGTACAGCACGGCCTGGTCGATGCCCTCGCTGTCCATGTCGCGCAGGCGGGCCACCGGGTCCGATCCGCCGGGCATGGCGTCGGCCAGGGGCCGGAAGGAGGCGGGGTCGTCGAACGTCGAGCCCGGGCGGGCGAGCGTGCCGAGCGGCACGGCCAGGATCTCGGTGTCGCCGACGACCACGTGTTCGTACCCCGAACGGTCGGCCGTGATGTGCGGCCGGTACCGCTCGGGCAGGTCGGCCCAGGCCGACTCGGGCTCGACGACATGCCCGTCGGCGTCGACGACGGGGCCGGCGCGCGGTGGGAGCGGAAGGTCCCCGCGCCCTGTCACGGCGCCGGCGTGCGCCAGTCGTCGACCAGTGGGAGCCGGTGGCGGAAAAGACGGCTGGCGTTGCCGCCGGCCACGGCGCGCAGCTCGTCGTCGGGGAGTGCGCCCCACGTCGCGGCCAAGACGCGTTGGGTGTCGGGCCAGGACGAGTCGGCGTGGGGATAGTCGCTCTCCACCATGATGTGGTCGACGCCGATGATGTGGCGCTGCGCGACGGCGGACGGGTCGTCGATGGAGCAGAACCAGAAGTTGCGCCGGAGCACCTCGCTCGGCAGCAGATCCGAGGGCCAGGCGGTGCTCTCGCTTCCCGACGCCGAGTGACTCAGGACGTAGTCGGCCCGGTCCATCAGCATCGGGACCCAGCCGATGCCGCCCTCGGAGAGCGCGACCTGCAGGTCCGGGAAGCGAAGCGGCCACGCCGGACCACAGCCATTCGCCGGCGGCGAGGAGGGCGTTCACGGGGAACACGGTGGGCAGCAGTTCGAACGGTGGATCCGGCGAGGGGAGGGGCGCCCAAGAGGATGCGCCGGTGTGGAGGCACACGACGGTCGCGGTCTCCTCGCAGGCGGCGAAGAAGGGATCCCATCTGCCGCTGAAGATGGAGGGCAGCTGCAGCTGGGCGGGGAACTCCGGGAAGCTGACCGCTTTGAAGCCGCGGGCCGCGTTGGCCCGGACCTCGGCCGCGGCGAGCTCCACGTCGGCCAGCCAGGGGAGCTGCAGGGGGATGATGCGGTCCGGGTACGTTCCCGCCCACACCTCGAGGTGCCAATCGTTGAAGGCCCGCATGCAGGCGAGCCCGAGATCCTTGTCCGTCGCCCGCGAGTAGACCGCACCGCAGAAGCCCGAGACCAGCGAAGGAAAGCACAGCGAGGCCCAGATGCCGGCGCGGTCCATGTCCAGAATGCGGGCGTCGATGTCGAAGCAGCCGGGCCGCATTTCGTCGAAGCGGGCCGGCTCCATGCTCCACTCCGCCCGCGGTCGACCGACGACTGCGTTGAGCCCGACGTTGGGATACAGCTTCCCCTCGAAGACCCAGCTCTGGGTCCCGTCTTCTTGCTCCATGACGCGGGGCGCCCCCGGGGCGAGGGCGGCAGGCAGCCGGTGCTCGAAGAGGTCCGGGGGTTCGATCAGGTGGTCGTCGACCGAGATCACGGGCATCCGGATCGGCCTGGGCTCAGGGTCGGGGAGCAGGGTGGCCCGGCCCGGTGCGGGCCCTGTGTCGACGGTTCCCACGGGAAGGTGACACTATCGTCAGCGAACGTTGTCCGGCCCGGGGGTGCGCATGACCACATACGTCGATGACGTCAGCACCCGGGTGGGCCTGCTCATCGACGGCGACCTGGTCGCCGGGGGCGAAGGCACGTACCCGGTCACGAATCCCGCCCGCCCGGCCGAGGTCGTGTTCGACGCCCCGTCCACCTCGCCGGCGCAGCTCGACCTGGCCGTGGACGCCGCCCGCCGGTCCCAGCGAGCCTGGGCCGCGCTGGAGCCAGCAGAGCGTGCGGCGATCGTCGTGGCCGCGGCAGAGGCGGGCGTCGCAGCCGTGGAGCGCCACGACCTGGCCCGGCTCCTGACCCGGGAGCACGGCAAGACGCACCTCGAGGCGATCTTCGACACCACCACCATGGGCGGCATGGCGGCGGCCTTCGCGCCCCTGGTGGCCGAGGCGCTCGCGGCGCGTGATGTCAGCGGCGGGGCCACCCGGATCGAGTGGGTCCCCCACGGTGTCGTCGCGGCCGTGCTGCCCTTCAACTGGCCGGTGTCCGTCATGGGCAACAAGGTGCTGCCCGCCCTGCTGGCGGGCGACACAGTGGTGGTCAAGGCCCCGCCGTCGTGCCCGGGCACCGTGCTGCTCGTCGCAGCGGCAATGGCCGAGGTCCTGCCGCCCGGCGTCCTCAACGTCGTGAACGGCCCTTCGCCTGGCCTCGGTGCGGCGCTGGTGGGCCACCCCGGCGTCGACATGGTCTCCTTCACCGGTGGCGTCGGCACCGGCCAGGCCGTCATGGCCGCGGCGGCGGCCACGACCAGGCCCGTCGTGCTGGAGCTCGGCGGCAACGACGCCGCCATCCTCGCCCCCGACGTCGCCGGCGACGCGGCGCTCGCCGATCGCCTCGTCGAGGCGACCTTCGTCACCAGCGGGCAGGTCTGCATGGCGATCAAGCGGCTCTACGTGCACCGGGACCGGTTGGACGAGACGGTGGATGCGCTGGCGGGCCGCCTGGCGACGGAGGTGGTCGGCGACGGCCTGGCCGACGGCGTGACCATGGGCCCGGTGCACACGGCCGACGCACGCGACCGGGTCGAGGCGCTGCTCTCCGAGGCCGCCGCGGCGGGCGCCGTGCTCGTCCGCCCGGGCCGGGTGCGGATGGAGGACGAGGGATCCGGGGGCTACTTCGTCTCGCCGGCGCTCGTGGTGGCGCCGCCGGCGGATGCGGGCATCGTGCGCCAGGAGCAATTCGCCCCCGCGCTGCCCGTGATCCCGTACGACGACATCGACCAGGCGGTCGACGCGGCCAACGACACCACGTTCGGCCTGTGCGCATCGGTCTGGAGCAACGACGAGGCGCTCGCCGCCGACGTGGCGTCACGGTTGTCGGCCGGCACGGTGTTCGTCAACGCGCACGGCATGTCCGCCATCGACATGTACGCGCCCATGGGTGGGTGGAAGCAGTCCGGATTCGGGGTCGAGCTCGGGACCGAGGGCATGCAGGCCTTCGCCCGCCAGCGGGTGCGGGTGCGCCGGCCGGGGCCCGGCGAGCAAGGGGGAGAGGCATGACCGTGATCATCCGTGGCGGGACCGTGGTCGACGGGACCGGTGCGCCGCCCGTCCGGGCCGACGTCGTGATCGAGGGTGAGCGGATCGCCGACATCGGGTCCGGCGCCGGTGGCGCCGATGCGGACACCGTGATCGACGCCACGGGCATGTTGGTCACTCCGGGCTTCGTCGACCTGCACACGCACTACGACGCGCAGCTCTTCTGGGACCCCAACGCAAGCCCGTCGCCGCTGCACGGCGTGACGACCGTGCTCGGCGGCAACTGCGGCTTTTCGCTGGCACCCATGGCGCCGGAGCACGTCGACTACATCTCGCGCATGATGGCCCGGGTCGAGGGCATGCCGCTGGCCGCGCTGCGTGCCGGCGTGCCCTGGGACTGGAGCTCCTTCGGCGACTGGCTGGGCCGCTTCGACGGCCGCATTGCGGTGAACGCGGGGTTCCTCGTCGGCCACTCGACGCTGCGCCGGCTCGTCATGGGCGAGCGCGCCGTCGGCGGCGCCGCCACGGCGCAGGACATCGACGCCATGGAGGCGGCGCTGCATGCGGCGCTTGGCGGAGGGTGCGCTCGGCTTCTCGACCTCGCAGGTGCACACGCACAACGACGGCGACGGCCAGCCGGTCCCGTCGCGGGCGGCGGCGCGTGAGGAGATGGAGCGCCTGGCTGCCGCCGTGCGCCAGCACGAGGGCACGACGGTCGAGCTGATCGTCGCGGGCTGCCTGAACGGCTTCAGCGAGGAGGACATCGACTTCCTGGCCACCATGTCGCTGCTGGCGGATCGCCCGGTCAACTGGAACGTCCTCGGCGTCTCGGCCATGAACGCCGAGGGCGCCTGGAGTCAGCTGGCCGCCGGGACGGCCGCCGCCGCCCGCGGGGCGACCGTCATGGCCCTGACCCTGCCCCACACCATGCAGATACGGCTGAGCTTCGAGCACGGCGCCATCCTCGACGGGCTGCCGGGATGGCGTGAGGTCTTCGCCCTCCCGCCGGCCGAGCGCATGGCGGCGCTGTCCGACCCCGAGCACGCGCCGTCGCCTGGACGCCGGTGCGCAATCCGATGAGGCCGGGATCCTGCGGCACCTCGCCGTCTGGGACCGCCTCATCATCGACGAGACCTTCGCACGGGAGAACGCCGGCGCCGAAGGTCGGAGCGTGGGAGACGTGGCGAAAGAGCGTGGCGTGGAGCCTTTCGACGCGCTCCTCGACGTCGTCGTGGCCGATCGGCTCCGCACGGGCCTCCGGCCTCCAATCGGTGAGTCCGAGGACGACTGGGAGCTGCGCGCCCAGGTGTGGCAGGACCCGCGGGCCATCGTCGGGGGATCCGACGCCGGCGCGCATCTCGACACCATGTGCGGTGCCATCTACTCGACCTCCATGTTGGGCGACGGGGTGCGGGCGCGCGGTCTGCTCAGCTGGGAGCAGGCGGTGCGGCTGTTGACCGACGTCCCGGCCCGCTCTCTACGGGTTGCGCGACCGTGGCCGGCTGGTCCCCGGGGCCTTCGCCGACGTGGTGGTGTTCGACCCGACCACCATCGGCCACGGCACCGTGCGGACCCGCGACGACTTGCCGGGGGGCGCGAGCCGCCTGTACGCCGACGCCGTGGGCATCGGGCACGTCCTCGTGAACGGGACCGAGATTGTGCGCAACGGGGACTTCACCGGTGCCCAGCCCGGACGCGTGCTGCGCTCGGGCCGCGACACGGACACGGTGCACGCCGGGTCGGACCGGTCCGGGGCCGTCGCCTAGTTCGGCGGTCCGCCAATCCGGCGTCGTCGCATTGGGCGTGGCGTCAGCTGCCGACCGCAGCGTTGTGCACGCATTGGGAAGGTCCGTCCATGCAGCGGGGCATCCCTATACTGAGGGCGCCGTGGACATCGAATTGGTGACCGACGTCGATCGTCTGCAGTCTCTTGTCGAAGGCTGGGACGCCTTGGCCGAACGTGCGTCGCAACCACGGTGCGGCGGGGGGATCGTCGTGGCGTGGGCGCGTCACATGATGCACCCGGAGTCGGAGCTGCGCGTCTGGGTCGCCACGGACGGTTCGCAGGTCGTCGGCGTCCTGCCGTTCGTGGTTGAGCCGATCGCGCGTGGGAGGGTGCGGCTCCTCCCACCGCTCACCGACATGATGTACGGCACGGTGCCCGTCGCGGAACCCGGACGAGCGCAAGAAGTGGCCGAGGCCATTGCCGAGGACTTTGCCGGACGGGCGGAGCAGGTCGATCTGGCAAGTATCTTCTGGCTCCCGGAGGGCTCGCCGTGGGCGTCGGCATTCGGGACGCAACTGGCGGACCCCGACTGGGTCGCCATGAACATGGCGCGGTACAGCTCGTACTTCACCAACATCGGCGACGGGATCGAAGCCTGGCTCGGCCGGCGGCACACGGAGTTCAGACGGACCGTGCGACGTCGCGCCCGCCGCTGCGAGGAGCAGGGGTTTCGGGTACACACGACCGAGGACGGACCGGAGATCATGCAGCGGCTCCCTCAGCTGCAGACGTTCTACGTCCGGCGCCAAGAGGAACGAGGGGGCGAGGGGTATCGCTTCGACGACGACATGGTCGAGGCGATTGGCATGGCGATCGCGCTCTCATCTCGGGGTCGCTTTGCGCTGTCTGTGCTCGAAAGTGACGAGCAGATAATCGGTACGCAGTTGGTCCAACGCGCCGGGACCAGGATGAGCTGCTGGATCACGGGATTCGACAACGAGTGGTCCCGAGTCGGACCCGGTATCGCGGTGCTGGTCGAGGCGCTCCGTGCCGGCTCGCAAGCCGGATGTACCATCGCCGACCTCGGTGTCGGCGACCAGCCTTACAAGGACGAGCTCCAAGATGACGCATTCGACCTCGAGTCACTCACGTGGTGTCGGCCACGACTGGCTCGGATGCTGCGAATGACGAGCCCGACGGCGGATCAGCCTGACGGGGGATCGGGTGAGAGCGCTCCGCTCGAGGCCGGCGCATGAGGGATGACGCATCCGTCCGTGTGAGCGTCATCTTGCCGGTGCGCAATGGCGAGCCCTACCTGCGCCTGCAGCTCGAAGCATTGGAGCGCCAGACGTGCACCTTCCCGTGGGAGTTCATCGTCATCGACAACGGGTCGACCGACGCCACGGTTCGTACCGCCAGCGCGTTCGAGACCCGCCTGCCGAATTTCCAGCTGCTGTCGGAGCCGACGCCGGGGAAATCCCGCGCCCTCAACCGGGGCATGGCGGCGGCACAGGGCAGCCATTTCGTCTTCGTGGACTCCGACGACGAGGCCGCCGAGGATTACGTGGAGCGGATGTCGGAGGCCTTGGAGCAGTTCGACGTCGTGGGCGGCTACCTCGATACGCAGTCGCTCAATCCGAAGTGTGCCCGGGGTGACATGGTGACGAACGACGGCATCCCGATCTACCACTCCTTTCGTCCCGGGCTTCCCGGATGCATCACTGCGATGCGCGCCGCGACCTGCGCGCAAGTCGGGCCCTACGACGAGACGCTCCTGTCGGCGGAGGACGTCGACTACACCTGGAGGGCGGTCGCCCTCGGGGCCTCGTTCGGACGACAGCTCGACGCGGTCATGCATGTGCGGCGCCCGCCGAACGCCCGGGCTGCCTTCAGGAAGTCGCGGAGCTACGCCCACTCGGCCGTGTGGTTGTACCAGCGCTACCGATCCGAGGGGATGCAGCGGCGCACCCTGCGCCAGTTCTTCGGCCCCTGGCGCTGGATGGTGGCCGACTGGGTCCGGAAGGGTGGCTCCTTCGCATGGCCGATCGGCTGGCACGTGGGCACCGTGTACGGCCGCGCCGAGGAGTCGATACGCCAGAGAGTCTTCTTCCCCTGACCCACCGGGGCGGTGCGGGCCAGGCCGGCCTCAGAGCAGCCGGGTCTCGAGCGCGACCTCGCGGGTCATCGCGCCGTCCCGGGTGAGCGAGTAGGCCAGCTTGCCCTCGACTTCGGTGAAGGCGTCCACCAGCTCGGTCCCGAAGAAGACGAGCCCGGTGCCGTTCTCGGTGGCGTAGCCGTCGGGCAGCGTGCCCTCGGCGATGAGGCGGTGGATGAGCGGGCCGCCGCTGCTCCTCGGCGTCGTGGTGCGGGCTGTTGGAGTAGGGCAGGAAGGCCAGCGCCGTTGGTGACCGGGACCAGAGTGGGGCCGAAGGAGTCGGTCGTGCCGCCCACGTGCCAGCACAGGGAGCCGGCCGAGACCCCCTTGAGGACGACGCCGGCCTCCCAGCATTCGCGGAGCACGACGTCGAGCCCGTGCAGCCGCCACAGGGCGAGCAGGTTGGCCGTGCTGCCTCCCCCCACCCAGATGACGTCCTGGGCCAGCAGGTGGGCGCGCACGTCGGGCACGTTGGGCATCGGGAAGAGCGTCAGGTGCGAGCTGATGAACCCCAGCTTGGAGAACGCGTTGTGCACCGCCGCCAACCGGGAGCGAGTCGTCCCCCACGGCGGTGGCGATGATGCAGATGCGGGGGTGCGGCGCCGGCCCGGGCCAGCTCGGCCGCCAGTCGGTAGGAAGGCCCCGGCCGCAGGTTGGCCGGATCGGGCCCTTCGGCCTGGAAGCCGATGGAGGTGGCGATGATGGTCGGTTGGCGATGCCGCCACGTCAGGAGGGGAGGACCTCGGGGTTGACGATGTGCAGCGGCCGCGCCCCCGCCATCAGCCGGCACAGGTCCTCGGCGATCGTCGGGTGTGGTTGGACTCGGTGTCGTAGGTGGCGCCGCCGATGTGGGGCGTCAGGACGACCTGGGGGAACGTCGTCAGCGGGTGGTCCGTGGCCAGGTGCTCGCCCTCGAAGTGGTCCAGCCCGGCCGCGCCGACCTTGCCCGAGGCCAGCGCGGCCACCAGCGCGTCGGTGTCGTGGATCTTGGCCCGGGCCGTGTTCAGGTAGACGACGCCGTCGCGCATTTTGGCGAACGCGTCGGCGTTGATCATCCCGGTCGTCTCCTCCGTCACCGGGGCGTGCACCGAGATCACGTCGGACTTGGCCAGCAGCTCGTCGAAGGAGCTGGTGGCGTCGGGCGCGTAGGGGTCGTAGGCGAGGACGTCCATGCCGAGGCCGCGCAGGCGCCAGCGCAGGGCACGCCCCACCGCGCCGAGCCCGACCAGGCCGACCGTCTGGCCGGCCAGCTCCCAGGCCCGGTAGCGCTGGTAGGGGATCTTCCCGTCGCGGTAGATCTCGCCTTCCCGCACGTCGCGGTCGGCCGGGACCACGCCGCGGGTGGCGGCGAAGAGCAGGGCCACGGCCAGCTCGGCCACGGCGTCGGCGTTGCGTCCCGGGGCACGGAGCACGGGCACCCCGGCCGCGGTCGCGGCCGCCACGTCGACGTTGGTGGGATCACCGCGGCAGCTGCACACGGCCATGATCGGCTGCTCGTAGAGGTCGGCGCCGCAGACGTCGCTCTCGACGATCACGATGTTGGCGCCCTCGGCGGCCGCCCGCTCGGCCAGCTGGGCGGCGTTGTAGATGCGGAGAGAGGGCTGGTCCAGCCACGAATCGAGCACGAGATCCGCCAGCTGGTGCAGCAGGTCGAGGCCGGGGCCGCTCACGGCGGCGGTCACCAGAGCCTTCGGGCGGGAACCTGTCATGTCGGTCGAACTCTCCTTCGTGGGGCGGGCGTCGTCCATAATGGCGGATCATGACACGCGTGTCAGATTCATGAAGTCCGTCCGGGAGGCCCGTCACCGTCGGCGTCGACGTCGGCACCACGTCGGTGAAGGCGCTGGCCGTCGACGAAAAAGGCCAGGTCGTGGCGCGGCAGCAGGGTGCCCCACAGCATCGTGGCGCCCGAGCCCGACATGCTGCGCCACGACGCCAAGAAGGCCTGGCGGGCCGGGCCGCGCAAGGCCTTCGAGCAGGTGACGGCCGCAGCTCGAGGCCGAAGGGAACTCGCTCGCCGGCGTCGCCGTGGCCTCCATGGTCCCGTCGATGACCGCCGTCGGGCGCCAGGGCGTGCCCGTTGCTGCCCGGTCTGCTCTACGGGGACCGCGAGGGCCGGCCCGCCGAGGACGCCGCCGACGACGCCGTCGTGCCGCTGGGCGCCATGCCCGATGCCGAGGGTTTCCTCCGCTGGGCCTCGACCGAGGTGCCCGACGCCCGCGGCTACTGGCCCTGCCAGGCCGTGGCGACCAATGCCATTTCGGGACTGCCCGCCATCGACACGGGTGTCACCGCCTCGCTCGGGATGCTCCACACGCACAAGGGCTGGAACACCGAGCTCCTCGGCTCCATGGGCATTGCCGAGAAGCAGATGCCGATGGTCGTCCCGATGGGCGAGGCCGCCGGCACGCTGCCCGGCAGCGACGTCGTCATCACGGGCGGGACCATCGACGCCTTCTGCGACCAGATCGTGTCGGGCGCCATCCACAAGGGCGACGTCCTGGTCATCTTCGGCGCCACCCTGATCTGCTGGGTGATCTGCGACGAGTGGCTGACCGTTGACGGGCTGATCAGCTACCCCAGCACGACGCCGGACCGGTTTCTCGTCGGCGGTCCGAGCAACGCCGGCGCCCTCTTCGTCGACTGGGCCCGCCACCTGCTGCGCGGACACGCCGCGTCCCGGGCCTCGAACGCGAGCAGCTCGAGCCTCGGCTCGGGACACCCGGATCGGGTGCCGGTCTGGTTGCCCTACGTGCGCGGGCGAGCGGACGCCCTTCGAGGACCACACGCTGCGCTCCAACATCTACGGGCTCGACATCGGGTCGGGCGCCGAGGCGATGGAGCGGGCCGCCTACGAGGCGAGCGGGTTCGTGGTGCGGCGCATGATCGAGCGCGCCGGCGTCAAGCCGACGCGGATCGTGGCCAGCGGCGGCGGCTCGCGGGTGACCGCGTGGATGGCCGCGGTGGCCGACGCCACCAATCTGCCGGTGGACACGGTCGCCGTGCCCGAGGGTGCCGCGCTCGGCGCGGCGTACTTCGCCCGCCTGGCCGCCGGGCTCGAGGCGTCGCTCGGACGACTCGACGCGCTGGTCGGCCGTCGGGCGGACGATCGAGCCGGACCCGGCCTGGGTGCGCGCCGCCGACGCGCGCTACGAGCAGTTCAGCGACCTGGGGACGGGCGCGTAGCGCGGCCGCTACCCGTTGGGGGTGAAGGCCACCTTCAGGGCGCCGCTCTGGTCCTGGCGGGCCAGGGCCTTGAGGGCGGGCCACCACTCCTGCGAGCCCGAAGCGGTGCGTGAGCATCGGCGTGATGTCGAGCCGGCCGTCGCGGACCAGCTCGAGGTAGAGCGCGATGGCGTGGAGGCGGCGCCCCTCGAAGTCCTCCATGCCGAAGGCGTTGGAGCCGGCGATGGTGATCTCCTTGAAGTAGATCGGGGTCGACTCCCATCGCTCGGGCGTGGCCACGCCGGTGTAGACGAGCCGGCCCCGCTCGGCCAGGACGCGCACGCCCACCTCGAGGGTCTCGGCCTTGGCGATGGAGTCGTAGACGACGTCGATGTGCCCGGGATGGGTCACGGGCAGCCCGTCCAGGGCTGGTGCAGGACGGCGCCCGACCAGGCGGCCAGCTCCTCGACGAGCTGGAGCCGCGGCTCGTGGGCGAAGACCGCGTCGGCCCCGAAGCGCTCGCGCCATGGCGCGCTGGGCCTCGAAGCGGGCGACCACGCCGACCTCGACGCCCGGGTAGAGCGCCTTGAGGATGGCCACGCTGGTCAGGCCGAGGGCGCCGGCGCCGTAGACGAGCACCCGCCCCGACGCGGGCGGCGGGTGGCGCACGATGGCGTGGAAGGAGACCGAGAAGGGATCGGCCAGGACGGCGGCCTCGTCGGAGATGCCGTCGGGCACCGGGATCAGCATGGAGTCGTGCGCCGCCAGCTGCTCGGCCCAGGCGCCGGGCGCGCCGGTGATGACGCCGACGTGCACGCCGGGGCCGAGGTCGCCCTTGGTGAAGCTCCAGCACAGGCTGAGGTCGCCGGCCTGGCAGGGCGGGCACAGCGGCGTCGATGCCGCGTGGCGCGCAGGTCAACCACGGGTTGAGCACGACACGCTGGCCGACGTCGAGGCCCGCGGGCCTCGGGCCCGAGCGCGACGACCTCGGCCACCACCTCGTGCCCGGGCACGTGGGGCAGCGAGGAGAAGGCGGCCATGGGGTTGTCGATGTCGCCCGTGTTGAAGTCGCCCAGCACGAGCTTGGCGTCGGAGCCGCAGATGCCCGAGAGGATCGGCCGGGTCACCACCCAGTCGGGGCGGACGAGGCGGGCGTCGTCGATGTCGTGCAGGCCGAAGGGGATGCCGGCCAGCATCGTCTCCAGCTCGTCCTCGGGCGTGGGCCGGACCTCTTCCTTGTCCGGTGGTGCGCCGAAGAGCAGCGCCTTCACTGTGCCGTCCCTTCCGGGCCGCCCAGGCCGCGCATGCCCACGATGAAGCTGTCGATGTCGGACGTCTTGGCCTCGATGACCGCCTTCATGTCGGGCAGGTAGTGCTCGAACTGGTCGCTGTCGATGGCGTCGACGATGCCGGCCGCGATCGCCTCCGGCGGCTCCTTGGGCCCGTCGTAGAGCGGGGCGTCGTTGTCGGGCTGGTCCCAGATCTCCGTGTCGATGGCGCCCGGGATGATCAGCTTGACCGAGACGCCCGTGCCGTCGAGGTCGACGACCATGGACTCGCTCCAGCCGGCCAGGGCGAACTTCGACCCCGAGTAGGCGGCCTCGGCGGTGATGCCCAGCCGCCCGCCGAGGCTCGAGACGTTCACGATCGTGCCGGCGCTGCGCTCGAGCATCCGGGGCAGCAGGGCCAGCGACATGGCGACGGGGGAGAAGTAGTTGATGCGCATCGTCCGCTCGACCTCGGCCATGGTCAGGCGGGTGACGTGCCGGCGCATCGGGACGGCGGCGTTGTTGACGAGCACGTCGAGCCCGCCGTAGTGGTCCCAGATCTGCAGGGCCAGGTGCGCGGCCGCCTCCGGCTCCGACAGGTCGGCCGCCCAGACCTCGGTGGCCGGCGAGGTGGCGAGGCAGTCCGCGCGCACCGCCTCGAGGCGGTCGGCCCGCCGGGCCACGAGCGCCACGGTGTCACCCCGGGCGGCGAGGGTCCGGGCCAGGGCGGCGCCGATGCCCGACGACGCGCCGGTGACGAGGACCGTCCGGCCACTCTGCGCAGCACTCACCCTGCGAACCTCCCCTGGCCGCGCCGACTTCTGTCTGCCGCGTCCCCTCCAGGAGAGGGAACGCGGCTTCTTGGGGGTGAGCGAGGGGTCTCGAACCCCCGACCTCCAGGACCACAACCTGGCGCTCTAACCGACTGAGCTACGCCCACCGAGGGGCACAAGTGTGGCACACCTCCCGGCGCCCTTCGGCATCCGCTCGGCGGGTCCCGGGCGCTGCGGCGGCGGATGCTCACGGGCGTCCGACCAGCTATGTCAGGCTGGTCAGCTGCTGCCCCCGTAGCTCAGCGGATAGAGCGGCTGACTTCTAATCAGCGGGTCGCAGGTTCGAGTCCTGCCGAGGGCGCCAGAAAATTGGCAACAGCGACGGTCCATTTGGACCCGGTCAGCCCGGGTAGGGCAACCTGACCAAGGAGTGACCGACCGCGAGAACCTCGGTCAGCTCCGCCGGTGTGACACTGGCCTCGTTGGCGGGGTCGAGGGTTACGGCGACTTCCTTCGAGGACGACTCGTAGATGTCGACCTCGGCGTGTCCGAGGGTCGTCGTGTCGAAGGCGGCCTCACCCAGGCCTGACACGGCCGGAGCCGGCTGGCCGATGTTTGACGGATCGGCCGCGACCCACTTGCTCTTGGATTCGCCGGGCGAGTCGTAGATCACGTTCAGCTGGTTGCCCGCCTGATCCTGGTAGATGCAGGCCGCCGTACCGCCATTCTGAGAGTTCGGGCCCTTGAACGTCGTGCCGGTGGCGGTGGTGATGACCGACGATTTCGGGCATTCGAGCGGGACCGACCTTCACGAACTCCGAGCTCGAGCCGCCCTTTGCCGATCCTCGCTTCGCCTTGTGGTGTGACGTCTTGGACTTGTGGCCACCGGCCGAGGCCGCTGTTGCCGGGAGGCCAGGGCTACCGAGAGGCCCAGCAGGAGCACGCCACTCCCTACCCATGTCGCGTGTCGACTCATCTGGCGACTACCCCTCGTCTATCCGACGTTCAGTCGAATGATGTCCCGAAGTGCGGGTAGGCACTCACGGGAGATCTGTCTGGCGGCTGAGCCTACTGGGGATGTGATGGCTCATTACTGGAAACGGGACATGAGTGCACATGGGTCGCACGGCTTCATCCACTGAAATCAACGAAACCTCGCAGGAGCGCAGCCAAAAGTTCAGCCTGGGAGTGGACGCCGAACTTGCGGTAGACGGCGACGAGGTGATTTCGCACGGTGCTGGGGCTGAGAAACATCGCCTGCGCGATGTCTGAGACGCCCTCACCAGCAACGAGCCGAGCCACGATCTCGGTTTGGCGAACTGAGAGCTCGCTGCCCCTCGGCAAGTGTGCGAGCGCTGGGAGGGCGCTGAGCGCCCTGTTTGCTCTCGCCTCGAGAGCGGCATGGCGAAGCTGCTCGTCGAGCTGACCCCCCGAAGAACCATCAGCGGTCGGCAGGGTTCCGGGGCTTATGACGACGCCCAGCCGTGGCGGTTCGTGTTCGCAAATGGGTACCAGGAAGCAATGACGCTCGGCCCAGACGTCTTGTCCTACCCGCATGCGTGTGAACATGGTGACACCAATGTGGTCGGCCGCCGCTCGCCGCGCCGCGGCCAAGAACTCGCTCGCTGCGGACGGATGAACCAAACCCAGCAGCGGGAAGCCTCGAAGCTCTGAGCCAGTGACACCGAGAATGTGCGCGTCGGCGTTCATGTATTCGATCTGCCAGTCGTGATCGGTGACGGCCAGGACAACATCGGAAGCGCCTAGTACGAGCGTCTCGACGGCGGTGGCCGATTCTGATGACGGGACAAGGACCCACATTCCGTAGAGCTGGCCACCGGCCTCTACTCGGCGGCCCCAGACGTTGAGACCTACGACCGTTCCGTCCGGAGTGACGATCCTGCGTTGCACCTGGTAGCCGTCGATCACACGTTCAGCCATCGCCGCGTAGGCGAGCCTGACTGCCTCACGGTCACGGGGATCGATGTGGCACAAGATGTCGTCCCCGACAAGGTTGGATGCGGGGGCGCCAAACAGCGCGGCTGCCCCGTCGTTCACCCCGACGTACTTGTGGGTGTCCAGGGCCGTCAGGATGGCCGGGACCGGCAGTTCCTGACACGACCGAACGAGTTCTTCGAGCTCCGCTGAGGCCATGTGTCACCCCCGTGACAGATGTTGTGGCACGGACCTGGCGGAACCATATCGGGATCTCTGCCTAGTGGGAGGTGACGGCCGCCTACTAGGACGGCGGGTCGGGGTCTTGGACAATCTTCGTGCCAGACGCGACCCGGACGCAGCTCGCGGAGACCGGGCGGTGCGTCCTGGAGTCGCCGGACCCAACGAAGGAGAGGAAGTAGGTGGACGAACTCCGCAGGAGACCCCGCTGTCCAGACGCCCGGCTGGATGGGTCGTTGTTCCCTCGAAGGGAGTACCTATTGGGCCGAATGCCGGGTGGTCGACGTCTCTCTCAATGGGGCAGGCCTTGAGCTCCTCGGGCGTGCAGGTGACATCGGAGTTGGGACACGGCTGGTGTTCGTGCTCGACTCGAGTGGTTCGGTCTTTCTTCGCTTGGCGGGTGAGGTGCGGCGAGTCGACCCCCTGGCGGGTGGAGCTGCGTCAGTCGGCATTCAATTCTCTGTCCTGTCGGAGGCCGAAATGGCCGTCCTCGGACTGATTCAGCAGCTCAAGGTCTCGGGGTGAAGCCCGAGGTGAATCGCCAGAATGTCGCCTACTCCGGTCACCCCGGAGCCGAGGTCTGGCGCGCCAGCGAGCGCGGCCAGGTTGTCGACCGACTTCTCCAGCATGGCCAGCGGGACGATCGGGAAGTGCGGGCGGGCGAACTCGGGGATATCCGGCCACGCGCAGTAGTTGGTCACCTCGGTCTCGTCGGGCCGACGGCGGTGATCTCCCAGCCGTAGACGTGGCCGAACGGGCCCTTTCCGGGCAAGCCGACGTTCCACTCGAGAAGCTCGTCGGGAACGATCCTGGTCACCGTGTTGACGGACTTGTACTTGCCCATGGGCTGGTCACCCAACGACGCCCGGTCCATGTCCATCACGAACGTGTCGCCCGGAGCCTCGAGGCGCCGTGACCCCGGGGCCGCCTCCAGCATGCCCGAGCCGTCGATCTCGACCTGCATGGCGGGGTCCGTGACGATCAGGAAGACCTCGGCCGGAGCTGGCCGCGACGGTCCGGCTGGCGGCGATGCGCTCTTCGCTCGACACGGTGGTTCCTCCGTTGCCTCGGCTGCCGAGCAGACACTAGCGACCAGGCCTTCTGGCCAGCGGATACCGTTGCCCGAAATGGGCGAGGCGCACGAGACCTGGGAGCACGCCGTCAAGGAGAAGCTGAAGCCGCTGCGCGGACCGCGTCGTGCAGCGGGCTGGGCGGCACCATGCCGGAGCCGCCCCCGCGGGGCCTCACCTACGACCAGCTCGTCGATCTGTTGTACCCGACGCTGCCCGACGACCTCCGGCCGGATGTCGACCGGGCGGCGTCGGGCGATCTGGCCCGGGCCTCGACCATCCGCCGCATGCTCGGGACGATTGAGCACCAGGTGGCACCGACCGCGTTCTCGGTGCAGCTGGTCGAGGAGGACGCCGTGCGCTGCACCGTCGGCGGCGTGGAGCTGCTGTGCGATGCCGCCGACGCCGCGGTCACCCCCGGATTGCTTTCGGGCCACTACGAAGCGCACCTGTCAGCGGTGTTCGAGAAGTACTGCACGAGCGGGATGACCGTGGTCGACGTCGGCGCCAACCTCGGGTACTACTCGCTGTTGGCCTCCCGGCTGGTGGGCCCAACGGGGCGGGTCGTCGCCCTGGAGCCCAACTCCGAGAACTGCCGTCTCCCGTTGTCGTCGCTGCGCCTGAACGACATCACGAACGTGAAACTGCTGCCCGTGGCGGCGGACAGGGCGACGGGTTGGGCCTACTACTCGACGCACGTCGGCTCGAACGGCGGCCTGATCGACGACGGGGAGCTCCTGTCGCACCCGGGCACCGTCGTCCCCACCTTCCGTCTCGACGATCTCGTCGACGGGCCGGTGGGACTCCTGAAGATGGACGTCGAAGGGGCGGAGGGCCGGGTCGTGGAAGGCGCCACGCGCCTCATTGCGCGCGACCGTCCCATCGTCACCACCGAGCTCAAGGACGAGATGCTGCGCCGCGTGTCGGGCACCACGGTGGCGGAGTATCTGGGCTTCTTCGAGAAGTTGGGCTACACGCCGTCGCTCCTGGAGAAGGCGACCGGTGCCGAGAAGCCGTACGCCTCGGTGTCCGAGCTCCTGGCCGACTGGGGCGAGACCGACGAGCTCCGCGACGTGCTGTTGCTTCCTGGTCCGGCCTGAGGCACCCGTGCTGATCCGGATCGAGGGTCGCGATCTCCCCGGATCCTCGTGTGGGCCCGGACCCGACTACCCCGACGGTCACCCCAACATCCACGTCGCGCAAAGGCCGCGGCTCGGCCTTCTCGGGCCGTGATCTGGTCCCGGGTCGAGCCCGCCAGGGCGGTGAGCAAGTCGTCGATGTCGTCGGAGATCACCAGCGCCTCGACCTGGCGCGCCTTGATGAAGCCCTGCGCGACGGCGTGGCGCACGAAGACGAGTAGGTCGTCGAAGAAGCCGTCCACATTGAGGATGCCGCATGCCTTGTCGTGAATGCCCAGTTGCGCCCAGGTCACGGACTCCATGAACTCCTCGTAGGTCCCGAACCCGCCCGGGAGCATCACGAAGGCGTCCGCGAGCTCCGACATCAGCGCCTTGCGCTCGTGCATGGTGCTCACTACGTGCAGGTCGCTCAAGGTCTCGTGGGCGATCTCGTGGCCGGCCAGGGACTCGGTGATCACGCCGGTCGCCCGGCCGCCCGCCGCCAGCGCGGCATCGGCGACCACACCCATCAGCCCCACCGAGGCGCCGCCGTAGACGAGCTCGATGCCACGCCCGGCGACGGCGGTGCCGAATCGCTCGGCGGCCGCCGCTGAAGACCGGATCGACACCGGGGCTCGAGCCGCAGAAGACGCAGAGCGTCTCGACCGTCGTCACGCGGGGCTGCCTTCGGGGACTGGGATCTGCTGGCGTGGCACGGCGGCGGGCCGCCGGACGCGCCGCACGATGGTTGCGGCCGCGTCGCTGTCGTGAATGGTGAGGGAGAAGGCCGCGGCGGCCAGGGCGAAGATCGCCGCGGCCAGGAAGGCGAAGCGGTAGCCCGTGATGTCGGGGGACGACGTGCTCGCGCTGCCATGCGCGGTGCCTGCGCTGATCAAGACGGTGGAGAGGACGGCGACGCCGGTCGCGCTCCCGACCTGGCGCATGGTGTTGAAGAAGGTCGAGGCCCGTCCCATGGAATCCGGCGTGATCATGGCGAAGGCCGCCGCCTGGTTCGGCACCATCACCTGCGCCATCATCCAGCCGAGAACGAACATGAGGCCGCGGATGAACCAGAGATTGGTGGTCACGGTGATCTGGGTGAGCACCAGCATGCAGACGGCCAGCCCGAGCAGCCCGCCAGTGATGTGGCGACGGGGCCCGATGCGCGGATAGATGAAGCGGCTGGCGAACTGGGCGCCGATCATGACGCCGAAGGCTTCGGGGAAGGTGGAGAGACCGGACTGCAGGGCGGAGAGTCCTCGCGCGTCCTGGAAGTAGAGCGGGATGAGATAGAGCAGTCCCAGGAACGCCGCTGCGGCCAGGAACATCACCACGTTGGTCGAACGGAACAGGCGTTCACGGAGCAGGTGGAGGTCCACCATCGGCCGGGTTGTGCGCATCTCCACCAGGACGAACGCCAGCAGCAGCGCGACGCCGCTCACGCAGGTCGCGATCACCCCGACCGACGACCATCCCTGCAGCGGTCCCTCGGAGATGCCGTACATCAAGAGGCCCAGTCCGGCGCCGCCCAGGATGAAGCCGGGCACGTCGAAGCGGCCGGCGTCGATGGCGTCGACCTTCTCCAAGACGAGCGCGCCGAAGAGGACGGCCACAATGCCGATCGGCACGTTGACGAAGAAGACCCAGCGCCACGAGAAATTGGTGACCAGGAAACCGCCGAGCACCGGCCCGACTGCGGGGGCCACGGTGGTGCCGAGGGTCAGGATGCTGGCCGCCCGTACCCGTTCGGCTGGCGGGAAGACCCGGTAGAGCATGGCCATCCCGACCGGGGCCATCATGCCGCCGCCCGCACCTTGCACGATGCGGAAAAGCACCAACTCGGTCATGTTCTGAGCGATGCCGCACAGCGCCGAGCCGATGGTGAACACGACGATGGCGGTGAGGAGGACCCGCTTCCCGCCGAAGCGGTCGCCGAGCCAGCCCGACGCCGGGATGAAGACGGCCAGGCTCACCAGGTAGGCGATCACGACCCCGTCGACCGCAGTGGGGGGGATGTTGAAGTCGCGGCCGATCGTGGGCAACGCGACGTTCACGATCGTGATGTCCATGATGTTCATGAACATGGCCGACACGAAGACGATGCCCACGGCGATCTTCTGATTCATACGGACGACGGCCACGTGTCTCTTTCGGTTCTCTGTCTGCGAGGGCGTGGCAACAGGACGGCGTCGGACCACCAACCGGCCTTGCTGCGCCCCCGACCCTATGCGCTGGTTCGGCGCCTTCCGGTGGCGGCGCATCCTGGTCGCAGGGGACAGCGATCCCCGTCGACCTGGCCCCAGGCAATCTCGCTGCCGGTGTCGGCCTCGTAGAGGCGACGTCCCCCTGGTCGACGGGCCACCCAGAATTGCCCCTGTGAATCCGGCCGGGTCGGCCCTAGAATCCGGCGATGCTCAAGGTCATTGCCGTCGCCAATCAGAAGGGCGGCGTGGCCAAGACGACGACCGTGCAGTCGTTGGGCGTGGCGCTGGCGCAACAGGGGCGGCGCGTGCTCGTCGTGGACCTCGACCCGCAGGCCTGCCTCACGTATTCGCTGGGCTTCGATCCCGATCAGCTCGACTCGTCGTTGCACGATGTCCTCGTCCGGCGGGCTCGGCTCACCGACGTCGTGAAGGCGGTGCCCGGGGTGCCGAACCTCAATCTGGCGCCGGCCACCATCGATCTGGCCGGGGCGGAGGTCCATTTGCTGACCAGGACGGGTCGCGAGCACGTGCTGGCCCAGGCCCTCGCACCCGTGCTCGACGACTACCACGTGGTCCTCATCGATTGCCCGCCATCGCTCGGAGTGCTGACGATCAACGGCCTGACTGCGGCGGAGGCCGTCATTGTGCCGCTCCAGTGCGAGGCGCTGAGCCACCGTGGCGTCGGGCAGCTGCTCGAGACGATTGAGGACGTGCGGCAGTTCGCCAACGAGAAGCTCCAGGTCCTCGGCGTCATCCCGACGATGTTCGACGCACGCACGACCCATTCTCGTCTGGTGCTCTCGGAGGTCGAGGAGCGCTACGGACTTCCGATGTTCCAGCCGTCGGTCCCCAAGTCGGTGCGCTTCGCAGAGGCGCCTGGACTCGGGCAGTCCGTGCTGCAACATGCGCCGACGTCGCCGGGAGCCGTGGCCTACCGCGCGCTCTCGACGCGCGTCTACGACGCCATGCAGACCGCCTGAGCGACGTGGCCGCTTCGCGGAGCGACAAGGCGCCTGACCCTTTGGGCAAGCGGGCCTTGTTCTGGGTCCCCTCGGTGGGGGAGGACGTGTCGATCGAACAGGGCCTTTCTGCGGCACTCCCGGTGGGGAAACAGGCGCTCTACTCCGGCGCCCGCCCCGAGCCCGACAGCCTGGCGATGACGTCGGAGAACCCGCTGGACGAGCGGGGCAACTTCACGGTGGAGTGCGCCCGTTGCCGGCAGGTCTCGCACATCGGTGTGCTGGACCTTTTGATCTTCCAGCTCCCCCTCGGGGTGTGGCGGCCGCTCCGACGATTCGACCACCGCATGACCTGCCCTTCGTGCCGCAAGCGGACCTGGTGCAGCGTCACGTTGCGTCGAAGCTGAGCCAACGTCGGGCGGGGGCGCCTCCGCAGCTCAGGCCGGTTCCGGTTCGAGGTCCTCGTCGCCATGGCGGTCGTCACCGGGTTGGACGGTGGGGAGGCGTCTGGTCAGGGCCAAGGCGATGAGCGCGATGAGGGCGAGCACAGCCAGGGCCGCCCGCAGCCCGTTGATCCGGCTCTGCGCGTTCTCGTCCACGATGGCGTCCGCCGCTGCCGGCGGGACGTCGGCCTTCTCGAGGACCGGGGCGAGGTCGGCATCGCTGACGAAGGGTATGCCAGCCGACAGTTCGACCTGGGCTTTCGATGCCAGCTCTTTCGGGATCGCAGGGTTGGAGGCGACGGATCCGAGGAAGGTTGTCGTGAGCACCGCGATGAGGATGGCGCCCGAGAGGGCGGTTCCGATGGAGGCGCCGAGATTCGTGACGGTGTTCTGCACGCCGCCGACTTCGCCGCTCTGCGAGTCGGGCACTGCCGAGACGGTGACGGCGCCGAGCTGTGAGGCCAGGGTGCCGATCCCGAGTCCGGCCAAGAGGAGCGGCCCGGTCACGATGCCCGCGCCCGCTCCGGAGTCCAGCGCCGCCAGGAGCACAACGATGCCGAGGAACAGCAGGCCGAAGCCGACCTGCACGATCCGCCGCGGCGAGCCGTGTGGGAAGAGCTTCGGCACGCCCACGGCACTCAGCAGGAGGGTGATGGACAGAGGAAGGATGCGCACTCCCGTCGCGACGGCCGAGAGGCCCAGGGCGACCGACAGGAACAGGGGAATCACGAAGAAGAGCCCGGCCTGCAGCATGAACTGGAAGAAGAACGCCGTCAGCCCACCTTGGAGGCGCGGCACCTTGAGCATGTGCGGGTCGAGCAGGGCGGCCTGGTCGCGTTGCCGTCGCCTGTTCTCCCACAGGACAAAGAGGGCCAGGATGGCGCCACCCCCGAGTAGCAGCCAGACCACGGGGGACATGCCGAGCCACTGCGGTGCGTCCGGCTTGGGTTGGACGAAGCCCCAGGTGCCTGACCGGATGACGCCGTACACAATGGCGCCCAGGCCGGAGGCGGAGAGCAGCGTCCCCACCGGGTCGAGGCGCACGCCGGGAACGGCAGGCGAGTCGGCCATCCGGCGCGTCAGGACGAGTATGCCGAGCACCAGGATCACCTCGCCCACGAAGACCCAGCGCCAGCTGGCATAGGTCGTGAACAGCCCACCGACCAGCGGGCCCACCGCCACGGCGACGGCGCCTGCCGAGGCGACGAGGCCGTAGGCGCGCGGCCGCTCGGCGCGGCCGAAGTTCGTCGCCACCAGCGCGACCACGGCCGGCATGATCAGCGCGGCACCGAGCCCTTCCAGCACCGACCACCCGACGATCAGCACCGGGAGGGACTTGGCCAGCGCGGTCGTGGCCGAGCCACACCCGTAGACGACGCAGCCGATCATGAAGGCCCGCTTGCGCCCGATGATCTGCCCGATCTTGCCGCCGGTGATCATGAACGCCGCCATGACGAGCGTGTAGAGGGTGATGGCGAACTGGATTCCGGTGACCGTGGTCCCGACGTCCTTGGCCACGGTGGCGATGGCGACATTCATGACCGAGGTGTCCAGGGTCATGAGGAACTGGGCCGCCGCCAGGGTCAGTAGGACGATCTGCCCGCCGGATGATCGGTTCGGTGCTGCCCCTCCGGTGTCGGCCACGTCGCATTGTGTCCGGAATCGCGGCACGGGACCGCAACCGGTGGCTCGGGCCACCCAGTCGGGATGCGGGGATTTGAACCCCGGACCTCCTGCTCCCAAAGCAGGCGCGCTGCCAAGCTGCGCTACATCCCGTTTTCCCTTCGCGCATGCTAGCCCCGTGACCTGGGCGTTCCGGTCTGTGGTCGGACTCCTCCCACCGCAAGTGGTCGGCGCTGATGGGCGTCGCCCGGCCGTCCCGATCACCAGCGTGGTCAAAAGCCAGAGCCAGGACAGAACCTCTGGCACGGCGCTTTAGGATTGCTTGTCGCATGAAACTCGTTCCGACCAATCGCACGGACTACGGACTTCGGGCTCTCATCTATCTGGCGAATGCCGGAAGCCAGTGGACCAAAGCAGCGGAGATCGGCGGTGCCATGGCCATCCCGGTCGGGTTCCTGCAGATCGTCCTCCAGGATCTCCAGCGTTCGAGGCTTGTCATCTCGCGATCGGGTCCGAAAGGCGGCTACGCGCTCGGACGCCCACCCGGATCGATCACCGTCTGCGAGGTTGTCGAATCCCTGGAGGGTCCGCTCGATGCCGGCGAGTGTGCGCTGCGCGGCGGACCGTGTCACTGGGACGATGTTTGCGCGCTCCATCCGGTGTGGTCCTCAGCGCGCGAGGCACTTCGGGAACGGTTGCAGTCGGCCACGCTCGCCGATGTGGCAGCCCAGGACAAGGCGTTAGCGGGCGGAACGGCTTCCGTGCCGGCCGACTCTCACCGTGGAAAGGTCCGGGTCGAACCCCGGAGCGCATCAAAGTAAGCGTTCCAAGGGATCCTCGACATCAACGGGCCTGAGCGGTCTCCTCGACGATCTGCCTCGTCAGTGGACCTTCGACGACTGTGGATCGGGACAGTCGCCCCCGGATGGACTGGGCCTGCTGCCAGCCGGCGACCACGGCGACCGGCGTGTCGCCGTGCGCGGCAGAGTCGACGGCGTCGGCCACCTCAGCCCGACAGGGAGTGGCCGTCCCCAGGTTGTTGATCACGAAATCCGCCTTCTCGAGCAGATCGCAGTGGCCGTTCTCGACCAGCGAGCAGCGCGGACCATGGGCGTCGCCAGGCCCCGGGCACCACATGGTGTCGATGCCCAGTCGGTCCAGCACATTCGAGACGGCCATTGCCTCTGCTCCGTCTGCGCCCTCGAAGAGACCGGTGCGGCGCACCGAGGTGTCCGACGAATGCCGGCGCGGCCAGTGGGCCGCCTCGTCATGGCCGAGAATCTGCTTGCCTCTCCACATGGTGACCTCCTTCAGGCCGCTTGGGTGTCGCGCTCCTCGGGCGGGAGAACCTTCCTTGACCCCCACCTTGACGAGGCCTCATGGTTCTCAAGCTCTGAACTCGAGAATATGCGCGTTGGATCGCCTCGACTAGGGAAAAACGTCCCGACATCGGCGTTGGGAGGCCAGGTGGTGGCTGTGAAGGTGCCAAAGAGCGCGGCCACGTGTCCGGGACGTTCCATTTTTTGGGTTCCGGGATGCGGGATCGTTCCGCCATCAGGTCTCGAGGCATTCGGCCAGTGACACCTCGTAGCTGCCGTCACGATGCTGGGGCAGATGTCTCGTGGAGTACGCATCCGCGTTGATCTTCACCGAATCGACACTGATCGCGTTCTCCCGAATGCGGGCCGGAACCCCGAGGGCCATGGCGCCGGCGGGAACCTCCGTCCCCGGTATCACGACTGCTCCCGCCCCGACGAGCGAGCCGGAGCGGCAGAGGACTCCTTCGAGGACGACAGCACCAGAACCGATGAGCACCAGGTCCTCCAAGTGGCAACCCTCCAGATGCGCCAGGTGACCGATCACGCAGTCGTCTCCGATGCGGGTTTGTCTCTCGAGCTGGGTGTGGACGACGGCGCCGTCCTGCACGGACGTCCGCGCGCCGATCTCGATTGGACCGTTGTCGGCACGGATGACGACGCCTGGCCACACGCTCGAGCCCGGTCCGACGCGGACCTCGCCGATGAGGACCGCCTGGGGGTGGATGTAGGCATCAGGGTGGATCCGCGGCCGTTCGTCGCCCAATGCATAAAGAGTCATGCACACCATTCAAACAGCGGGGCGCTGCTCGGCCCGTGACCAGTGACACCTGCGTGTCGACCCGGAAGTCCGGCTCGCCGAGGCCCAGTCAGGGTGCAGGCCGGCCCCCGCTCAGCCGTCGGCGAACAGCGAGCCGTCGGCGCTGACCGCCACGTGGATCGGCGTGAGGCCCCGCGGGGCCGGCGGGCTGACCACGGCGCCCGTTGCAGGGTCGAACTCCGAACCGTGGCACGGGCACACAATCAGCTTGGCGCCGGCTGCGTACCCGACCGTGCAGCCGGCGTGCGGGCAGATCGCGTCGTAGGCCACGAATTGGTCCTTGGCGAGCTGCAAGACGAGTCCCGGATCACCGGTTGCCGGGTCCGTGAAGGTGGCCGCGCCGCCAACGGGCACCTGGCTGGCCAGGCCGATACGCGTGCCAGCGGCGGTCGGTCCGGCAGTCGTGGTCGTCCTGGCGGGCGCCGTCGTCGAGGTGGCCCCAGCGGGCGCCGTCGTCGAGGTTGCCCCCGCTCCGGCGCTCGACCCCGTGGAAGAGAGGGCGGACGTGCCGGCACCCCCGGGACTCGGTGCGCCGCCAACAGCCCGACCGAGCCCGGCGGCGGCACCCGCGGCCACGGCTCCGATCACAGCCGATGCGGCGACAGCGGTGCCGCCGAGGACCAGGGTCCGGCGGTCCACGGCGTCGGGCCCCCGCTGCACCATGCTGGCGCGCTCGTCGACCAGGAACGGGCAGCGGCGCACATCGCAGGGTTGTCCGCCCTGGGCGCGGCAGGTGTCGGCCTCGTAGTTGCCGCAGACCTGTTGGACCAAGTCGAAGCGGATCGGTACCACGGTCGGCGGCCCGTTCTTGTCCTCGGCGGCCACCCTGGCGGCGATCACCCCGTCGAGGGACAGCACGCCGCCCGAGCCCGCCAGGAGGAGGGGGATCCATGCGAACAGGAAGACGATGTCGGCACCGGTGTAGTACGGCGAAGAGTGGAAGCTGACCGTCAGGAAGAGGGTGAGGGAGAGGAGGATGCCGCCGGCCGCCGCCACCCGGGTCCAGAGCCCGAGCAGCGCCCCCGAGCCCGACGGCCAGCTCAGCCAGCGCGATCACGACGCCGATCGGCACGGCGAAGCGAAGGAGGTGTCCCAGCAGCATGTGCACAGGGCTGATGCGGATGGACGCGATCAGCTGGGCCTGGATGCTGGACGGGCTGTTGGCGTTGAAGAAGTTCGGGTTGGCCAGCTTTTGCAACCCGGCGAAGCAGAACGTGAATCCGAGAAACGCCCGCAGGGGTAGCAGGGCCCACCCGGCGAGGGCGGACGCACGCGGCGGCGGGGCGTCGTAGCGCGTTCGCCGCCGGCGTGCACCCGATCTGGTCGCTCCCGCTCCCGCCGCACCACCGGGAGTGCGTTTGGATGAAACGGCTCGAGTCCGTTGTGCCACGGCGATCTCCGATCTTCACGGGTGCCCCGAGTAGTCGGCGGCATATGACTAGCACGGGCGTGACCTCCGCCCCGGTCATGCTCAGCCCGTCTGTGGGTGCGTCGGGGTGGTGCCGTTGGCCAGGAGCAGGTCGAAGCCGTCCGGGATACTGAGCAACCCCGGCGCGGTGCCAGAGGTGTCGGTGAGCCCGTACTGCCACACGATGCTGTTGTCACGCGGGTCGATGACGACGACGCGGTTGCGGTAATCGTCGTTCGCCATGATCAGGCCGTTGGGCAGTCGCTCCGCCAGCGACGGCTTCTTGAGCATGCCGTCTCCGGCCAGGACGTCGTACCTCCAGACGACGCCGCCGGAGCGGTGGATGGTCAGGATGCGTCCCTCGGCGGGTGGGTCGTAGTCGGTGAGGAGATAGAGGTTCGAGCCGATCTGTTGGGGATCGGAGGGATAGTTGACCGTCGGCAGCTGCACGGTCCACACCAGCTGGCCGCCCGGCGTGTACTCCGTGATCCACGATCCGTTGATCTCCGAGACCAGCACGTTCCCGTTGGCGAGGGGCGTGTCGCCGTTGGGGTAGCCCACGCCCGTGGGTGGGTTGTGCACCGCCACCCCGTTCGTGCCGATCTGGCTCAAAGGGGTCCCGCCGGGCGAAATGAAGAGGATCCGGTCGTTCATTGCGTCGGCCACCGTGATTTCGCCGTTCTTGAGCAGGTACGCGTCGTCCGGCTGGTTCAGGTATCCCGCCGCTGTGCCGGGCTTTCCGGGATGGCCGTACTGCCAGAGGATCTTTCCCGACGGGTAACCGATCTCCACAATGGTGTGGTTGTCCTCCTGGTTGGAGATGATCCCGGTCCCCTTGTGGAAGAAGAAGGCGTCGTCGGGGAAGTAGAAGCCTCCCGGCGGGGGCGGCATTGTGGCCGAGGGGTACTGCCACTGCAGGTTGCGTGCCGCGTCGATCACCAGCAGCCGGTCGTTGCCCCGGTCGGCGATCAACAGGTGGCCCTGGTAGGGCGCGCCCGCGGCGGCCCCGCCGACCGGCCCGCCGTAGGGGCTGGGCCGCAGGGAAATCACGCTCGCCAGCGACCCCGTCGCCAACGCCGGCCTGGTCGGCGCCCGACTGCTGGGCCACCTCGCCGCCCACGAGGTACCCGATGGCAGCTTTCCCGCTGCCGACCGTGGCGTACCCGCCGAAGGCGACGGCCTGGGGAAGCAAGCCGGCGTCGGCAACCCGGTGGGTGCGCACGTCGAATTCGTAGAGCTGCGTCAGCGTCTGGCCGCCGCCCGTCTGGCCGCCGGCGAGGTAGATGTGGCCGTCGATCACGAAAGCGGCCGCGCCGTACAGCGCCTGGGGCAGGGTGCCGACGACCTGCGCAGAGTGGGTCGCAGGATCGATTTCCTGAATGTCCGCCGTCGCCGTCACGGCGCTCCCGGCGCCGCTGCCCGTCTGGCCCCCGAACGCGAACACGTGGCCGCCGAGGGCGACGACGGCCGGGTAGCGCACGGGCATCGGAAGGTTGGCCACGCTTGTGAAGTGGGTGCCGTCTGTCGTAGTCAGGACCGAGGGATCGTAGGTGGTGCCGTCGTAGCCGCCCACGATGTAGACGGCGCGTCCGATGGTTGCGGTGGCGAGGTCCGAGCGGGGCCGTGGCAGTTGGCCGGCCACCGAGCCTGTCCCGGTCGAGGCGGTGGCGCCGAGGGACTGCACGGTGGCGAAGGTGTCGGGCGAACCGCCACCGAAGACGTACGAAGTCGCGCCGATCTGCGCGCCCGCACCGTCGTGGACCACATCGGCGAGCGAGCCCGCCGGTGTGACGCTCCCGCTGGCCGGGTCGAGCCAGGACACGCCGTTGAGCGAGTTTCCCGATGGGGACAGGCCGCCGAGAATGCGGAGCCGGGTCCCGACGGCGACGAGCGCCTCCCGCGAAAGTGGGGTGGCGAGCTGCCAAGGCTCAATGCCGGCCTCGAGTGACGGAGGGCCCGCTGCAATCGTCCGTCCCCGGTGCGTGCCGGCACCCGGTGAGACCTGTGGAGCCGAGGAGCCCGATGCCGTCGCTGGTGTGCCGGTTGACGAAGATGTCGAGTGACGCGTCGGTGGCGGGGAGGTTCCCGAGGAGAGCGCCACCACCAGGACGACCGCCACGACGACCGAAGCGAGCAGCACCACCGCACGCCGTCGGCGGAACTGGGCCTGACGGTGTCGCCTTCTGGCCGGCCCGGCCGGGGACCTGGGGACACTCACCTCCGGGTCAAGGCCGCTCCACCGGCGAGCAGCTGCCACTCGTCGGGCACGCCCTTGAGGTTGTGCCGGCCGCGGTCGTCGAAGACGATGCCCGAGCCGACGACCAGGTCCCGCACCGTGCCGGTGACCAGGACCTCGCCCGGACCCGCCAGGGCGCTCACGCGTGAGGCGATATGGACGGCGAGGCCGCCGATGTCGTCGCCGCGTACCTCCACCTCGCCCGCGTGCAGGCCGGCCCGCAGCGGCAGGCCGAAGCTGTCGGCGGTCGCCACCATCGCCGCCGCGCAGCGCACAGCCTGGGCCGGCGCGTCGAAGCGGGCGAGGATCCCGTCACCGGTCGACTTGACCAGGAGGCCGTCGTGGCGGGCGAGCAGCCGCTCGACGTTGACGTCGAACTCGTCGAGGACCGCGCGCCACTGGCGGTCGCCCACCTCGGCGGCGCGCACGGTCGAGTCCACGATGTCGGTGAAGAGCACGGCGGCAAGCAGCCGTGTCACTGCGTGCACGCCGCGTGCCCCCGTCACGAATTCCTCCATCTCGTCGATGATGGAGTCGAATTCGCCGGCCCACGGGAGGATGTCGGGCCCGGTGTGAGTGATGAGGCGTGCCCCGCTGATGTGCTCGGACAGGTAGCGGCCGTGCTCGCTCAGTTGGGCGTAGCTGTCCAGGCGCGCGAACACGAGCGTCGGGCACGTGATCGACGGGAGGCACCACCGCACGTCGGCGGAGAAGGTCACGAGGTTGAAGGCCATCGCCGTCGCCGGGCTGGCGCCGCGCCGGGCCGCCCGGCCCCACCACTCCCGGAAGCCGACCCGGTGGGCCAGGCTGGGGGCGAAGATGGCGATGTCCCGCGGAATGCCGTCTTCGGTGATGGAGCCCTCGATGCCCTGCCCGGCGGCCACCTCTTCGTCCGAGGCTCCGAAGCCGTAGTCCTCGGCGTGACCGACCCGGGCCGTCCCGTTGACGACCACCATGGAGATGACACGCTCGGGGTGGGTCGCCGCCAGCCAGAGAGCGGGCATGGCCCCGCCGGCCGAGGCGAGGATGACGACGCGGTCACACCCGGCTGCGTCCATGACGGCCAGGGCATCGCGGCCCCAGCCCTCGATGGAGGGTTGCGTACCTGTCGGAAGGGGATCGGACAGTCCGAGTCCGCCGGCGTCGAAGCGGATCAGGCGGGAGAAGTCCGCCACCCGTTCGGTGTAGCGCAGCCAGTTGGGTTCGTCGACGGTCTCGTCGATGGAGATCATGAGGCCGCTGTTGAACTCGAGCACGTCGACCCCGACCCCGCCGCCGCCATCCTCCGCCACGCCGCCCCAGACCTGGTAGCCGACGTGGATGCCGTCCCGGAGCGCGTACTGGGTCAGTGGCGCCTCCATACGGGCTGCAGTCTGCCGTGCCGTAGGGCGCGGCGAAGCGGGGGAGGGTCTGAGCCGGTCCCGGCCTGGCTCAGCGGGCGCCGCGCACCAGGCGGCCTGGCAGAGCGCCGGTCGGCTCGCCGTGCTCGAACGTGATCGTCCCCGCCTTCATGGTGGCCACGTAGCCCGAGGCCTTCTGCAGCAGCCGGCGCCCGCCCGCCGGCAGATCATTGGTCACGTACGGGGCGCCGATGGTCAGGGCGTCGTAGTCGATCACATTGAAGTCGGCCAGCGCGCCCGGTTCCACCGTGCCGCGGTCGGTCAGGCCGTAGAGGCGGGCCGTGTCGTGTGTCTGCTTCTTCACCACGTACTCGAGTGGGAGCAGCTCGCCTCGGCTGCGGTCGCGGGTCCAGTGGGTCAGCATGAAGGTGGGCATGGAGGCGTCGCAGATCGTCCCGCAGTGGGCGCCCCCGTCGGCCAGCCCGATCAGCCCCTGGGGGTGCAGCATCATCTCGCGCACGTGGTCCAGGTCCCCGAGGGCGTAGTTGAGGATCGGGATGTAGAGCAGCCCCTGACCGCCGTCGCGGGCCATCTCGTCGTAGGCGACCTCCAGCGGTGACACGCCACGGGCCACGGCCAACCCCGCCAGGGAGCGCTCGGGCCCTGGCTCGTAATCGGGAGGGTCTCCCGAGTACGAAGGTGCGCTGGTAGGCCCTCTCCATCGCCTCGGCCTCGGCCGGCTGAGGACGGCGTCCACGACACGATCGACCGCCGCACCTCGGGGTCGGCCAGCGCGGCAGCCAGCTCGTCGTCCGAGGAACACCGGGCCCGCAGCTCCATGTAGGACGGCATGTCCTTGAACAGGCACACCGTCGTGTGGTGGCCCGAGACGATCCCCGTCGGCCGCCCGGCGATCTGGGGGAAGAGGCGGGCCCCCTCGGCGCACGCCTCGAGCGACGCCGCCAGCTGCTTGCGCCACAGCTCGGGATCGTCGTCGTGCTGGAGCAGCACGTAGGACACGGGGCGGTCGATGGCGGCCGAGAGCCGGCGCATCCAGTCGACCTCCTGCCAGGCGTCCTCGAGCATCTCGCCGGCCGAGCCCAGCGGGGCCAGCTCGAACACGCCGGCGCCGGCCTCGCCCAGGGCCGAACCGAGGCCGAAGAGCTCGTCCTCGGCGGCGAACGTCCCGGGCACCAGCTCGCCGTCGATGGCGCGGTGCCCCATGGTGCGCGAGGTGGAGAAGCCGAGGGCGCCGGCGCGGATCGCCTCGAGCACAATGGCCCGCATGGCCTGAATGTCCTCGGCCGTGGCCGCCTCGTTGCGGGCACCCCGCTCACCCATGACGTAGGCCCGCACCGCCGCGTGCGGGACCTGGGTGCCGACGTCGACCGTCCAGCGCCGCTTCTCGAGCGCGTCGAGATACTGGGGGAAGGTCTCCCACTCCCACTCGATCCCCTCGGCCAGCGCCGTGCCGGGGATGTCCTCCACGCCCTCCATGAGGCCGATGAGCCAGTCGTGGCGGTCGGGCTGGGCCGGCGCGAACCCCACCCCGCAATTGCCCATGACGAGCGTCGTGACGCCGTGCCACGACGACGGGGCGAGCTCGGAGTCCCAGGTGACCTGGCCGTCGTAGTGCGTGTGGACGTCGACCCATCCCGGGGTCACCAGGAGGCCGTCGGCCTCGATGACCTGGGTGGCACCGCCCTGGATCGTGCCCACTTCGGTGATGCGGCCGGAATCGACCGCGACGTCGGCTGTACGCGCCGCCGCGCCGGTTCCGTCGACGAGTGTCCCGCCCTTGATGATCAGGTCGTGCATGCGAACCATCGTTTCACGCCGGCCTGCGGCCCGCTCACCGCGGCCGGCGTGCCCATCTCAGCGGATGGGGTCAGACCTTCGCTTTGCCGAGGATCCGGTTCATCTTGGTGCCACACGTCGGGCAGGTGCCCTGTGCGGCGCGGCGCCCGTTGGCCAACTCGACTTCATGGCCGTCGAACTCCCGCTTCTCTCGGCACTTCACGCAGTACCCCTCGTAGTTAGCCATGGCAACTCCTTCGGTCGGTGATGGCCTTGGACGGGAGTCGAACGTAGTGGGGGGGTTCCCGGGAATGGGGGATGGTCGGGCGATTCCAGGCACGATCCGGGGCTAGGGTCGGCTTCGTGAGCGACATCACTGCAGGTCAGGACGGTGACTGGCTCCGGCGCGGACTGCGGGCAAGAAATGCCCTGGAGGAGACCTGGGAGGCGCTCGCCGAGGTCTGCGGCGATCTTTCCGAGGTCGGATGGGCCCTGCCCACCGAGTGCCCGGGGTGGGACGTCAAGGACCAGATCTCCCACCTCATCGGCATCGAGCGGGCGATCATGGGCGAGCCGGTTCCGGAGTGGAGCGAGCCCTTGGGCGACCACGTGAAGAACGACTTCGCGGCGACGAACGAGCGCTTCGTCGCCGTGCGCCGGGCCACGCCCGGGTCGTCCGTGCGGGCCGAGTTCGTCGAGGTGACCGCGACCCGGCTCGCCCAGTTGGACGCACTGACCGCGAGCGGCTGGGCGGCCATCGGCTTCAGCCCGATGGGCGAGGTGCCGTACGCCGAGTTCATGAGGGTGCGGGTCTTCGACAGCTGGGTGCACGAGCAGGACGTTCGCCGCGCCCTCGGCCGGCCGGGTGGGAGCGGGAACGCGGCCTCGGAGATCTCCTTGGACCACGTCCAACGCGCCATGCCCTTCGTCGTCGGGAAGAAGGCCGGGTGCGCCGACGGCACCGCCGTCCGCTTCGACGTGGCGGGTCCAGGGAGCGACGCGCGCGTCTTCACGATCGCCGTCGAGGGCGGGCGCGCCCGTGCGGTGGGTGACGAGGTGGCGCCGACGGTGACCCTCTCCCTTTCGAGCATCGACTTTATGCGCCTCGGCTGCGGGCGGACCATGTCGTCACAGGTGGCGGGCGACGCCGTCACCGTGGACGGCGACGCCGTCGTGGGTGGGATCCGTGCTCGCCGCCATGAACTTCATGTTCTGATCGCACCGCACCTCTCCGGTGAGCCGTGCGCCCAGGCCGCGGGACGGCCGGTAGAGTGATCGGCTCGTGGTACGTGCGACAGCAGAGCCAATGGAGGGGAACCTCGTCCGCCTGAGCGTTGAGGTGGACGAGCCCGAATTCGATAAAGCGCTCGGCGATGTCGTGCGTACGCTGGCCCAGCAGGTGCGGGTGCCGGGCTTCCGGCCCGGCAAGGTGCCGCGCAAGGTGCTCGAGGCCCGCATGGGAGGAGCCGGCGCGTTGCGTGCCGAGGCGCTCCGCGAGTCCCTGCCCGACTTCTATGCCCGTGCCGTCGTCGACACGGAGCTCGACCCGATTGCCCAACCCGAGATCGACATCACGGGCGGCGAGGACAGCGGTGGCGTGTCCTTCGACGCCGTGGTGCAGGTGCGCCCGATCGTCGCCATCCCGGGTTACGACGGTCTGCAGGTCACGCTGCCGGGGCTTTCCGTCAGCGACGACGAGGTGCAGAGCCAGCTCGACCGCCTGCGCGAGAACGACGCGGAGCTCAGTGTCGTGGACCGCCCGGCCATCGACGGCGATTTCGTGACGATCGATCTCCACGGCAACGACGCCACAGGCGCCGAAGTGGTCGGTGTGGACGATTACCTATATGAGGTGGGCTCGGGCTCGGTGGTGCCCGAGCTCGACGCCGAGCTGCACGGTGCCAAGGCCGGTGCGATCCTCGCCTTCGACGCAGCCAACCCCAACGAGCCCGAGGAGAACGTCGCTTTCCGGGTGCTCGTCAAGGAGGTCAAGGTCAAGAAGCTCCCCGAGGCCACTGACGAGTGGGCCGCCGAGAGCTCCGAGTTCGCCACCGTGGCCGACTTGCGTGCGGACATCGCCGACACGAATCGGCCGCGTCAAGCTCATGCAGAGTCAAATGGCGCTGCGCCAGAAGAGCATCGAAGCCCTGTCGGAGCTCGTCATCGACGACGTGGTCCCCGAGGTCCTGGTCGACGCCGAGGTCAACGAGCGGCTGCACGACCTCCAACACCGGCTGGAGGCCCAGAAGCTGGGTTTGGCCGAGTACTTCCAGGCCACCGGCACCAGCCCGGACGAGCTCCTGGGTGCGGTCCGTGTGGACGCCCTGTCGGCTGTGAAGGCCGACCTGGCGCTGAGGGCCCTGGTCGAGGCCGAGGAGGTGACGCTCAGTGACGAGGAGCTCCTTGCCGAGATAGTCACCATGGCGGAGCGGATGGGAACCACCCCGGTCGAATTGCGCCGCCAACTCGACACGGCCGGCCGGACCGGCGCGGTACGCTCGGAGTTGCGTAAGGGCAAGGCACTGGAGTGGCTGCTGGACCACGTGGATCTCGTCGACGAAGAGGGCAACCCGATGTCACGGGACGACCTCAAGGTGGACGCCTCGGGAGAGGGCGAAGTCGAGCAGAACGAGGAGAGCGAGTGAAGATGCAGAATCCGGGGGACCCGATGAAGGCCTACGACTATCTGGTCCCGACGGTGATCGAGTCGTCCAACCGTGGCGAGCGGGCCTACGACCTGTACTCGCGGTTGCTCCGTGAGCGCATCATCTTTCTGGGCACGCCCGTCGACGATGCGGTGGCCAACCTCGTCTGCGCGCAGATGTTGTTCTTGGAGTCCGAGGAGCCGGACAAGGACATCCACCTCTACATCAACTCGCCCGGGGGCGAAATCACAGCGCTGTTCGCCATCTACGACACGCTCAAGTTCATCAAGGCCGACGTCTCCACCTTCTGCTTCGGGCAGGCGGCGTCGGCGGCCGCCGTGCTGCTGGCGGCCGGGGCCAAGGGCAAGCGCTTCGCACTGCCGCATGCCCGCGTGCTGCTCCATCAGCCCTGGGGCGGCGTGGAGGGCCAGGCGAGCGACATCGAGCTCCAGGCGAGGGAGATCCTGCGCATGCGGGACCTGCTTTCGGGGATGTTGGCCGAGGACACCGGGCAGACCCAGGAGAAGGTGGCCCAGGACACCGATCGCGACTTCATCATGACGGCGGAGGAAGCAGTGACGTACGGCGTGATCGACGAAGTCATCACAGCGCGGACGGTGGCGCCACTCGAAGCCATCGGCGCCGCGTAGGACGAACTGGCACGGACGGGAGAGGCGATCTGGTGGCGAAGTTCGGAGAGGGCGGGGATCTCGTCAAGTGCAGTTTCTGCGGCAAGACGCAGAAACAGGTCAAGAAGCTGATCGCCGGTCCGGGTGTCTACATCTGCGACGAGTGCATCGACCTGTGCAACGACATCATCGCCGAGGAGCGTGACGAGTCCACGGAGCTGAGCTTCGAGGACCTGCCGAAGCCCCGCGAGATCTTCGAGTTCCTCAACGACTACGTCGTCGGGCAGGAGTACGCCAAGAAGATCCTGTCGGTCGCCGTCTACAACCACTACAAGCGCGTGCAGGCCGGCCCGCCGACCGCCGAGGACGGCGTCGAGCTGGCCAAGTCGAACATCCTCCTTCTCGGCCCGACCGGATGTGGGAAGACCCTCCTGGCCCAGACGTTGGCCCGCATGCTCAACGTCCCCTTCGCCATCGCGGATGCCACCGCGCTGACCGAGGCCGGCTACGTCGGCGAGGACGTGGAGAACATCCTCCTGAAGCTGATTCAGGCCGCCGACTACGACGTGAAGCGGGCCGAGACCGGCATCATCTACATCGACGAGATCGACAAGATCGCCCGCAAGAGCGAGAACCCCTCCATCACCCGTGACGTGTCGGGCGAGGGCGTGCAGCAGGCGCTGCTGAAGATCCTGGAAGGCACCACCGCCTCCGTGCCGCCGCAGGGCGGGCGCAAGCACCCCCACCAGGAGTTCATTCAGATCGACACGACCAACGTCCTCTTCATCTGCGGTGGCGCGTTCGCCGGGC
>CAVSUH010000024.1:0-570000 GCA_963731065.1 uncultured Acidimicrobiaceae bacterium | reverse complement strand
GGCGCGGCACGCCGGCGCGGGCCAGGAGATCCGCCCCGTTGTCGGCGCCCGTGATGCCCAGGGCCTGGCACAGCTTGGCCGGGCCGTTGCACAGGTCCCGCTCCAGGCGGGCCGCCGGCCGGGCCTCCCACATCTGCGTCCACGCCGGCGATCGGCTCGAGGGCGCGGATCAGCACGGCGGCCGCCTCGCCCTCGGGCCCGCAGACCACGTTGGCGCACCAGTGCATGCCGTAGGTGAAGTACACGTAGAGGAAGCCGGGCGGCCCGAACATGACCGCCGTCCGGGGCGTCAGCCCCCGGTAGGCGTGCGACGCCGCGTCGTTGGCCCCGTGGTAGGCCTCGACCTCGACGATGCGCCCCGCCCGCTCACCGCGCACCAGCACCTTGTTCAGCAGCCACGGGGCGAGCGTGACGGGGTCGCCCTCCAGGTCCGACGCGCTGCACCGCGCCACCCTGGCCCACCCGGGCGGCGCGGCGCCACCCGCGACGTCAGCGGCGTGGCGGCGGCGGCTCAGATCGGCGTCGGTGCCCCCACCCGCGCGGACGGCGCCCGGCGTGGAGGCCGGGACGCGGCCGGCCGCCGCGGCTGGGAGTGGACCCGCGTCGGCCGGTGCGGCTCGCCCGCCCCGGCCGCCATCCGGCACAGCAGCGAGAGCTCGTCCACCATGGCCCGGGTCAGGCCCGGCAGGTCCGGCACGGCGGTGGCGCAGGCGTTGATGCCGACGAAGAGCGACTCGCGGTAGCTCTGCACCGTGATGTTCAGCGCCACCCCGTCGATCACCGGCCCGAGCGGGTACACGGCCCGCAGCTCCATGCCGGCGAAGTAGAGGGGGAAGTCGGGGCCGGGCACGTTGGAGACCATGAGGTTGCCCGGCCCGCAGCTTGCGCAGGACGCCCGAGCGCACACCGAGCTGGATCATCGGCTTGGCCAACGCGGGCGGCAGCGCCTCGGTCATGCGGGTCGCCATGGGGCCGTAGCCGACGGCACGCTCCTGGCCCTTGCACGACGCGCTCGCCGCGGTCACGGTCCGCAGGCGCTCCAGCGGCGTCTTCCTGTCGTTGGCGAGCGGCACGAACATGGCCGAGAGCTGGTTGCCCAGCCGCCGCGCCCTCCGCGTCGCTCGCGCACCGACACCGGCACCACGGCCACCAGCGGGCTCTCGACGTCCTGGCCGTGCGCCGCCAGGTGCGAGCGCAGCGCGCCCGAGCAGACGGCGAGCACCACGTCGTTGATCGTCGACCCGAAGCGGGTCTTCAGCGCGCGCACCTCCGCCATGTCCAGCTCGGCGAAGGACACCGCCCGGTCGGCGCCCACCGGTGACTCGAACGTGTCGGGTGCGCCCAGGGGGATGGACACCGGGCCGAGGCGGTCGTCCACCGCGCAGCGGGCCAGGCGCACGGCCGTGCGGCCGACTTCGCGGGCGGCACGCAGCCCCCGGATGGGGCTGCGGATGAAGGTCGGCAGGGCGTCGGTCACCAGCTGCGTCCGCGACGGCAGCCGCGCCGGCACCCAGGGCGGGCAGGGCTCGGTCACGGCGCTGCCCTCGGGCGTCAGGTCGAGCAGCTTGGCCAGCATCTCGGCCCCGGCCACGCCGTCGATGACGGAGTGGTGCACCTTGGCGATCAGCCCGACCATGCCGTCGGCCATCCCCTCGACGACGTGCATCTCCCACGGCGGCTGCTCGGGCGTGAGCGGGCGGCCCATCACCTCGGCCACCTTGGCCCGGAACTCGGCGTCGCCGCCCGGAGCCGGGAGCGCGACGCGGTGCAGATGGTTGGCCAGGTCGAAGTCGGGGTCGTCCACCCAGCGCGGATGGTCCAGCCCGAGCGGGACGGCCATGAGCCGGCGGCGGAACGGCTGCAGCGTCGGGATCCGCGTCCGCGAGCACGGCCGTCACGCGCTCGAAGCTGTAGCCGCCCGGGAGCGAGGCGGGATCGAAGAGGCAGGCGTAGGCGATCTCCATCGGCGTCTCCGGTGTGTCGGAGTAGATGAACATCGGGTCGATGCCGGTCATCCGCTGCATATGTGCTTCTCCACGTGGTGAGGGCTTCCGGTGGGCTCGACTCGGACTCCCGACTGCGACACCGATGCCGCCTCCCCCCTCGGACCCTCGGAGGCGGATTCCAGCGCACTTCGTCGATGCGGGGATCGTCGTCGTTGTGGCTATGGCTCACAGCCTTCACCCTGCGGCCGCGCCGGCACAACAGTTTGTGGGGATCTTTATGTTGCGTTCACCTGGGGGTTACCTGACATGGGGGCTGGGCCGCGGAATTGACACATCCGCCCCGGCGCCGTCCGCAGGGCATGTCTAGGAGGCCGCTCCCGGCAGGCCGCCACTGCGCCAGCCGCGTCCGGTCGACCTCGCGCCGGCGGACGAAGCGCTCGGCCTGTTCGGCGACCGGTCCCGGACCGGCCCCGCCCGGGGTGCGCCGGCGTGTCACCGCCACACCGGGCTCGAGCAGTTCCACGGCGGCCTCCCCCAGATCGGGGTGGGCCGCCACCAGCTCGACCAGCGGCACGTGGCGCTCGAGCGACTCGCGCACCAGGCCGCCGATCAGCGCGTGGGCCTGGCGGAAGGGCATGCCCTGCTCGACGAGCATCTCGGCCAGGTCGATGGCCGAGGCCGCCGGGCCGTCCGCCGCCGTCTGCATGCGCTCCTCGTTCCACGTGGCGGTCTCGTAGACGCCGCGCAGCGCGATGAGGGCGCGGGTGACCTGCACCACCGCGTCGAAGATCGGCTCCTTGTCCTCCTGCAGGTCGCGGTTGTAGGCGAGCGGCAGTCCCTTCAGCGTCACCAGCACCGCGTTGAGGTGGCCGATGAGGCGGCCCGACTTGCCGCGGGCCAGCTCGGCCACGTCGGGGTTCTTCTTCTGCGGCAGCATCGAGCTGCCGGTGGCGTAGGCGTCGTCGAGCGTGCAGAAGCCGAACTCCTCGGTCGACCACAGCACGATCTCCTCCCCCATGCGCGACAGGTGCACGCCGAGCAGGGCGAGATCGAAGAGCGCCTCGGCCACGAAGTCGCGATCGGACACCGCATCGAGGGAGTTCTCGAAGCGGCCGTGGAACCCGAGCTCGGCCGCGACGTAGTCGGGATCGAGCGGCAGCGACGACCCGGCCAGCGCGCCCGCGCCGAGCGGCGAGATGTTGAGGCGGTCGACGGTGGTGACGAGGCGGTCGACGTCGCGGGCCAGCGCCCAGCCGTGCGCCAGCAGGTGGTGGGCCAGCAGCACCGGCTGCGCCCGCTGCATGTGGGTGTAGCCGGGCAGGTAGACGTCGGCGGCCTCCCGGGCCCGCTGGGCCAGCGCGTCCTGCAGCGCCATGATCTCCTCGGCCACGCCGATGAGCGAGCGGCGGCACCACAGGCGCAGCGCCGTGGCCACCTGGTCGTTGCGGCTCCGCCCCGTGTGCAGCTTGGCCCCGACGTCGCCCACCAGCTCGGTGACGCGTCGCTCGATGGCGGTGTGGATGTCCTCGTCACCGGGGGCGAAGACGAACTCGCCCGTGGCGAACTCCTCCTCCACGATGTCGAGCGTCTCCACCAAGGTGGTCACCTCGCTGTCGCTGAGGATGCCCGCCTTGCCCAGGCCCTTGACGTGCGCGCGCGAGCCGGCCAGGTCGTCGTTGGCCAGCACCCGGTCGAAGGGCAGGCTGACGGTGAACGCCGCCACGGCGTCGGCCATGCCGGTCGAGATGCGACCCTCCCAGAGCGTCAATGCTCCCCCCTCACCTCTCCCGCCTGTTCCGGCGCGACGGCCTTGCCGCCCGCCTGCGCGCCCGGCCCCTGGCGGGCCGACCACGTGGCGACCCCGAGGCCCCACAGGCGGACGAACCCCTCGGCGTCGGCGTGCCGGAAGGTGTCCGACGCATCGTAGGTCGCCAGGTCGTGGTCGTAGAGCGCGACCGGGCTGCGCCGCCCCACCACGGCGCAGGTGCCCGGCGCGGCGAAGCGCAGGCGCACCTCCCCCGTCACGTGGCGCTGGCTCTCGGTGATGAAGGCCTGCAGCGCGCTGCGCAGGGGCGAGTACCACAGCCCGTCGTAGACGAGCTCGGCCCAGCGCGGCTCCAGGCGCGCCTTCTCGTGGTGCACGTCCCGCTCGAGCGTCAGGTCCTCCAGGTCGGCGTGCGCCGTGATGAGGGCCAGGGCGGCCGGGCACTCGTAGACCTCGCGGCTCTTGATGCCGACCCGGCGGTTCTCGATCATGTCGAGACGCCCGAAGCCGCGGCTGCCGGCGACCTGCGCCCAGGCGGGCGATCAGGTCGTAGGGGCCGAGCGCCGTGCCGTCGAGGCTGACCGGGACGCCGGCCTCGAACCCGACGATCACCTCGACGGGATCGGTCTCGGTGACCCGCGTCAGGGTGTACACGTCGTCGGGCGCGGGCGCCCAGGGATCCTCGATCGCACCGCACTCGATCGCCTTGCCCCACAGGTTGTCGTCGATGGAGTACAGCTTCTCCTTGGTGACCGTGATCGGGATCTCCCACTTGGCGGCCAGCTCGACGCAGTCCTCCCGGGTCAGGCCCCAGACGCGGGCCGGCGCGTAGATGCCGAGGTCCGGCGCCAGGGCGCGCACGCCGACCTCGAAGCGCACCTGGTCGTTCCCCTTGCCGGTGCAGCCGTGCGCCACGGCCGTGGCGCCGTGCGTGCGGGCCTGGGCGACGAGGTGGCGCACGATCACCGGGCGCGACAGGGCCGACACGAGCGGGTACTTGCCCTCGTAGCGCGCGTTGGCCTGCAGGGCCGGCACGCAGAACTGCTCCGCCATCTCGTGGCGGGCGTCGACCACGACGGCCTCGACCGCACCGGCGGCCAGGGCCCGGTGGCGCACGACGTCCCAGTCCTCGCCACCGCGGTCGGCCGACTGCCCGACGTCGACCGCCACCGCGACCACCTCGACGCCCTCGTGCTCAATGAGCCAGCGCACGGCGACGGACGTATCGAGCCCGCCGCTGTAGGCCAGTACCACCCGGTCAGACATGTTCAGCCCTCTTCCTTCCCATTCAACGCGATCTTGTTGTTGGTGACAATGCCCGCGACGTCACGCAGGCGGTCCGCCATGGCGCCGCCGCCGCAGGCCTCTTCGACGATGACCAGCACCGTGTCGTCCCCCGCCACGGTGCCGACGACGTCCTCCAGCCCGCTGCGATCGAGCGCGGAGCCGACCACGTGGGCCGACCCCGGCGGCGTGCGCAACACCACGAGGTTCCCCGAGTGGGCCACCTCCACGACCCACTCGCCGAGCACGCGCCGCAGGTGGTCCTCCGGCGCGATCTGGTGGACCGGGAGCTCCGGCAGCGCGTAGGCCGTCTCGCCACCGGGCAGGCGCACCTTGACCGCTCCCAGGTCCTCGAGGTCGCGCGACACCGTGGTCTGGGTCGCCTCGATCCCCTGCTCGCCCAGCAGCGCCACGAGCTGCGCCTGGTTCGTCACCGGCTGGGACTCCAGCAACTTGGTGATGCGGTGCTGGCGCTGGTTCTTCGTCAACCGGCTCGGGGCCTGCCCGCTCATCGGGAACCCTCCACGACCCAGGCCAGGATCCCCCGCATGGCCGTCCGCCGGTGGGCCGCCTCGCGCCAGACCAGCGACCGCGGGCCCTCGAGCACCTCGTCGGTGATCTCCTCGCCGCGGTGCGCCGGCAGGCAGTGCAGCACGACGGCGTCGGCGGCGGCCCGCTCGACCAGTGCCGCGTCGACGGTGTAGCCCGCGAAGGCGGCGAGCCGCGTCGCCCGCTCGCTCCTCCTGGCCCATGCTGGTCCACACGTCGGTGTAGAGGACGGCGGCATCCTTGGCCGCCCGGCCGGGGTCGTCGGTCACCTGCACGGTCCCGCCCCGCCCCATGCGGTCAGCGAAGGCCTGCAGCCCGGCCAGCTCCTCGCCGGGGAACGCGTAGGCGGCCGGCATGGCGAAGCGGACCTCCATGCCCTCGAGCAGTGCCGCCTTGGCCAGCGAACGGGCCATGTTGTTGCCGTCACCGACATAGGTCAGGACGCGGCCGGCCAGCGGTCCCAGCGCCTCGCGCATGGTGAGCACGTCGGCCACGGCCTGGCACGGGTGCGCCGTGTCGCACAGCAGGTTCACCACCGGCACGTCGAAGCCGCTCCGTTCCAGCGCGCCCGCCATGCGCACCAGCAGGGAGTGCTCGAACACGCGCGCGCACAGGACGCGGTGGTAGCAGCCGAGGGTGCGGGCGACGTCCTCGGCTGTCTCCCGCTCGTCGAGGCCGACCTCGGTCCCCTGGATGTAGACCGGGTGCCCGCCCAGGTCGACGACCGCCATTTCGGTGGAGTTGCGGGTGCGCGCCGACGGCTTCTGGAAGAGCAGCGCCACGCCCTGGCCGGCCAGCGGCGCCTGGGCGGGCGGGTCGAGCGCGAGCCCGAGCAGCCGTTCCCAGCCGTCGGGGTCGAGGTCGTCGATGTCGAAGAAGTTGCGCATGGCCGAATCCCTCCCCTACTGCGATCCGCCGGCATCGGGCCAGTGAGGAGGTCAAAGCGTCACCGAGGATCCCCAGTGCAGTGTCGATCTCGTCGTCGCGCACGAGCAGCGGCGGCGCCACGCGGATGGCGTCGGGCCGCACCGGGTTCACGAGCAGGCCGTGCGCCAGCGCCCAGGCTGCGGCCTCCTTCGCCACCGGCGCCTCGAGCTGCGCCGCCAGGAGCAGGCCGGCCCCGCGCACCGAGACGACACCCGGCAGCTGCGCCAGACCGTCGGCGAGGCGCTGACCCTCCTCCCGGGCGCGGCGGGAAACGTCCTCGGCCTCCATGACGGCCAGCGTGGCCTTCACCGCGGCCAGGGCGAGGGGCTGGCCGCCGAAGGTCGACCCGTGGTCACCCGGCCCGAATGCAGCCGCCACCTCGGCCCGGGCCCAGCAGGCCCCCACCGGCATGCCGTTGCCGAGCGCCTTGGCCATCGTCACGACGTCGGGCTCGAGACCCTGGGCCTGGAAGGCGAACCAGTGGCCGGTGCGGCCGAGGCCGGTCTGCACCTCGTCGAGCATGAGCAGGGCGTTGCGCTCGGTGCAGAGCGACCGCACCGCGCCCAGGTAGTCCGAGCTCGGGACCATGACGCCGCCCTCGCCCTGGAGCGGCTCCAGCAGGACGGCGGCGACGGTGGCCGGGTCGAGCGCCTTGTCCAGCGCGGCGACGTCGTCGTAGGGCACGTGGACGAACCCCTCCGGGAGCGGGACGAACGGCGCCTGCTTCTCCGGCTGGCCGGTGGCGGTGAGCGTGGCCAGCGTGCGGCCGTGGAACGAGTTGTCGGCGCTGATCACGACGTGGCGCCCGAGCCCGGCCCAGCGCCGGGCCAGCTTGAGGGCGCACTCGTTGGCCTCCGCGCCCGAGTTGGCGAAGAAGACCTGACCGCCCGCCTGGCCGGTGCCGCCGTTGATCAGCCGGTCGATGGTGCGGGCGACCTCGGGGGCGAGCGTGTTGCCGTAGAGGTTGGACACGTGGCTGAGCGTGCGCGCCTGCTCGGCCACGGCGTCGGCCACGGCGGGGTGGGCGTGGCCCAGCGAGACGACCGCCAGGCCGGTGATGAAGTCGAGGTACTCGGTCCCGTCGGCGTCGTAGAGGACCGTGCCCTGGCCCCGCACGAACGTGGCGGGTGGATCGGCGTAGGTGCGCATCAGGGCCGAGCGCTCGGACGGGGCATCGGCTCCCACGTGGAGGTCGGTCATGGCACCACCATGGTGCCGACGCCAGAGTCGGTGAAGAGCTCCAGCAGCAATGCGTGCGGTTCCCGCCCGTCGAGAATGTGGGCCTGCCCGACCCCGGCCCGCACCGCGTTGGCGCACGCCTCGACCTTCGGGATCATGCCGCCCTGCACTCCCCCGTCGCGCACGATCTCGTCGATCACCGCGGCGGAGGCCTGGTGGATGACCGTCGTCGGGTCGTCGGCCACGACCCGCAGCCCCTCGATGTCGGTCAGGAAGATCAGCTTCTCGGCGTGCAGCGCCTCGGCCAGCGCGCCGGCCACCGTGTCGGCGTTGATGTTGTACGCCTGGCCCGATTCGTCGGCCCCGATGGTGGCCACGACGGGGATCAGTCCCTCGGCCAGCAGCCTTTCGAGCATGGTGGGGTCGACGAGCGACACGTTGCCGACGAAACCGAGGTCGGCGTGGCGCGGGGCGGCCGTGATGAGGTTGGCGTCCTCGCCCGACATCCCCACCGCAATGGGCCCGTGCACGTTGATGGCCGAGACGATGTCGCGGTTCACCTTGCCGACCAGCACCATGCGGGCGATGTCGAGCGTGTCGGCGTCGGTGACGCGGAGGCCGTTGCGGAACTCCGTCTCCTTGCCGAGCCGCTCCATCAGGGCACCGATCTGGGGGCCGCCGCCGTGCACCACGACGGGGAGCATGCCCACGGCGCGCATCGAGGACGACGTCCTCGGCGAACGAGGCCAGCGCGTCACCGGGCGCCTCCGCGTCCGCACCGTCCGCCGCGTGCAGCGCGTTGCCGCCGTACTTGACGACGACGATCTTCTCCCAGAAGCGGCGGATGTACGGCAACGCCTCCACCAGGACCGAGGCGGTCCTCGCTGCCGCCGCCTTCTGGGCGCGGGTGACCTTGGGCGGCACCATCGGGGCCTCGCGGGCCGTCACGACGTCGTCCGGTTCTCGTCGATGTAGCCGTAGCCGAGGTCGGTCCCGAGGACCACCGCCTCGCCCTCGCCGAGCCCCAGGTCGCAGTCGAGCACGACATGGCGGCCCGCCATGTGCGCGGCCACGGCCGCGGCGTCATGGGGCACGCCCACACCGCCGGCGCACACCACGGTGCTGCCGTAGGCGAGCAACACCCGGTCGATGTCGAAGGGCGTCCCGGCCGACCCGAGCTCCGAGATGATGCGCCCCCAGTAGGGGTCCTCGCCGAAGAGCGAGCACTGCACGAGCATGGAGTCCGCCACCTTGCGGGCCGCGACGTGGGCCGCCTCGTCGCTCACCGCGCCCCGGACGTGGACGTGCGCCACCTTGGTCGCGCCTTCCGCGTCGTCCACCATCTGCTCGGCCAGCGACCGGCAGGCCTCGTACAGGGCGGCGGTGAGGGCCGACGGTGAGGGGCTGGCGCCGAGGCCGTTGGCCAGCACCAGCACGGTGTCGTTGGTGGAGGTGCAGCCGTCGACCGTGATGGTGTTGAACGAGGCGGCGACGGCCTCCCGGAGCGCGGTCTGCAGGGTGGCGGGGTCGACGGCGGCGTCGGTCGTGCAGACGGCGAGCATGGTGGCCATGTTCGGCGCCAGCATGGCGGCGCCCTTGGCCATGCCGCCCACGGTGAACCCGTCGGCGGCGACCACGACCTCCTTGGGCACGGTGTCGGTCGTCATGATGGCCTTGGCCGCCTCGGCCGCCGACTCGGACCGACCGGTGCGCGCCATCACGATGGGCTCGATCTCGGGGATGACGTGGTCGATGGGGAACGGGATGCCGATGAGCCCGGTCTGGCAGATCAGGATCTCCTCGGCGGTCGCACCGATGTCACCGGCCACCGCGGTGCACAGTCGCTCGGCGGCCTCCCGCCCGGGGACACCGGTGGCGGCGTTGGCGTTGCCCGACGTCAGGATCACCCCGGCGGCCCTGCCACCGGTGGCGGCGAGGTGGGCCCGGCTGACCTGGACCGGTGCCGCCGCGGCCAGGTTGGAGGTGAAGACGCCCGCAGCGGGCACGGCCCGGCCGTCGGCGGTGGCGACGACGGCGACGTCGTGGGCCTTGGCCGCCTTGATCCCGGCGTAGCCCCCGACGGCGACGAAGCCCTGTGGCGCGTTGACGCTCACGGGTAGACCCCTGCGATCGGCAGCCCGGTGGTCTCGGGCAGGCCGAGCGCGGCGTTGGCGCACTGAATGGCCTGGCCCGACGCGCCCTTGACCAGGTTGTCCAGAGCGCACAGGGCGACCACCCAGCCGGTCCGGGGATCGACCTGCGCCGCTCACGTGGGCGGCGTTGGCGCCCATCGTGGCCTTGGTCGAGGGAGGGTCGTCGGTCACGACGACGAACGGCTCGGCGTCGTAGGCGTCGTGCAGGGCGGCCATGACGGAGCCGGTCGTGGGAGTGGTGCCCGCGGCGGGCCGGGCGTAACAGGTGGCGAGGATGCCGCGCACCATCGGCGCCAGGTGCGGCGTGAAGAGCACCTCGCCGCCGATGATCTGCTCCATCTCGGGAGTGTGGCGATGGGTCAGGAGCCCGTAGGCCGTGAAGTCCTCGTCGACCGACCCGAAGTGCAGCGACTCCTTGAGGCCCCGGCCGGCACCCGACACCCCCGAGGCCGCGTCGACGACGATGCCCGTCGGTTGGACGAGGCCGGCCCGCACCAGGGGGGCCAGCGCCAATCCGGCCGCCGTGGGGTAACAACCGGCGGCGGCGACGAGCGTCGCGCCGGCCAGGCCGTCGCGGAAGAGCTCGGGCAGCCCGTACACGACGTCGGCCAACAGCTCCGGCGCTGCGTGCTCCTCGCCGTACCAGCGGGGATAGAGCGCGGCGTCGCTGCAGCCGGAAGTCGGCGGCCAGGTCCACGACCAGGCCGACCCGCGCCCGCAGTTCCGGGACGATCCGCTGGGACTCCCCGTGGGGCAGGCCGCAGAACACCAGGTCGAGACCATCGAAACGGGCGGGATCGTTCCCCTCGTAGACAAGATCCGGGATAGGCCGCGGCCAGCGAGGGGGTGTGCGTGCCGACCGTCTCGCCGGCGTGGGAGTGGGCCGTGGCCACAGCCACCTCGAACTCGGGGTGCCCGGCCAGCAGGCGCAGCAGCTCAGACCCGGTGTACCCCGACGCCCCGAGGATCCCTGCCTTCATCGCATGAGTATACACCAGTCTGCATATTCATGCGTATCAGTGGATTCAAGGACTGAGGCGGGCCTCCGGGTGACCGATGGATCCGACACGGCTCTTTCTGCTCGCACCGATGTTCCGCTCCCGTCGGGGGAACGCCCTGCGTCTCGGCCGAGCCTAGGTGGTTCCGCCAGAATCGCTGCCCTGGGAATCCCGAACAGGCGCTTCCACGCGTCGGACGCGCGATTCGTGCTGGAAACCGATCGAAACGAGGAGTGCATGGCCCGAGTCCCCATCGAGGAAGGCTTCTTCCGGATCCCGACGATCCGGCTGAGCAGCCGCGGCTGCTCGGGAGCCGCTGCCCCGCCTGCGGGGAGGTGTTCTTCCCCCGCCGGCTGGTCTGCGCCAAGTGCCTGCACGAAGGTACCGAGGACACCGAGCTCTCGACGCAGGGCACCATCCACACCTGGACCTACTGCCACGTCCCGCTCTTCGGCAAGAAGGATGCCGAGGTGGCGGGCTACGGCGTGGCCCAGGTCGACCTGCTCCGAGGGACCGCGGGTGCAGTCGATCCTCTCCGGTGCGCGCGACGAGTTCGCCATCGGCATGACGGTGGAGATCGACCTCGAGACCCTGCGCCAGAACGCCGACGGCGATGACGTCGTCATCTACCGCTTCCGGCCGGCGCCGGGCGGGAACGCGGCATGAAGCACGGCCTCCGTTTCGACGATGTCGCCGTGGCCGGCATCGGCATGGTCCGTTTCGGCATGTTCAAGGACACGCCCGGCGCGCACCTGGCCCGCGACGCCGGGCTGCTGGCCCTGCACGACGCCGGTCTGACGCTGGCCGACGTCGACGAGGCCTTCGTCGGCTACATCCAGCCGGCATCGATGCTCGGCATCAAGGCCATGAAGGAATTCGGGTTGACCGGATTGCCCGTGACGCACATCGAGAACGCGTCGGCCACTGGGCTGGTCGCCTTTCGCGAAGCCGCATGGGCGGTCTCCTCGGGCCGGGCCGACGTGGCGATGGCGCTGTGCTTCGACAAGTTCACCGACATGGTCGGCGGCGGCGGCCGCGGGGCGGGCCGGGACCAGATCGACGCGCCGATCCTGCCGGCCGCCTACTTCGCGTTGTGGGCCCAGCGCCGCATGCACGAGCGCGGCACGACCCCGGAGCACTTCGCCACCATCGCGGCGAAGAACTGGAACTACGGGGCGAAGTGCCCCACGGCCCACCGCCAGTCCGACCACGTCGTGACGGCGGAGGAGGTCCTCGGCTGCCCGCATGGTGGCCGAGCCGCTCACGACCATGATGTGCTGCCCGCCCGACGACGGGGCCGCCTGCATCATCGTGGCCCGTGAGGACCTGGTGCGGTCCCGGCAGCCCGGCCGGCCCCTGGTGCGGGCCCTGGCCTCGGCGCTGATGTCGGAGACCTACTCCCCCGGCCACACCTTCGTCGGCCCGGTGGTCGGGCCCGCCACCATGACGAGGGACACGGCGCTCGAGTGTTACGAGGCGGCGGGGCTCGGACCCGAGGACGTCAGCGTGGCCTACTGCCACGACGCCTTCGTGAACGAGGAGCTCGAGTACTACGAGCTCCTGGGGTTCTGCGCCGAGGGCGAGGGCGAGAAGCTCGTCGTCGAGGGCGAGACCGGTCCCGGGGGGCGCATCCCGTTCAACACCGACGGGGGGCTGCTGGCACGGGGCCACCCGGGCGGGCCGACCGGCGTGGCCATGCTGCACGAGGCGGTGCTGCAACTACGCGGCGAGGCGAAGGGACGGCAGGTCGAGGACGCACGGGTGGCGCTGACGCATCTCGTCGGAGGAGGCAGTATCGCCACCGTCAATCTCTTGGGAGTGGAGAGGAGCTGAGCATGACGACCAGTGATGAGCGCCGGGCTGCCGGCCGCGAGATTCAGGGCCAGCTGTGGCCGGCCACCAGGACCGGCGCCACCGGCCAGTTCCCCGCAGCGAAGCTGGCGCCCGAGTACTACGACCACGTACTGCAGAGCGCGTTCGGCGACGTGTGGTCGCGTCCCGGCCTGCCGGTGCGCGACCGCTCCATGATCACCGTGGCGCTGCTGGCTGCGCTGGGCCAGCCCGAGGAGCTGCGCTCGCACATCGCCGGAGCGCTGAACGTCGGCATCACGCGCGAGGAGATCGTGGAGATCCTCACGCACGTCTCGATTTACGCCGGGGTGCCGGCCGCCGGCTCCGCCATGCGGGTGGCGGCAGACGTGCTCGGTACCGACTGAGCCTTAGGACGTCGCCCCCCAGCGCAGCAGCGACGTCGGCCTGCCGCTCGGCGAAGGTGACGAGCTCGCTCCAGTCAGCACCACCGAGACCCTGTGCGACCGCGCTCTCGAGGACGCCCCGTATCGCGCCGGCGACCGGGGTGGGAACGTCGAGGGCGCTGCCGGTCTCGACGATGAGGCCGGCGTCCTTGGCGGCCAGCTCCAAGGCGAACTGCGTCGGCCGGTTGCGGCCGTCGATGGTCTCGACCTGGCGGTCGATGTAGAAGTTCGACGCGCCGGCGGTGCGCAGGATCTCGACGGCGTCGGGCACGGCGATGCCCGCCTTGGTCGGCAAGCGACAGGCCCTCGAGGCTGACCCATGTCGTCGTGAAGGCAATCAGACTGTTGAGCAGCTTCATCGTGTTGCCGAGTCCGAGGGCGCCGACGTGGAAGGTGGCCCGGCCGAGTGGCTCGAGCACCGGCTGCACCCGGGCGACCGCCTCGTCGTCGCCCCCCATCATGAACACGAGCATGCGGCGCTCCGCCCCGATGGCTCCCCCGGTCAGCGGCGCCTCCACCAGGTGGTGGCCGGAAGCGGCCAAGCGCTCGCCGAGCTCGCGCACGAGCTGCGGGGCTGTTGGTGGACAGGTCGACGAGGATGGAGCCGGGAGCGGCAGCGCTCGCCCAGGCTTCGGCCACCGCGGCGACCACATCCGGCGTCGGCAGCGACAAGAGGGTGATGTCGGCCTGACGACCGACCTCGGCGGCGTCGGCGGCCGCCGTGGCGCCGGTCACCGCCTGCACCGCGGCGGGGTCGACGTCGTAGCACCACCACCTCGTTGCCGTCGGCCACGAGGTTCACCGCGATGGCGCCACCGATGTTGCCCAGCCCGATCACGCCCACGGCCATTGTCGTGCCTCCTCTTGTCGTCGAAATGCCCTGGCAGCGCCCAGGGGGCTCGCCGGACGAGAGCGTATAGTGATCGCTGACGCCAGTGTCAGGGATCCGTGGGGGGTCGAAAAATCATGGGGTTGCGCGACCACGTCATCTGCGACAGCGACCTGCACGTCATGGAGCCGCCCGACCTGTGGGAGCGCTACATCGACCCGGCCTACGCCCACGCTGCGCCGCGCGGACTGTCCGAGATCACGCGCGACATGCGCGTGCGGGTCAAGAACAACGTCATGCTCCGCATGGGCGCCACCCGCCCGCAGCGGGTCGAGGGCCGCAAGACGGGATGGCAGAAGGAGCACGACACCGTCTACGCCGCGTCGGAAGCCCGGGGCTGGGATGCCCAGTCGCAGATCGACGCCATGAACGCCGAGGGCCTCGACCTCGCCGTGCTCTTCCCCTCACGCGGGCTGTTCGTGCTCGGCCTCGACTCGACGGAACAGATCGGGAGCGACGGACTGGAGCCCGAGTTCGCCACGGCGATCGCCCGGGCCTACAACGACTGGCTCAAGGACTTCTGCGATCACGCGCCGGACCGCATGTTCGGCTCCGGCATGGTGGCGCCGCACGATGTCGACGGCGCCGTCGCCGAGGCCAGGCGCTGCGTGGAGGAGCTCGGCTTCAAGGCGATCTTCCTGCCGCCGGCGACGGTGAACCGCCGGCCATGGCACCACCCGGCCTACGACCCGCTGTGGGCAGAGATCCAGCGGCTCGGCGTGCCCATCTCCTTCCATGGTGGAGGCCAGACCTACCTCACGCCCGACTTCGGCCTGGAGGTGCTGGACAAGCTGATGCTGTGGCACACCTTCAGCCAGCCGTTGGGCATCCAATTCGTGACGGCGTGCCTGTGCGGCGGCGGGGTGCTCGAGCGCTTCCCCGATTTGAAGGTGGCCCTCCTGGAGGGCAATTGCTCCTGGGCGCCGTGGTTCATCTACCGGCTCGACGAGCATTGGGAGTGGACGGGCTGGTACGAGGCGCCCGAGCTCACGATGCCGCCGTCGGAGTACTTCAAGCGCAACTGCTGGGTGTCGGTCGAGGCCGACGAGGTGACGGTCCCGCACTTCGTGGAGACCTTCGGCGACGAGCGGATCATCTTCTCGACCGACTACCCGCACGGGGACTCGAAGTACCCGCATGCCGTGGACTCGTTCGACAAGCTGCCGCTGTCGGATGCGAGCAAGGCACGCATCGTCAGCACCAACTGGTCGGCGCTCTACGACATTCCGCTGGTCAAGCGAACCTAGATTTCCCGGCTGCCCCTCCCGGGCGCAGCCGACGGCACGAAGGATCGTCCTCAGGCGCGTCCCAGGTGAACCGTGCCGTCGCCTCTGTCCGGGGCACCCCAAGTGGCCAAGGTGCCCGTGTGGATCCGGCCCTTGCGGCCCTTCCCCGGCTGCCGACAGGGGGAAAGGGCGAGAAGTATGACACAGGCGTCAGGGAAGTGCTTTTATATGGGCGTATGCATCAGCCCGACCCACCAGGCGCGGCCTTCGACCCGAAGGAGATCCGCGCCAAATACCTGGCCGAACGGGACAAGCGGCTGATCCCCGGTCGGGCCGATATCCGGGACCTGCGCGCCGACGAGCGTTTCGCCCACTATCGCGACGACCCGTTCACTCCGCTGACAGAGCGCCAACCTGTCGTCGATGACGTTGACGTCGTCATCGTCGGTGGCGGGATCGCAGGACTCCTCGCCGGCGTCCAGCTGCGCAAGGCCGGTGTGGAGCGCATCCGGATCATCGATGAGGCCGGTGGCGTGGGCGGAACCTGGTACTGGAATCGCTACCCGGGTGTGATGTGCGACGTCGAGTCCTACATCTACCTCCCGATGCTCGAAGAACTCGGCTACATCCCGACACGGCGCTATGCGTCCGGCGATGAGATCCTGGGTCACCTCGAGACCATCGCCGACGGGTTCGATCTCAATGACGACGCCCTGTTCCACACGGGGGTACTGCGCGCCGAGTGGCACGACGAGCTGGCACGGTGGCGCGTCGAAACCGACCGCGGCGACCAGGTCGACTGCCGCTGGTATGTGCTGGCGACAGGGATCTTGAACCTGTTGAAGCTGCCTGACATCGACGGCATGGAGGACTTCGCAGGGACGTCGTTTCACACGGCGCGCTGGGATTACAACTACACCGGCGGCGGGCCCCACGAGCCGCTCGACGCCCTTTCCGACAAGGTCGTCGCGCTCGTCGGGACCGGGGCGAGCGGCCTGCAATGTGTCCCAGACCTCGCGGCATCGGCGGAACACCTCTTCGTGTTCCAGCGCACGCCGTCGGCGATCGGTGAACGAGGCAACCGGCCCACTGATCCGGACTTCGCCAGCGGCCTCGAACCGGGCTGGCAGCGGTCACGCATGGACAACTTCCAGGGTCTCATGATGGGACTTCCCGCCGAAGTCGACCTGGTCGACGACGGGTGGACTCATGACTACGCCGCCGTCCGCCCCCAGATGCCCGAAGGCATGACGCTGCGGGAGTACTCGCGCTGGTCCGAAGAGATCGACTTCAAGATCATGGAAACACACCGGGGCCGGATCGATGGGATCGTGGCCGACAGGGCCACGGCCGAGAGCCTCAAGCCGTACTACCGGTACATCTGCAAGAGGCCCTGCTTCCACGACGAGTACCTGCCTGCATTCAACAATGCACACGTCACGCTGATCGACTGCCCGGCCGGAATCGAGCGCATCACCGAGCGCGGCCCGGTCGTCGACGGCAAGCTGTACGAAGTCGATTGCATCATCTACGGGACGGGGTTCGAGCCGGAGCGCACTCCCCTCGCCCGCCGGGCGGGCCACGACATCATTGGCCGGGGTGGTATCAGCCTGGCCGAGAAATGGGCAGATGGTGCCGCCAGCCTCTACGGGATGATGAGCCGCGGCTTTCCCAACATGTTCATCATGCCTGCGCCGACCCAGCAGTCAGTGGTGACCGTCAACTACACGCAATTGGCGCTGCTCGGTGCCGAGTTCGTCGGCAAGACCGTCGCCCTGCTCGTAGAGCGCGGGGTGGAGGTATTCGACGTCAGCGCCCAGGCCGAGGAAGCGTGGACCGATGAGATCGTCGGCGCCTACATCGACATGGGAACAGTCATGTCCGCCTGCACACCGTCGCGCGTCAACAACGAGGGCCACCCCGAACTGATCAATCCCCGCGACGGGAACTATGGCGTCGGTTATGGCGACTGGTTCGGCTACCGCGAAGTACTCGAGCAATGGCTCGCCTCGGGACAGCTGGAGGGCTTGGAACTCGAGGTCCGAGCCACCACACCGTGAGCACGCGGCAGCAGGTATGTGTCGTCACGGGTGGCGGCGGCGGCATCGGAGCGGCCATTGCCGAGGAGCTCGGCCGGCAAGGCTGGTTCGTCGTCACCGTCGATCCCCTCGTCACCCTGGACGGGACGGAAACGCTCCCGGCGCCGGAGGAGACCACGGCCGGTCGCATCGTTGCCGCTGGCGGATCGGCCCGAGCCTCGTCAGCGTCGGTCACCGATGGCGCTGCGCTGCACGACTTGTTCAGAGAACTGGCGCACGAGCACAAGGGCCTCGACGCCGTCGTGAACGTGGCCGGCATCACCCGGCAGTCCTATTTCGCCCAGGGCACCGAGGAAGACTGGCTCGCACTGCTCAACGTGCACCTCGGGGGCTACCTCAACGTGCTCGAAGCGGCACTGCCGCTCATGGCCGCTGCGGGGCACGGTCACATTGTGGGCGTCACGTCCGGTTCGGGATGGCGGGCGGCCGACGCCGGCGGGTACAGCTCCGCCAAGCGGGCCGTGGCGGCCCTCACGTGGCAGCTCGGCCGGCAGACCCCGCCGGGCGTGACGGTCAACGCGATGTCGCCGATCGCCAACACCAGGATGGTCGCCGCCGCACTGGAGCGCGCCCGCGCGGCGGGACGAGCGGGCGGCGGGGGCGGGCTCTCGCTCGATTCGATCCCGGGACCCGAGAACCTCGGCCCGCTCGGCGCCCACCTCGTCAGCGACGATTTCGGGTGGTGCTCGGGCCAGGTGCTCTTCGCCGGAGGCTCGGAAGTCGGTGTCGTCGACCGGCCCCGTCTGCTCGAGGTGGTCCGCACCGACGGGGTGGCCTCCCTCGACGGGGTCTTGCAGGCCGTCATTCCCCGTGCCTTCGTGAAGGCCGAGGCGGCACAGGCGACTGACGGCGGATCCAACCCCCGCTTCGGGCCGATCTTCGACGAGCCGGCGCTCGCCGAGAGCATTCCGACACAGGCGCCGATCAGATCGTGTGCAGTCGTCAGCGACCGCCCCGTTGTCGCCGCGGCCATCACGGCCGCGCTCGAGGCCCACTCCATCGCCTGCCATCGCGTCGAGGCCGCGCCGGACTTCGACGGCGCCGCCACCGCGCTGCAGAGCGTTGCCGACCGGACCGCGACCATCGACGCCATCGTGGTCGCCCTCGCCGGTCATGCGCCCACCGCATCCCCTGGCGCGGGGTGGGAGCACCTGCTGGCGGACCACCAGGGGATCGTCGAGCGCCTGTACGCCGATGCCGCCTGGACCCGAGCCGCCGCCGACTACTCGGCCAGCACCGATCGGGCCATCCGGCTCGTCACGCTCACCGATGCCACCACGCCGTCGGGCCGTAGCCGGGCCCAGGCCTCGGCCCAGCTGGCGCGGGTGGCAGCCGGCGCGACGAAGGGGCGCGTCACCGCCTTCGGCGTGAGCATCGAGGTCCCCGAAGAAATCGCCGGACCGGCGGCGGGCGAACTGGTCTTCCAGCTTCTGTGCAATCCCGAGGCTGCCGCGCTCGCGGGGGCAGAGCTGGCCCTGAGCGGGGGCTGGATCGGGCTGCGCAGTCACCCGCGACTCATCGGTGCCGTGACCTACGGCGGCCCGGCAGTCCCCTCGTGGCTGGACGTCGCCCTGCGGGACATCGTCCCCGGCCCCGGGGCCTCGAGTGAGATGGAGGACTGATGGCCGCGCCGCCCGCTCGCATCGTCGATGCGCATGTGCACCTCTGGGATCCGGCGCGCACGGACTGGTATCCGTACCTCTCCCATCCCCCGCAACAGGGCGGTGGCGACAGCACCAGGATGCACCGCCGTTTCGACGTCGAGCTCTACCGCAGGGAATCCTCTGGGTGGAACGTCGAGAAGTTCATCAACGTCGCCGCGGCCACCGGCCGCCACTCGGTGGACGAAACCATCGCGCTCGATCACGATGCCCCGGTGGCTGGCGGCCCTGATGCCATCATCGGAGGCCTTCCGCCGGCCGATACCGTGGCGGAGTCGCTCCAGTTCATCGACCGCCAGATGACCGCTTCCCGCTTCCGTGGGATCCGCCCGATGGGCCGGCTGGATCAGGCGCTGCCTGCCGTCGAGGTCCTCGGGGGCCTGCAGGAGCGGAACCTGGTCTTCGAGTTGATGACGCACCCCGATCAGCTGGCTGCGTCTGCCGCGGGACTCTCCGGCTTCGATGACCTCACCGTGGTCGTCGAGCACACGGGATGGCCGCGCTCGAACTCCGACGAAGAGTTCACCCTCTGGAAGTCGGGCATCGACGCACTCGCCGCCGTCGGACCTCACGTCGTCTGCAAGTTGTCCGGTCTGGCCATGCCCTTCGGCTCCATGCACGTCGATGCTCTGGGACCGTGGATCGAATACGCCCTGGGGGCCTTCGGCGTCGATCGTTGTTTCTTCGCCAGCAACTTTCCCGTTGACGCCGTGTACGGGACGTTCGATGAGCTGTACACGACGTTCAGCGACCTCACGGCCGGCCTCGACGAGGCGTCTCGCGCCAAGCTGTTCGCCGAGAACGCTGAACGCATCTATCGCCTCTGACCGGCTCCGCCGCGCCAGGTGACAGCCGGCGAAGAGGTCAGGACATGTCGAGGTGTTTCTGCCAGCTCGTTGTCGTTCCACGGATCGACGAGGCGCACCTCCACGGGACAACCCTGCCCCACGGCGGTCCTGGTTCAGCGCAGGACGGCGCCGAACTCCTCGGCCACGGCGTCGATGCAGCGGGTACGCAGCCCGCCCACTTCTTCGTCCGTGAGCGTGCGGTCGTCGGCACAAAAGCGCAGCCGGTAAGCCAGGCTCCGGGAGCCCTCGGCGATGCCGGTGCCGCGGTAGACATCGAAGAGGTGCACGGACTCGAGCAATACGTCGCCCGACTTCTTCAGCACTTCGGCGACGGCATCGGCGGGGTACCGGTCCTCCACCATGAAGGCCAAGTCGATGTCGGACGAGGGGAAGCGGCTGACCGCCCCGCCCACGGTGATGCGGCGGGGCACCTTCGTCTCGTCGAAAAGGAGGTCGAGGTCGACCTCGAGCCAGCCAACTCGGCGGGCCGCGGTGCCGCCGCCCGATGTGCGGGTCAGCTCGAATCGTGTCGCGACGCCGGGGTCGATCTCCCCCACGGAGCCGATGGTGACCTCGTCGATGGTGCCGGCGCGGGCCATGAGATGCGCCGACCGAGTCGGGTGCAAGCCCGGCAGCGGCGGCGTGCCGTCGCCCGGGGGAACAAGGCGCACCTCGTCCAGGCGGAACGCGTCGGCCAGGACGTGCCAGGCGGCCACCGCCAATCGCGCGTCGTCCTGTTCGCCGGCGAAGACCGCCGAGAGGAGTTCGCGCTCGCCCGGCAGCTCCGCCCGCTCGGTCCCGCCGGCGCCGCTCCGTTCGACGACCCGCGCCAGGCCCGCTCCCGGGTGCGAGAACACGACACCCACCTCGAAGAGCCGCACGTCGGGCTGTCGCCGGCTGGCGTTATAGGCCAGCGCACCGAGGAGGCCGGGGAGCAGAGAGCGGCGCAGGAACGGCTTCTCGGCGTCGAGGGGATTGGCCACCCGCACGGCCGGACCAGTGAGGTCCACATCGTCGTGGGCGGTGGCCGACACGAAGGTGTCGGTCCAGCCTTCCGTGACGCCGAGGCCCCGGAGCACATCCTTGACCTCACGCCGGGAACGCTGCAGCACCGTCAGCCCTCCCGGCTGCGGCCAGGTCGGAACCCGACGCGGGATGTTGGAGTAGCCGAAGGTGCGCGCAATCTCCTCAATGACATCGTCGACCCCATAGGGCTCGGACCGGATGTCGGGGCGATTCGTCGGCACCTGGACCGTCAGCACGCCCTCGTCCGTGTCACGCTCCTCCTCCAGCACCGTGAATCCGATCGGCTCAATCAGGCGGGCGATCTCCACCGGCCCGAGAGCGACGCCGATTTGGCTGTGGACGCGGCCGAGCGGCACCGAGACGACGAACGGCTCGGGCACATCGCCGCGCACGTCGAGCATGCCGTCGGCCACCTGGAGTCGAGGAACGGTCTCGGCCAGCAGCTCGCAGAAGCGCCGCACAGACGGCTCTATCACCCATGGGTCCACGCCGCGCTCGAAGCGCGCCGAAGCCTCCGTGCGCAAACCGAGCCGCTTGGACGTCCGCGCGATAACCATGGGGGTGAAGTAGGCCGCCTCGAGCAGAACCTCGGTCGTCGTCGCCGCGATCTCCGACGAGGCGCCGCCCATGATCCCGCCGATGCCGACGGGCGTGCCCTCCGCATCGCAGATCAGACAGTCCTCGCCCGTGTCGCCCAGACTCCGTCCCCGTTCCCCCACAGTGCGCCGCACGCCGTCGAGCGTCTCGACCGCCTCACCTGGCCGGGCCCGCCGCACGCTCAGCCCGCGTCCGGGCAGGAGCGACAGGTCGTAGGGATGGGTGGGCTGCCCGAGCTCGAGCATCACGTAGTTCGACGCGTCGACCACGTTGTTGATGGGGCGCATCCCGGCCAGCAACAGCCGCCGTGCGATCCAAGCCGGAGAGGGTGCCACGGTGACGTCGCGCAGGACGGACACCGTCAGGCGGGGGCAGAGGTCGGCCGATTCCACCGACGCACTGGCCGCCTCCTCCACGGGCCAGCCGCTCGCCGGAGGCTCGGGCGGCTCGGGGAGCGTGAACGGCAGCTCCAGGCGGCCCGCCAGGTCGCGGGCGATCCCCGACATGCACCAGGCATCGGGCCGGTTGCCCTCGACCGTGATATCGAAGACGGTGTCGACCTGCAGCCCGAGCGCGTCCATGATCGGCGTCCCGGGATCGCCCAGCTCCTCGTCGCCGAGGATCAACAGGCCTGTGCCGTCGTCGGAGAGACCGAGCTCCTTGCCCGAACACAACATGCCATTGGACGTCACGCCGCGCAGCTTGCGCTGACCGATCTCGAATCCTCCGGGCAGGATCGCCCCGACCGGTGCCAGCGGAACCCTGTCCCCCACGGCGAAGTTGGTGGCCCCGCAGACGATCTCGAGGGGCTCCGACCCGCCGTCGGCAATGACCAGCCGGATCTTGTCGGCGCCTTTGATCGGACGGATCTCGAGCACCCGCCCCACGACCACCTCGCCCAGTCCTTCACCGACATGCTCGATCGACTCGACGACGAGTCCGAGGTCGTCGAGGGCGTCGCGCAGCACCCCGACGTCCTCGGGGAAGGGAGCGAAATCACGGAGCCAGCTCAGCGGTGCGCGCACGGGGGACTTTCTCGTTGTGGGGCGAAGTCAGAACTGCGAGAGGAAACGGATGTCGTTCTCGAGGAAGGAGCGCATGTCAGGGATGGCGTGACGCATCTGCGCCAACCGGTCGATGCCGAACCCGAAGGCGAAGCCTGACCAGACATCGGCGTCGATACCGACGGCGGCGAAGACGGCGGGATCGACCATGCCGCAGCCGCCGAGCTCGATCCAGCCGGTATGCGAGCACGTCCGGCACCCTTCGCCGAGGCACACCGTGCAGGTGATCTCGAATTCGGCCGACGGCTCCGTGAAGGGGAAGTAGGCCGGGCGCAGGCGTGACTGCATGCCCGGGCCGAAGTAGGCCTCGGTGAAGGCCTGAATGGTTCCGGCGAGGTCACCGAAGGTGATGCCCCGGTCGACCACCAGTCCCTCGATCTGGTTGAACACAGGGAGATGGCGGGCGTCGGGCGTGTCCAGCCGGAAGCACTTGCCCGGCATGACGGCGTGGATCGGCAGCGAGTCCTCGCGCACCGCCCCCTCCATCAGGTGGATCTGCACCGGCGAGGTGTGCGTGCGCAGCAGTACCGTCTCGGGCTCCCCGAGGTCGAGGTACATGGTGTCGTACATGCCGCGCGCCGGGTGCGCCGGCGGGATGTTCAGCGCCTCGAAGTTGTACCAGTCCGTCTCGGCCTCGGGCCCCTCGGCCACGGTGAACCCCATGCCCACGAAGACGTCCTCGAGCTCGGCCCGGGCCTGGGTGACGGGATGCAGGTGCCCGCGTGCCGGCGTCGTGCGCACCTGATCCGGGATGACCTCGGTCAGGTCGAGGCGGTCGGCGCGGAGCGCCTCGGAGCGCTCGGACTCGGCGAGCTCGGCCCGCCGCGCCGCCAGGAGGGCCTTCAGTTGGTCCTGCGCCTCACCGAGGAGACGACCGACTTCCCGGCGGGTCTCGGGATCGAGGCCACCCAGGGTCCGGTGCGCTCGGGTCAGCGCCGAGCGCTTGCCGAGGAACTCGATGTCGACCTGGTTCAGGGCCTCGATCGAGGCCGCGCCCTCGATCGCCCGCGCTCCCTCAGCAGTGATGCCGTCGATGTCGAACTCCACGTTGTCGAGTGCCATGTCCTCAGGTACCAGGTTGCGCCGTTCCGCCGCCCGCGATGCTACGTGGCGCGGCACCGCCGCCCCGGCGTTGCCGGAAGGCCTCGAAGCAGACCACCGCGCAGGCCACGCCGACGTTGAGCGATTCCGCCTGCCCCGCCATGGGGATGCCCAGGGTGCCCGAGAGGGCGCCGACCAGCTCGGGGGGGAGCCCCGAGGACTCGTTGCCCAGGAAGAGGGCCGTCGGCATGGACCAGTCGAGTCCCGCGTAGTCCTCCCCGTCGCGCACCACCGTGGCGAGGGTGCGGATGCCGTCGGCGGCCAGCTCAGTCGCCAGCTCGGCCGGGTCCGGCCGCACGGCCAGGGGCACGTGGAAGAGCGAACCGGCCGACGAGCGCACCGTCTTGGGGTTGTAGGGGTCCACCGAGTCGCCGGCGAATACGACCAGCGCCGATCCCGAGGCGTCCGCCGCCCGCAGCACGGTGCCGGCGTTGCCGGGGTCCCGCACGTCGACGAGCACGACGACCAGCGCGCCGTCACGGGCCGACCAGGGCTCGGTCCCGGCCGCCGGCTCCTCGAGCATGGGGAGCACGGCAAGGACCGGCTGGGGCGTGACGGTGTCGGCCACCCGCTCCAGCACCCCGGGGCCGAGGGGGAACACCCGCACCCCGGCCGACTCGGCACGCCGGCACAGGTCCTGGACGGCGCGGTCGTCGGCACCGTCGGGCGACACGTAGAGCGACTCGATGGGAACGCCCGCATCGAGTGCGCAGCGGATGAGCTCCGCTCCTTCGGCGACGAAGGCGCGCTCGGCCCAGCGCGACGAACGCTTCTGCAGCAGCCCGCGCAGCCGACGGACGCGCCGGTGCGAGAAGGCCAGCCGCTGGGTCAGGAAGCCACCTCGGCGACGGGCGCGTTGGACAACGCGTCTTGCGCGGTCGCCACGAGCGCACCGAAGGCCTCGGAATCGCTGACGGCCAGGTCGGCCAGGACCTTGCGGTCGACCTCGACGCCGGCCAGGTGCAGACCGTTGATGAGCCGGCTGTAGCTCATTCCGTGCTGCCGCGCCCCTGCGTTGATGCGCTGGATCCACAGCTTGCGGAAGTCGCCCTTCCGGGCACGACGGTCCCGGAAGGCGTACTGCATCGAGTGCATGAGCTGCTCGTTGGCCGCCCTGTAGGAGCGGCTCTTGTTTCCGTAATACCCCTTCGCCTGCTCGAGGACAGCGCGGTGGTGCTTGCGGCCGTGAACGGACCGCTTCACTCTGGCCATGGGGGTGCTCCTCTCATCAAGATTCTCTGTGGGTCAGGTGGGTGTGCGCCGGAGCGCGGTGATGATCGCCTGCGCTCAGATGCCGAGCATCCGGCGCGTCGCCCGCTCGTCCGCCTTGGAGATGTCGGCCTCGCGGCCGAGCCGGCGTGTGCGGACGCTGCTCTTCTTCTCCAAAATGTGCGAGCGGAAGGCCTTGCGACGGCGCAACCGGCCGGAGGCGGTCACCTTGATGCGCTTGGCGGCGCCCCGGTCTGTCTTCATCTTCGGCATTGCGTCATCCCTCTTCGGCTGATGCTGCGACTTCGCTGACCCCGTTGCTCTCACCGGCTGCCGGCGCACTTCCGTTCCCCGCGGGCGGGGACACCGGCGCCTCGCTCGCCCCGTTCCCGGCCACCGGATCGGCGGCCGGCTCCGGAGAGGCGTTGGCGCCCGGCTTGTCGGTGCGCTGCTGGGCCTTCTCCCTGGACTGAGCGGCCTGGCGGGCCCGCTTGTCGGGAGCAAGCACCATGATCATGTTGCGGTTGTCGAGCTTGGGCTCGGCCTCCACCTTGGCGATGCCCTCCATCTGCTCGGCGATGCGGTCAAGAATCCGCTTCCCGTGCTCGGGGTGGTACACCTCGCGGCCTCGGAACATGATCGTGATCTTGACCTTGTGCCCTTCGCCCAGGAACTTGGCCACTTGTCGGGTCTTGGTGTCGAAGTCTCCCGGACCGATTTTCGGCCGGTACTTCATCTCCTTGATCCCGACGTGGACCGTCTTGCGGCGGCTCTCCTTGGCCCGCTGGGCCTCGTCGAACTTGAACTTGCCGAAGTCCATGATCCGGCACACGGGCGGGTTGGCCATGGGTGCGACTTCGACGAGGTCGAGATCGAGCTCCTTGGCGATCGCCAGGGCCTCGGGGAGCGGCTTGATGCCTAGTTGCACACCATCGGGGTCCACGAGCCGGACTTCACGGGCACGGATTCGGTCATTGATCCGGTGCTCAGTTGTGGTTTCAGCGACGATGCGACATCACACCTCTCACTCGGGCCGGCGGTCCTTCCGCAAGCCAATCGGTGGAGCGAGGCCGACCAACGGGCAGAGCCCGCGCCCGAGGGGAGATCGACCTGGCGCACGCTGCGCCCCGCGTGGGCGGGGTGGTGGCCAGGTGGAGGCCGCTCAGTGGGGGCCCCGCTTCCATGTAGTCAAGGAGCATAGGGTACCAGCATGAGCAGCCTGTGGACACCGTCGGGAGAGCATTTCCCCAAGAGGGAGGGGGACGACGACCCCAACGACCCCGGGGACGACACCGACGTCACGCAGACGTCAGGGGAGGGCCCCCTGACCGAGGAGCAGGCGGCGGCCCAGGCCGAAGTCGAGGCGATGCGGGCCCAGTTGGCCCACACCCCGGCCGAAGTCGTGGTGGCCAACCACTGCTACGGGCTCTTCGAGCTGGCGGCCATCTACCTCTCGCAGTCCCCTCCGATGCTCTTCCAGGCCCGCCTGGCCATCGACGGCCTCGGCTTTCTGGTCGACGGGCTCCGGGGCCGCCTGGGAGAGGCCGAGCCGGCCCTGCTCGAGTCCCTGTCCCAGCTGCGCCTGGCCTTTGTCCGCATCGAAGGGGTCGAGGAGGCCGGCGCCCAAGGCGCCGCCGGAAGCGATGGCGTCGGCGGCGCCTCCCCGAACTGAGCCGTCTACCGGCGAAGGACCGGTCCTGCTGCAATGGCGATTGGGCCGTGGCCGAGGGCGCCCAGCGCACGAAGGCCCCTCTACGATGCGGTTTGCGATGCACCGTTGGTTGAATCCCCGGGCCTTCCTTCTCCATCTCGAGTGCTTCTTGATCGTCGCCGGCTGCGTCGTGGCGACGTGGTGGCAGGCTCACCGAGCCCTGGGGGGGAACAGCCTGAGCTGGTTCTACACCTTCGAGTGGCCGATCCTGGCCGGCATCGCGATCGCCGCCTGGTGGCATCTCATCCACGAGAACCCGGAGGAACGCGAGGACCGCAGGCGCAAGAGAGCGGAGAAGGATCCGGCTGAGCGAGCGGCCGAGTGGTAGGCGACGCACGCCGACGGCGACATCGAAGCCGGAACGATGGGTCGCTAGCCTGACCAGCGTGGATCCAGGGGGGACACCCATCGGCCAGGTTTCCGGGCCGGCACACACAGCCGGGGCCGGGACACGAAACAGGAAGAGGCCAGATCGGGTCTTCAAGTGGATCGCAGCTGTCGCCGGAACCTGCCTGGTCGGCTTCGTGGTCTTCGTGGCCGTCCGCGGTCCATCCCGGACGGCGCAGGTGCCGTCCTCTGCCGCTCTCGAGGCCGCGCCGCCGCCCGTTCTGAAGCCGGGCACGGTTGCCCCCGGCTTCTCCCTTCCCTCCCTCGCCGGCACCAGCTCCATCTCGCTCGCGTCGTTTCGTGGGAAACCGGTCATCGTCAATTTCTTCGCTTCATGGTGCCGCGACTGCCGGGCGGAGCTCGGCGCCATGGCTACGGTCGCCAGAACGGCAAAGGGGAGGGTGGCCGTGGTCGGTGTCGATGCCAACGACACCTCCGAAGCCGAGGCCACGAGCCTGTTAGCAGCGGCCGGGGCCACCTATCCGGTGGCCGTCGATGCCCACGCCACGGTGGCCTCCGAGTACCTCGTGAGCGCTCTGCCGGTGAGCTATTTCGTCAGCGCCGGGGGGCGGGTCGTCGGTGCGGCGCTCGGCCCCCAGACCGTCTCGTCATTGCAGCGCAAGATCGCCCACCTCGACAACGCTCCATGACGCGGCCATCCGACACGGACGCGAACGATCTGGCCCCGCCCTCCGCCACTGAGCCGCGTCGACCGCGACGACGGCCCTGGCGGAGGGGGCGCCGGGCATCCCGACCAAATTCGTCTTCTGGGTGCTGGGCTTCGCGCTCGTCGCCAGCCTGGGGGGACTGCTGGCCGAACACGTGTTTTCCTCCGCCGGGCTCAATCCGGTGCCCACAACAGTTCCCCGCGCCGCACCCGCCCCGACGCCGGCCACCACGCCGAGCGCAGCGACACCGGCAGCCGATCGCTCCCTCGACGCTCCCCTGGCGTCATTCATGGGCCTGAGCTCCCTGACGTCGCATCCGGCTCCCGCATTCGCCCTGACCGATCAGCACGGTCTCCCGACGCCCGTGCCGGCGCAGCCGGCACGGGCGGTGGTCGTGACGTTCTTCAATGCACCGTGCAACGACATCTGCCCCGTGCTCGCGGCCGAATTGGAACAAGCCGATGCCGACCTCGGCGCTGCGGCCACCCACGTCGAGTTCGTGACGGTCAACACCGATCCCATCGCCCTGGCCCAGTCGGACGAAACGCCATCCGTCCAAGGCACGGGCTTGGGCTCTTTGCCGAATTGGCACATGGTCACCGGCCCGCTGACTGTTCTCGACGGGATCTGGAAGGCCTACGGCGTGTCGATCTCGGTGGAGGGCAAGACGGGGCTCGAGGCCCACAACGACGTGATGGACTTCATCGACCCCCAGGGTGAGCTGCGCTACCAGGCGACCCCGTTCGCCAACGAGAGCACGCTGGGGAAGTTCAGCCTGGCCCAGGCCGACATCGGCCGCTGGGCCCAGGGGATCGCCATCTATGTGGAACGGATCGCCGCCCCGTGACCGACCTTCCCGCGTCGACCAAGAAGGCGCCGATCTGGCAGCGGCGCCGCGGCCTGACGATCGCAGCGGCGGTGTTGGTGGTCGCTCCTTGTCACCGTGCTCTCCGACCTGCCCGTGAGCACCTCGAGAGCGGAGGACATCACTGCCGAACGCAGCGTCATGACCGAGGTGAACGCGGACGTCGGGCCCTGCGCTCTCGGCGTGCACCAGGCGATCGGGATCTGGAACCTTGAGGCCGCGCACGCGCTGACGGCGGCCGATCGTGCCCCAACGCCCGGCCTCCTGGGCGACGACCAGACGGCGTGCTCCTTCACCAGCGAGAGCATCTTCGACCTGACGAACATCGAGGTCCCGGGGACGCAGGCCGGGAAGGACCTCGGTCAGATGATCGCGACCGCGACTCTGTGGACCACCTCGGACTCGCTGCAGGCGATCGAAGACGTGCAGACGTTGATGAACGACCCCGACTGACGCCTCGGCGTTGAGAAACCTGGCCGACGAGGACAGACGACTCGCCACTGACCGGTCCACGGCGCTCGGACGGGAGGATGCGGCCGACCGCGCCCTGGCCACGCGACTGCCCTCGGTCGACTTGCCTCCGGTCGCCGGCGTCCGCGGCGGCTGAGCGTCAGGTCGCCGCTGGCCCGCCGCTCCCGGAGGCCATCGGCGGCAGGCCACGACGGCGATCGGCGTGGGCCAGCGCCAGGAGTTCGGCGTCGGGGTCGTCGTCGGTCTGAATCCATCTGAAGGCGTTCCAAAAGATCACCGGCATAAACGCGGCCGCCGCCACGAACCAGAGCAGGGCAGACGCGATCTGTTGGTCGGCGGCGTCGCTCAAACCGCCGGCCAGGTGGTGAAAGTTGCGGTAGAAGCCGTGATTGGACAACCCCACCACGTACGCCAGGATCCAGAACGACCACATGGCGGCTGCGGCCAGGACGGCCCGTCGCAGGTGCCCCGAACGAGGAGTGAGAGGTGGTGACGCCACAAGCTCGAGCCACAGACCCAGCCCAAACACGAGAAGGGTGGCCGCCTCCACGACCACCAGCCACCCCTGGCGGGTCACCGCCGCGACGGCCCCCGGCGTGTGCCAGGCGATGGCCGCGCCAATGTCGCACCCGACGAGAACCAACGACCACGGCAACTCACGATGTCGGTTCCGGTGGTCGGCGATGCGGTCCACCAACCCCGGCGTCGCACGTGTGGCGGTGCCAGCGGCCAGCCCGAAGAGGCGCCAGGGTGCGCCGAGCGCGACCGCTGCGGGAAGGGCGATGGCGAACAGCGAGAACTGCAGGGCCGCAGCGAACTCGTCACGCCGGGCTGCGGTCGAGAGCGGCGGAAGTAGGGCGACAAGCGTCACCACCACCGCACCCCCCAGACACCAGGCGCGCCACCCGGGAACACCGGTACGGGGCCGCAAGGACGCAGCCCCGGCGCTCACCGGGTCGGTCGGCGCTGGAAGAATCCCCAGACGATGACGAGGAACAGGACCCCGAGGGGAATGGCGAACGTCAGCGCCTGGGTACTGGCTACGTCTGCCGTGATCACGGTGTCAACCTCCAGGCCTAGATGACGTAGAACATTACCCAAAACAATGTGGCGACCACGCCGATGAAACCCCAGAAATACGCGCAGCCGTTGAGGTTCGCCCGGAACAGGCGGGCCACAGGCAATTTCGAAGTGGGAGCACCACCGTCCTGGGCCATGGCCCGACGGAGGCGTATCTCCCGGGCCAGGATCGTCTCGATCCAGTAGGTGCCGCCCAGGACGAGTGCGATGTTCATCACCGCCCACCCGATGAAGCAGGATGCGTAGCCACTCGAACCCGGGAAGAAGGGGAGCTCGGTCAGCTGCCAGATCTGCAGAGCGATGGCGAGCAACCCGCCGCACACAGCCAACCAACCGGCGACCTGCCAGTCCAGCGTCTCGTCGTTGCGGAAGCGCCGCTCACCGTAGTTGACCAGAGCGCGCTGGCCACGGTGATGGCGAAGATCGCGGCACCGACTCCGGTGGGAGCCGTGATGCCCCTCGGCCGCCACAGGTCCTGGTTGTTCGCCGAGCGAAGGTAGAAGTAGGCGAAGGCGAGCGCAGCGAATGCGAAGGCCCATATGCCGATCAAAACCCGGCTCCCCGTCCAGAGCGCGCCCTCCTGGGCCCTGAGCTCGAAGGCGATCTCCTCTGGCGTCTCCTTGAGTTCGGGAAAGCTCTCGAATTTCTGATTGTCGACCGGGTTCTGGGGCATCGCTTTTTCCCTCACAGGATCGGGGGTCGCGGATCGCTGTCGCCGTCGTTCACCCCACGCGAGCTCCTCAGGTTCGACGGACCCGGCGGGTGCGACTGCCGACAAGGCCAGTCCCAGATCCGCCACCGGCGCGGCGTCGGCCTCGCCGTAGTGATAGGGGTCGTTGAGGACGACAGGGATGTGCTCGAAGTTGAACCATGGAACCGGGGTCGGGGTCTGCCACTCCAAGCCCAGCGAGTTCCAGGGATTCGGCGGAGCCTCGTGCGGCATCAGGTAAATGGACCACACGACGTTGATGATGAAGAAGAAGAACGACGCACCGAGAAGGTACGCGCTGAAGCTCGAAATGTCGTTCAGCGTCTGCAGGTTGGTGGCGTACTCGAACACACGCCGGGGTTGGCCCAGTATCCCGATCAAGAACATCGGGAAGAAGGTCAGGTTGAAGAAGATGAAGAACGTCCAGAAGTGCCACTTGGACAGTTTGCGGTTGAGCGTTTTGCCGGTGATCTTGGGGAACCAGTAGTAGAACCCCCCGAACAACGCGAAGATCAAGCCTCCCATGATGGTGTAGTGGAAGTGGGACAGCACGAAGAAGCTGCCGTGGAGCGTCACATTGACCGGAACGTCGGAGAGAAAGACGCCCGTGATACCGCCGATGAGGAAATTGAACAGCATCCCGAGACAGAAGAGCATCGGCGTCTCGAATCTGATCTTGGCTTTCCACAGCGTGCCAAGCGTGACGAGGTACAAGAAGCCGGTCGGAATGGAGATCAGCTCGGTGGTGAGCATGAAGAGCGGTCGCATGTCCGGGTTGATCCCGCTCTGGAAAAGGTGGTGCTGCCAGACGAAGAACGACAGCAGGGCGACACCGATCATTCCCGCGGCCGCGACCTTGTAGGCGAAAAGTGGCTTGCGTGTGAAGACCGGGAGGATCTCCATCACGATGCCAAAACCGGGTAGGGCCATGATGTAGACCTCGGGGTGGCCGAAGAACCAGAAGAGGTTCTCCCACAAGAAGCTGCTCCCCCCGTGCTGGTTGACGAAGAAGGCGGTCTGTGCGGTGCGATCCAGGATCCCGCACAGACACGCCACGACCAGTGTCGGCGTGGCCAGGGTGAGCAGTGCTGTGGTGGCGAGGATCGCCCAGACGAAGATGGGAAGACGGCTCCAGGTCATGCCCGGCGCCCGATAGTTGATGATGGTGGCGGCCAGGTTGAAGCCGGCCAGGATCATGCCGATGCCGATGACCGCGAAGCCGACCAGGTACGAATCCATCCCACCGGAGGCCTGCGTCTGCAAGGGGCGTAGCCCGTCCACCCGGTCGGGAACCCGCCGAAGAAGAGGGCGCTCACAATGACCAGGTAGCCGGCCATGAAGATCCAGAAGGAGAAGGCCTCGACGTGGGGATAGGCCATGCGCCTCGCGCCGATCATCAAGGGTATGAGCCAGTTGCCCAGGGTCCCGGCGACCGCGGACGAGGCCATCATCATCATGATGGTGCCGTGCTCGCTGACGATGGCGATGTACGTGCCCGGTCCGAACACGTGGTTCGTCGGGCTCAGCAGCTCTGTGCGGATGAGCATGGCCAACAGGCCACCCGTGAAGAAGAAGAGCAGCACTCCGACCACGTACTGCATTCCGACCACCTTGTGGTCCTCGGTCATGCGGAAATAGCGCACCCAGGTCCGCTCAGGCGGCGCGGGTGCCAGCTCGTAGCCAAGGACCTTGGCCAGCGGATAGCTCAGCGCGCCGATGCCCGCCATCCACCCGACGACCCCGAGGGACAGACCGAGGACGATGGCGACGTCGTTCTGGCCCGAACCCTGCACCTGCTGGTAGCCGCTGGCGATCACGTTCCCGAGCCAATGGCCGATCAGATAGCCGATGACCCCACCGACCATCGCCCACAGAATGTGCGGCCGGAGCCAGCCCGACCGGCCCCCGGTCGGGGGTTGCGTCGTGGGAGTGCCGACGTCCTCCTCCCCGGGGTACTCGAAACCGCCTACCTCAGGAGCATCAATGGCCATGGCCGATATCCCTCATTCCGGGAAGTGGGTCACGCTGGGGCTGCTGTTGCTGATGGAGCATCTCAACCGCCGCCCTTCGGCTGCGGGGCGCCGTACGTCTCGACCTTGGAGTAGGGGTCGACATTGTCCGGGTAGTACCCGCCGTCGGCCCCGTTCGCATCCGGGGTGTAGGTGAGCGCGTAGGGGGGCAGCAGCTTGGTGTTCTTGCGCAGCAGCGCCGCCGTCGACGTTGCCCACGTCTCGAATTGCCCCGGGGTCACCACCTGCCCCGAGTTGTACATCGCTCCGTGCCAGATCCCACACAGCTCCGAGCAGCGAACGATGAAGGAGCCGAGCTGGCTCGTCGTCGTGTAGGCGACGTTGTTGTAGTCGGGGTTGGCGTCGGCCTTCACGCCGAGCTGGTAGGCCCAGAAGCTGTGGATGACGTCGAGCGACGTCACGTTGAACTGGATGGTCGTGTCGTCGGGTACCACCAGCTGGTCGGTCTCGAATCCGCCGAAGGTCGGGTACCGGTAGGTGAACTTCCACTGTTGGCCGATCACCTGAATGGGCAGGACCGTTTTCGACGCCGGCGTCCAGATGGGACTTGAACCCTGGCCGCCGCCGGCTCCGCCGGGTTGGACGAGCTCGTAGGTGCCGAAGCCGGCCAGGAAGAGCACGATGACGGTGGTGGTCAGGATCCATCCCAGCTGAATGCCGAAGTGGCCCCGCGCAGCCGGGCCTCCGACGGGCTCGGGGCCGCCCCGCGACGCCCTCCACATCACAATGACGTAGATCAGGTAGATCCAGATGCCGAGCAGGACCGGCAGCGCCATCACGAAGAGCACGTTGAAGTCGAACTGTGCCCCCTGCGCTGTGTTCGTCATGGCGCCGGGGGGGATATGAGGACCCGCATAGATGTAGAAGAGCGGATCGAGGACGGCGGAGAGGACCACCCAGATGGTGATCAGGCGCCACCAGTGGTGTGGCTCGTCTTGAGGCGACTCCTCACTGGCGGCCGAGGACCCGGCGCTCCGGGTGTCGCTCATGTCACCACCTGCATGAAGCCCCCCATGTACCCCAAGGTCGACATAGGCCCACCGTTGCCGAAGAGGTAGCCGAGCCCGCACGGGACGAAGCACTGCCAGCGGTAGTTGCCCGGGCCGGGCGTGGTGAAGGAGAACTTGATCACCTGGTGCGGTGAGCTGAAGGTACACGGCGCCGCACCGCAGAGGTTGGCGTTCGAGTTGTTGCCGTACAGCGGCACGTTGATGCCGATGGACGGGATGGAGAAGGTGTGGCCCACGCCGTTGCCGGCATTGGAATTGATGACGGAGAACCGCTTTCCGTTCAGCAGGATCACACCGCCGGTGGTGCCGGTGACCTGACCGAGCTGCTGGTTTCGCAGGGGGCTCCCCGAGTCGTAGTTGATGATGGTGACGTTGAGACGGGTGTGCGCGGGGACCTGGAAGACCGTGGTGTGCACCCACTGGCCCTGGGGCGACCGGACCAGGTACGACACCCAGGTCGGGTGGCTGCCCGAGCCGTAGCTCCCCACGGCTTGCAGGGTGACGTTCACCGGTTGGCCTGCGGGCTGAGACGTGAAGTCGACCGTCGGAGGCGTGCCGAGGAGGTTGAAGATGAGCACGACGGCCGCCACCACAACCAGCGCAAAGAGCGCTGCTGTGACGGTCACCTTCCACGCCAGGCTCATCAGCCCCTCCCCGGTAGGTGTCTCTTTTTCCGTCCCCTACCCCGAAGAAGGGACTTGGGCTTGACGTTACGATTCCGTTGCTTCGGAGTCAACTATTTCTGGACAACGGGCGTTCCGTCCCGGACCAGGCTCGACCATCGGCGTCAGCCCGGACCGGCCCGATCACTCGAGGCGCGGAACGCTTCGAGGGATGGTCCCGGGTCACGGTGGAACAACCGATCGACCCCCAGTGAGAATCCCCCTTCGCTCTCGATGGCGCGCCGGATGGTCACCGCCAGTGCGGGCACGGCCCAGAAGTCACCGCAGATCCACAAGATGGCCGCACCGATCTGCTGGTCGGCGAAGGGCGGGAGCGTGACGCCCGGCACATGGGCGTAGGCCGCGTACCAGCTTCCCGATGAAACAGCGAGAGCGACATGGCCATGACGAACATCACGACGTTGGTCGAGAGGATCGCGCCCACCTGCCAGAGCGGAGACGCCTTCAGCCGGAAGGGGTACGACGGGATGATCTGCAGCCAGAACAGGACCCCGGTCACGAAGAAGCTGGCGTGCATCAGCCAGATGTGCACCGTCTGGTTCGCCTCCGCGGCGTCGAAGAGTGCCGGGACGTGCCAGAGAACCATCACGAGGTTGAAGGAGATCAGCGCCGTCCAGGGGTTCACGGCGAAGCGTCCGATGGCCCTGAGCGGCCGGGAGAACCCTCCGAGGAGAACGGCGCGGATGAGCCATCGCCGCGGTCGCACCGGCAATCCGTGGAGGAGCGGCAGCCAGGGGGCCCCCGCAACGATGAGGATCGGGGCGAAGAAGGCGATCAGGATGTGCTCGATCATGTGGACGAAGAAGTAGTCGTCGGCCCAGTAGTCAATGGGTGACGTCGACCGCGATGAGGAGGAGGGCGAGCCCGCCGTAGAAGAGCAGCGCATGGAGGCGGCGGCTCCTGCTCCGCTCCCTGATGGAGCGACGGCGCAGATTGGCGAGGCCGAGCTCGTTGACGATCACGATGACCGCAACGACTACGACGAAGGGGTCGAAGCTCCAGTTGTCGACGACGTAGTTCACCGGGCGGATCCATCCCTTGCGCGTCTCGCGCGTCAGGGTAGCGCCCACCGGCTAGGACGACGAGCCGTAGGTAATGGGCACTTGCTTCGTCTGCACAAGGCTCCAGGTGGCGCCCGAGGGAGTGAGTTCGAAGACGCGCAGTGCGCTCCCGTTGACGCTGAAGACGTCGACCGGTGGGGCATCCATGGGCGGAGTGTTGCCGGGGAGGGCGACACCAGTCGCTCCGGAGGGCGGCGGCGGCAGGGAGGACCAGGCTCGGTCACCTGGTCCCACTTCGAAGACGGTCCGCGTGGATTTCGGGCTGCCGACGAGGACCGCGACCCGCCCATCTGAACCGACGGCGCTGGCACGGACAGAGTCCGCCTTCGGCACGGCGAGCGGGGCCGACACGTCCCAGGCGGAGTCATCCTGCGTCCACGCGACGACGAGCGCCTGATGGGCCGCCCCGCCCACCGTGGCGAGCAGCGTCGTCGACCCGCTCGACGCCTCCAACCGCAAGACGCCCGTTGCCGCCGACCCGCGGCCGACGGGCAGGGTGGGTCCCCCCAGGTGCCACGACCCGTCGTTCTGGCCGAACAGGCCCACCCGTCCACCGCGCCCGCAGTCGGCGGCGACCAGTGGAGCGCCGGCCACCGAGAACGTCACGGCGGCGATCGCCGAGACAGCACAGGAGGGCGCGGCCCTGCGGAGCGCGGCAGTCGAGACAAGTGGCGCCCAGGAACCGAGGCTCTTGGCCGCGACCATGACTGTGCCGCCGTGCGTGACCGCCAGCCCGGCGGGCGTGCCGGCCGCCTGGATCGCCAGCGCGTCGGCCAGCGGTGCCAGGGCGCCCGGAAGGAAGACCGGCGTCCATATGGCCCCTCCGTCAACGCTCGAGGACAGCGGCGAGAAACGGAGCAATGCACTCGGGAGCACGCCGGCGGCGATCGAGTCGCCCGAGACCCCTGCAACGAGGCCGCCGTTGTCGGCCGTGCCCTCCGGTGTGACGAGCGTCCAGCGGGAGGATCCCGGTGCGAGGTGGAAAAACTCCCAGAAGGTGTTGCTCTGGACCGAGACCTGCCCCATCGGGAGCGTGGACCAAGAGCCGTCGGGCGTCGAGATGCCGCTCGCCGGAAGCGGCAAGGGCGTTGCCCCTCCCGCCGGCGCCGGCACGACGGCCCAGAGCACGAATCCCGCCAACCCGACGACGGACCGCCGGACCAGGCGGCGCCGGCGGGCCGCCGCGGCCGAGAACGGCCTCACGAATGGACGACGTCGTTGATACGGCTCAGGAGCAGCGAGGAGAACGACGACGCGTACTGCTGCGTCGGGCCGGGGTCGTCGATCAGGGCGTCGCGCTCTCGTCCTTGCGGGTCGATCACGAAGGCCAGGTCACTGTGCGCCACCATGGCCCCGGCGGTCTCCGTGCTCACGAGCACGCCGTAGGAGTCCCAGACATGCTCGAGCGCCGGCAGCGACCCCGTCAAGAAGTACCAATTGGGCACGCGGGTAAGGCCCTCCTGACGATCGAAGGCCTGGGTGAAGGCGGCGGTGCGGTAGATCGGGTTGGCCACGACGGCGACGAAGTCGACGCGCGCGGCCTGGCCACCGAGCTGCTGGTCCGTCTGGCGGAACTCCTGCGCGATGAGCGGGCAGTCGGTCGTGCAGACGGGGTCGAGAAAGGTCAGCGCCACGGTATGTCCGCGCAGGCTGGCCAGGCTGACGCTCCGGCCGTGCTGGTCGGTCAGCGTGAACGGCGGCGCCGGCGAGTCCAGGGAGTTGGGGGTCCCGTTCACTGCCTGGGTGAGGATCGGATCCGTGCTCTGGTTGACGGCCGCCGCGGCCATGGGCGCCGCGCCGACCACCACGACCGCCAGAGCCGCCAGGGCCGCGAACGAGCGCAGCATGTACGCCGGGGTCACGCGCTGTGACCAACCCGAGCCGGAAGCCCGACCCGATATGGCAGCGGCGGCTTCCGAGTCCAGCGCGGCCTCGTCGACCGCGGCAGCCGGGACCTCGGCCCGGACCGGGACCCAGAAGGCGGCCAGGTAACCCCCAACGAACAGCAGTGCCGTGGGCACCATGGAATTGGGGTCGGTGCCGAGGCCGCCGAAGAAGCCGAAGTCCTCCACCAGCACCCAGTCGGCGAGACACAGCACGACGAGCGCGGTGATCCCCCCGAGGACGGCTCGCCGACGGCCGCTGACGAGCAGGCCTCCAATGGCGGCCAGGGCCACCACGGCGAACAGATTGACCGCCCATCCGTGGGCCTCGTCAAAGGAGCCGAAGGACGCCACCCACGACGAGAGGAACCCGGGCTGGGACGTCCGCGCCATGTCGCCGACCATGGACGGCAACGTGCCACCGCGGCCCTGCCAGAAGCCCCGCCCCGGCCACGCCTGCAGCACCGACATACCGATGAGGAACACTCCCCCCAGCGTCAGGACGATGCGTCCGAGGCGCGGCGTCAGGAAGGCTCGTTCGGGCAGCGCCACCAGGAGGCCGCCGACGCAGTAGAGCAGCACCGCGCCCGGGGTGCCGAAGAGCCACGTCGCGCCGGGGGCGAAGATGCCCCCGAACGCCTCGCCGAAGATCCACACGACCAGGCCCCAGCCGACGGTGGCCGCACCGCCCAGGCGCGACCAGCGGCCACGGGGCGCCAGGATGAGCCAGAAACCGAGACCCAGCTGGATCCACACAACTGACGACGCCGCCTGGATCGGATGGTTGGACCAGATGTTCACTCCGGACGTGACGACGTGCTGGACCCACTGCGGCGACCCGGTGGCCGCGGGTTGGACCACGCTCGACGGGAGCCCCAGGGGCATGGCGGACTGCAGCTGCAGGAGTCCGTCGAGGATCCACAGGCCACCGAAGCCGATGCGCAGGACCCTCGCGCGCGACCGCTTCGGGCGTCGCGGGGCGCGACGACCGGCGTGTGGCTCCCCTGCGCCCTGAGCTGGCGGTACTGCACGGTCCGGACGACGTTGAAGGCGATGGCGCACACCGCTCCGATGACGAGCACCACCAGGAGCTGGTGGAACAGCTCGTTATGGAAAGCGGAGACGACGACCGAGTTCCCGTTCTGTGGTGCGCCCCCCATGCCGGGCATGCCGGTCAGTCCTCCCCCAGGGAGCCGGTGGTCGACGCTCGGTGCACCGTGCGGAGAATACCGCCGTCGGCGCTGAGGCAGCCATCACCGTGGCGGATCACGGTGATGGCGGGACAGCTCGCTCAGGGAGAAACCACCACGTCGGCGGGGATGAGCGACCGCGCCTCGTAGAGGCCGCGGTGGCCCGGGGACACCGTGAACACGACGCTCGTGCCCACCCCGATCCGCCGGCTCCCGTCCGCAATGGCGGTGGCGTGGAACGCGTACCTCGTCCCGTCGTCGTCCTCGACCGCGCCGAGGCCGCGGATGGGGTCGAACGACACCACACGTCCGTGGTGCGGTCCGGTGGAAGGGACGGGTCCGCCCACGTCAGTGGACGATCTTGGACAGCGGAATCTCCAGAATGTCGCTCGCACCCTGGTCCCGCAGTGCCGGGATGAGGATGTTGATGTCGGCCTTGGCCACCACTGCCTCGAGCGCGAAGGCACCGCCTCCCGAGAGCTCCGAGATCGTCGGGGCACGCATGGCGGGCAGGACGGCGATGACCTTGTCGAGATTCTGCGCTTCGACGTTGAGCTTGACCAACACCTTGCCGCGCGCCTCCAGCGTGCCCTGGAGCAGGGTCAGGATCTGCTCCATGGCATGACGCTTGTCGGGGTCTGCCGCCGCTTTGGGGTTGGCGATCAGTTCGGTGTGCGAGACCAACAGGGTCTCGATCACCCGCAGCCCGGCGGCGCGCAACGCGCTGCCGGTCTCCGTCATGTCGACGACGGCGTCCGCGATATCGGGCACCTTGGCCTCGGTCGCGCCGTAGGAGAGCGCGATGTCGGCGTCGATCCCGTGCTCCTCCAGGACCCGGCGGGTCAGCTCGGGGTACTCGGTGCTGACGCGCAGGCGGCCCGGGCGGTCGGCCACGGAGGCTGCCAACTCGGCCAGCGTGTGCGCCGGCGAATCCGCTCCCACGGCGAGCACGATCCGGGCGGGGTTGGCGGTGGCCTTGGAGTAGGACAGCTCGCCGAGGGAGACCACCTCGCTCCCCCGCTCTTCGATGCAGTCGCGCCCGGTGATGCCGAGGTCGAAGAGCCCGTCGGCCACGTAGACCGGGATCTCCTGCGGGCGCAGGATGCGCACCTCGTCGATGCGGGGGTCGGCGATGGTGGCGCGATAGGCCACGTCCGAGGCGCGGCTGACCGCGAGGTCGGCGTCCTCGAACAGCTGCATGGTGGCGCGTTCGAGCGAGCCCTTGGGCAGAACGAGGCGGAGCATGGGGGTAGATCTTCGCAGACGCGCCGGCGTGGTCGGGCCGGGGCGGCGCTCATCGGGCAAGCTGGGTCCGTGCCACCCCCCTACGACGCCCGGAACTTCCTGCAGCTCCTCGGGATCGACCTGCCTCTGCCCGACGAGGATCGCGATCCGGTCGCCCGCCTGACCGTCACCCATCAGCTGATCGCTGGCACCGGCTTCCTGTGGGCGCCCGTCGTCGTCGCCATGGCCGACGCCCTGTGTGCCTTCGGAGTCAGCCACCACTGGCCCGAGGGGGCGCGCAGCTTCACGACGGTGGACTGCTCGGCCAACTTCATTTCGAGCGCGCGGGAAGACGAACAGGTCACGGCGACGGCGGCCCCGCTGCATCTCGGGCGGACGACGCAGGTCTGGGACGCCACGGTGACGAACGAGACGACCGAGCGGCTGATGGCCTCCTACCGCTGCACGCAGATCATCTTGTATTGAGCCGGCCGGCCTACTCGGCTCCCCGGAGCGCGGTCACGTCGGACAGCTCGGAGGCGCTCGCCGCGGCTTCGGCCACGTCTGCCGACGGAGGCCCGGTTGCCGCGCCGGAGGCGATCCCGCCACTCGCTCTGGTCGTAGCGGGCCGGCGTGGTGCGCTCCATGAACCCGCGCAGGACGCGGACGAAGCGCACCGGGTCCGTGTGGTGGGGGAAGTGGCCGGCCTCGTCGAAGATCTCGAACTCGCTTCCCGGCATCACCGTGTGGATCAACCGGCCGTGCCCCAGCGGGATGATGGCGTCACGCCGGCCCCACACGACGAGCGTCGGAATGGCTTCGGCGAGATAGGCGCGGTCCACCATGGTGATGACCTGGCCGCTCCAGTCGACGCTCGAGCGGAGGGTGCGCAGGATGCCCATGCGGGCCTCCGTGTTGGGCAGCGCGTCGAACACGGCCAGGATCTCCTCGGCGTCGCGCCCCAGCGCCGTGTCGAAGACACGCAGGAGCTCGGCACCCAGGCGGCTGGCGAAGCGGATCGGGGGGAGGCCGAGAAACGGCATCAGGAACTCAATGCCCGGCACGGCGGCCACGCGGAGCAGCGGGCTGACCGTCCGGCCCACTCCCCCGCTGCCCACCAGCACCAGCCGCTCGCAGCGGTCGGGGAACTGGTAGGCGAACTGCGCCGCCACGCCGCCGCCGAGCGAATGCCCGACGACGGTGACCCGGTCGACCTCCAGGACGCTCAGGAGGTCGCGCATGCCGTTGGCGAAGCCCGCCACCGAGTAGTCGGCCCTCGGTTTCTCGGAGCGCCCGTGACCCAGGAGGTCCGGGGCGATGACGGTGTAGTGCTCGGCTAGCTGCTCGACCACGGGCCGCCACGTGTCGGAGCTGTCGCCGATGCCGTGGATGAGAAGGACCGCCGGCCCCGAGCCGGCCTTGACGTAGGCCCGCCGATAGCCGTGGATGGTGACGTACTGCACGGTGAAGGCGCCCTCGCGCCGGACGCCGGGTCGATAGCGGATCTCCGCCGGGTCGACGGGGCCGCCGCTCTCGAATCCGTCCGCCTCCCTCGGGTGCGCCGTCTCCGCTGTGGGCGCCGTCTCACCCATGCCGATCTCCCATGATGGTCCGCTCCGGGGCCTGGTCATTGCCACCGTAGGAGGCCGACGTGTCCGGCCAGTGTCGGCCCTGTGAACTGCCGATGAATGCCCCTGCTCCGGACCGCCGGCCCGCTACGAGAGCGGCCCGCTCCGGAGGAGCCGCACCATCTCGATACCCGTCAGCGCCGCTTCTCGACCCTTGTTCGACTCGTCCGGGAGCGACCGGACGAGGGCCTGGTCGAGGGTATCTGTCGTCAAGACCCCGAAGACGACCGGCACGCCGGTTGCCAGCTGCACCTGCTGAATCCCCGCTGCGCATTGCCCGGCCACGAAGTCGTAGTGGCCCGTGTCACCGCGGATGACGGCCCCGAGGCTGAGCACGGCGTCCACCTTGCCGGCACGGGCGAAGGCACGGGCGACCAGCGGCAGCTCGAACGCACCCGGCGCCCAGGCCACCGTGACGTCGCGGCGGTCCGTGCCCGCCTCGTCGAGGGCGTCGAGCGCGCCGTCGAGCAACCGCAGCGTGATGCCGCCGTTGAACTCGGCGCAGGCGATGCCGACGCGCAGCCCGGTGCCGTCCGCCGAGCCGTGCAGGCTCGCCCCGACCGCGCGACGACACGTCCTCGAGCGCGCCGTCCGGCAGCGCCACCAGGTCGGACTCGGCCATCAGGGAATGCGGGCGCCGGCCGGGTGCAGCGGGCCGCGCGAGGGCGGAGGTCACGCCCTCACTGTGGCACAGGAGGACGTCACAGGACGTCGTCGAGCCCGTGCAGCAGGTGGCCCATCCGCTCGCGCTTCGTGCGGAGGTAGGCGATGTTCTCCGGGTTGGCGGAGGTCTCGAGCTGGACGCGCTCGGTGATGTCGAGGCCGAAGCCCTCGAGCCCGCCGTACTTGACGGGGTTGTTCGTCATGAGGCGCATGGTCGTGACGCCGAGGTCGACCAGCATCTGGGCGCCGATGCCGTACTCGCGGCTGTCGACAGGGAGCCCCTGCTGCAGGTTGGCGTCGACGGTGTCGTGGCCCTCCTCCTGCAACTGGTAGGCCCGGATCTTGTGGCCGAGGCCGATGCCGCGGCCCTCGTGGCCCCGCAGGTAGATGAGGACGCCCCTGCCCTCCTGCTCAATGAGGTCGAGTGCCGCCTGCAGCTGGGGGCCGCAGTCGCAACGCAGGGAGCCGAACACGTCGCCGGTCAGGCATTCGGAGTGGACCCGGACGAGCACGTCGTCGGTTCCGGCGACGTCGCCCATGACCAGCGCCAGGTGTTGCTCGTTGTCCAGCACCGACTCGTAGACGTAGGCGCGGAACTCCCTGTCCTTGGCCGGGATGCGCGCCTCGGACACGAGCCGCACGAGCTTCTCGTTCTGGCGGCGGTAACGGATGAGGTCTGCGATGGAGATGAGCGGGAGGTCGTACTTCTTGGCGAAGCGCTCCAGGTCCGGCAGGCGGGCCATCTCGGACTTGTCCTCGGTCACGATCTCGCAGAGCACGCCCGCCGGGGACAGCCCGGCAGCCCGGCTCAGGTCCACCGTCGCCTCCGTGTGGCCGGCACGCTTGAGCACACCTCCCGTGCGGTAGCGCAGGGGGAAGATGTGGCCCGGCCGGTTGAGGTCGTTGGGCCGGGTGTCGGAGTCGATCAGCCCGGCGATGGTCGCCGATCGGTCGGCCGCAGAGATGCCCGTGGTCGTCCCGTGCCGATAGTCGACGCTCACCGTGAACGCCGTGCGCTGCGCCTCCGTGTTGGCTGTGACCATGAGCGGCAGGTCCAGCGCGTCGGCGCGCTCGGGGAGGAGCGGGACGCAGATGACGCCCGAGGTGTGGGCCAGGAAGAAGGCGATGTTCTCCGGCGTCGCCGCCTCGGCCGCCATCACCAGGTCGCCCTCGTTCTCACGGTCCTCGTCGTCGACGACTACGGCCATGCCCAGACGCCCGATGGAGTCGATGGCCTCCTGGACGGTCGAGAAGCCCATCAGGCGGCCACCTCCACGCGAAGATCCTCACCGAGCTGCTCTATCGACACCAGCCTTCCTTTCCACACGTCTCCAATTGTGCCAGCCCCTGGGCCCGCGAAAATCGGGCTGCCGTCGTCCCCCCCGAAAAACACGGGCGCCAGGTACAGGACATAGCGGTCGACGAGGCCGGCGGCGTGAAAATCGTGCGCCACGGTGGCACCGCCCTCCACCAGCACCTGCAGCACGCCGCGGCGTCCCAGCTCGGTGAGGACGTCCTCCAGGTCACCCGAGAGCTCGAGCGCCGGCTGCACCTTGGCGTCGGCCGGCGCCTTGCCGAGCACGACCCGGAGGGGCTGCTCCCGCTCGACCCCGTCGTCGAGCCGGACCGTGAGCTCGGGGTCGTCCGACCGGACGGTGCCGGCCCCGACCAGCACGGCATCGGAACGGGAGCGCAGCCGGTGGACGTCTCGCCGGGCCGCCTCCCCGGTGATCCACCGGCTGGTGCCGTCCGGCGCGGCGGTCCGACCGTCCAGGCTGGCGGCCATCTTGAGGACCACCCAGGGCTGTCCCGTCGTCCGGTGCTTGCGGTACGGGGCCAGCTGCTCGGCGACCTCGTCGGCCGCCACGCCCACGGTGACCTCCACGCCCGCCGCACGCAGCGCGGCCAGGCCACGGCCGGCCACCCGGTCATCGGGGTCCTCGATGCCCACCACCACCCGGGCCACGCCCGCCTCGATGATGGCGTCGGTGCAGGGCGGGGTGCGCCCGTGGTGGGCGCAGGGCTCGAGCGTCACGTACAGCGTGGCGCCCCGCGCGGCCTCGCCGGCCTCTGCCAGTGCGGCCACCTCGGCGTGGGGCCCTCCGGGGGGTGCGGTGGCTCCGGCGAATTCCGTCCCGCCGTCCGCAGCCGCGTCCGGCGGCACGATCACGCAGCCCACCCAGGGGTTGGGTGCCGTGGTCGAACGGACCGTTGCGGCCTGCGCCAGTGCCCGGCGCATGTGCTCCACGTCGTCCATGGGGGCTCAGATCCTTGCCCGGGGTGGCTCCCCGGTCTTATCGTGTCAATAATAGAACACGTTTCAGTTTTTGTCGAGAGTACCAGGTCAGCCGGTCGAGTCGGTCGCGCTCAGGCGCCGCCGAGGACGTCGATCAGGCTCGTCACATCGGCGATGACGGCCGTCGGGGAGGCGGTCGCCAGGGTGGCCTCGTCGTGGGCGCCGCTCAGGACGCCGATCACCGCGCCGGCACCCGCGGCGTGCCCCGTCTCGAGGTCGCTGACCGTGTCGCCGACCACCGCCACCGCCCGGGGGTCCTCGACGCCGAGCCGCGCCATGGCACCGAGCACGAGATCCGGCGCCGGACGGCCCCGGCCGACGTCGGCGGGTGAGAGGGCCAGGTCGATCTCGGCGCGCCAGCCCAGGGCGTCCAGCAGCGCGTCCCGGGTCGTCGCTGCGAATCCCGTGGTGAGGCACACCTTGACCCCGGCCGCGCGCAGGTCGCGCAGGACCCCGACGGCGCCGGGGATCTCGCTGACGTCACCGGCCGCGACGATCGCCTCGTAGGCGGCGGCGAAGGCCGCTGTGGCCTCCACTGCCGCTGCGGGCTCGAGCAGCGTGGCGAACACGTCCGCCTTCGACCAGCCCATCGTCGTGCGCACGACGACCTCGGCCTCCTCGAAGCGCGGGGTTCCCTCGGCGATCCCGACGGCCGCCGAGCGCGGTGGTGAACGCCGCTCCGACGGCGCCGTCGTCGCGCACGGTCGTGCCCGCCATATCGAGGCAGGCCAGGGCGAAGCGCCCGATCATGCGGTCCCTCTCATGCCGTCACTCCCGCCGCCTGCAGCGTGTCGGCGGCGATGGCCGGCGAGCAGGTCATGCCGCGGCCGCCCGGGCCCGTGACCAGCCACACGCCGGGCTCCAGCTCCTCACGCAGGCACACGTCACCGTCGACGCATTGCGCGTAGACGCCCTCCCAGCGGCGCCGCACCGGCGGGAGCCCCGTGCCGAGGATGCGCCGGGCCCGGTCGAGGAGCTCGTCGGTCGGGTCCTCGCACAGCGCGAAGTCGAACGGCTCCCCGTAGGCGTGCGTGTCACCGATGGTCAACCCGCCGTCGGGGCGCTGGACCAGCAACAGCTGCAGGTGGTGTGCGGCCGCCACCGGGGTCTGCTCCCCGAGCCGGCCCAGCGGAGCCGACTCGTAAGCCGGGTAGTAGCGCAGAGTGTCGGCGTCGGCGAGCGACGTCGTGAGGGTGGACGGCGTAGGGAGCGGTCTCGAGCATCTGCAGCCGGACCCGGCGCAGGCGGGCCGCGACGGCCCGCGATCCGGAGAGTTGGTCGTAGGCGGCGCCCGTGGCCAGCACGACCAGGTCCCCCTCCCAGCGCGTTCCTGTCGCATCGATGAGCGCATGCGGCTGGGCCGCGACCACGCGGCACCCCGGATGAAAGCGGTAGCGCTCCCCGTGGACCGCCGCCAGGTGCGCCGCGCAGGGCTCCGAGCGCGCGACGGGGCTCGACCACCGCGTCCTCCGTGCAGTGCAGCGCGCCCGTGATGTCTCCCTGCACGGCCGGATTGCAGGCGCGCGCCGCGTCGGGCTCCAGGAACGAGATCGAACGCGCTGCGGCATCGGGCTGCTGTGCGAAGGCCTCCATGACGGCGCGGGCGCCGTCGTCACCGGCGATCGTCAGCGAGCTCATCGGGCGGAAGCCGATCCCGGGCACCGCCGCGCCGACCGCTTCCCAGCGCCGGCGGGCGCGGCGCGCCACCTCGAGCTCCTCGCCCGAACGCCGTCCGCTGACCCAGACCAGACCGAAGTTGCGCACCGACGCACCCCTCGGCCCCGCGTCGGCCTCCAGATGGTCCACCGAGAACCCGGCCTCCGCCAGCTCGAACGCGTGCCAGGTGCCGACGATGCCGCCCCCGGCGACGATGGCCCGGCGGCTGCCGCTGCTCACTGGCAGAGGGCGGTCACGCCCCGGGGATCGTCACCGGCTGTCGGCGGCCGCCGCACGCGCCGAGGCACGGATTGCGTCGGCGGCTTCCCACGGTCGCGGGTGTCCGAAGATGGCGCTGCCGGCCACCAATACGTTGGCACCGGCCGCGACGGCGACCGGAGCCGTGGCGTCGTCGATCCCCCCGTCCACCTCGATGTCGAGGTCGAGCCCGTCTGCGGTGACTTCGGCGCGGGCATGGGTCACCTTCGGCATGACGTCCGCCATGAAGCTCTGTCCGCCGAAGCCCGGGAAGACCGTCATACACAGGAGGAGGTCGATGTCGGGGAGGTAGGGCCGCGCCGCATCGAGCGACGTGTCGGGGTTGAGCGCCAACCCGGCGCGCAGGCCGAGGCTGCGCATCTGCGTGATGAGCTCGTCGGTGTTGCCGATCTCGACGTGTACCGTGCAGCCGTCCGCGCCGGCGTCGGCGAAGGCCTTCAGGTAGCGGCCCGGCTCCGTCATCATGAGGTGGCAGTCGAAGAAGAGGGGCGTGTGGCGACGCAGCGACGCCACCACGGGCGGACCGATCGTCACGTTCGGCACGAAGTGCCCGTCCATCACGTCGACGTGGAGCCAGTCCGCCGCAGGGGCGACCTCCCCGACCTGCTCGGCCAGCAGGCCGAAGTCGGCCGAGAGCACCGACGGAGCAATGCGGAGGTCGCCCGGGCGACCGGGATCGCGGCGAGGTGTCTCGGCCTGTTCCGTCATCCGTCCCCTGCCGCTCAGCTGAAGCGGGCCCAGCAGAGGATGCGCCGGAACCCGTAGAAGTACGGCTCGCGCTCACCGAGCTCTTCGATCAGCCGCTCCCGGTAGCGCTCCACGAAGGCATCGAACAGCTCTGGACTCAAGCGCGTGCGGTACGGCGTGAGGAGGGTGCCCATGACCCATTCGACGACCTCGCTCGTCGACTCGAGCTCGTGGCCGTACACCTCCATGCGCACGACCTGATCCTTCGCGCCCAGCTCGTAGAGGAGGTCGGCGTAGAGCTCGGGCGAGAGCACGAAGCGCCCGCGGTCCTCGGGCACATCCCCGTAGAGCGCATCGATGAACGGAGGCTCGTTGGCCACCGCTTGCGCCAGCAGGTGCGAGGGGTGCCGGTAGTTGGCCGGCACCTGGAAGGCCATCTGCCCGTCGGGTCCGAGCGCGGTGCGCATCCGCGCCAGAAGATTGAGGTGGTCGTCGATCCACTGGAGCGACGCGTTGGCGAACACCAGGTCGAGGCCCTCGTCGAGCCATGTCGCGATGTCGCCCTGCATGAACGAGAGCCCGGCCACATCGGCGTACGCCGACTGCGCCCGGGCGAGCATGGCCGGTGACGAGTCGACGCCCACGGTCTCCTCGGCCGCCATCTCCTCGTGCAAGATGTTGGTCAGGTCACCGGTGCCGCACCCGAGATCCACGATGCGCCCACCCGGGACGGGATGGCACAGGGTCAGCAGGTCGTCGAACGGCTGCTGACGTTCCGACCGGAAGCGCTCGTACTGGTCGGGGCTCCAGCCGTCGATCGGAGTCACGGTCACCGGCGTCATGTCTACTCCGTCCCGAGACGCTCGCCGACCGCAGGCCGCACGCCACGCAGCCAGTCGTCGGCTGACATGGGAGAACGGCTCTCGGGCTGCACCCGTCGCAGCTCCAGGCTCCCGCCGCCCGTCGCGACGATCGCACCAACGAGGGAACCGGGTGGACGGTCGGCGGCGCCGTCCTCGCCAGGGCCCAGCGCGATGTCGAGCACGGTCAGCCGCTTGCCCCGGAAGGTCGTCCAGGCCCGGCCCAGGCGGACGACCCGTTTGAGGTCGACGGCTCGCTGCGTCCAGTCGAGGTGGAGATCCTCCTTGGTGATCTTCTCCGCCAGGGTGACCTCGCCCTCCTGCGGCACGGGGTCGGGCAGGCCGGCGACACCACCGGCCAGCGCATTCACCACCAACGTGCTCGCCGTCGTCACCAGCTCCTCGCGCAACGCGGCGAGCGTGATGTCGTCGTCCAGTGGCACCGTGCGCACGGCGTACACGGGACCGGTGTCGAGTCCCTCTTCCACCTTCATGAGGCAGACACCCGTCTCATGGTCGCCGGCGAGGATGGCGCGCTCGACGGGCGCGGCGCCGCGCCAACGGGGCAGGAGCGAGAAGTGCAGGTTCACCATCGGGATCTGTTCGAGCAGTCGGGCCGGGATGATGCGCCCGTAGGCCACCACGACCGCGAGCTCGACGCCGGCGGTGGTGAGATCGTTCATGTCGTGGGTGACCGCGAGCCCCAGCTCGGTCGCGGCCACCTTGACCGGGCTCGGAGTCTCCTCCTTGCCCCGGCCGCGACGACGGTCGGGGCGTGTCACGCAGAGAGCAATCTCATGACCGGCGTCGACCAGCGCTCGCAACGGCGGCACCGCCATGTCCGGGGTGCCGAGATACGCCAGGCGGGCCACCCGTTCACCGTAGGGCAGGCGGCATGTTCCCGACTACGAGGGCTGGCGGCCGACCCGGGGCCGGTCTCAGCGAGTAAAGAGGTTCGCCAGCCCGTCGGGGTCGTCGACCGGCAGATCAAGCGTGCGGCTGCGCAGGATCTTGAGCGCCTCCTTGCGCTGTTCCTCGTTGAGGCGCTCCACCAGCAAGATGCCGTCGAGATGGTCGAGCTCGTGTTGGAACACCCGGCCCTCGAGCTCGGACGCCTCCACGGAGATCTCGTTGCCTTCGAGGTCCAGGCCCACCAGGTGCACCGCATTGGGCCGCACGATGTCCCAGCTGAGGCCCGGGATGGACAGGCAACCCTCGTCGTAGGTCCACTCGCCGTCGCTCTCGACGATCCGCGGGTTGATCACGGCACGGGCGCCGTCGCCGATGTCGTAGACGAAGATCCGGCGCTGCACGCCCACCTGGTTGGCGGCCAGTCCCGTACCCGGGGCGTCGTACATGGTCTCGATCATGGATTCGACCAGGCTGGCGACCGCCCCGTCGATGTCGTCGACTTCCCTGGTCCGCTCCTTGAGCACGGGGTCGCCGTACTGGCGGATGGTCAGGCTCGACATGGCCCACATCTTACCGGCGGGGCCGTCGATCCCCGATCCGGTCCCGGGGGCCGGGCGTGCCTTCCCGGGCTCAGAGTGAGACCGGGTCGACCTCGACGCGGAGCCCCCGCCCGCTCGGCCGGGGAGTGCGGGCCAGCAGATCGCAGAGGGGGGCATAGGTGTCGGCACGCAGGAGAAACCGGTCGTCGCCGAGCGGCGAGACCGAGACGGCGGCGGCCGCCGCGGCGAGCCCGTCGGCCGGCTCGGCGTCGGCCTCCCGTCGCAACGACTCGGCGTAGACGGGGGCGAGCGCACCCGACACCACGGCCAGTGCGGCGAAGGGGGGCAGGCCCGAGGTGCGGCGGATCGCGACCTCCTCCGCCAGCACCGCCGCCGGTTCGCCCAGCGCGACCGCCTGGAGCAGCGGGTGATCGGGGACCCGCGTCTGCGCCTGCATGCGGGCCCAGGGCGTCCCGCTCCCCCGCGCGCCGACGAGCCGGGCGGCCCGGACGAACAGCGCCAGGGTGTCCTCGGTGGCGGACAGCCGCGGAGCCAGCAGGTGCAGATCGATGTCGAGGAACACCACGGCGGCGGCGCGGCGAACCCGGTGCAGCACCGCCTCGGTGCCGATCAGGACGGGGGCATCGGGAAGCGGCGGCTCCGCCCCGGCTGCCCGCGGGCCGGCCACCTCCCCCACGTCCGTGCCGAGGAGCGCCGCCACTTCTTCGCGCAGACGGCTCACGCCGACCCGCACGGTCTTCATGCGCAGCCGGCCGCACGCCGCGCACACCACCGGGCGGGTCTCGTCGCAGCGCGGGCACCGCAGCACCTCCTCCCCGCGCGGCTGCGCCGCAGCCGCGCCGCAGCGGGCACAGCGGGCCAGCTCGCCGCAGTGGCGACACGCGAGCAGGCGAGCGCCGCCGGTGCGGTTGTAGACGCAGACCAACGGGCCCCGCTGGCGCGCCGCGGCATCGTCGAGGACGGACCGGGCGAGACGGACGAACTCCTCCGAGAACATGCCGCTGCGCGGGTCGGCGCCGCGACGGTCGACCCGTTCCAGCACGGGCCAGCCCGCCCGCTCCTCCAGGCGGGTCGGAGCCACCGTCCGCAGCTCGGCGCGGGCGGCGAGCGCCACCGGGGGCACGGGCGACACGAGGATGCAGGGAACGCCCTCGCGACCGCGCCCGCTCGACCACGACGTCGACCGCGCTGTAGGTGGGGGCGCTCTCCTCCCGGTAGGCGGCGTCGTGCGCATCGAGAATGACCGCGGCCGCCAGCGCGGGCACGGGAGCCCAGGCGCCGGCCCGGTTGCCGACCACGACGGGCCACCCGGCGCGTGCGTGATCCCAGCTCCCCGCGGTCGGGTAGCCCCGTCGTTCCAGCCGCGCCGTCAGCCGTTCGGCCCAGCCCGACGACGGGACGAGCACGAGCACGCTGCCGGCGCGGGCACGCACGCCGGGGTCCCCCACCACGGACAGCACGAGTTCGATCGGATCAATCAGCGGAGGCTGGCGCACGACGGTGAGACCCGCCTGGGCCAGGTCGAGATCATCCGGCCCCGACGCACGCGTGCCTGGCGCGGCGCCCGCGTCCGGTGCTGATGGCGCCGGCAGTGCCGGCAGCGCGCGCACGATGGTGTCCGGCGACGCGCTGCGGAGGAAGAACGAGGCCGGTCCGGCCCAACGCCAGGCGGCCCACTCCGCCAGGTCGACGACAGCGGGCGGCGGTCCCCAGCCCAACCACGACTTCAGCGGCAGGACGTCGACGCCTTCGGGGGTCCCCGCCTCCTCGTCGACCACCCACCCCCGCACCGTCCGCCCGTGGAATGGCGCGCGCACGCGGGTGCCGACCTGCACCTCGTCGCTCCACCCCGCCGGCACGGCGTAGTCGAAGGTCTTGGCCACAGCGGCCACCTCGGTGCGCACGCGCACTACGCGCGTCGCAGCGGCGATCACACCATGCTGCGTCATGAGGTCACTGCCACCCGACGACGGCTCCCCTCAGGGGAGCGATCGCGCGCTCAGAGTCCCAGGGCGGCCCGCAGGTCGTCCACCCGCGGGGTGGCCTCCCACGTGAACTCCTTCTCCGAGCGTCCGAAGTGGCCGTAGGCCGCCGTCTTCTTGTAGATCGGGCGGCGCAGGTCGAGGTCCCGACCGATGGCGGCGGGGCGCAGGTCGAACAGCTCGCGCACCGCAGCGGCGATCTTCTCGGGGTCGACGGTCTCGGTGCCGAACGTCTCGACGAGCAGCGAGACGGGATGCGCGACGCCGATGGCGTAGGCCACCTGCACCTCGCAGCGCTTGGCGGCGCCGGCGGCCACGACATGCTTGGCCACCCAGCGTGCCGCATAGGCCGCCGAGCGGTCGACCTTGGAGGGGTCCTTCCCGGAGAAGGCACCGCCGCCGTGGCGGGCCATCCCGCCGTAGGTGTCCACGATGATCTTGCGACCCGTCAACCCGGTGTCGGCGTGGGGCCCGCCCAACTCGAAGATGCCGGTCGGGTTGACGAAGATGCGCAGCCCGTCGGTGTCGAGGTCCGTCGGCAGGAGCGGGTTGATCACGTGCTCGGTCAGGTCCGGCCGCAGCTGCTCCTCAAGATCGATCCCGCCGGCGTGCTGCGTCGAGATCAACACGGTGTCGATCCCCACCGGGCGGCCGTCCTCGTAGACGACGGAGACCTGGGTCTTGCCGTCGGGGCGCAGGTACGGCACCGAGGCGGCACGGCGCACCTGGGCCAGGCGCTCGGAGAGGCGGTGGGCCAACCAGATCGGGAGGGGCATCAGATCGGGCGTCTCGTCGCAGGCGTACCCGAACATCATCCCCTGGTCCCCCGCGCCCTGCGCGTTGAGGACATCCTCGCCAGCCTTGCCGCTGCGCAGCTCGAAGGAGTCGTCGACGCCTTGGGCAATGTCGGGCGACTGCGCGTCCAGCGACACCAGCACGCCGCACGTCTTGCCGTTGAAGCCGTAGGCATCGTTGTCGTACCCGATCTCGCAGACCGTGTCGCGCACGAGGGCGGGGATGTCGACGTAGGTGGACGTGGTCACCTCGCCCGCCACCACCACGAGGCCTGTCGTCAGCAGCGTCTCGCAGGCGACCCGGCTCGCGGGGTCGCCCTGGAGCATCGCATCGAGGACGGCGTCGGAGACCTGATCGGCCATCTTGTCCGGGTGGCCCTCGGTCACCGATTCCGAGGTGAATATGGTTTTCACGTCGTGCTCCGCTTCTCGTTGTGGTGGGCGATCACCCTATCCAATACGGCATTTGCCACTGCATCCTTGGAGGTCAGCGGGATTTCCTGCGCGCTCCCGTCCGCCTCCAGAATCACGACCGCGTTGGTGTCGTGGTCGAAACCTGTGCCCGGCGCGCTCACATCGTTAACGACGAGCAGGTCGACGCCCTTGCGGGTCATCTTTCGCCGCCCCCGCTCCACGGCGTCGTGTGTCTCTGCCGCGAACCCGACCAGCACCTGTCCCGGACGGCGGCGGGCCGCCAGGCCGGCCAGGATGTCGGGCGTCGGCTCGAGCACCAATTCGGGGAGTCCCTCCTCCTTGGAGAGCTTCTGCGCCGTCGATCGCTTCGGTCGGAAGTCGGCCACCGCCGCGGCCATGACGACCACATCGCCTCCTTCTGCCGCGGCGCCCACCGCGTGCTCCATGTCGGCCGCGGTCTCGACGTCGATCCGCGTCACCGCGGGCGACACGTCGGGCGGGAGGACGAGGGGCGAGGAGGTCACGAGCGTGACCGCCGCGCCGCGCCGCGCCGCCGCGATGGCGATGGCGTGCCCCTGCTTACCCGATGACCGGTTGGTGATGAAGCGCACGGGATCGAGGGGTTCGCGCGTCCCGCCGGCGCTCACCACGACGCGCACACCGTGGAGATCGCGCCGCGTGGCGCGGCCGAGTCGTTCGAGGACGCGCGCCACGATCACGCCCGGATCGGCGAGCCGGCCCTCGCCCGAGTCGCCCCCGGCCAGTCGCCCGCTCTCGGGCGCAATGACCTCGACACCACGCCGCTCCAGGGTGGCGAGGTTCTCGCGCACGGACGCGTGTTCCCACATTTCGGTGTGCATGGCGGGGCAGACGATGACCGGCGCCCGGGTCGCCAGCAGGGTGGCGCAGAGGAGATCGTCGGAGAGCCCGGCGGCGTAGCGGGCGAGGGTGTGCGCGGTCGCCGGCACGATCAGCACCAGATCGGCCCGCTGGCCCAGTCTCGTGTGCGGAATCGGTGAGGCTTCGTCCCACAGCGACTGCTGCACGGGTTCGGACGCCAGGGCCGAGAAGGTCACGGCGCCGACGAAGCGCGTGGCCTCGTCGGTGAGGACGGGTGTCACGTGCATGCCGGCGTCGACGAGTTGGCGGCAGACCTCGACCGCCTTGTAGGCGGCGATGCCACCGCAGACACCGAGGACGACGCGCGGTGCGGCGGGAGCGCGGTCAGTGTCCACGGGCGAGTCCTCGGTTCCGGGGTCTCCGGCCATAGGCGCTGCTCACCGCGCCAGTCGGTCGAGCGCCTAGCTCGCAGCCGGGTCGTCGCCCCCGACGTCGAGTACCTCGATCACTTCAGCGCCCTCGGGCTCGGCGTCGCCGGACTCGCCGTCGGCCAGCAGGCCGGCCTCGGCCGCATCGGCGATGGCGGCGGCCAGGGCGGCCTCCTCCTCGGGGTCGGGACGGGTGTAGGTCGCCTTGCCCGCCGCGATCTCCTCGAACGCGATGGAGACGGGCTTGCCCGACACCGACGCCACCTGGGGTGGGACCACCTTGCCCAGGCCCTCGCCGAGGCTGTTGTAGTACGAGTTCACCTGGCGGGCGCGGGCCGAACCGAGAGCGACGAGCGTAAATTTGGAGTCCACCTTGTCCAGCAGGTCTTCGATGGGTGGGTCCATGAGCGTGTGGCGGCCTTGGGCCATCAGGGTTCCTCCGGGCTCGCGGCGCAGGGAGCAGCCGTTCGAGTCCGTTCAACTATAGCCGTGAGTTCGGCCAGAGCCTGACCAAGGTCGTCGTTGACAACCGTGTGAGCTGCAATTTCGGCCCCGCGCGCCACTTCGGAACGCCCCAGCTCCACCCGTCGCCGGATGTGCTCCGCATCATCGCCCCGCGCCGCCAGCCGCTCGGCCTGCACCTCGGGCGAGGGCGGCAGCAGCAGGATCACGGTCGCATCGGGACGCTGGGCCAGCACCTGCTCGGCCCCCTGGACGTCGATCTCGAGCAGGACATCGGTGCCCGGCGGCGGGTCCGGGATGGGCGTGCCCATCAGGTAGTCGAGGAACTCGGCCCACTCGAAGAACCTGCCCTGCGCCACCGCCTCCTCGAAGGTGGGGCGGTCGACGAAGACGTAGGCGTTGCGCTCACGCTCTCCCGGGCCGGGGCTGCCTCGTGGTCCAGCTGCGGCTGAGCCAGAGGGTCGGATCCTGCGCGGTCAGCGCTGCGGCAACCGTGCCCTTCCCGGCCCCACCAGGGCCGATGAGCACGAAGATGTGCGGCGCTGTGATCTTGGGTTCAGCGCGCAGTCTCTTTGAGCAGCGACTCGCGCTGCTTGGCGCCGAGCCCCTGGAGTCTCCGGCTGTCGCTGATGCCGACGGTCTCCATCAGGCGGCGCGCCTTGACCTTGCCCAGACCGGGCAGGGATTCCAGGACGGACACCACCTTCATCTTCCCGATGGTCTCGTTGGAGTCGGCCTCCTGGAGGAGGTCGGCCAAGGAGAGATTGCCCATCTTGAGCTTGTCCTTGACCTCGGCCCGCTCACGGCGAACCCGGGCAGCCTTTTCGAGTGCAGCTGCGCGCTGCTCTGGAGTGAGTGCGGGAGGTTGCGGCATGGCGAGACCATAGCGCCTCAGCCAGGGGCGTTCATACCCATTCTCCCTCTTCAGCCCATTGCGGCCGCCAACTCGCGGTTCAGCGAGCGTGCGCTGTCCCGCAAGGCGGCGGCATCGGGACCCTGGTTCAGGAGGCCGCGGGAGCTGCTCGGCAGCACGGTGCCGGGCCGGCACCCGGCAAAACGCGCCGCCACGTCGACCGGGCCGGCCACCCTGGGCGCCCAGCCCGGGTCCCAGAATTACCCCTCCGAGCTGGGACAACGCGAAGGCTGACGGCTCCATGGTGGCCCCGACGACCGCACCCACGGTCCCTGCCAGGACCTCGGGTGCGCTGTTGAGCCCGGCGATCTCGGCCAGGAGCATGTCCTCCACGGCCGGCCCGCCGGCGGTGACGGCCTGCTGCAGGTCCCGGCCCTCGGGGTTGGAGCTGCGGACCACCACAATGACGCCCTTGCCGTTGGCCGAGGCCAGGTGGACCAGGGGCGCCAGCGCGCCCAGGCCGAGGTAGGGGTGCACCGTCACGGCATCGGCGGCCAGCGGACTGGCGTCCCCGACCCAGGCGTCGGCGTACGCCGCCGCGGTGGAGTCGATGTCGCCCCGCTTGGCATCGGCGATCACGATGAGGCCGGCGGCCGTCGCCTCGGCGATGAGGCGCTCCAGTTCCGCCAGGCCGGCCGCGCCGTGCCGCTCGAAGAAGGCGACCTGCGGCTTGACCACGCTCACCGCGCCGGCGAACGCCTCCACGCAGACGGCGCAGAACGAGCGGAGCCCCGCGGCGTCGTCGGGCAGCCCCCAGGCGCCGAGGAGCGCCGACGACGGATCGATGCCCGCGCACAGCGGTCCGGTTAGCGGCGACCGCAGCGGCCACCCGATCTCCAAAGCTGTCAGCCATACTGTCCTCCTTCTTGTCGCGACGGAACGGCCGGGCCCGGCGCGACCGGAGCATCCGGAACGCCACCTGCACCGACGCGCTGCCGCACCCGTTGGCGGATGTCCCCCACCGTCGTGCCGTGCGTGTCGCACCACCGCGCCAATTGCCTGAGCACCTTCCACGGTGCCCTGGGGTCCCGGAAGGTGGCCGTGCCGACCTGAATCGCGTCGGCGCCGGCGAGGAGCAGTTCGACGGCGTCGTGGCCCGAGAAGACACCGCCCACGCCGACGATCGGCAGCTCGGGGAAGGCCGACCGGCACTCCCAGACGGCGCGCACCGCCACCGGGTGCACGGCTCCGCCGGACAGCCCTCCCCCGCCGGCGCCGAGGACAGGCAGACCCGTTTCGGTGTCGAGGGCCAGGCCCAGCAGCGTGTTCACCAGGGTCAGCCCGTCGGCGCCGCCCTCGACCGCGCCGGTTGCGATCTCCACCAGGTCCGGTACGTTCGGGCTGAGCTTGGCCCAGCGCGGCACGCCGCAGGCGGTGGCCTCCAGGACCCGGGCCGTGGCCTCGGCCGAGTGGGCGAACATCCGCGAGCGGTCCTCGACGTTGGGACAGCTGACGTTGACCTCGAGCGCCTCGATGCACGAGCCCGCCCCGGAGGACGCGGCCACGGCGACGAGCTCGGCCGCCTTCGCGTAGTCCGAGACCGAGCGGCCCCAGATGCTCACGACGACGCGTGCACCGGACTCGTGCAACGCCGGGAGATCGTCGGTCACCCACGCCGCCAGCCCGGGACCCTGGAGGCCGACGCTGTTGAGCATGCCCGCCCCCACCTCGTGCACCCGGGGAGCCGGGTTGCCGGGCCATGGCTCGACCGAGAGCGACTTGACGACCACCGCCCCGAGCTGGCGCAGCGCGCCGTACTCGGACAGTTCGGTGCCGTGTCCGGACGTCCCCGATGCCGTCAGCACCGGATTGGCCAGGCTGAGGCTCCCGACGCTCGTGGCGAGCGTGGCCGCCCGGCGCCCGTCGGGAGCGGCGCTCACAGGGGGGTGCCCCAGGGCGCCGGGTGCAGATCTTGCAGCGCGCGCACCTGCAGCGGATGTGCCCGCGCGTCGGCGATGCCCGCCGCCGCCGCCCGGGCCGCCGCCAGCGTGGTCAGGCAGGGCACCTTGTAGACGACAGAGGCGGTCCGGATGTGCTGTCCGTCGGCGCGCGGACCGAGGCCCCGCGGCGTGTTCACGACCAGCTGCACCTTGCCCTGGGCGATGAGCTCGACCGCATCGGACGCCACGCCCTCCTCCCCCACTTTGGCCACCAGCGTGTCGACGACGAGACCCTCGGAGCGTAGATACCCCGCCGTCCCCAGCGTCGCCGCGATGGAGAAGCCGAGCGCGCTGAAGGCCCGCGCCACTTCCAGGCCCGCCGGCTTGTCGCGATCGGCCAGCGACAAGAAGGCGGTGCCCGAGTCGGGCAGGCGCGTCCCGGCCGCCATCTGGCTCTTGGCAAAGGCCAGGCCGAATGTGCTGTCGACGCCCATGACCTCGCCGGTCGAGCGCATCTCCGGCCCGAGGAGGGTGTCCACACCGGGAAAGCGGTCGAAGGGCAGCACGGCTTCCTTGACGCTGACATGGTCGAGCACCGGGACCCGGCCGACGACATCGGGGCGCAGGAGGCCCTCCTGGCGCAGGTCCTCGAGCGTCTGGCCCACCATGACGCGGGAGGCCACCATGGCCAGGGGCACGCCGGTCGCCTTCGCCACGAAGGGAACCGTCCGGCTGGCCCGCGGGTTGGCCTCGAGCACGTAGACCTGCCCGTCCTTCACGGCGAACTGGACGTTGATCAGGCCCCGCACGTCCGAGCGATTCGGCCAGCGCCCGGGTGTGCCGCTCGAGTTCGTCGACGACGTCGTCACGCAGCGTCTGCGGTGGGAGCGCGCAGGCGGAGTCGCCCGAGTGCACCCCCGCCTCCTCCACGTGTTCCATGACCCCGGCGATCAGGACTTCGCCTGTGCCGTCGCGCACCGCGTCGACATCGACCTCGACCGCATCTTCTAAGAAGCGATCCACCAACACGGGGCGATCGGCGGTGACCCCGCCCTCGCGCGCCAGCGCGCCACTCGTCATGGAGAGCATGACGCGGCGCACCGCGTCGTCGTCGTAGACGATCTCCATGGCGCGGCCGCCCAGGACGTAGCTCGGGCGCAGGAGGACCGGGTAGCCGACCTGTCCGGCGACCGCCAGCGCTTCCGCCGTGGTCGTCGCCGTCCCGCCGGGCGGCTGCGGGATCCCGAGCTCGTGGCACAACGCGTTCCAGCGCTCGCGGTCCTCGGCCAAGTCGATGGAGGCCGGGCTCGTCCCGAGCACCAACTCCACGGGGAGGGAGCCGGCCAGCTTCAGGGGCGTCTGCCCGCCGAGCGACACGATGACCCCTACCACGCTCCCGCCCGCCGCCAGCTCGGCGTCGAGCACGTTGGCCACGTCCTCGTCGGTCAACGGCTCGAAGTAGAGGCGGTCCGAGGTGTCGTAGTCGGTCGAGACCGTCTCGGGATTGCAGTTGATCATCACGGTCTCGTACCCGGCGTCGCGCAGGGTCATGGAGGCGTGCACGCAGCAGTAGTCGAACTCGATGCCCTGCCCGATGCGGTTCGGGCCCGACCCGAGGATGATGACGCGGGCGCGCTCGGAGGGGCGGACCTCGTCCTCCTCTTCGTAGGTGGCGTAGTGGTACGGCGTGAAGGCCTCGAACTCGGCCGCGCAGGTGTCGACCGTCTTGAACGTCGCCCGCACGCCGTGCGCGAACCGGGCCGCCGCGCATTACCGCCGCGGTCGTGCCGCGCAGATAGGCCAGCTGCGCGTCCGAGAACCCGAGGCGCTTGGCCCGGCGGAAGTCGGCCGCCCCGAGCGACGCCGCAGCCTCGATGCGCCGGCGCTCGCCCACGATGCGGGCCAGCTGGCGGACGAACCAGGGGTCGATGCCGGTCCGGTCGACCACCTCTTCGACCGCGGCCCCTCGACGGAGCGCCGCCTCGAGCTCGAAGACCCGCTCGGGTGTGGCGACGGCGATGCGCCCGAGGAGCTCCTCCACGGAGAGCTCGTCCAGTGGGGCCTCGGACGGGTCGGCGTTGAGGCCGGCACGGCCCTGCTCCAGCGAGCGCAGCGCCTTCTGCAGCGACTCGCAGAACGTGCGGCCGATGGCCATGACCTCGCCCACGGATTGCATGCGGGTCCCGAGGCGACCGTCGGCCCCGGGAAGCTTCTCGAAGGCCCAGCGCGGGATTTTGGTGACGACATAGTCGATGGTGGGCTCGAACGAGGCCGGTGTCGCCTTCGTGATGTCGTTGGGGATCTCGTTGAGCAGGTAGCCGACGGCCAGGCGGGCCGCGATCTTGGCGATGGGGAAGCCCGTGGCCTTCGAGGCGAGCGCCGAGGACCGCGACACGCGGGGGTTCATCTCAATGATCACCCGCCGCCCGGTCGACGGCTCGACGGCGAATTGCACGTTGGAGCCGCCCGTCTCGACCCCCACCCGGCGCAGGCAGGCGAAGGCGTCGTCGCGCATCGCCTGGTACTCCACGTCGGTCAGGGTCTGCGCCGGCGCCACGGTGATGGAGTCGCCCGTGTGGACGCCCATGGGATCGAAGTTCTCGATGGAGCAGACGACGACGCAGTTGTCCGCGGCGTCGCGCATCACCTCGAGCTCGAACTCCTTCCAGCCGGCGATCGACTTCTCCACGAGGATCTGACCCACGGGGCTCGCGGCCAGGCCCTCGGCGGCGAGCCGGCCGAAGCGTGCCGCGTCCTCGGCGATGCCCGTCCCCTTTCCCCCGAGGATGAAGCTCGGTCGCACCATGATCGGGAAGCCGATGTCGGCCGCGATCTCCTCCGCCTCCTGCAGCGAGTGGGCGAAGCCCGAGCGCGGCACCTCGAGGCCGATCTCCTCCATGGCCGCCTTGAAGCGATCCCTGTCTTCCGCGGTCGAGATGGCGTCGGGCCGCGCCCCGATCACCTCCACCCCGTAGCGCTCCAAGACGCCGAGCTCGACCAGCTGCATCGTCAGGTTGAGTGCGGTCTGCCCCCCGAGGGTCGGGAGCAGCGCGTCGGGACGCTCCTTTTCGATGATGGCCGCAAGGACCTCTGCGTCGAGTGGCTCGATGTAGGTCCGGTCCGCCGTGGCCGGGTCCGTCATGATGGTGGCCGGGTTGGAGTTGGCCAGGATCACCCGGTAGCCCTCCTCGCGCAGGACGCGACAGGCCTGGGTGCCCGAGTAGTCGAACTCGCAGGCCTGGCCGATCACGATCGGGCCCGACCCGATGACGAGGATCGACTGCAGGTCGTTGCGCCGCGGCATCAGCGTGCCCCTGCGCCGGCGCCGGCCGAGCGGGTGGGATGGGCCAGCATCAGCTCGCGGAACGCGCCGAAGAGGTAGCGGGCATCGTGGGGCCCCGGCGCCGCCTCGGGGTGGTACTGCACCGAGAAGGCCGGCGCGCGCAGGGATCGGAATCCCTCGATCACCCCGTCGTTGAGGTTCACGTGCGTCGTCTCGGCGTCGGGAATGGATCCGGCAGCCACCGCGTAGTTGTGGTTCTGGCTCGTGATCTCGACCACGCCCGTCTCGAGGCGTTGCACGGGATGGTTGGCCCCGTGGTGCCCGAAGGGCAGCTTGTAGGTCGACCCGCCCAGCGCCGTCGCCAGGATCTGGTGGCCGAGACAGATGCCGAAGACCGGCACGCGCCCGACGAGGTCGGCCACCGCCGCGGTCGGACCCGGCAGGGCGGCGGGGTCGCCCGGGCCGTTGGAGAGGAACACGCCGTCGGGCTCGAGTGCCAGCACGTCGTCGGCTGCGGTGCCGGCCGGTACCACGGTGACCGTGCCGAGCGTGGTGAGCAGCTGCACCATGGTGGTCTTGACGCCGAAGTCGTAGGCCACGACGCGCAGGTCACCGGCCGCTCCGGCGCCGGTCCCCGGATGGACACTGACCCCGTCCGTCGTGACGCCCGACACCAGGTCGAGGCCGTCGGTGCCGACGGCGGCGGCCGCGGCGGCGCGCAGCTCGGCTTCCGGCGCCGTGCCGAAGGCGCACGGGACCGCCCCGGCCTGGCGGACGTGGCGCGCCAGGCGCCGGGTGTCGACGCCCGTGAGCGCGGGAATGCCGTGACGGCGCAGGAAGGGCTCGAGGCCCTCGGTGGAGCGCCAGTTCGACGGCTCGTCGGCCAGGTCGCAGACCACGATCCCGCGGCAGTGCGGGGTGAGCGCCTCGTCGTCGGCGGCGTTCGTCCCGTAGTTCCCGATGTGGGTGCTCGTGAAGGTGATCACCTGGCCCGCGTACGACGGGTCCGTGATCACCTCCTGGTAGCCGCTCATGGCGGTGTTGAACACCAGCTCGCCCGTGGCCACGGGCAGCGCGGCGCCGGCCGCCTCGCCGGAGAACACGCTGCCGTCCGCTGTGACCAACAGGGCGGGCGGCCTGTCGCCACTGCCGGTCAGCGCCGTGGTGCGCGTGCGCGCGCTCACCGTTGCGCCGTCGCGTCGATCACGACCGGTTCACCGCGCAGCACCGTGTGACGGACCGCCCCGGCAAAGGTCCGGCCCGCGTACGGCGTGTTGCGGCTGCGGCTGGCGAGCCCCGCCGGGTCCACCACGGTCGTCGCCGCCGGGTCGAAGACGCAGAGGTTCGCCGTCGCCCCCGCCTCGACCGGTCCGCCGTGCGGGCTGTGGCCGGCGCGGCGCGGGTCGGTCGCCGTCAGCTTGGCGATGACGGCGGGCTGCGCGCTCAGCAGCGCGAAGACGCGCTCGGGACCCAGGTGCGGCGAGAGGACCTCCCAGGCGATGGGCAGCGCCGTCTGCAGCCCCAGCATGCCCGGGGGGGCCTGATCGAACGGGCGGTCCTTCGATTCGGGCGCGTGCGGCGCGTGGTCGGTGGCCACCGCGTCGATGGTGCCGTCGCACAGGCCGGCGACGACCGCAGCGACGTCCTCGTCCGTCCGCAGCGGCGGGTTCACCTTGAAGACCGGGTCGTAGCCCGCCACCAGGGCGTGGGTGAGCAGCATGTGGTGCGGCGCCGCCTCAGCCGTGACCGGGAGGCCCTCCTCCTTGGCCCGGCGGATCAGGGCGACGGAGCCGGCGGTGGACATGTGGAGGAAGTGCACCGGCGCGCCGGTGAGACGGACCAGCGCGATGTCGCGGGCGACCATGGCCTCCTCGGCCGCCGCCGGGATGCCGGGGATGCCGAGCCGGCTCGACCAGGAGCCCTCGTGCATGGCGCCCCCGGCCGCCAGGCAGTTGTCCTCGCAGTGCTGGGCCAGGGTCACGCCGAGACCCTTCGCGTAGTCGAGGGCGCGCCGCATGAGCGCCCCGTCCTGCACCCCGGCGCCGTCGTCGGTGAAGAGGGTCACGCCGAGCGCCGCCAGCTCGCCGAGCGGGGCCAGGGCGTGGCCGGCGCGTCCGACCGTGATGGCGCCCGCCACCGCGACCTCGGCACTGCAACCGACCCCGAGGGCCAGCACCTCGGCCGCCACCCCGGCCGTATCGATGGCCGGCTCCGTGTTGGGCATGGCCACAATGGCGGTGAAGCCGCCGAGGGCGGCGGCGCGGGCCCCGGTCTCGATCGTCTCGGCCTCCTCGCGGCCGGGCTGGCGCAGATGGGTATGCAGGTCGACCAGTCCCGGGCCGACCAGGCAGCCGGCGGCATCGAGGACCTGCACGCCCTGCGGCGCGTCGACGGACTCCGCCACCGCCACGATCTCGGTGCCGGCGACGGCGACGTCGCTCCGGGTCAGGCCGGCGGGTCCGACGACGGTGCCGCCGCGGATCACGAGGGTCAGCTCAGGCAACGGCCGGCACCTCCGCGTTGGCCGACAGCTCGCCACCGAGCAGCAGGAACAGGATGGCCATGCGCACGGCGATGCCGTTGGACACCTGCTGGGTCACCACCGTGCGGGGCAGGTCCGCCACGTCGGAGGCGATCTCGACCCCGCGCACCATGGGCCCGGGATGGGTCACGATTGCGTTCTCGGCCAGTCGCTCGGCGCGGCGCGCCGTGAGGCCCCACCCGGCCGTGTACTCGCGCAGGCTGGGGACGAAGGACCCGCTCCCCCGCTCCGCCTGCAGGCGCAGGAGCGAGACCACATCGGCGTCGCCGAGTGCCGCATCGAGGTCGGTCGCCACCTCGACGGGCCAGCCCTCGAGCGAGGGCGGGAGCAGGCTGCCCGGTGCCGCAAGAGTGACGTGCGCTCCCAGGGCGGTGTAGGCGAGCACCTCGGAGCGGGCCACCCGGCTGTGGCGCACGTCGCCGACGATCAGGACCCGCAGATCCTCGAAGCAGGAGATGCCGAGCTCGTCGGGCGCGGCGCCCTTGCGCTCGGCCAGGACCTGGCGCACGGTGAAGCAGTCCAGCAGGGCCTGGGTCGGGTGCTCGTGCCAGCCATCACCGGCGTTGACCACGTGGGCCCGGTCGACCCAGCGCGCCACCTGGTGCGGCGCCCCGGCCGACGAGTGCCGGATGATGATGGCGTCGATCCCCATGGCCTCGACCGTCTCGACGGTGTCGCGCAGGCTCTCGCCCTTCTTCACCGAGGAGCTGGCCACCGCCAGCGAGAGCACGTCGGCCGAAAGCCGCTTGGCCGCCGTCTCGAAGGAGAGCCGGGTGCGGGTCGACTCCTCGAAGAAGAGCGTCGCCACCACCTTGCCGCGCAGGGTCGGGACCTTGGGCACGGAGCGCCGCTCGACCTCGGCGAAGGCCTCCGCCACGTGCAGGACCTCGCTGATGCCCTCGGGCCCGAGGTCGCCCACCGAAAGGAGATGCCGGGTCGCGGTCACTTGTCCTCCAGACTGCCGATCCAGACGCCGTCCTCACCGACGTCGACCATCTCCTCGCGCCGCGTCGGGAGGTTCTTCCCCACGAAGTCGGGGCGGATGGGGAGCTCCCGGTGGCCGCGGTCGACCATGACGGCCAGCTGGATGGCACGGGCCCGGCCGAAGTCGTTGAGCGCATTGAGGGCGGCGCGGATGGTGCGACCGGTGAAGAGGACGTCGTCGACGAGCACCACCACCTTGCCGGCCAGGTCGACGCGGGATGTCGGTGACCGCCTCGGGGAGGACGGGGCGCAGCCCGATGTCGTCGCGGTAGAAGGCCACGTCGAGGCTGCCCGACGGCGAGGGTGTCGACCCCTTCGATCTGGCGCAGGATCTCGGCCATTTTGGTGGCGAGGGGGACGCCGCCGGTCTGGAGCCCCACCAGGACGATGTCTTCGACGCCCCCGTTGCGCTCGACGACCTCGTGGGCCATGCGCGTCAGGGCGCGCAGGACGTCGGATGAGGTCAGGACCTGGGAGTGGGCCACGAACACGCCCCCGTGGGGTCGCGTACTGACTGCGTTCGCGTTCGGCCACTGCTCCTCCTGCCGTGTGAGCCTCACGGGACTCACTTCACGGTCAGGTATCTACCTTATCGCGCCCGCACACGGGCGGCCCCGCGCTGCTTCGCCTCGGCAGTCAAACGGCCCGGCCGGCTCCCCGCTCAGCAGCAGTGCACCGGTGACGTCGGGATCTGCCCGGCGACCGTCGAGATCACACCGGTGCGCCGGTCGATCATCCGAATGGCGTTGTTGGAGAAGTCGGCCACGTAGACGTTGCCCTGTGCATCAACGGCGACGCCGAGCGCCAGTCCAAAGGTGGCGTTGGAAGCCGCTCCACCGTCGCCCGCGGTCTGACCCGGTTGCGGGAACGTCTCGACGCCGGTCCCGGCGACCGAGATGACCCGCCCGGTGGCAAGGCTCAACTCGAGCAACCGCCGGCCGTAGGCCTCCGTGACGAAGAGCGTCTTGTCGTTGCCGACCGCCAATCCCGTCGGATCGTGGTCTCCCCCCGTGCCCGCCAGAGCAGGATCCTTGTGGGTGGAGAAGATCGTCGACGTCACACCGGTGGCAGCGACTTTTTCTCGGATCGAACCACACGCGGTGGCGACGAAGATGTTCGAAGACCTGTCCACGGCAACACCCACCGGCGCACACGGATGGGGGGCCGTCAGGCAGATGCCATCCAACGCTCCACAATGGATCCCCGGACCAACCGCCCGGGTGATGATCCCGGTCGCCAGCGACACCTTCTGGACCTCGTTGTTACCGGCCTCGGCCAGGTACAGGTCACCGTCGGGACCCAACGCGATCGAATCGCTGAGGCCCCCAATGGCGCCGGAGCTCCCGAAATCCAGCGAGGCTCTGGCCGCCGGGCCTCCATCTCCGGTGGAGCCGATGTGGCCGTCATCTCCGGTAGGGCCGGTGCGGCCGTCGCCGGCCACGGTCGAGATGACGCCATCGGCCGCAGAGACTTTGCGGACCCGATTGCCGTCTTGGAAGTAGACGTCGCCGTTCGGAGCGACGGCGACGCCGCTCGGGCCCGAAAGCCTGGCCTGGGGACCCGGGCCACCATCGCCGGAGAAACCCGCCGCTCCCGTTCCGGCCACGACCTGGAGTTGTTGCGTGGCCCGGTCGACTTCGAGCACCCGATACCCATCGGTGAAGTAGATGTCCCCACCCCGGTCGAGCGCGACGCCGAGCGGGCCTGTCAGTTGGTACGAGGTGGCGAGACCGAGCGAGGGGCCGTTCACCCTTCTTTGTGCGGGCGGCGGCCCGGGCACATGAGGCGTTGGACGCGGCCGCGCCGGACCACCTCCCTGGAGCGTCGTCACGACCACGACCGCCACGACGAGAGCCAGCGTGGCCAACGCCACCCCACGCCGCCACCGGCGGCGCTGCAGGCGGTGCGCCTCCCGGATGAGTGCTTCCGTCCTCTCCGACTCGGTGACCTGGCGTGGCCCGAGGGTGAGCGTCACGGGAGCCCTTGAATGATCTGCACCAGTTCGTCGGGTTGATAGCCCTGTAGCCGGGCGTACCGCACCAGGTCGCGCACCCGCTCGATGAGTGCGCTGCGCGCCGGGGCTTCGCCGCTCACGGTGATCCCGTGCCCGCGCCGAAACTCAACGAGCCCTTCGTCTCGGAGTTGTCGCAACGAACGAAGGACCGTGTTGGCGTTCACCCCGAGGACCTTGGCCAGATCCCGAGCCGGAGGGAGGCGTTCGCCCGGGACGGCTTCGCCATCGGCGATGGCCCGACGGATCTCAGCGGCAACCTGTTCGTGGAGGAGGACCGGGTCGCTGGGGTCGACTCGGACGATCGGCATAGTGCTAATGAGAGTAGCACTAGTGGCGTAGAGCGTCAACGGCCGCAGCGAGAGATCAGCCCGGCTTCACCTCGGCGGCGATGGTGGAGAGAATGCCGTTGACGAACCGGCCGGACTCGTCGGTCGAATATTCCTTGACCAGCTCCACCGCCTCGTCGATCACGACGGCGGTGGGCGGGCCATCGGGGTCGAGCAGCTCGGCCAGGGCGAGGCGGAGCACGAGGCGATCGACGACCGCCATGCGCTCGAGCGGCCAGCCGACCGAGGCGCCAGCGATGCGCTGGTCCGCCTCCTCACGGGTCTCGACGGCGTGCTCGATGAGCGTGCGGACGTAGGGATCGGGCGGCACGGGAAGGGCATCGAGGACCTGGAGCGGACCCTCGCTCTTGAGCTCGGCCTCGTAGAGCAGGGAGAGGGCCCGTTCCCGTTGCTGGTGACGGGGTGCGACGTCCGTCATCGGTGGTCCCGTCCTCGGCCGCAGCGTGCAGTCGGTCGGCGAGGCGGCCGGGCCGTCAGGCCCGGGTCAGGTACTCGCCGGAGCGGGTGTCGACCTTGATCACGTCCCCGATGTTCACGAAGAGGGGGACCTGGACCAGGTGGCCCGTCTGCAGCGTCGCCGGCTTGCGGGCCCCCGAGACGCGGTCACCCTGCATGCCGGGCTCCGTCTCGGTGACGGTCAGCTCCACGGCCGCCGGCAGCTCGACGCCGACGATCTCGTTGTTGTACATCTGCACGTTCGCCGCGTCGCCTTCCTTCAGGTAGTTGGGCGCCTCGCCCAGCGCGTCCGGCGGGACCTGCAGCTGGTCGTAGCTCGTCGTGTCCATGAAGACGTAGTCGGTGCCGTCGCGGTAGAGGAACTGCATGTCGCGCTTGTCGATGATGGCCTGCTCGAGCTTCTCGTCGGCGCGGTAGGTACGCTCGATCACGGCCCCGCTGCGGACGTTCTTGAGCTTCGTGCGGACGAAGGCGCCACCCTTGCCCGGCTTCACGTGCTGGAACTCGACGACGCTGAACAAGCCCTCGGGGAGGTCCAGGCTCATGCCGTTCTTCAGGTCATTGGTCGAGACTGCCATGGATATCCTTCGTAAATCGGGTCAGGGGGCGAGCGCCGTCCTCGGTCACCACCAGCGTGTCCTCCACACGGACGCCGCCGTGCCCGGGAACGTAGACACCGGGCTCGACGGTGACGACGAAGCCGGGGGCCAGGATAGCAGTGCCCAATTGACTGACCGTCGGGGCCTCGTGGATATCGAGGCCGACGCCGTGCCCGGTGCCGTGCTCGAAGCGTTCCGCCCAACCGGCATCGGCGATGATCCGGCGGCAGATGTCGTCGACCTCTTTGGCCGCGATACCGGGCCGCACGGCGGCGGCGCCGGCAGCCTGGGAGGTCTGGACGACGTCAAAGATGCGGGCCAGCTCCCCCTCCGGCTCGGCGTCGACGCAGAAGGTCCGGGTCATGTCGGAGCGGTAGCCCTCGAAGGTGGCCCCGAAGTCGACCACCACTGGGTCTCCCCCGTTGATGCGCCGGGAGCCCGGGTGGTGGTGCGGCTTCGCCGAGTTCTCGCCGGCGGCGACGATCGTCTCGAAGGCCGTGCTCTCGGCCCCGCCGCGGCGCATGGCCGTATCGAGCTCCAGCGCGAAATGCTCCTCGGTGACGCCCTGGCTCATGAGCGGGAGCACCTCGAACAGCGCGGCGTCCGCGATGGCGGCGGCCCGCTCCATGCGGGCGATCTCGGCGGCATCTTTGCGCTCACGGAGCGCTTCGACGGCGTTGGCGGTCGGGACGAGCTTGTCGCCGCCGAGGAGATCGGCCCAGCTGCGCTGCCCGCTCCAGGTGACGTTGCCCGCCTCCAGGCCGATGCGGCCGGCGCCCGCGGCGTCGAGCACGGCCTGCGCCGCCTGGCGCTGTTCGGCTCCGGGGCCGATGGTGATCTCGACGTCGGCGGCACCGGCGCGCTGCAACTGCTCGGCCGACTGGGTCCGGTAACGGCCGTCCGTCGTGAGCACGGCCAGGTCCTTGGTCACGACCAACACGGCGGCCGAGCCCGAGAACCCCGTGAGGTAGCGCACGTTGGGCAGCGTGGTGACGACGAGCGCGTCGATCTCGTGGTCGCCGAACGCGGCGCGCAGGCGGTCGAGGCGGCCGGTCACCGTGATCCCGGGCAGTGGCGCCGTCGCCGGCGAGTACGGGTTGGCGCGGGCGGTGGTGGTCATGGCTCAGGATCCCTTCAGTAGTGCGGCCGCGGCATTAATGGCGAGCTCGTACCCCAGCCCGCCAAAGCCCGCGATGACCCCCGACGCCACGGGCGCCAGCACCGAGGTGTGCCGGAAGGGCTCCCGGGCGGCGGGATTGGAGAGGTGCAGCTCGACGACGGGGCCGTCGAAGGCGGCCACGGCGTCGTGCAGCGACCACGACGTGTGGCTCAGCGCGCCGGCGTTGATGACCAGCGCGTCGGCCCGGCCGCGGGCGGCGTGGACCGCCTCGACGAGGTCGCCCTCGTGGTTCGACTGCAGATGCTCGAGCTCGAGGCCGTGGCGCGCCGCCGCCTTCTCGGCCGTGGCGACGTGGGCCGCCAGCGTGTCGGTCCCGTAGATCTCCGGCTCCCGCTCTCCCAGCAGGTTGAGATTGGGCCCCGACAGGAGGAGGACGAGACTCATGTGCGGGCACCCATGACAGCCAGGGTAGCGACCACGTCGGGCCCGGCCACGCCGCGCACCGCCTCGACGCCGTCGGGCCCGTCCAGCACGAACGTCAGATCCTGCTGCGCCTTCTTGTCCCGTCCCATGAAGTCGACGAGCTCCTTGGCCTCGGCGCCCGGCGGAAGGTCGGTGGGCAGATCGAAGCTGGCGATGATCCTGCGGTGCTCGGCCACCCGCTCCGCGTCGATGCGCCCGAGCCGCTCCGCCAGCAGCGCGGCGAACAGGACCCCGATCGCCACCGCCTCGCCGTGTCGCAGATCCCAATCGGGGTGGCCGGCCTGGGCTGCCCCCTCGAGCGCGTGCGCCAGCGTGTGGCCGTAGTTGAGGATCATGCGGCGGCCGCCCTCGCGCTCGTCCTCCGCCACCACGGCCGCCTTGATACCGGCGCAGCGAGCCACCTGCTCCTCGATCGGCTGGTCCGCCGTGGGGGCGTCACCGAGGAAGGCGTACTTGGCGATCTCGCCCCGGCCGCAGGCCCACTCGCGGGGCGGGAGGGTCGAGAGCGTCTCGGTGTCGCACAGGACGGCTTCGGGTTGCCAGAACGCGCCGACGAGGTTCTTGCCCTCGGGCAGGTTGACGCCGGTCTTGCCGCCGATGGCGGCGTCGACCTGGGCCAGCAGCGAGGTGGCGACGTTCAGGTACGCCGTGCCCCGGTGGTAGGTCGCCGCCGCAAAGCCGGCGACGTCGGTCACGATGCCGCCCCCGACGGCGACGACGACGTCCGCTCTCGACAGGCCGGCGTTGGCGAAGAAGCGGGCCAGCACCTCGACGGTGGCCGAGCGTCTTGGCGTCCTCGCCGTCGGGGATGACGCACACCTCGAAGGGCACGCCGGGGTCGAGCCCCTCGATCCAGCCGGCGTCCATGATCGACTGCTGCGTGACGATCACGGCCACTCTGGCGGTGGCCGGCACGAAGCGCGCGGTCTCGTGGCGGGCGCCGGGACCGACGAGCACCGGGTAGGAGCGGTCGGCCAGGTCGACGGAGAGCGCGTGCACGTGTGTCCCCTACTCGGCTTTGCCCGGAGCGGCGGTGGGAGTGGCGGTGGGAGCGGTGGTGGCGTCCATGGCGTCGATGATGCGGTCGGCCACCGCTTCGGGGTCGAGGTCGTCGACGTCGATGACCAGGTCGGCCACCTCGGCGTAGAACGGGGCGCGCACGGTGCTCAGGCGGACCAGCGCCTCCGCCGGGCCCTCATCGAGCAGCGGCCGGCCCGCGCCGTCTCCCACCGCGGCGCGGCCAAGGTCTCGGGCCGAGCCCGGAGCCAGACGACGATCCCGCTCGCCGCGATGAGGCGGCGGTTCTCGGCACTCAACACCGCTCCGCCGGCCACGGACACCACCGACGGCTTCGGGTCGGCGCACGCCTCGCTGAGCACGCCGGCCTCGGCCAGACGGAAGGCGGCCTCACCGTCGCGGGCGAAGAGCTCCGGCACCGTGAGCCCCGTGGTCGGCCTCGACGTCGGCGTCGGAGTCCCGGTACACCCAGCCCAGGCGGGCGGCCAGGAGGCGCCCCGTCGTGCTCTTGCCGGCGCCCATCATCCCGACGAGCAGGATGCGGGGCGTCATCCCGCGGCGGTGTCCGGACCCGTGGCCGACACCGGGTTGTCCACGGCGGACGACGGTGTCGTGCCGAGCGAGGCCACGAAGCCATCGCGGTTGCGCACGATCTCGGCGAGCGAGTCCCCACCGAACTTGCGCAGTGACTCGGTGGCGAGCACGAGCGCCATCATCGACTCGGCCACGACCCCCATGGCCGGCACCGCGGTGACGTCGGTGCGCTCGCGGAAGCTCACCGTCGATTCCTTGGTCACGACGTCGACCGTCTCGAGCACGGGCTTGTTGAGCGTGGCGAGCGGCTTCATGGCCACACGCGCCACCAGCAGCGCGCCGTTGGAGATGCCGCCCTCGATCCCGCCGGCGCGGTCCGTAGGCCGCACGTAGCCCTCGACCTCGTCGTAGTGGATGGCGTCATGGGCCTCCGAACCTCGGCGCCCCGCGTTCTCCCAACCCTCGCCGATCTCGACGGCCTTGACCGCCTGGATCGACATCAGGGCCTGGGCCAGATTGGCATCGAGCTTGCGGTCCCAGTGCACGTGGCTGCCGAGGCCGACCGGGACGCCGTAGGCGAGGACCTCGGCGACGCCACCCAGGGAGTCCCCCACCTTGGCCGCCGCCTTCACGGCCGCGACCATCGCCTTCTCGGCGGCCGGGTCGAAGCAGCGCACCGCGCTCTCGTCCACCTTGTCGAGGTCGGCCGGGCCGGGCCGGGGGCTGTCGGGAGGGGTGGCGGCCTCGCCCAGCGCCACGATGTGGCTCACGATGGAGACCCCGAGCTGGGCCAGGAGCAGCTTGGCCAGCGTGCCGGCAGCGACCCGGGCGGCGGTCTCGCGGGCAGAGGCCCGCTCCAGCACGTCGCGGGCGTCGTCGAACCCGTACTTGAGCATGCCCGGCAGGTCGGCGTGACCGGGGCGCGGCTGGGTGAGCACCTTGGACGGCGCCCCGGGCTCGGGGGACATCTCCTCGGTCCACTTCGGCCACTCGGTGTTGGCGATCTCTATGGCGACGGGCGATCCCAGGGTGCGGCCGTGCCGGATGCCGGCGAGCAGGGTGATCTCGTCGGCCTCGAAGCGCATGCGCGGACCCCGCCCGTAGCCGAGCCGGCGCCGGGCCAGCTCGTCGGCGATGTCGGAGGCCTCCACGGGCAGGCCGGCGGGCAAACCCTCGACGATGACGACCAGGGCGCGACCGTGAGACTCTCCGGCGGTCAGAAAGCGCAGCACACAGCCACGCTACCGGACGGCCAACGCCGTCCCGGGGCCTCGGGGCCCCCTTGTCTCAACTGTAGAAGGGGTTGTCGCCGCTGCCGTGATCGGTCACGTCGGCCACGCGCTTCAGCTCGGGCACCTCTTCGAGCAGGGTGGTCTCGATGCCCTGGCGCAGGGTCATCTGCGACATGGCGCAACCCTGGCAGCCTCCGGACAGCCGGAGGTAGGCCGTGCCCTCGTCGTCGTCGAGCGCCACCAGGTCGGCCCGGCCGCCGTGGCTGGCGATGGAGGGATTGACCGCCTGCTCCAGCACGGCCACCACCCGGAGCGCGAGCGGGCTCGTGATGCCCTTGGCCAGGACTTCGGGCGGGACGCTCGGCGAGGCCTCCTCGGGCGTCGGCGTGTTGGGGTTGACCAGCACGAGACCACCACCGTCGGCCTCGGACCACTCGAGCCGTGCGCCGCGGAGGCGGTCGATGCTGCCGGACGGGATGACGACTTCGAGCTCGTCCTGGGTGTGGCGGGCGTCACCCTCGTCGGAGTCGGAGACGGCCTGGAAGTAGAGGTCGTAGATGAAGGACCCCTCCTGCACCCCACGTACCTCGAGCCAGAGGGCGAGGCTCGCCGGGTCGGGCTCCTGCGCGATGGCGTCACGCACGATCTTGTGCGCCTCGGGGGTGAGCGTGACGACGGGGGTGGTGGTCTGGAGATCCTCGGCGGTGGTGGCCATGGCACCCAGTGTACGGCCTGTCGCCCGTGCGGCGGCCCCTGGCCCCTCGCCCTCCGAGGCCAGCCCGAGCCGGGCGGGGCCCGACGGGCGCGGGCGCCGCAGTCATGCGTTGTACGCAGGTGAAATATCGATGGCGCCGAGCGTAAGGCGACGAGTACGGTCACCCGGAGACATCGAAGACACCGAGTACACAGCGGAGGTTCAGGCCCATGAGACTGTCCGTCGGTCGTTTCGGAGCGGGGCTGGCCCTCGTCTCGTTGATTCTCGGCACCGGGGTGGGGGTGGGGATCGAAGCCCTCGGCCAGGCGCCCGCCGGGGCAGCGACGACCGTCACGGTGAACGACCCCGTCGACAGCGGCACCCTGGCTCCGGGGAATTGCACCGCGGCGACGGAGGGCGACTGCACGCTGCGCTCGGCTATCGATGCCTTCAATAATGGGACGGACGGCGTCACCGATCTGACGATCGACCTGCCCGACCCGTCAACGCTCACACCCTCACAGGACTTCTACAACGTCGATTCGAACAACCAGGACCTCACAATCGGGAGTGGCGCCGGGAACCCGAACACCTTGACCATCACCTACACCGGAACAAACGTGGCCAACGGGGTGATCCTGGCGGACGAGGGGACCGACCCGGGGACCGACATCAACGTCTTCGAAGTCGACGGGTTCACGACAGCCATCATCTCGGGGGTCACGATCAAGGACGGTGACAACACCGGGGGTGGCGGCGGCGGCATCCTCAACGAGGGTGACCTTCAGCTCAGCAACTCCACCGTGACCGCCAACACCACCACGGAGAGCGGTGGTGGGATCGCTCAGGAACAGTCGACCCTCGAGGAGTCACCTGCCCCCGCCATGACGCTGACGAGCGACACCATCAGCGACAACGCGGCCACCGGTGGCGACGGGGGCGGCGTGTACGCCGCGGCGGGCACCGTGGCGATCACCGGTGGCACCATCGGCGGGAGCGGCGAGATCGATGGCAACTCCGCCTCCGACAATGGCGGTGGCCTGGCACTCGAGCAGGGTCAGGGCACCGTGTCGGGCGTCACAATCGGCGGTACCACTTCGGCCCAAGGCAATTCGGCCATCGATGGGGGCGGCGTCTACGCCGCCGAAGCAGACCCGACCTTCTCCAACGACACCGTCAGCGACAACACCGCCGACTCCGGCGGGGGTGTCTTCATCGAGTCCGGGACGAACACGTTCACCGACGACGCGATCACCGGGAACACGGCCACCGACGACCAGGGCGGCGGCGTGTACACCCATGGCGGGACCAACACGTTCACCGGCGGCAGCATCTCGAGCAACGTGGCCGATGACGACGGAGAGGGTGGTGGCGTCTACATCGACGACGGGACCAACACCTTCAGCGGCCAGTCCGTCACCGACAACCAGGCGACTGACGCGAGCGGCGAGGGCGGCGGCTTCTACGTCCTTCAAGGCTCGAACACCTTCACCGACGAGACGGTGAACGACAACACGGTCACCGACGACGGGGAAGGCGGTGGCTTCTATATCGACGACGGCACCAACACGTTCAGTAACAACACGGTGAACGGCAACCAGGCCACCGGCGAGGGCGATGGGGGCGGCTTCTACATCGACGACGGCACCAACACGTTCAGCGGCGATACCACCAATAGCAACACCGCGGACAGCTGGGGCGGTGGCGTCTACATCGACGACGGTACGAACTCGTTCACCGACGAGACCATCGAACACAACACGGCCGGGGTGGCGGCTACGGACAACGGTTCCGGTGGCGGGATCTACGTCGAAGACGGCACCAACACGTTCACCGACGACACCGTCAATGACAACACGGCCATCTGGGTGAGTGGGGACACCGCCTACGGGGGTGGACTGGATGTCAGCGGAGAAACGACCGTCACCTTCACCGGTGGCTCACTCGACTCCAACAGCGCCTACGGCGGCGGTGGGTTCGCGATCTTCGGCGGGACGATCAACGTCTCGCAGGCGGACATCAGTTCCAACCATGTGACGGAGGGCGCTGCAGGCGTCCTGCTCGACGGTGGCACCACCTCCATCATGCAATCGGCCATCAGCAACAACGCGGTGACCGAGGAGATCGGTATCACCGAGTTCGTGGGCGACGGCGGTGGGATCGTGTCCGACTTCTGCACTCCGCTGACGCTGACCAACGACACCATCGCCGGCAACTCGGCGCCGCTGCTGGGGGGTGCCTACTTCGGCACCGGCTGCGACAGTGCGCAAAGTGGCACGGACACGACATTCCTCTTCGACACCATCTCGGGCAACAGCGCCGGGGAAGGCGGGGGCAACATCAACACGGACGACGAATCCACTCTCGCCATCGGCGAGAGCATCGTGGCCAATGGCGTGTCCGGAGGGGTGGAGGGACTCAATTGCACCTTCACCGATGAGGGCACCCTGCAGTCGCTGGGTCACAACCTGATCGACGACTCGAGCTGTGGAACGGCGGCCTCGACCGACATCATCGGGCAGAACCCCCAGCTGGGTGCTCTCGGGAACAACGGGGGCCCGACGGCCACCGAGGAGCCCGGGACCGGGAGCCCGGCCATCGGGGCCATCCCCTCGGCGACCTGCACCGGCACCGGGGTCGGCACCGACCAGCGCGGGAACGCCCGCGGGGCGGGGACCAACGGGTCGTGCACCATCGGCTCGGTCGAGGTGACCCCGGCGGCAGTACCCCCCACCTACAACCCCAACGGGTACCGCCTGGTGGCCGACGAAGGCGGGATCTTCGACTTCGGGCTGAACTTCAACGGCTCGCTGGCGAACAACCACCTCAACGCGCCCATCGTGGGCCTGGCCAACTCGCCGGGTCCCAACGGCTACGTCATGGTGGGCTCCGACGGCGGGGTCTTCGCGCTCGGCGGGGCGAACTTCTACGGCTCTTTGGGCGGTCAGAGCCTGCCCTCACCCATCGCGGCCATCGCGGCACCGACCCTCGAGACTGGCTACTGGCTCGTGGCCCAGAACGGCAAGATCTACAACTTCGGTTCGGTGCCACCGCTGCCCGCCCTGTCCTTGCCCCCGGGCGCCCACATCGTCGGCATGGCGTCGGACAACTCGGGCCAAGGGGCGTGGCTGGTCGACCAGCTCGGTGACGTCTACGCCGAGGGCGACGCCCTCTACGAAGGCGGCCTGGGCGGCGTGCACATCAACGCCCCCATAGTCGGCATCGCGGCGGCAGCGAGCGGCCAGGGCTACGTCCTCGTCGCCTCCGACGGCGGGGTCTTCAACTACAAGATGGGCTTCTACGGCTCTGTCCCCGGCTCGCTCAAGGCGGGCCAGTCCCTCGTCGCCCCCATTGTCGGCATCGCGGTCACCCACTCGGGCAACGGATACTGGGAGGTGGGAGCCGACGGAGGGGTCTTCAGCTACGGCGATGCCCCCTTCTTGGGCTCGATCTACACCGCCATCCCGGGCGAGAAGCTCAACGGGCCCATTGTGGGGATCCAGCACCTCGGGGCGGCGCCGCCGGTCTGATCGGTACAGGTAGGCGCGGCACCGGTCTGGCGGAACCGGTCCGGCCCCCGCTGCCCGGTTTGTGTGACAGCGCGGGGCGGCCTCACCGAAATCGGACGACGCCGAGAATGCAAGGCTCCCCGGCGCGCGCTGTAACGTGCGAAACCGTGGCACACACACCGACCGACACGCACGAGTGGATCAGCTTCGAGGACGACGAAGAGGAGCGGACGTGGATGTTCGACGTCACGTTCCTGACGAGCAACTGGACCTGCATCTTCGGCAACGGGTGCCAGGGAGTGCTCACCGGCCCCGCACCCGAGCTGGTCCAGGGCTGCTGCAGCTACGGCGCCCACCTCGTCAACAAGAAGGACGCCCGCCGGGTCGAGAAGGCGGCCGCCACGCTGACGGCCGACGAATGGCAGAACCACGGGACCAAGAAGGCCGTGATCCACGAGAACAAGGGCGGCGAGACCGTGACGCGGCTCGTCGACGACGCCTGCATCTTCCTCAACAAGCCCGACTTCCCCGGCGGCGTCGGCTGCGCGTTCCACATCGCGGCCATGAAGCGGGGCGTCGACCACATGACGCTGAAGCCCGAGGTCTGCTGGCAGCTGCCGCTGCGCCGGGAGGATGCGGTCGACGACGACGAGGGCCACGTCACTTCGGTCATCCGGCAGTGGGACCGCCGCCACTGGGGCAAGGGCGGTCGCGAGTTCCACTGGTGGTGCACCGAGTCACCCGAGGCCTTCGTCGGGACCAAGCCCGTCTACCGCGAGATGCAGCCCGAGCTCACGAAGATGGTGGGCACGAAGGCCTACGACCACTTCGTCGAGCTGGTGGAAGAGCGCGATCGCCTGCGGACGAAGGGTGTGGCCGTCCCGCACCCGGCAGTGCGGAGCCGTGGCGGCGACGGCTCGGGCTCGTCCGCTTAATCGTTCAGCAGCAATCGTTCAGCGGCGGCGGGTCAGTCGTTCAGCGGGTCGTCGTCTGCGACGGCGCTGGTCGGCATCGACCCGAGGATGCGGTCGTACTTGTCCTCCTCGGCCAGGCACCAGGACGCGTGGACGTCGTCGGGCTCAGCCCCACACTCGGCACACCGCCCCGTCGACTCCGTCGACGACCGCTTCAGACTCCGCGCTTCCTCGAAGCGCCGATGGCGTCCCTTTTTCACGAGAACTCCTTGTCACACCCGGACCGCATTCTGGCGTCCGCCCCCTTACGGTCGGACCGTACGGGCCATGTCGACCGCCGAGCCATTGTAGTGGTTGCCGGGGGCATGCCTGCCCGGCCGCAGGTCAGGGCGGTCGGGGGGACGCGGGGTCACGCATCGACCACCGCAACCTCTACGCTGACCGCCATGCCCGGGTTCGACCCGCAAGAGATGGTCGCCCGCTTCCGCGCCCGGGCCGAGGCGGTCCGCACACGTGGGATGCCGCCGATCGAGGGCCCCGAGCGGCAGCGCTTTCGTGAGCAGGCGCAGCGGGACTTCACCGACTACGCCATGATCGGGGACGCCGAGGCCGAGCTGGTGGACGGGATCTTGACGCTGCGCATCGACCTGCGGCCTCCGGCGGAATCCGGTGGGGGCGCATCAGGCTGAGGGTGGGCTCGGTCCGGAGAGATCAGCCGCCGTAGTGCATGCGGGTGTCCTCCATGCGCAACACGTCTGCGGGCTCCCCGCCCACGCCCGTGACCTCGCCGATGCAGAACACGTGGCTGCCGAGGGGCTCCGCGCTGGTCAGGCGACAGTCGAGGTAGCCCGCCGCGGACGCCAGCACCGGGAGCCGATGCGGTCCGACCTCGGTGACCGGTTGGCCCGACAGCGCGAGGACGGCCCCGTCAGGGCCGCGTTCCACCTCTTTGACGGGCTTGACGAAACGGCGCACCACGTCGCGCTCGGTGCGGGCCAGGAGCGAAACGGTGAAGCCGCCTCCGGCCGCCACGAGCCGGGCGGTAACCGATTCGCGTTCGAGCGCCACCCCGACGAGCTTGGGCTCCATGCAGACCTGGACCACGAGGTTCGCCGTCATCATGTTCACGTCGTCGCCGTGCCGACTCCCGATCAGGTAGAGGCCCGTGGGGAGCGCCCACAGGACCCGGCGGCGGTGACGGTCCAGCTCGTCGTCGGTGTCGCCGGCGGCACTCATCCGAAGATGCCGCCGATGCCCGAGTTCCCGGTATTGCCCGCCGTCGTGGTGGTCACCGGCGTCTGGCCGGTGATGACGCGGATGCGCTGCAGCGCCTCCTGATAGAGCGCCTCCGCCTTGACGGTGTTGCGCTCGGACTCGGCCAGGAGGCTCTTGTTGGTGGTGCCAGCGTCGTAACACTGGTTGGCCGCCGTGCCTTCGTCGTTGTAGGCGTTCGTCAACAGCGTCGTGACGTCGGGGTCCGGCGAGGGCAGGCTGGAGTTGGCCATCTGTGCGTCATTGAGGAGGGTGCTGCACGCAGCGTGCAGCGCACCCGTGCCGTTGGGCACGTCCTTGGGGATCCGTGCGTTGTCGGCCACGAGGGTGCCGATGTCCTCCCCGAAGCTGGTGCCTCTCACCCAGACCGACATGCGGTGCGAGGCTGAGCCTTCCTGGTCGGCGCCGGCACACGAGGTAAGAGTGAGGGCGCATCCGGTCATGAGCACGAGGGACGGGACAAGGGAGCGGCGCCTCATGCGGCCTTGACGATGTGCACCTGTCTCTTGCCCTTCCGCAACACGAGGTACCGGTCGTGGAGGAGATCGTCCGCGGCAAAGGTACGCCCGTCGTCGCTCTGTTGGACGTTGTTGACGTAGGAGGCGCCTTCCGCGACCGTACGCCGCGCCTCCTTCCTGGACTTGGCAAGGCCGGTGCGCTCGAGGAGGTCCGTGAGGGTGAGGCCGCCGAGGAGCTCCGCCCTCGGGATGGTCGTCGAGGGCGCATCCTCGGTCACGGCCAGCAGCATCTCCTCGCTGAGCCCCGCGATCGCCTCCCCGAAGAGGGCCGCCGAGGCCTCTTCGCACTTGGTCACCTCGGCCTCGCCGTGGACGAGGCCGGTCACGGCGCGGGCCAGCGCTCTTTGGGCTTCGCGGCGTTGCGGGTGCTCCGCCGTCTGGATGTCGAGCGCGCTGATCTCGTCGTGCTCGAGGAACGTCAGGAACCGGAGCAACTCGCCGACCTGCTCGTCGGACGTGTTCAGGAAGAACTGGTACATGGTGAAGGGACTCGTCCGCTTCGGGTCCAACCAGACGGTGCCCGACTCGGTCTTGCCGTACTTGGTCCCGTCCGCCTTCACGATAAGTGGCGTGGTGAAGCCCCAGACCTCGTCGCCGCAGACCCGGCGGACGTAGTCGACGCCCATGGTGATGTTGCCCCACTGGTCGCTGCCACCGAACTGCACGTCACAGCCGTGGTCGAGGTGCAGCCGGAGGAAGTCGTAGGCCTGGAGCAACATGTAGCTGAACTCCGTGTAGGAGATCCCCTGGTCCGGACGATCGAAGCGGCTCTTGACTGACTCCTTGGCCACCATCTGGTTGACCGTGAAGTGCTTGCCTACATCTCTGAGGTACTCCAGGGTCGACAGCGTGCCGAGCCAGTCGGCGTTGTTCAACAACAGGGCGCGGCCCTCGGCGAGGTCGAGGAACTGGCCCAGCTGGGGGCGGATCGCCTGGAGGTAGCCCTCGATGGTCTGGATGTCGAGCAGTTGACGCTCGTCCTGCTTGCCGCCGGGGTCGCCGATCATGCCGGTGCCGCCTCCCGCGAGGGAGATCGGCCGGTGACCCGCCTCCTGGAACCGCCGCAGCGTGCACAGCTGCATGAGGTTGCCCACGTGGAGGCTGTCGGCCGAGGGGTCGAAGCCGGCGTAGACCGTCAGGCCCGGCTGGTCGAAGCGCTTCGGGAGGTCCACGTCGGTCATCTGGTGGATGAGACCGCGGAAGATGAGGTCCTCCGAGAGCGTGGGCATGCCTCGACTTTGCCATACCCAGGTAGGTTGATCGGCCGCATGGGAGTTCGCAGGTGATCGGGTCCAATGGGGCGCTCGCCCTCCCGATGTCGGGCTCGTTGCCGCCCGACCTGCAGGGGACCCTGTTCCGGGCCGGCCCCGCCTGGCCCTGGGGGTCCGACGATGGCGGCGAGGGGGGCGAGCGGGCCGGCGCCCTGCACGCGGTGGAGATCAGGGACGGAAGGGCCGTCTCCTACGTCCGCCAGGACTCCGACGCCGATGCCACCGTGTTCTGGCACGCGGGATCGGTCCTGGCGCTTCCTGAATCCGGAATCCCCTCGCAGTACTCGAGGCTCCTGGAGCCGAAGGAGTTCGCCGGCGGACTGACCGTCCCCATCGCATCGCACGTGCACCGGCTGGCGGCCGACGGCGGGCGGATCCTGTTCGGGGTCGACGACGGGGCGGTCGACGGCGGCGAGGTCGCTGACGGCGAGGGGATCTTCCTGCGTCTCGGTGAATGGGATGCGGCCGGGGCGCTGCGGTCCGCACGGTCGGTGGAGTTGGAACGAGCGACCTGGCAACACGACATCGGCGTCACGACGGAGCACGTGGTGTTCGTGGAGTCACCGACCACCGGGTTGGCAGCCGATCACGGTGGTTCCCCGGCGGTGCCGTTCGGGTGGGTGCCGGGGGCCGAGGGGTGGATCGGTGTGGTGCCGCGGGGCAATGGCGGGGACGGCGGGGGGGATGGATCTGCGGCGGTGCGCTGGATCCGTCTCGATCCCTGCCTGGTGACGCACGTGCTGGGGGCCTACGACGAGCCCGACGGTGCCGTCGTCCTCTATGTGTGCTGCTACGGCGCCCCCGAGGTCGGACAACCCATCGATCTCTCGGCGTCCGTCGTCGGCGCTGCCGGCGTAGGACTCTCGGGGATCGGAGGGACGCTCGGCGTGTTGGAGCGTTGGCGGATCTCGGGCAACCAGGTCGAGCGCGTGCAGGTGGACGAACGCCATGTCGAGTATCCACGGATGGACGCGCAGTTGGAGGGCGTGGTCTTTCGTTACGGCTACTCGCTCGAGACGGCCTGGGCTGCAGTGCCCCCGTCCTCGGGCACGGGGACGGGAGCGGGAGCGGGAGACGCGGAGGCCGTGCCGGTGGGCCTGTTGAAATTCGACCTCGCCCGGGACGAGATCGCGTCCTGGAGCCCCGGCCCCGGATGTACGCCGAGCGAGCCGCTCTTCGTGCGGGCGCTCGACGGCCAGGGTGACGACGAGGGCTGGCTGCTCACCGTCGTCGACGACGTCAACCGAGGCGCCAGCGATATTTACGTCCTCGACGCCTCTGCCCTGGGTCGGACCCGCCCCGAGGCGGTCATCCACCTGCCGGCGCGACTGCCCGTGCGCAGCCACGGGGAGTGGGTACCGGCCGACCGGTATCGCTGAGCTCTCCGGCCGAGCCGGGCCGGCGACGGGCGGACGGGCGAGCGAGCGGCGAGCGGCCGAGCGGCCGAGCGAGCGGATTCTGTCGTTCTCGGCGTCATGCGGCGACCGTTCAAGTCTGCATGGCACCCGCCCTCGTGAAAGACGGACCCCGCCCCGCCTCGGTGTCGCGGCGAACCGACGCCTTGGTGTCGAGCGTCACCCAACATCACCGGGCGATCTCTGCGCACCAGGGTCAGCTCCTCGAGGCCGTGGCCGAATTGGACCAGCGGCGGGCGTGGAGAGTCGACGGTGCCACGTCGATGGTGGCCTGGCTCGTCCAGCGATGCGGCGTCTCCGCCGCCACCGCACGAGAATGGGTCACCGCAGCCGCCAAGCTCCCATCGCTGCCCAAGATCGCCGATGCGCTGTCGCGAGGAAAGCTCTCCTTCGACCAGGTGAAGCCGCTCGTCGAAGTCGCCAAGCCCGAGACCGACGCCCAGCTCGCCGAACAGGCGACGCACTGGTCCGCCAAGCAGGTCCGCGAGCTTGCCTTGGCTGCTCGGGATCAATCCGAGGAACGCTCGACCGGCTTCTATCGCCCGGCGGTTCCTGCGCTTCGACGACCGACGCCGGACTCTGACCGGAACGCTCCCCGAAGACCAGTACGCCGTGGTGAAGAGCTCGCTGATCGCCCGAGCCAGCCGTCGTCGCCGTGACCGAACGCCCTTCGACCAACGGATGGCCGACGCCTTGGTCTCCGTCTGCCAGGCGGACGCGATCGGGAGCCGCACGAAGCCCGGAGCCGCGCCCGCACCCGGGACTGCGCCCGGAGCAGGCCAGGCCGGTGGCCTCCACCGCAACCGCCCGACCGTGGTCGTCCACGCCGCCATGAGCTTCCTGGCCGGCGGCGAAGGCGGCGCTGAGCTCGACGTCTTGGGCCCGGTGTCACGGGAAGTCGCCCGACGCCTCGCCTGCGACGCCAAGGTCCTGGTCTCAGCGGACGGGTCCGACGGCCGGAGCCTGAACCTCGGGCGAACCCGCCGGGACCCGAGCGACGCCCAGCGACTGGAGATCAGGCGGCGCGACAAGGGTTGCCGGTTCCCCGGCTGCACACACACCGAGTTCACCGACGTGCATCACGTTCGGCATTGGGTCGATGGCGGCCTCACCGACCTCGACAACCTTGTCGAACTCTGCGATCAGCATCATCGCTGCGTCCACGAGATGAGATGGAAGATCTCCGGCGATACCAACGTGGAGCTCATCTTCGAGAGCCCGACGGGTCGGCGCTCGGCCTCGACGCCCTCACCGACCCTCACAGCAGCGCGAGACGGACCGCCTCGTTGATCGCGTCGTGCAGCGCGACGTTCTGCGCTCGACCCGGCACCATGACGCGGACGAGCGACGGCGTGGGCGCGGCCAAGGCCGCTTCGAGTTCTGACAACGCTGTGACGTCGTGCACGGGCAACCCGAATCCGCGCGCCACCGCGCCGATGTCACTGGTGGGCGGCGTGCCGAAGAGCTGCTCGAACACGGCCGGCTCCACTGCACGCGCCTGGGGCAGGAAGGAGAAGATCCCGCCCCCGCCGTTGTCGAGCACGACGAACGTGCACGGGAGCTCCGGAAGGTTGACCAGCCCCGAGACGTCATGGAGGAAGGTCAAGTCGCCGAGGAGGGCGATGGTACGGGCCCCCTGACCGCTCCCCGATGCGGCCACGCCCAACGCGGTCGACACGACGCCATCGATCCCGTTCACGCCCCTGTTGCTGAGAACCCGCGGCGCCATCGGGTGGGCCTCGGCGTACCACTCGAGATCCCGGATCGGCATGGACGCGGCCACCACGAGGGTTGCGCCCGTTTCGGCGGTGTAGCGGTGGACCACTCGGGCCACGAGCGGCTCGCTGAGGTCGGTTCCGAGCACCTCGGCGATGGCAGCCTGCGCCAGCGACTCCTGCTGCCGCCACGAATCGAGCCACTGCCGATCGGCCGGTATGGCCGTGGCAATGGCGGAGTCGAGCCAGTCATCGGACGTGCACTGGTGGAACTCGGTCGCCACTCGTGACGGGTCGGCCCACTGCCGCAACGGGTCGACGACGATGATCCGTGCGCCGGCGCGGGCGGCCTCCGTCACGAAGGTCGCCAGCGCTCGAGAGAGCCAGGGCGCACCGAGCAGCACAATGCTCTCGGGCAGCGGGGGTTCCGTCCGGACGATGGCGTCGGCGGCGGCGATCGTCCCCTCCAACCTGCTCCCCGACAGAGGGTCGGCCAGCACGGGCCAGCCGAGCCGGTCCGCGAGCTCTCCGACGCGGGCGGGGTCCGCCCGCTGTGGCCAAGGACCGCCGGCGATGATGAGTCCTGGACCCTGCAGGGGCTCGAGCTCCGTGTTCGTGGGCGTGGCCCGTCCCGCTCCCGTGAACCACGACCTTCGGACCTTGGCGCGCCGGAAGAGGCGCTGGTGCACCCGTGAGGGGCTCTCGGAACTCGAGGTTGAGATGCACGGGGCCCGGACCGTCGGCTCCGTGCACCGCCTCCTCGAACGCCCGCACGGCCAGTGGTCTCCAGGTGTCCTCCTGGCCCTCGGCAGGCACGCCCGGGGTGAAGGCCCAGCGGGTTGCGGCGGCGAACAGCCCGTTCTGTTCAATGGACTGGGGGGCACCGGTGTCGTGCAGTTCGGGCGGGCGGTCCGCCGTGCACACGATGAGCGGAACCCGGGCGTGGTGCGCCTCGACGACGGCCGGATGGAGCTCGGCGGCGGCGGTGCCGCTCGTCACGCAGATCACGGTCGGCCTCCCCGTGGCCATCGCCAGCCCCAACGCGAAGAATGCTGCGCTGCGCTCGTCGAGGCGGACGTGCACACGCAGTCGATCGGCCAAGGGCAGGGCCAGCGGCGTCGAGCGCGATCCGACGCAGACGACGGCATCGGTGACTCCCGAGCCGGACCCACTCGTCCACCAAGGTGGCGCTGAAGGTGGCCTGTACGCTCACCCGACGTGCCACTCCACGTCGAAGTGCGCGGCTCCGGGCCGCCGCTGGTCCTGCTGCACGGCTTCACACAGACCGGGCGCCTGTGGGGGCCTTTCGGGGACCTCCTGGCAGAGTCGCACACCCTGGTCGCCGTGGATCTGCCGGGACACGGAGATTCCGGTTCGGTGCGCGCCGACCTCCCGGCGACAGCGGGTCTGGTGGCGGAGGCGGTGCGGGCACAGGTTGCCGACGAGCCGTGTGCCCTTCTCGGCTATTCGCTCGGTGCCCGGGTGGCGCTGCACGTTGGCAATCGGCGCCGATCTGCCATTGAGCCATGCGGTCTTCATCGGGCTCACCGCAGGCATTGAGGACCCGGCCGAACGTGCGCGCCGTCGACGCTCCGACGAGGACCTGGCTGATGCGCTCGAAGCTTCGGGGGACGTCGAGGGGTTCGTCGACGCGTGGCTGCGCGGGCCTCTCTTCGAGCGGCTCGAGGCGGAGGGCGCGGCGCAGCGCGCGGAGCGTCTCCGCAACAGCGCGGCCGGGCTGGCCTCCTCCTTGCGACTGTGCGGGACGGGCACCCAAGAACCACTGTGGGATCGCCTTGCGGCGTTCCCTTGCCCCGTCCTGGCCCTGGCGGGGTCGGACGACATTCGCTTTGCCTCGCACGCGGTGCGGGTGGCCCGACTCGTGCCGCACGGCGTTGCGACCCTGGTTCCCGGTGGGGGCCATGCAGTCCACCTCGCCCAACCCCAGCAGGCCTCCCTGATCGTGCGTCACTGGCTCGACGCGGTCGGACCGGCCGTCGTCTGAGGCAATGGCGTCGGCCTGGCTCAAAGGAGCAGGCCGATCGCGAGGAGCGCGCCGGCAAGGATCTGCACACGAGCGGTTGTCCCCAGCATCGGCAGCAATGCCCGTCCCTCCTGATCGCTCAGCGCCAATCGGAGGGGGGCAATGGCGACCGGGAGCGCCAAGAGTGCCAGGAGCGACCACGGCCGATAGCTGGACACCACTCCGATGGACAGCGCCACGCCCATCAGGGTGAAGCAATAGAACAGGCCGGCGCGTCGCCGTCCGAGGCGCACGGCCAGTGTCTTCTTGCCCGACTCGGTGTCCGTCGCGATGTCGCGCAGGTTGTTGGCCTGCAGCAAGGCTGCGGCCAGCAAGCCCACGGGCACGCCCACCCAGAAGGCGAACCACCAGTCGTACTGATAGACGAACAGATGCCCCGCCAACGACGTGACGAACGGGGCGTGCTGGACATAGGCCGAACCCCCTGTGGCCACGAGCCCGAAGAAGACGAAGACGAAGAGCTCGCCGAAGCCAAGGTATCCGTATGGTCGGGGGCCTCCCGTGTACCCCCAGCCTGCGATGCCGCACACGAGGCCGATCGGGATCAGCCACCACGTCACGCGGGCCGCCAACCCGAGGCCGGCCAGGGCCGCGATGCCGAAGGCGATCAGCGCAGCGATCTTGACCTCCCGCACCGAGGCCAACCTGCCCGCCACGAGGCGCACGGGTCCGACCCGGTGTTCGTCGGTCCCCCGCACCCCATCGGCGTAGTCGTTGACGTAATTCGTCCCGATCTGAATGCCCAGCGCCACGACCAACGCCAGCACCGCATTGAGCCACGACAGCTGCCGGTCGAAGCTGGCACAGATCGCGGCGTGGCAGGTGCCGCCCGAGAACTGCGGGGTGAAGTGCCCACTGGAGAGATAGCCCGCCGCGGTACCGACGACGACGGGGACGATTGCCGCCGGAAGTGTGCGCGGGCGCGCGCCCGCCACCCACATCTTGAGCGGAGGGCTCACGGGCGGCGCGGAAAGCGCGAGAAGTCCGGAGCCCGGTGCTCCACGAAGGCGTTCCGGCCCTCCTGCCCTTCCTCGGTCATGTAGAAGAGCATGGTGGCGTCGCCTGCGAGCTGCTGGACGCCGGCCAAGCCGTCGTCCGCCGCGTTCATACCCGCCTTGATCATGCGCAAGGCGATCGGTGAGAGCGTCAGCATCTGCCGGCACCAGGCCACGGTCTCGCGCTCCAGATCGTCCAACGGGACGACCGTGTTCACCAGTCCCCAGTCGAGAGCCTGTTCCGCCCCGTATTGACGACACAGGAACCACACTTCCTTGGCCCGCTTGAGCCCGATGGTGCGGGCCAGGATCGACGAGCCGTATCCCCCGTCGAAGCTGCCGACCTTGGGCCCGGTCTGGCCGAATCGTGCGTTGTCGGCCGCAATGGAGATGTCGCAGACCAGGTGCAGGATATGTCCGCCGCCGATGGCATAGCCGGCGATCATGGCGACGATGGGCTTGGGGATCCGGCGCATCAGGATCTGGAGGTCGAGGACGTTCAGGCGTCCGATGCCGCGTTGGGCGACCTCGTCGTCACCGATGTAGCCGTCATCACCCCTGATCTTCTGGTCCCCTCCCGAGCAGAAGGCGTCGGGGCCTTCGCCGCAGAGGATGATGGCGCCCACCTCGGGGTCGTCCCGGGCCAAGGTGAAGGCGTCCGTCAGCTCGAACAGCGTCTGAGGACGGAATGCGTTCCGCCGCTCCGGGCGGCAGATCGTCAGCTTTGCGATGCCTTCTGCGACGTCATAGCTGATGTCCTTGAACGAACCTCGCGACTCCCACGCAGGAAGGGGAAGCGGGCGGAGATCGTCGAGGGGATCATGAGGACTTCCTGTGACCACGGTCTGCACGGCGACCTACGCTACTGGCCGGTGCCTGAGCTCGTCGCACTCGACCTTCCCGGCGGCATCGGCTTCGTCGATGCGTCTGCGGGCCATTTGGGACACGGGCGATGCCGCGGCTCCGCTCGACCCCAGGCTCCCGCCGGCGGCACGACGGGTGCTGCTCGACGCATTGCGCCCGACGCGCATTGTGGGCTCCGACGGTGAGCAGCGCGCGCTCCCCGACGGCATCGGGGTCGAGGACGGCGACGCGTTGGTCGTCGCGACGTCGGGCACGTCGGGTCATCCCAAGGGCGTCGTGCTCACCCATGACGCCATTGCCGCCTCGGCAGTGGCGACCTCGGCCCGGCTGGGCGTCGACCCCGCCCGTCATGTCTGGATGGCCTGCCTGCCGCTCGCGCATATCGGAGGCCTCGCCGTCGTAACACGTTCGATCGTGACCGGCACGCCCGTCGTGGTCCTGCCGGGGTTCGAGGCCGAGGTCGTCGAAGACGCCGGACGCTCGGGACAGGTGTCCCACGTGTCCTTGGTGGCGACCGCTCTCCAGCGCCTCGATCCCTCGGTCTTCACGTGCGTCCTCCTCGGCGGCAGCAGGGTCCCCGACGCGCTCCCGCCCAACGCCGTCGCCACCTACGGCATGACCGAGACGGGCTCCGGCGTCGTCTACGACGGATGGCCGTTGGAAGGCGTGGAGCTGTCGTTCCGTCCTGCGCAGGGAACCGATCCCGGTCCGAAGCCGGGCGCTGACGGAGGTGCGGGCGCCGAGGGGGAGATCCTGATCCGCGCCCCGATGTTGCTGCGCTGTTACCGGGGCGCGGACGACGACGGGCGGGTGGTGGGGCCCGACGGGTCGCGGGACTGGTTCGCGACGGGCGATGCCGGTCACCTCGACGCCGACGGGAAGCTCGTCGTTTCCGGCCGCATCGACGACGTCATCACCACCGGCGCGGAGAAGGTCTGGCCCGATGTGGTCGAACGCATCCTCATGGCGCACCCGGGCGTGGCCGAGGTCGCGGTCTGGAAGCGGCCCGATCCCGAATGGGGCGAGCGGGTGGTGGCGTGGGTCGTGCCCAACGAAGGCGGCCCCTCGCTCGAAGAGCTCCGCCAGATGGTCGCAGAGAGCATCGCTCCCTGGGCGGCACCAAAGGAGCTGGTCCTCGTCGACGACCTTCCCCGCACCGCGGCGGGAAGGTCCGGCGGCGGGCGCTCGAGCCCTAGTCCCCCCGGGCAGATCTTCGCCGAGGCGGCGGGTTCGGCCGGTGCGGCAAGGTCGGCGCTGCCGGGCCCGCCGGCGTTCAGGCGGGCGAGCTTGTCCGGATTCCTCACCACGCGCACGCCGACGATGGACCCGTCCATGATGTCGAGCACGATCGCCCCCACGACAGTGCCGCTATCCACCAGTACGGCGGCCGGTTGCCCGTTGAGGACGGTGGTGTGCGGGACGCCCTGCACCTTCTTGGCCACGTTCAGCAAGAACCGCGAGCTGCGGTACGGGCCGACCACGGGGCGCATGGCCGCGCGCACCTTGCCGCCGCCATCGGTCCAGACGACGACGTCATCGGAGAGCATGGAGAGCAGACCCGACAGATCGCCGGTCGCACAGGCCACGAGGAAGCGGTCCGTCAGCGCGCGACCCTGGCGCAGATCGGCGTCGAAGCGCTGTCGCCGCTCCTCGACCCGCCGGCGCGCCCGCGAACCGAGCTGGCGGCAGGCCGCCGGCGAGCGCCCCAACGACCGCGCCACCTCCTCGAAGGAATAGCCGAAGATGTCGTGGAGCAGATACGCGGCCCGCTCGAGCGGGGTCAGCTCTTCGAGCAGCACGAGAAAGGCCAACGACAAGGAGTCCGCCTGCTCGGCCGCGTCCTCCTCCTCGACCACCACCGGCTCGGGCAACCACGGACCCGCATAGGTGAGGCGCCTGGAACGGGCCGAGTCGAGTTGGTCGAGACAGAGTCGGGTCACGATGGTGACGAGATAGGCGCGGACCGATTCGACGGCATCGTCGCTGCGGCGGATCCAGCGGATGGAGGCATCCTGGACGATGTCCTCTGCGTCGGCGGCACTCCCCAGCATGCGATAGGCGATGCCGAACAGCAGCGGGCGCCATTCCTCGAACGCCGCCGCGTCCGCGTCGAGGTCAGGTGACGGCATCCGTCACGCCGCAGCGGTATCTCGCAGTTGTCCGAGAAGCCCTGGCTGCGCAGGCCGAGCCCGGCGTTGAAACGGGAACGGAAGTTCTCCAGCGCGACCCAGGCGGCGAGCTCGACGAACTCCGCGTCACTGAGATGCGCCCGGATCCGGGCTGCCAGCTCCTCGGAGACCTCGGCCGGGCTGCACGTCGCCGTCTCGGCGTACTCGAGGACCACCCGCTCGCGCTCGTCGAAGAGCTCGCTTGTGCGCCAGCTGCCGATCGCCCGCACCTTGGCCGGATCGATGCCGTCGTGCATCCCCTCGTAGTAGCCGTAGTCGACACACCAGGAGCAGCCGATCTGCATGCCGGTGGCTTGGAGGGCGAGCCAGCGCAGGGTCGGATCGAGCTTCTTCCACCCCAACTGGACCGCCGTCTCGAGGCTGCCCATGGCGACGAGGACCCCGGCATGGTGCGCCGCGGCCTCGGTGGGCTCGACCATCTGGCCGAAGCGGCGCTTCGTGTATCTCGTGGCCATGCGGGGGACGAGACCCTTCGGGTGTTCCTGCAGTGGGACGTGAGCCATGGCTCCACCTTCCTTGGTTCTTTGCATTCTCCGTCACTGCACTCAGACGGAACAGGGGGCCGGTCTGTGACATGGCAAGGGTCTGTCGCGGCAAAAGCTCCAACTGGGGTAGCAATGGAGGGGCTGACCGATCTCCTGGCAACCTGCCACCTGCAACCTTCGGCGGAATGGCCACGCCGTGTTGCCCGAGTTCAGCATCACCGTCCGCAACCTGCCCGATCTCGACATTCACGTCGTCGAGCTGAGCGGCGAGCTGGACATCGTGTCCGCTGCCTTCCTGACCGACGTGTTGGTGGATGTGGCCGGCTCCACCGTCGTTGTCGATCTGTCTGGCCTCACTTTCATGGATTGCAGCGGCGTCGCCGCTCTCGTCGCAGCCAGGGACCGCATTGCGGCGAAAGGACTGGGGAGCATCGTCCTTACCGAGCCGCGACGAATGGTTCGTAAGCCTTTGGAGATCCTCGGGCTTGGCGATTGGATCGTGGAACGGTCGCCGGACTGGGCGGGCGGGTGAGCGCGCAGCAAAAGCCGGCCGCCGGTCCTTAGCCCACGCCACCGGAGGGCTGCGCCGTCGTGCCGCCGTCGACGACGAACGTCTGCCCGGTGACCCACGACGCGGCGTCGGAGGCCAGGAACAGCGCTGCGGTGGCGATGTCGTCGGGCAGTCCCAAGCGGCGTAGCGGGATGTGGGCGGCGATCCGCTCCTCGCCCGACTCCCACAACGCTGCCGCGAGCTTCGTCTTGACCAAGCCGGGCGCCAGCGCGTTGACGCGGACGTCGGGCGCCAACTCGAAGGAGAGTTGCCGGGTGATGTGAATCACGGCGGCCTTCGTGACGTTGTACCAACCGATGCCCGGTTCGACCTCGAGGCCGCCGATGGACGCCATGTTGATGACCGAGCCGCGCAGGCCGGCCTTCACGGCGGCCGCCGTCCAGACCAACACCGAGAGTTGGTTGACCTCGAACGTCTTCTGCGCCCGCACCAGGTCGATGTCGATCATCGGCCCGAAGTACGGGTTGGTCCCGGCGTTGTTGACCAGGATGTCGAGCTGGCCGAAGCGGGCGATCGTCCCGGCCACGCAGGACTGGGCGTCCTCGGGCTTCCCGACGTGGGCGGCGGTCCAGGCCACCCTCGCCTCGGGTGCGCCCGCGGCGACGAGACCGGCCGCCGCCTCGGCTAGGTCCTCCGCCTTGCGGGACGTGATCATGACGTTGGCGCCGGCTTCGGCGAAGCGGGCCGCCATGGCCAGGCCGATGCCCCGGCTCCCGCCGGTGATCAGCGCCGTCTTTCCGTTGAGTTCGAGCTCCATCGCCTGAGCCTTGCACGGCACCACCGGTGTGCCGCGGCCCGGGGAAGGAGCCGTAGCATCGCGCCCGTGAACCACCTCGCCGACGAGACGAGCCCGTACCTCCGCCAGCACGCCGACAACCCGGTGGAGTGGTTCCCCTGGGGGGACGAGGCCCTGCAACGGGCCCGCGACGAGGACAAACCTCTCTTCGTGTCCATCGGCTACGCCTCGTGCCACTGGTGCCACGTCATGGCGCACGAGAGCTTCGAGGATCCCGACACGGCGGCGGAGCTGGCGAAGTCGTTCATTTCGGTGAAGGTCGACCGCGAGGAGCGCCCCGATCTCGATGCCGTCTACATGGCCGCCACCCAGGCCCTGACCGGGTCCGGGGGCTGGCCCATGTCGGTCTTCTGCACGCCCGACGGGCGCCCCTTCTACGCCGGGACCTACTTCCCACCCGTCGAGCGCCATGGGATGCCCTCCTTCCGCCGGGTCGTGCAGGCGCTGGGCGACGCCTGGGCCAACGAGCGGGCCCAGGTGCTCGAGCAGGCCGACGCGCTCGTGGGCGCCGTGCGGCGGGAGCTCCGCCTGGCCGAGGCGCTCAGCGAGGAAGCGGGCGGTGGCGGCGTCGGACAGGGGGAGGGCGCCCAGGTGCTCCGCCTGGCCGGCACGCCCGCCGAGATCGGCCTCGACACGGAAGTCCTGATCGAGCAGGTGGTCAGCCGGCCTGGCGGGAGGCTTCGACCCCGAATGGGGCGGCTTCGGCCCGGCGCCGAAGTTCCCCCGGCCCACCCTCGTCGAGCTCTGCCTCCGGCGCGCCCGCCGTGGCGGGCCCGATGCGGCCCACGCCCGGCACATGGGCCTGCGGACGCTCGACGGCATGGCGGCGGGCGGCATCTACGACCACTTGGTCGGCGGGTTCTGCCGCTACTCCACCGATGCCCGCTGGCTCGTTCCCCACTTCGAGAAGATGCTCACCGACCAGGCGCAGCTGGCCCGGGCCTATCTGCACGCGTGGCAGGACGGTGGACGATGCCGAGTATCTCGTCGTGGTCACCGAGACCCTGGACTTCGTCCTGCGCGACCTCTCGACGCCCGAAGGCGCGTTGTACTCGTCCTTCGACGCCGACGCCGGAGGTGTCGAGGGCGCGCACGCGACATTCACGCTCGAAGAGCTGCGCCAGATCCTGCCCGCTCCCCTGGTCGGGCCGGCCGCCGAGTGGTACGGGATCACACCGGGCGGCAACTGGGAGGGGCGCTCCATTCCGGTGCGCCCTGTCGGAGCCTCGCTGGTGCGCCCGCCCGAGGTGGAGGAGGCCCGCCTCCTGCTGGCGGCGGCCCGGGCCCGGCGGGTCCAGCCGGCGCGGGACGAGAAGGTCCTGACCGAGTGGAACGCCATGACGGTGGCCACCCTGGCCGAGGTGGCGGCCGCCACCGGCCGTGACGACTACGGACGCCGCGCCGAGGAGATCGGCGAATTCCTCTGGGCGTCCATGTACGCCGACGGACGGCTGATGCGGAGCTGGCAGGGCGGCCGGGCACGGCATCTGGCCGTGGCGGCCGACTACGCCTGGCTCGCCGAGGCGTCGTTCCGGCTGTCCGAGTGGACGGGCAAGGCGCTCTGGCGGGAGCGGGCGGTCCGGGCGGTCCATCAGCTCCTCGACCTGTTCTGGGACGACGCGTCGGGTGGGTTCTTCAGCACCGGCAGCGACGCCGAGGCGCTCGTGGTCCGGCCCAAGGAGTTCCTCGACGGTGCCGTTCCGGCCGCCAACTCCGTCGCCGTCGCCGCCCTCCTGCATGCCAACGCCCTGGTGGACGACCCGAGGATCGACGAGGCGATCGAGCGCACCGTCCATCTGGCCGGACCCCTCCTGGAGCGCCACCCGGGAGCACTGGCCGACATGGTGGCGGCGCTGCCCCTGTGGAGCGAGGGCAACGAGATCGTCGTCACGGGGATCGACCCGACCTGCTGGCCGAGGTGAGGCGGAACTGGCTCCCGACCGCCGTCACCGTTTGGGGCGAGCCCGACGGCGGTGCGCTCTTCGAGGGGCGTCCACCCGAGCCCGGACTGGCCTATGTCTGCCAGGGACGCTCGTGCCAGGTACCCGCAGGGGACGCCGCCACCCTGGCGGGCCAGTTGGAGCCGTTGATCGTATGAGCGGGCCCTACGGGGATCCGGAGAGACGGACGGCGACGACGTCGGCACCGCCGGCGCGTCGGCGGCACCACCAGCGCGGACTGACGACGTCGCGACGCCACAGCGGGGCACCTGCACGCACCGATGCCGACTCCGACGACGACGAGAGTGTCGTGGAGCACGACCACGAGCTGCAGGAGGACGTCACCGAGTCCGCCCCGCACGCGGCGGCGGACCCGAGACCTCCACCGACCCGACCGCGCCTCCTGCGCCGCTCGGCCCGCCGGAACGAACGCGTCCCGACGGCCGGCGGCTCCACGCTCCACCTTCTCGTGCTGTCCTCCACGGTCGAGGACACCACGGTCGTGGACCTGGCCACACGGACGGTGATGCGGGTCCGGGTGCCCTGGCCCGAGGGGCATGAGCCCGATATCAGCACGTTCGACGTCGTGGAGGTGACGCTGGCCGAGGATCCGGAGCGGGACGACCTCGCCCGGCCTGAGGCAACCACCGTCGCCGACCTCCCCCGTCACGTCGGCACGCTGCGGGGCCGGCATCTGCGCAAGCTCCTCCGCCGGCTGGTGGCCTCGCCCGACGGTCCCCTGCTCGGTTTCCCGGGGCCGTCGGCGCCCTACTGGGAGTTCCGGGGCTTCCGCCCGTCGGTGGCGCTGATCGAGCCGACGAGGCGGCCCCAGCTGATCCGGCGACAGGCCGACGGCACGACGTGGGTCCGCTTCGGGTGGGACCGCGACGACGTATGGCTCCCCGTCGAGGATCGCAACGCCGCCCGCGCCCTGGACGCGGCCCGGCGCGAGCGCCTGAGTGGGAAGAGCCTCTCCACTGCGCTGGGCTTCGAGCCCCAATACCTCCTGGTGACGGTCAGCCCCCCGCGGGACGGCCACTGCTACAAGGTCTGTGCGGCGGTCCTGCCCCGGGGATGATGCAGACGCCCGCCTGAGGCGGGACGGCCCGGCTCAGCGGCCGAGCTTGCCCCCGGCCAGGTCCTCGGCCATCGCCCAGCCGAACGCCACCAGGCGGTCACCCCGGTCGGCCTTGAAGCTGTCGAAGTGCGTCTCGACCCCCTCGGGGATCTTGACCTTGGGAGCCACGAAGTCCAGGCCGCCGGCGACCGAACCGTCGCCCTTCAGCACGAAGGTGCGGTCGTCGAGACGGCTCTCGCAGCCGAAGCGCTTCGACAGGCGGCGCGCCCAGGCCCGCTCCTCGCCCGAGGACTTGTGGCCCGGGAAAGGCACCACATCCTGCAGGCCGTTGAAGGCACGGAAGCCCTCGGGCGTCAGCAGGCGGGTCCCCAGGAGGACGTCCTCGTCGGGGAAGGCCAGCAGGGCCCGGCGGTACTGGTCCGCCATGATGGCCTTGAGGGCCGCCTCCGCCCGTGAGGTGCGATCGACCAGTGCGAGACCGACCAGCAGGGAGGGAGTCCCGCCGATGCGCTCGAGGGTGCAGAACGAGTACCCCCGCAGCTTGTTCCCCTCCCGGGCCTGGGTGATGAGCACCCACGCCTCACGCTCTTTGGAGAGATAGCCGATGTCGAAACCGGGCGGCCGGTCCGCACAAAGATCCGCCATTTCAACGAGCTCAGTATCACTGAGCGCAGTGCAATCCTTCGTGCTCACTACGATCGGCATGAGTTCAGTCTACTGGTTGTGCTCAACGCGTTCCCAACCGGCCCGGCTGCCCAGGTGGCAGGGTCACGCGGTCGACCCCCTCCATCATCCCAGGCCAGAGGGGCTTTCTGTCGCCTGTCGCCGCTCCTCAGGAGAGGACGGCGCTCTGCCCGAGAAGCCGTTTGAGCTCGCCCACCAGGCCGTTGCGGCAGTCCACGTTGAACTCCGGCGGGAGGCGCAGGACCTTGGCACCGACGTGCAACAGCACCGGTGACTGCCCGGGGTGCCCGCTCAGCACGTCCTTCAACCCGTCGACCTTGGCGTCGGTCAGCACGCCCAGCGGCAGCGTGATGTGCAGGTCCTCCTGGCCCCGCTCGAGGATCGGGCGGGAGACCTCCATGCAGACGATCTTCGGCTCCTCCTCACGCACGTCGAGCCGGCCCCGCACCACCAGGATGGCGTCGTTCTCGATGAGGGCGCCGTACTCGGCCATGGTCTTGGGGAAGACGAACACCTCCATGGCCGCCTGCAGGTCTTCCAGCACGAACCGGGCCATGAGATCGCCCTTCTTCGTGTAGGAGCGCTTCAGTTCGGTCACCACGCCCCCCACCGAGCGGACCGGGGCCCGGTCCCCCACCGCCGTGTCGTCCTCCCGCATGTCCGAGAGCGAGCAGTCGGTGTAGCGGGCCATCGCCGCCTCGTAGCCCATGAGCGGGTGGTCGCTCACGTAGAGGCCGAGCATCTCCTTCTCGAAGGCCAGGCGCTGGGCCTTGTCGAACTCGCTGTCGGGAATGGCCACCTTGGCCCCACCCCAGCCCGGGTCGGCCTGTTCGTCCTCGAACGCGGCGAAGAGGGATGTGATGCCCAGGTCCTGCTCCTTGCGGCGCTCGAGCGTGCGGTCGACGACGGACTCGAGGACGAGGCACAACCCCTGGCGTGGGTGGCCGAGCGAGTCGAACGCTCCCCCCTTGACCAGTGACTCCATGGTCCGCTTGTTCAGGACGACGGGGTCGACCCTGGCGCAGAAGTCGAAGATGTCCTCGAAGGGCCCGTTGGCGTTGCGCTCGGCCACGATCCGCTCCACCAGGCTCTCGCCCACGTTGCGCACCGCGGCCAGGCCGAAGACGATGGACTGCTCGGGCCGGCGGCCGCCGTCCTCGTCGACGGTGATGTCCGGAGCGAACTCGGCCAGCGAGCGGTTCACGTCGGGCACCAGCACGTCGATCCCCATGGACCGGCACTCGGCGAGGTAGACGGCCGTCTTGTCCTTGTTGTCCTTCACCGACGTGAGGAGCGCCGACATGTACTCGACCGGGTAGTGCGCCTTGAGCCACGCCGTCTGGTAGGCCACGAGGCCGTAGCCATAGGAGTGGGACTTGTTGAAGGCGTAATCGGCGAACGGCTCGATGATGTCGAAGAGCTGCGTGCCCAGCTCCTCGCCGTAGCCCTCGGTCACACAGCCGGCGACGAATTTCTCGCGCTCGGCGGCGATGAGTGCGCGGATCTTCTTGCCGCACGCCTTGCGCAGGTTGTCGGCCTCTTCGAGGCTGTACCCGGCGAACTTCTGGGCGACCCGCATCACCGACTCCTGGTACAGCATCAGCCCGTAGGTGTCCTTGAGGATGGGCTCGATGTCCGGATGCAGGTAGGTGAGCTCCTTGCGGCCGTTCTTCAGCTCGGGGTAGTCACGGTGCATGTTGGCTGCCATCGGACCGGGCCGGTAGAGGGCAACGAGCGCCGCGACGTCGTCGAAGCTCGTCGGAGCCAGCGCGCGCAGGGTCTGGCGCATCGCGGCGCCCTCGAGTTGGAAGACGCCGATCGACTCGGCGCGCCGCAGCATCTCGAGCGTCGGCTCGTCGGTGAGGTCGACCCCGTCGATGTCGGGCCGCGCCCCGGTCTCGGCCTCAATGAGGTCGAGGGCCCGCTCCATGACCGAGAGGTTGCGCAGGCCGAGGAAGTCCATCTTCAGCAGCCCGAGGTCCTCGACCCCGTGCATTTCGTACTGGGTGACGATGGGTGCGTCTTCGGGGTTCTCGCCGGCGCCCGGCTTGCGCTGAATGGGCAGGTAGTCGGTCAGCGGGTCACGGGAGATCACCACGGCGGCGGCGTGGATGCCGTCCTGGCGGCGCAGGCCCTCGAGCCCGAGCGCGACCTCAATGACCTCCTTGGCGTCGGGGTCTTCGTCGCGCATGGTGCGCAGCTCGGCTGCCGCGGCAAAGCCTTCCTCGTGCCCCTCGGTCTTGGTGATGCACGCATGGAGTGGGGTGTCGCGTCCCATCACGAGTGGCGGCATCAGCTTGGCGATCCGGTCGCCGACGATGTAGGGCTTGCCGAGCACCCGCGCCGCGTCGCGCACGGCGGCCCGGGCCTTGATCGTCGAGAAGGTGATGACCTGGGCCACGCGGTCGCTGCCGTACTTCTCCGCCGCGTAGCGCATGACGTCGGCGCGGTAGCGCTCGTCGAAGTCCATGTCGATGTCGGGCATCTGCTTGCGGCCGGGGTTCAAGAAGCGCTCGAAGAGCAGGTCGTAGCGGATCGGGTCCAGGTCCACGATCTTCAGGCAATAGGCCACGCAGCAGCCGGCCGCCGACCCTCGGCCCGGTCCCACCCGGATGTTCGAGTCGCGGGCGAAGCGGATCAGGTCCCACACGACGAGGAAGTAGGCGGCGAAGCCCATGTTCCCGATGACGCCGAGCTCGTAGTCGAGTCGCTCCACCACCTCGTCCGGCAGCGAGGCGCCGTAGCGCTCCCGGGCGCCCTCGTACGTGAGGTCGCGCAGGTACGCCAGCGCCCGCTCCTCGTAGGTCTCGCCGCCGAAGCGGTCCGGCACCGGGAACTCGGGAAGGCTCGGCTTGCCGAGCTCAATCTGCACATCGGCCCGCTCGGCGATCAACAGCGTGTTGTCGCACGCCTCGGGCACCTCGCGGAACAGGTGGCGCATTTCGGCTGCCGTCTTGAGGTAGTGCTCGGTGCCCTCGAACTTGAAGCGGTTGGTGTCGGAGAGCAGGGCACCGGTCTGCACGCACAGCAGCGCGTCGTGGGCGACCGCGTCCTCGCGGTGGGTGTAGTGGCTGTCGTTGGTGGCCAGGAGCGGCGCGTCGATGCGGCGGGCGATCTCAATCAGCTGGGGGTTCGTCCGGTGCTGGTCGGCGATCCCGTGGTCCTGCAGCTCGACGAAGAGGTTGTCCCTGCCGAAGATGTCCTGCAGCCGGGCCGCCTTCTTCTCGGCCCCCTCGACGTCGCCCGCGAGCAGCGCCTGGAGCACGACGCCGCCGAGGCATCCCGTGGTGGCGATCAGGCCCGTGTGATGTCGCTCCAGCAGCTCCCAGTCGACCCGCGGCTTGTAGTAGTAGCCCTCCAGATACGCCGCCGAGGACAGCTGCATGAGGTTGCGATAGCCCTCGACCGTCTCGGCCAGCAGGGTCAGGTGGTAGTAGAGCTTCTGGCCCCCGTCGACGTCGCCCCCGGTGTCGTCCACCCGGCCCCGGCGTACCGGCCGCTCCAGGCGCGACTCGCCCGCCATGTAGGCCTCGGTCCCGATGATGGGCACCACGCCCTGGTCACGGCAGGCCTTGTAGAAGTCCAGGACCCCGTACATGTTTCCGTGGTCCGTGATGCCCAGGGCCGGCTGGCCGTCGGCCACGGCAGCAGCGACCAAGTCCCCCACCCGGGCCGCCCCGTCCAACATGGAGAACTCGGTATGGGTGTGCAGATGCGTAAACGACCGCTCCGACACCGGCCCTCCTTTCGCCACGTCCAGTCAAACTTACACCTGTGTGATTCGCCCCGGACCCAGCAATCTATCCCGCCGGCCGGAGCCGCAAAACGACCGATCCGGCGACCTTGTCGTGCAGGGTCTGGCGCCTCGAGTCCCACAACGGGAAGAGCATGTCGAGCAGCCAGATCACGCCCAGGAGGACGAAGAGCAGGTCGACGAGTCGCAAGACTCCTTCCACCACGGCCCGGGCCAGCGCCCGCCCATACCCCAGCGTCTCGAAGGTCTCCGCCCGGACCGCACGCAGGCCCACGGCCGCCATTCCCACCGTCTGGCCCCGGCTCGATCCGCACAGGACGGTGCCATACACGATGTAGAGCACGCCGGTGATGAGGAAAGGCACGGTGGAGATGTGGCGGCGCTGGGTCCCGTTGCCCCGCCGCGCCATCAAGTGCACCTCGAGGGCGTTGCTGTGGCGGAACAAAATGAGGAGGACCACCAGCACGACGAGGAAGATCACCGTGTCGATCAGGTAGCCGCCGACCCTGATGCCCCACGTCGCGTAGGGGGCCTGCGCTGAGGTGGGTGGGCCGCCGCCCGGGACCTGGCCGCCGGCCGGGAATGCGGGCGGACCCGGTGCGGCCGGTGGTGGTGGTGCGTTACCCGGGAACGACGGCGGTGGCGCGTTACCCGGGAACGACGGCGGTGGCGCGTTGCCCGGGAACGAAGGCTGGCCTGCCGGTGTCACGCCGTCTCCGCCGTTGGCCGTCCCGTCCGTCACCGGCCCAGCCTCTCGCAGTCCGGAGCCTCTCGCCTAGAGGTAGGCGCCTGTCCGCCCCGACTCGCCCGCCGAGGGTAACCCGCGCTGGCGCATCTCCTCGAGCTGGGCCCGGGCGGCCATCTGCTGCGACATGAGCGTGGCCTGAATCCCGTGGAACAGTCCCTCGAGCCAGCCGACGAGCTGGGCCTGGGCGATGCGCAGCTCGGCGTCGCTCGGCGCGTCGTTGCCGAATGGCGGCGCCATCCGCTCGAGCTCTGCCACCAGGTCGGGCGACAGCACCTCGGAGAGGTCGCGGATCGACTGCTCGTAGATCTCGCGCAGCCGCACGCGGCTCTTCTCGTCGAGCGGTGCGGACCGCACCTCGTCGAGCAGGGTCTTGACCATGGAACCGATACGGAGCACCTTGGCCGGCTCGTTCACCGATTCCGTCTGCCGCTCCTCCCCCGCCTCCTCCCGGCTGCCGCCGGCCAGGACCTCGTCGGGCGAGATCACTCCACCTGACCCGTCGTCGGGCGCCTGCTTGTCGGTCACGTCGTCGTTCGTCGCGTCAGCCATGGTGCCTTCCGTCTCTGCTCGATTTCCTCTGTCACCCGCGTGCACGCTCGCCGGGCCGCCACGTTGGGCCAATGTTGCCACCGGAGGGCTCCGCGCTCACGAAGCCCGCCAGCCCAGGAGGGGGATGTACATCTCCGCTGCTGTGAGCGACCCGTGCCGGGCCTTGAGGCGCAGCTCACCGGTATCGGCCGGGTCGAGAAAGGCGGTCGGGGCGAACGGCACCAGGGCGACGTCGCCCAGACGCGCGTCCACCTCCGCCGAAGGCACGCCGCCGAGCCACCCGTCGGCGATCAACTGCTCCTTGGTCCGCACCCAGGCGACATCGCCGTGCAGAGCCAACGCCATCGCTGCAACTCCGCGGTGGCCCCGGGACGGACGTGGAGCCAGCGGAACCGCCCTTCGCCGCTGATCAGGGTGACGGCCTCCATGATCTCGGGACCGATGAGCTCGACCGAGTTGCCGACCTCGACCTGCCCGTGATCCGCCGTGACCACGAGCACCGACCCGGACGGAAGCGCCTCCAAGACGTCACCGACGAGGCGATCGACCGCCCGCACCTCGTCGTCGTAGTACTGGCCCAGCCCCTCGGCGTGGGCGACCTTGTCGATGCCTTCGTAGTAGGCGTAGACGAACGGAGCGCCGCCGGCCGTCAGCTCGCGGACGGCGGTGACCAGCCCCGCCGGCGTGTGCCAGCGGTGCAGCTCCAGCCGGCCCAGGTGCGCGGCGGTGAAGCCTGTCGGCCCGAAGTCGTGCCGGGTCACCACCGGGACGGGACCGGGCGCACCGGGAAACGACTCGAACGGCTGGAACTTCGATGGCGGCACCGACATACGAGCGTCCGCACCCCGCAGCGACCACTGGAGCACGTTCATGACGTCGCCGTCGATGGCGACCCGGTAGCCGACCACGCCGTGCTCGGCCGGCACCCTCCCTGTGACGAGCGTGGTCAGGGCGCACGCCGTGGTGCTCGGGGCGACCGAGGTGATGGGTCCCCCGGCACCGCTGACCAGTACGGGGGCGAGGGAGGCGCGCTCTCGCAGCTGCTCCTCGCCGAGTCCGTCGATCACGAGGAGCACGACCTGTCCGGCCCCGGCCACCGGCTCGGGGAACCACCCCGGCAGCGCAGTGCGGCCCGGGTGGGCCAACTCGCCGAGCAGGGTCGGGACCACGTGCTGGAGGCACGGGCCCTCCCAGTCCGGGAGGACCGGATCGGGCTGGTCTCCGGGCTGAACTCCCACTTCTTGTGGCCGTGGCGCGGCTCGCCTGGGCGGGTGCGCCGTCACTCACGAGGGGACACCCTACGACCCACACACCCCCTCTACCCACGAACGGGCCGGTAGGATTACCGTTTGTGAGGGTTTCCACGCGGGGTGATTACGCCAGTCGGGCGTTGCTCTCGCTCGCCCTCCACGGGGCCGAGACGCCCACCTCGGTCAGGGACATCGCGGTCCGGACCGCCCTGCCCCAGCCCTATCTGGAGCAGATCCTCCTGGCCCTGAAAGGCGCCGGTCTGGTCCGATCGAAGCGGGGTGTGGGTGGCGGCTACGTGCTCGCCCGGCCTCCCGAGGAGATCTCCCTCGCCCAGATCGTCTCGGCCGTTGACGGCCCCATCGCGGCGGGCGACTTCGGCGAGCCCCACGAGAACGGCGCCTGCGACCATGAGGGCCAGTGCGTCCTGCTGGCGGTCTGGGCCGACGTGGGAGAGACCATCCGCACCAGGCTGCAGTCCTACAGCCTGGCCGACATGGTCGACCGGGCCCAGGGAGGCGTGGTGGCGACGGTCTGACCCCGTCGTCGCAGCCCCTCGCGCCCTCATCCCCTGATATTCCACGCCTCCATCGCCGGCCAGTCGAGCTCCCAGCCGAGGACGCAGACCGCCCCGGTTCGCAGCAGGAACAGCCGACCGGCCACCGGGGGCAGCCCGAGCCACCGGGCGGTGAGGACGCGGAGCATGTGCCCGTGGGCCACGCAGAGCGTGTCGGTCTCGAGCTCCCGCGCCCGCTGAATGACCCGATCGGCCCGCCGGCCGACATCGGCGGCGGTTTCGCCCTCGGGCACGCCGTCGTCCCAGAGCGTCCAGCCGGGCCTGCTCTCCCGGATTTCCGGGGTGGTCAGCCCTTCGTAGGCGCCGTAGTCCCACTCCATGAGGTCGGGGTCGGACTGCCCGACGAACCCGGCCAGGGTGCAGGTCTCCTCGGCCCGCACCAGCGGGCTGGTCAGCACCTGTCCGAACGTGGCGGGACCGAACTGGCGGACGAGCAGGCCGGCGGCTTTTGCCTGCTCACAGCCCTCGGGAAGGAGGGGAATATCGGTGCGGCCGGTGTGCCTTCCAGTCTCGGACCACTCCGTCGCGCCGTGGCGGAGGAGCACCATCCGGCCGGGCATGGGGCGTAGACCAGCACGGGCCGGAAATCGACGCAACTCGGTGCGAACACCCCGATGGAATGATCCGGAGGCCGGCCCGGTTATACCCGACAGGTTGATCCCGGATCCCCCCGGGTACGTACGACTGAGAGTGAGCGAAAGAACGTCTGGAGCGATGATGAAGAGCGCGGTGAGCACGTCGGACACATTGGGACTGATGCTGCGAGACCTCGACCAATTCCCTATGCCCGATCACGAGCAGCAGGTCGAGTTGGCCAAGCGGGTCGCGGCCGGAGACGATGCGGCACGGAAGCAGATGGTGGCGGCCAACCTACGGCTGGTGGTGCACTGGGCCCGCCGTTACCAGGACCGCGGAGTCGACATGGCCGACCTGGTCCAGGAGGGCACGTTCGGCCTGATGCGCGCCGTGGACAAGTTCGACTGGGAGCGTGGCTTCCGGTTCTCGACCTACGCCACCTGGTGGATCCGCCAGGCCCTGCAGCGCGCCGTGCAGCAGCACGGACGCACCATCCGCATCCCGCTCGAGGTGGGCGAGCACATTCAGCGCCTCGAGCTGACCAAGTCCGAGCTGGCCAGCACCCTGGGCCGTGCGCCCACCGTGGCCGAGCTGGACGAGGCAACGGGAATGACGGCCGACGAGCGGGAGGCGCTCGAGGATGTGGCCCGCGTGACCGCATCGCTCGACCAGCCCGCCGCGCTGGAGTCGTCGACCACCCTGGGTGAGCTCGTCGCTCCTGACAGCTCCGACTTCGTGATGGATGTGGAAGAGACGATGGTCTACGACCGGGTCCGCGACGCTGTCGAGCGCTTGCCCGGCCTGCAGCGGGACGTGCTCCGACTCCGCTTCGGCTTCGACGGGGACTCCCCCGCCTCGTTGCAGTCGACGGCGGAGCGACTCGGCGTGGGCGTCCGCCGAGTGCGCCGGGCCGAGGAGGAGGCGTTGGCTGCGCTCCAGTTCGATGCTGACGTGGTCGGCATCCACGAGGCCGCCTGAGCCAACGCCCCTCCGGGCTTCGGCCCGGAGATCCCTCAACCAGAGTTTCGTCGGTCCTGTGAGGCCCTGGTCCGTCGCTGTCTCCACAGCGAAGGACCTGGCCTCCTACCCCAGGTAGGCCTGGAGGTCCTCGGGCAACGGCGACGTGAACTCGGTGCGGGCACCCGTGACGGGGTGGTCGAAGGCGAGCTTGAAGGCGTGCAGGAAGAAGCGCCCCGATCCGAGGCGCTTGTCCGCCACCCCGTAACGGGCATCCCCGACCACGGGGTGCCCGATCGCCGCCATGTGCACGCGGATCTGGTGCGTCCTCCCGCTCTGGAGGGCGAGCTCGAGCAGGGTGGTCGGCTTCTCTCCGCTGCGCCGCTCCAGCACGGTGTAGGCGGTGCGCGCCGGTTTCCCCGAGGCGGTGACCGCCATCTTCGTCGGCGTGCGGGTCGAGCGGCCGATGGGCGCCTCCACCTCCCCCCGGTCATCGGCCACGTCGCCGACCACCAGGGCCAGGTACCGGCGCTCCATGGTCCTGGTCGCCAGCTGGTCGACCAGCGCCCGGTAGGCCTCCTCGGTCCGGGCCACGGCGAGCAGGCCCGACGTGCCCTTGTCGAGGCGATGCACGATCCCCGGCCTGTCGGGCGGGCACACCCCGGCCGCCACCAGCTCGGCGAGGTCGGGGAAGCGGGCCAGGAGTCCGCCGACCAGGGTCCCCTCGTCGTGCCCGGCACCCGGATGCACCACGAGCCCCGCCGGCTTGTCCACCACGGCCACCGCGTCGTCGGCGTAGACGACCTCGAAGCGCACGCCGGGCTCCGGCGCCACGCCCGCGTCCTTGGCCACGGGCAGGACGATGGTGAGGGTGGCGCCCTCGCGGAGCACCTCTCGTCCCACCGAGACGGGCGAACCGTCGACCAGTACCCTGCCCGCCGCGATCAGCTGCGCCGCCGCCGCCCGGGAGACGTCGGCGACCATGGCCACGCCACGATCCACCCGGACGCCCGCCAGGAGTGCCGGGACCTCCGTCGAGATGGTCTCCTCTGTCGCGGGAACGGGAGGCGCCACGGGGTCAGGCTCGGGATCCTCGCTCATGCCGCCTCCTCGACCTTCGGCTGCACCGGAGACCGACCCCCGAACAACAGAGCCACGATGATGATGATCACGCCGACGGTCACGCACGCGTCGGCCACGTTGAACGTGGGCCAGTAGTTCAGCGTGATGAAGTCGGGCACCCGCCCCCCGGGCCCGCCGACGATGCGCTCGCTCAGGTTGCCGATGGCTCCCCCGAGCACGAGGCCCGACCCCACCGCCAGCGTCAGGGTGCGGACCTGCGCCACGACGAAGGCCAGCACCACGACACCGATGCACAGCAGCACCGTCACGAGAAGCGCCCGCCCGCTGAAGAGGCTGAAGGCGAACCCTGAGTTGTAGGTGAGTGCCAAGCCGAAGGGCCCCCAGACGTGGCGCACGTCGTGGAGGTGGTCCATGGCGAGCGACGTGGTCACCCGGTCCGCCACCGCCACGATGACGGCGATGGCAAACGCCAGGACGCCGAAGCGGGTTAGCGCCGCGACAGCCCTCCGCTCTTGCACGCCACGCAGAGCCGGGCATACGGCAGCGCCCGCAGGCGCGGCTTGGGAATCGGCTGGAAGCAACGCTCGCAGTACCCGTAGGTCTTGTCGTCGATCCGCTTCAACGCGTCGTCGATCTCCTCGACCGCCAGGCTGGCCTGCCCGGACAGCGCGAGGTTGCGCTCGCGGTCGACCGTGACGGTGCCGCCCTCGCCCGACTCCTCGTCGAACTGGACGTCGCCGGGCTCCCGCTCCAGTGCGAGCGAGTCCGCCTCGGCGCGCAGCGAAGTCGCCTGCTCCTGGTAGATGGCGCGATCGGCCAGCAACAGCTCGCGCACCTCGTCGAGGAACTTGACGTCCTTGGCGTAGGGACCGGTCTTGGGCCGGACCGGCGGCGGCGCCTTGGGCTTCGGCGTGAAGGTCGTGCGGGCGGGGCGACCACCGCGGCGGCACCGTTCCCCGCGGCGACCCGGGACCCCGAGGCGGCCTTCTTGGCGGCGGGCTTTTCGGCTGCCTTCTTGGCTGCCGCCGGAGCCGGGCTGGCCTTCTTGGCCGGCGCGGCCTTCTTGGCGGCGGGCGCCGACTTCTTCGGCGGCGGGGCCGCCTTCTTGGCCGTCACCGCCTTCTTGGCCGTCGGCGTCGCGGCCTTCTTGGGGGCGACGGTCGACTTCTTCGCTGACGGTGCGGCCTTCTTGGCCGCGGTGGCTGCCTTCTTCACAACAGGAGCTGCCTTCTTTTTTGTGGGGGCGGGACGCTTTGTCGCCGTAGCTTCAACCTTCGCCGAGGTCTTTTTGTTCCCGGCCCGTGAGGTTGTGGCGGCGGCCGATCGCGACGCTGGTGCCCTCTTGACCTGGGCACCTTTGCTCGCTGGGGTCATCGTTCCCTCCTTCGGACCACGTCATGTGGCCGGTTTCCCAGAACACGACCTCGTCCGGGGAGCGGGTGACGATACCGGACCGCGAGGGACAGGGGCAACAAGCCCCGCTGCCCCCGAGGGTGGATCAGATCAGAGGGACCCGGGCGCTCCCGAGGCCGACGCGCTCTGCAGGTTCAGGGTCGGCGCACCGTCGTCCGCCTCCGGCAGCCTGCGCTGCGCCTCTTCGGGCTGAGCGGCGCGGGGCCGCCTTCGGCTTCACGCCCATGAGCGAGTTGGCGGGCTGCACGTTCTCGTCCACCCACTTGAGGATCTCGGAGAGTGCGCCACGGAGCCGGTTGCGCTCCGACTCGAGGTGACGGGCCATGCTCTCGACGTCGGTCGCCAGCTCGGTCCGGGTGGCCTCCAGCCGCGTGACCTCCTCGCGGAGCTTCTGGTGCGTCTCGGCCTGCAGCTGCGCCGCCGTCGCCTCGGCGGCGGCAATGGCGGCCCGGGCCGTCTCCTCCGCCTGGGCGACCACCGTGGCAGCCTCCGCCTCGCTCTCCCGCTTCGTCTGGTCGACGAACTTCTGCGCCAGCAGGAGTGTGCGCTGCAGCGTCTCGTCGGACAGCGCGTTGGCCTCGGCGGTCGCCGCGGCCGCCGCCGCGCGGCGGCAACGCCCTCTTCGCTTTCGGCCGCCACCGGCGCGGCGCGCTTGTCCCGCTCGAGCTGGGCGATGCGCTCACTCGCCTGGCGCAGCCGCTCGTTCAGCTGCCGGACGTGCTCCTGCAGCCCTTCGGCTTCCTGGGCCGCCTTGTCCAGGTACTCATCGACCTCGTCGACGTTGTAGCCCTTCAGCCCGAGGCGGAACTCGACGGTGCGGAGCGTGTCGAGGATCGATGAGGGAGCCTGAGAATTGTCCATGGATCCCAAGTGTAACCCTCCCCCCCAGCCATTCCAGGTATGGAGGGATCAGTGGAGAAGCACGGGAATCAGCACGAATTGCGCAACCAGGATGACGACGAGGAAGGAGAAGTCGAGCCCGCCCATCGGCTTGATGAGCCGGCGCACCGGCCGGAGCACCGGCTCGGTGGCCTGGAAGAGGAAGTACTGGACCCGGGCCAACGTCGTCCCCGGCTGAATCCGGAACCAGCTCAGGATGGCGTAGGGGAACATGATCAGCCAGATATAGGCCTCGATCAACCACGCCAGAAGATGAAAGATGCTCACTCAACCCGCGAGGGTAGTTGCGTTTAGTCGCGGCCGAAGCCGCGCTCAACCAGTCGCTGCCGTTCCTCTTCGGAGACCTTCACGTTGGTCGGCGCCAGCAGGAAGACCTGGTCCGCCACCTTTTCCATCTCGCCGCTCAGGGCGTAGGTGACCCCGCTGCAGAAATCGATCATCCGCCGCTGCAGGTCGCGGTCGGCCATCTGGAGGTTCACGATCACCGGGCGGTTGTCCTTCAGGCGGTCGGCGATCTCCTTGGCGTCGCCGAACCGCGACGGGGCCACCACGTGGACGCGGCCCGACGGAGCCGGCGCCGGCCCGGTCGGGTTCATGGTCGGGTCGACCGGAACGGCCCGCACGGCGGTGGGACGCGGGGCCACGTTGCTGGGCGTGGACCGGGTCTGCTCCCTCGGCTGGGCCGACTCACGGGGGATGGTGCGGACCCTGCTCATGCCGCCGCTGAACGCCTCGGCCGGCTCCTGGTCCTGGTCCTGGGACCGGGGCTCGACCCTGGTCGCGGCCGAGAACCCGCGCGGGGCGCGGTCCTCCAGGTCGTCGTACTCGTCGTACTCGTCATCGAGCAGGCCGAGATACACCATGGTCTTCTTCATGAACGAGGGTGACATTCCTTCTCCTGTCCTCGGACAGCGTAGTGCCTGCTCGGCAACCCAGGCAGGTCCTGGCGGCCCGGGACCCCGCCTCTCACCACCGTCACGCTGCTGCTCAGCCTCAGCTCAGGCTCCACCGGAGGTTCCCCGTCAGCCTCCACCTCACGCTGCGGTCGCCGGTGGACGGTCGCCGAAGAGGGCCCGCCCGATGCGCACCATCGTCGAACCGGCGGCCACGGCGGCCTCGAGGTCGTCGCTCATGCCCATGGAGCGCTCCTCGAGCCCCAGGCGGTCGGCCAGGCGTCCCAGCGTCTCGAAGGCCTCCTTCGCCGCACCCTCGCCGGGCGCCGCCACCGTCATGAGGCCCCGCACGTCGAGCCCGAGGTCGCCGAGCCGTGCCACGAGCTCGCCGGCCGCCGCCGGGGAGCAACCGTTGCGGCCCGCCAGGCCCGTCGTCTCGACCTGCACCAGGACCCGCGCCCCGGGCGCGAAGCGGGCGATCCGCTCCCCCTCGGCGGCGCGGGCCACGCTCTGCCACACGCCCACGAGCGGGGCGAGCTGCGCCACCTTGTTGCGTTGCACCGCACCGAGAAAGTGCCAGACCACCCCGGCGTCGTCGCGGTCGGCGGCCGCCTTCTCCACGAGCTCTGCCGCGTAGTTCTCGCCCAGGTCCGTCAACCCCGCCTGGCGCGCCGCGCTGACCGCCTCCGGGCCGAATCCCTTGGTGACGCCGACCACCCGCACCGCGGGAGGGTCGCCGCCGGCGCGCTCGATCCGCTGCCGGACGGCGAGCAGCCTCCGCGCGACCTCGTCGCTAGCGGAGGAAGGAGGGGACGTCGAAATCGTCGTCTCCCAGGTCCAGCTCCTCGTCCGAACCACCGGTGGCGTCGGCGAAGATGTCCACCGGCTCCGGCGTCGAGAAGATCGTCGACGCCAGGTCGCCGGCCTTCGACGTCGGCCCGGTGCCTTCCTCCCAGCGCTCGAACCCGGCGGCGATCACGGTGACCCGCACCTCGTCGCCCATGTTGTCGTCGATCACGGCGCCGAAGATGATGTTGGCGTCGGGATGCGCCACGCCGTGGATGATCTCGGCGGCCTCGTTCACCTCGAAGAGCCCGAGGTCAGAACCTCCGGCGATGTTGAGCACCATGCCCCGGGCACCCTCGATGGAGGCCTCGAGCAGCGGTGACGTGATGGCGGCCCGCGCCGCGTTGGCGGCCCGCCCCTCCCCGATGGAGGAGCCGATGCCCATGATGGCGGTGCCGGCGTTGGTCATGACCATCTTCACGTCGGCGAAGTCCGTGTTGATGAGGCCGGGCACCGTGATGAGGTCGGTGATGCCGCGCACGCCCTGCAGGAGCACCTCGTCGGCCATCTTGAAGGCGTTGACCATGCTGGTCTTGTCGTTCGAGACGGTGAGCAGGCGGTCGTTGGGGATGACGATGAGGGTGTCGACCTTCTCCTTGAGGATCTGGATCCCCTTCTCCGCCTGCATCGCCCGGCGCCGGCCCTCGAAGGTGAAGGGCCGGGTCACCACGCCGATGGTCAGCGCGCCGAGGCTCTTGGCGATCTCGGCCACGACCGGGTGCCGCGCCGGTCCCGGTGCCGCCGCCCTTGCCGGCCGTGATGAAGACCATGTCCGCGCCCTGGAGCGCCTCCTCGATCTCCTGCCGGTGCTCCTCGGCCGCCAGCCGCCCCACCTCGGGGTCGCTGCCCGCGCCGAGCCCGCGGGTGAGCTGGCGTCCGATGTCCAGTTTCAGGTCGGCGTCGCTCATCAGCAGCGCCTGGGCGTCGGTGTTGGCCGCGATGAATTCGACGTTGCGCAGACCGGAGTCGATCATCCGGTTGACGGCGTTGACGCCGCCGCCGCCGACCCCGACGACCTTGATCACTGCCAGGTAGTTGCCCTGGGAAGGCACGGTCGTCATGAACTCCCTCGTCCTCGGGTCGATCGCCGACCGCTCAGTTGCTGATTGTTTCCGCCAGACGCCGCCCGCGCGATGCGACCAGCGCACCCATCCCTGAACCTCTGGAGAAGGTTGATGTTCACGGTGCGGGAACGTGGCCCCACCATACGGAGGGGTGTTCAGGCTGGTCAAGCATCCTAGGTCACGCCTGACGTCACCGTCGGCGCATCGGGGACGCTGACGTCGATCACATCCCCGTTGTGGAGGGATGCCCCCGCCAGAATCGAGGAAACATCCTCGTACTTGGCGGTGAGCTCGGTGGCGGTGCCGATGTCGACCACGACGGGTGTGGTCAGGGCCAACTGCACCCAGCCGGCCGGCTCGACCGTCACCCCGGTCACCTGGCCGACGAAGGAGGCCGGCAGCGTCGAGGCCACCCGGAGGCCCGACGAGTCCTTGGCGGAGAGCACGGTCCCGGGCTCTCCCGCGCGGCTGTGGGACGGTCAGGAGCAGGAGACCCGGAGGCCGGGTGGCCGACTGGGCGAGCACCCGGCCGTCGTCGCTGAGCGACTCCCACTTCCCCGCCGCCGTGGTGACCGTGAAGCTCGGCTGTCTCCTCGGTCACGGCGATGTGGACGCCGTCGGGCCACGACACGCGCACCGTCGCCGTCCGCACCCACGGCATCTGTTCGAGGCGGGCCGCCACCGCGCCGGCGTTCACGTCGAGCAGTGGCGGATGACTCGCCAGCCCGGCCTGGGCCACCACCTGCGCCGCCGTCTCGTGCACGTTGCCGGTGACCGTCACCGAGCGGGCGGAGAAGAGCGGCGTGTGGAGGAGGAACCATCCGCCGACCAGGAGGGCGACGACGCCGAGCGCGACACCGGCGATGATCGAGGCGGCGCCGGCCCTGCTCCCTGATGACCGCCGTCCGCCGGGCCGAGATGCGCGGGTCCATGCGGACCCCGTGCCCCGGCTCCGGCCGGATTGCCCCGCGACGGGCGCGCCTGCCCCATGGGCCGAGTCCTTCACTCCCTGTCGTGCCGTCAGGCGCCATCGCGTCCGCTCCCGTCCACCGGACCATTTTCCCGGCGCCGAAGCCGAGGAGGCGGACCTCGGCCCGCAGTTCGACCCCGGTCTGCTCCGACACCACGTCGCGCACGTGCGCCATGAGCGCGTGCACGTCGTCCGCCCGACCGTCCTTGTCCGCCTGAATGAAGTTGGCGTGCTTCTCCGACACGCGCGCCGTGCCCATCCGGAAGCCCTTCAGCCCGGCCGCCTCGATGAGCCTTCCCGCCGAGTCGCCCTCGGGGTTGGTGAACACCGAGCCGGCGTTGGAGCCGCCCGGTTGATGCTCGCGCCGCCATCGGACGATGGCGGTCACCGCCGCCTGCTCCGCCTCCACCGATCCCGGCGTGACGGCCAACTCCGCCGCCACCACCACCTGCGACGCCGTCACCGAGGAGGAGCGGTAGCCGTAGGACAGGCGGTTCACGTCGTCGGTGCCCCCGGCCTCGCCGAAGAGATCGACCCAGCTGTAGCGGACGAGGCAGGCCGCCATGTCCGAGCCGTGGCCCCCGGCGTTCATGCGCACCGCGCCGCCGACCGAGCCTGGCACGCCGACGGCCCATGACAGTCCGCTCCATCCCGCGTCGGCCACGCGCCGGGCCAGCGCCGGCAGGGCGACCGCCGCGCCCGCCCGCACCACGGCCGGCAGCGCCGGCACCGGGGGTCGCATCACCGGGCTGCCGGCAGGTCGACGCGGGCGAAGCCGGCGCCGAGATGCACCACGACCCCGTCGAACCCCTCGTCGGCCACCAGCAGGTTCGAGCCGCGCCCGAGGACGAACACGGCGGCGGGCGCCCGCATCTCCGGCGCGTGCTGCTGCCAGACCCGGCGCACCTGCGCCAGGTCGTCCGGTCCCTCGATCTCGACGTAGAGCGCCGCCGGCCCCCCGACGCCGTAGGTGGTCAGCGGTCCCCAGCGGCTTTCCCAGCGTGGCCCGGTCGCCGAGCGCGCCGGCCAGGGCGACGCCATTCGTCACTCCGCTTCACCACCGGCTCATCACGCCGTCACCACGACGGTGACTCGAGCAGCTCGTCGGGCAGCGTGGTCAGATCGCCGGCGCCGAGCGTGAGGCAGAGGTCGCCGGGACGCAGCTCGGCGCGCACGGCCTGGTGCAGCTCCTCCCAGCCCGCCGCGTAGGTGACCGGGAGCCGCGGGTCCTGGGCCCGGACGGCGTCGGCCACCAGACGGCCCGACACGCCGGGAACGGGTCGCTCGCCGGCGCTGTAGATGTCGGTCACGACCAGCACGTCGGCGTCGGCGAACGCGGTCCCGAACTCCGTCGCCAGCGCGGCGGTCCGGGAGAAGCGGTGGGGCTGGAACACGGCGACCACGCGGTCCCACCCGCCCGTCCGGGCCGTGGCCAGAGCGGCGCGCACCTCGGCGGGAAGGTGCGCGTAGTCGTCGACGAAGGTCACCCCGGCGGCCTCGCCGCGGAACTCGAAGCGCCTGGTCACCCCGGCGAAGCGGGCCAGCGCCGCCTGGGCCGCCGCGAAGGGCACCCCCACCTGCAGCGCCGCCACGATGGCGGTCGCCCCGTTCCGGGCGTTGTGCAGACCGGGGACGCCGATGTGGACAGTGCCCAGCTCCCCGTCCGGCCCTCGCAGGGTGAAGGACACGGAGCTGCGCTGCAGATCGAGGCTGCTCCATCACGTAGGTCGAGGCGGGGTCGGAGCCGACCGTGGCCGCACCGTGCTCCCGGCCGATGGCCGCCGCCTCGGGGTCGTCGGCGCAGACGACCGCGCCCGAGCCGCGCACTGGCCACAAATTCGGCGAAGGCGGCGCGCAGCACGTCGAACGTGCCGTAGAAGTCGAGGTGGTCCGGCTCGACGTTGGTCAGCACCGCCAGGTCGGGGGCGATCGCCTGGAAGGTGCCGTAGCTCTCGTCCGCCTCGACGACGAGCCACTCCCCCGTGTCCCACACGGCGTTGGTCCCGATCTCGTTGACGTCGGCACCGATGAGGAAGGAGGGCCGCAGCCCCGCCTCGACGAGGATCAGCGACAGCATGGAGGCGGTCGTCGTCTTCCCGTGCGTGCCCGAGACGGCCAGGCAGCGCCGGGTGGCGCAGATGGCGGCGAGCATCTCGGAGCGGGGCACCACCCGGATGCTCGCGGGCGCGCGCCTCGGCGAGCTCGGGGTTCTCCGGCTGCACCGCGGGCGAGTACGTCACGGCATCGGCTCCGGCCACGTTCTCGGGGCTGTGCCCCACCGCCACCGTGATGCCGTGGGAGCGCAGCCGCTCCGCCACCGGCGAGTCCTTCAGGTCCGAGCCCGACACGTGGTGGCCCATGGCCCGCAGCACGAGCGCGATGGCGCTCATGCCGGCCCCGCCGATGCCCACGATGTGAATGCGTTGCGGCACGCCGAGGTCGAGAGCGGGGGTGGGGCGTCAGCGGGCATGGGCGTCGACCAGTTCGGCGACGCGGGCGGCCGCGTCGGGGTGTCCGTTCTGCCGGGCCGCCTCGCGCATGGCGCGCAGACGTGCGGGATCGGCCAGCAGCGCATCGAGCTCGAGGGCGAGCCGTCGTCCGTCGCATTCGTGATCGGGGACGAGCACGGCCGCGCCCATGCCGACCAGTGCCTCCGCGTTGCGCGGTCTGGTGGTCGCGCGGCGCGCCGGGCAGCGGGACGAGGATGGCCGGAACACCGGCCACCAGCAGCTCGGCCACCGTCATGGCGCCCGCCCGGACGACGCAGACGTCGGCGGCGTTGTAGAAGTCGGGCATCTTGTCCTCGAAGGGCACCACCCGGTAGCGCAGCCCGGGCACGTCGTCCTCGTTCCCCGCCGCTCCAGGGCCGCTGACCGGCCCAGGTCCCGTCACAAGGCCCGGGACCCGAACCAGGCCGGGAGGCGAACGCCTCGTAGTCACGTCGCCCGGTGACGTGGTAGAGCGCGCGGTCGGCGCAGTCGGCCCACGCCCCCTCGGCCAGGTCCGCCACGGCACGGTTGACCCGCCACGCGCCGAGTGAGCCGCCGGCGCACGCCACGGTCGGCGGTCGGGCGGAAGGCCCAGCGCCACCCGGCTGGCGGCCTGCCCCTCGGGCGTCCGCTCGCAGCGTGGCGAGCTCGGGCCGCACCGGCGTGCCGGTGATGTGGGCCCGGGGCAGGTCCGTGCCGGCGAACGCCACCGCATTCGCCAGCGGCGCGGCGGCCGAGCAGGCCGTTGACGGCACCCGGCACGGCATCGGTGGTCATGCAGACGAGCGGCACCCTCGTGAGCACCGCCGCCAGCCCGGCCGGGAAGCTGGCGTAGCCCGCCGACGACGACCACGACGCGGGGCCGCCGGCGCAGGAAGGAGCCGACGGCGCGCAGGCAGGCCCAGGCCAAGCCGGCGACCGCGCCCGCATTGGCCCACCAGGCGGACGGGCGCATGCTGCGTCGCAGCCCCCGACCGTGGAGGAGCGTGTAGGGGAACTCGAGCGTCGGCCACGTCGTGGCCTCCTGCCCGCGGCGCGAGCCGTAGAGCTCGATCGACTCGGCCGGGTGCCCCCGGTCGACCAGCGCGCGCGCAATCTGCAGCGAGGGGACGATGTGACCGCCCGTCCCGCCGCCCGCGATCACCGTGCCGCGCCCTGCGCTCACCGACCTCGGGCCGTGCCGGCGCGTCTTGCGGCCCGAGCCGGCGACCCGGCAGCGTAGTTCCGGACTCACCTTGCCGGGCGACGTTGATCAGGATGCCGGCCGCCACCATGGTGATCACCAGCGACGAGCCGCCGAAGGAGATGAAGGGCAGCGGAATGCCGGTGACGGGCAGCACGCCCACCACCGCCCCGACGTTGATGAGGGTCTCCGCCCCGATCCAGGCGACGATCCCGAGCGAGACGCAGCGCGCCGAAGCGGTCCGCTCGACTGCACCGCCGCCCGGATGCCCGAGCCACATGAACCCGACGAGGAGGGCGAGCACGAACAGACGCGCCGATGATCCCGAGCTGCTCGCCGATGACGGAGAAGATGAAGTCGGTCTGCGCGTTGGGCAGGAAGCCCCACTGGGCCTGGCCGCCGCCGATGCCGGAGCCGACGAGGTGGCCCGACCCCAGCCCGATGAGCGACTGCATGACCTGGTACCCCGAGCCCGAGCTGTGGGCCGACGGGTCCATGAACGACAGCAGCCGGGCCCGGCGGTACGGCGAGGCCACCGCCACAATCAGCGCCAGGCCGACCAGCGCGGCCAGCACCTTCATGACCGGCCCGAGGCGCACGCCGGAGACGAACAGGAGGGCCAACGCGATGAAGCCGAGGACCATCGCCGTGCCCATGTCCGGCTGGGCCAGGATCAGCACGCAGGCGAAGCCGGTCACGATGAGCAGGGGGCCGATGATGCGGCGATCGGCGGCGTCCTCATCGAGGCGGCGGGTGATGAAGTCGGCGGCGAACAGCGTGAGGGCGAGCTTCATCAACTCGGACGGCTGCAGCCGGAACTGCCCGAAGCCGACCCAGCGGCTCGACCCCATGGCGTGGACCCCGAGGCCCGGGACCAGCACCACGAAGAGCAGGCCGAACGTCACGAGGAGGATGAGGGGGCTGAACCGCCGCAGCTTGCGGTAGTCGAAGCGGATGGCCGCCCACAGCGCGATGCGCACCGATCGCCATCCACATGGCCTCCCGGATGAGGATGGCGTAGGGCGAGCCGTAGGTGGCTGATGGAGATGACCGAAGACGCCGAGCCGACCATCACGAGCCCGATGAGGCAGAGCAGCACGACGTCGAAGAGCAGCAGCGTCGAGACCGACACCCGGCGGCTGCCGATGCGGATGCCGAGTCCCTCGGCGCGGGCGGCGGCCCCGCGGTGGGCCGCCGACCGCGGTGCGGACGCGCCTTCTTGGCCGAGGTCGTCCGGCGGGGCCGGGGGGCGGTGTGCCGCTCCGTCGGCGCGATGCTGCGCGTTGACGTCATGGCGCCCACTCCTCTCTGGGCGCGGGCGCGCCGCACAGCCCGGTCCGACACCCGATGCATGCGTGCAGTCTCCCCCACCGCGCGGCCGAAGTGGCGGACCGCGTCGCGGTCTCGGCCCGGCGCTGTCGCAGCGTGACGAAGACGGGACGGCAGCGGTCACGTGAACTTCGCCACGGTGAGGTAGTCCCCGTAGAAGATGCCGAGGCCCAGGGCGCAAAAGAGGCCGCCGAGTATCCAGAAGCGGACGATGACCGTGGTCTCGGGCCAGCCGCCGAGCTCGAAGTGGTGGTGGATGGGGGCCATCCGGAAGATGCGGCGGTGGAAGGCGCGGAAGCTGATGATCTGGAGGATGACCGACACGGTCTCCATCACGAAGAGCCCGCCGATGATGAGCAGCAGCAGATCGAGGTTGAGCAGCAGGCAGATCGCGGCCAGGCCGGCGCCGATGGCCAGCGAACCGGTGTCGCCCATGATGATCTTGGCCGGCGCGGCGTTCCACCACAGGAAGCCGATGCAGCCGCCGGCCAGGGCCACCGACACCAGCGCCAGGTCGACGGCCGACGCCGGGAGCACGTGGTAGATGGAGAAGTGCCGGAAGATCCAGTAGCCCATGATCGAGAGCACCGCGAAGCAGAAGGTCCCCGACCCGGCGGCCAGCCCGTCGACGCCGTCGGTGATGTTCACCGCGTTGGACGCGCCGACCATGACGACGACCGCGAACACGACCCACCCGACCGCCCCGAGATTGATGCCGATCACGTCGATCCGGGTGAACGACAGCGCCGTCGACGTGTGGGCCCAGTACACCGCCAGCACGGCGAAGACCAGCGCGCAGGCGACCTGCGCCCCGGACTTGGCCCGCTTGTTCAGCCCGAGGCTCCGCTTGTGATGTCACCTTGATGTAGTCGTCCATGTACCCGATGAGGCCGAACGCCACCACGGCGCCGATGGCGAGGTAGCCGGTACGCGAGAAGCGGATCTCGGTGCCGATGTGCCCGATGGCGTAGCCGAACACGCTGGCGGCGACGATGGCGATGCCACCCATGGTCGGCGTCCCCGCCTTGGCGGAGTGGGAGGCCGGGCCGTCCTCCCTGATGTGCTGGCCCAGCTCGCGCTGGCGGAAGTAGCGGATCAGGAAGGGGGTGAAGAGGATGGCGACCCAGAGAGCGACGCTTCCCGAGACAAGCAGGCCGAGCACGTGTCGTCAGGCCTCCGGCACTGCGTCACGAGGAGCCGGCGGCGGCCGCGCCGCCACGGTGGCGCCGACGGGCGCCGCGGCGTACGATGGGACCCAGGTTCGCGGGTCCGATCCGAAGCGCGCCGAGAGGGCCCGGCGGGCCTCGACGGCATCGTCGAAGGGAAGGCGTCGCCCAGCGACCTCCTGGTACGTCTCGTGGCCCTTCCCCGCGATGACCACCACGTCGCCCGGACGGCGCCGCATCGAGCGCCAGGCGGATGGCCACGCCGCGATCGGGCTCGACCACGATCGGCCGGGGTTGGTGCGCCCGCCGGCGACGCCGCCCAGCACCTCTTCGATGATGGCCAGCGGATCCTCGTCGCGCGGGTTGTCGGACGTCACGAAGGCCAGGTCGCTCAGCTCAGCCGCCGCCGCGCCCATCAGCGGGCCGCTTGGCTCGGTCGCGGTTCCCGCCGCAGCCGAACACGCAGAGCATCCGCCCCGCCGGCGCCAGCGTGCGCGCCTCGCCGAGCACCACCTGCAGCCCGGCCGGCGTGTGGGCGTAGTCGACCAGCACCGTGAAGGAGGGGCGCGCAGCCGCCGGCTCGCGCCCGCCAGCCCCGGTCGCCGCAGGCGGTCCGGGCGCGGCGATCACCTGCAGCCGGCCCTGGACCGGCGTCAGGTGGGCCATGGCGCGCCCGATCTCCTCGGGGCCCGAGCTCGGGCTCCTCGAGGGCGAGCGCGGCCTCGGCCGCCAGCAGCGCGTTGTCGACGTTGATGGCGCCGGTCAGCGGCGTGCTGATGCGCTGCCCGCGCCAGGTGAACTCGGAGCGACCGGGACCGAGCACCACGTCGGTGGCGTCGGCGTGGTGCACGGCGACGGTCGGGATGCGGGACCGTTCGAGCAAGCCGCCGACCCCAGGCGTCGTCGGCGTGGACGACGCCGCGCAGCGCGTGGCTCGGCGTGAAGAGCATCGCCTTCGCCTCGAAGTACTCCTCCATCGACCCGTGGTAGTCGAGATGGTCGTGGCTGAGATTGGTGAAGACGGCCACGTCGAAGTGGATGCCCTCGACGCGCGACTGGACGAGCGCGTGGCTCGACACCTCCATCGCCACTGCGTGCCGATGGCCGTCGGACTTCTGGCGGTCGCGCACCCCGGCCAGGACCCGCTGCACCTCGGTCGCCTCCGGCGTCGTCCGCGTGCCCGACAGCGTCCCCATGACGTTGGTCGGACGGCCGGTCGCGCTGAGCAGTTCACCCAGCAGCTGGGTCACCGTCGTCTTGCCGTTGGTCCCCGTCACGCCGACCATCAGGAGATCGCGGGCGGGGTAGCCGTAGAAGGAAGCCGCCAGCCGCGCCATCACCGGGCGCATGGTGCCGGGGGCGATCCGCGTCTGCACCACGTCCTGGTCGATCAGCTCGGGAATGAAGTGCTCGCAGAGGAGCCCGATGGCGCCGCGGTCCACCGCCTCGGCGGCGTGGACGTGGCCGTCGCTGACGCCGACCGGGAACGCAGCAGAAGAGGTCCCCGGGCACGACCCGGCGGCTGTCGTGCGCAGATGCCGCTCACCTCGACCGAGGAGGGGTCGCCGACGGACTCGATCACCTCTATGTCGTCGAAGAGGAGGTTCATGGGCACACGTGGCATGGTCGAACCGACAGCGTTGCATGCCTCGGACACCCCTGCGACACGGCCGCAACGGGGGTGTGGTCCAAGGTTCACGTGATGTCCTGGGCCTGGGCCGCCGCCGACTCCGTCGAGGTGCCCGGCGTGGCGGGGGCCGTCTGCACGCCGGGCGTGGTGGGGATGTCGTAGCGGTGCAGCGCGTAGCTCATGATCTGCGAGAACACCGGTGCCGCCACCGTGCCGCCGAAGATCGGCGTGGGACGGTCGAGGACCACGATCATGGAGAGGGTGGGGTTGGCGGCGGGGGCGAACCCGACGAAGGAGGCCATGTAGGCGCCCGTGACGTAGGAGTCCTTCCCGGTGGTGGGGATCTGGGCGGTCCCGGTCTTGCCGGCCACGGTGTACCCGGGCACGGCGGCGCTGGTCCCGGTGCCCGCGCCCACGACCTGCTCGCAGCATGGTGGTCAGCTCGGAGTCGACCGTGGGTGAGAAGACCTCGTGGGTGGCCGAGGGGGCGGTCTTCGTCACGGCGCCCGACGGGCTGACCGTGGCCTGGACCAGTTTCGGGGCCACGTACGTGCCGCCGTTGGCGACGGCGTTGTACGCATCGAGCACCTGCAGGGCGGTGACGGCGTCGACCTGGCCGATGGGGAGGGACACGAAGTCCGTCGGCTCCCACTGGGCGGCGGTCGCCAGGAGGCCCTGGCGACTAGCCCGGGAAGTCGAGACCGGTGGACTGGCCGAAGCCGAGCGTCTTCACCTGGTTGAGCAGCCGCTGCTCCCCCACGCCCTGGGCGATCTCCGAGGTCCCGATGTTGGACGACTGGGCCAGGATCTGGGTGGCGGTGAGCTGCTCGGTGGGGTGGGGATCGGCGTCGTGGAAGATCGACCCGTCCAGGCTGATCTGGTCGGGCACGGTGAACACCGAGTTGGGGTTGATCAGGCCGTCCTGCAGCGCGGCCGAGAAGGTGACCAGCTTGAACACCGAGCCGGGCTCGTAGAGCTGGGTCACGGCCAGGTTGCTCTGCGCCTCGTTGACCGCGTCCTTCGGCCCGATCGGCACGACGCCGCCGGGGTCGGTGGGGGCTGCCGGCGGGGTCGCGCCGAGAGCGGCGGGATGGGTGGCGACGAGATTGGCCATGGAGAGGATCTGGCCCGTCTTCACGTCCATGACGACGGCGGTGCCGCTGACCGAGTTGGAGGTCTCGATCGCCTTGGCCAGCGCCTGCTCCGACTCGTACTGGAGCTGGGAGTCGAGGGTGAGCTCCAGGCCGGTGCCTGGGCTCGAGGCCACCTGCTGGGTCACCGGCGACTGGGGCAGGGTCACGCCGGCGGGCGACTCCATGATCGTCGCCTTGCCGTTGGTGCCGGCCAGGAGCTGGTTGTCACTCGTACTCGAGCCCGCCGGCACCCTGGCCGGCGGCGTTCGTGAACCCGACGACGGGTGCGGCGAGGTTCCCGTTCGGCACCACCCGCTTGGAGTCGGCGATCAGCGAGATACCCGGGAAGGCGTCCGCCGAGATCGTCTCTCCGGTGGCCTGGGAGAGCTGGCGGGCCAGGACGACGTACCCCGTCCGCCGATGCAGCTCGGCGGCCAGCGTCGTCGCCGGGACGTGGATGATGGGCGACAACGCCAGTGCCGTCTTCACCGGATGCGCGATCTGGAAGTCGTCGGCGACGACGTCGTCGGTGGCGACGGAGACCGCCAGCGGCGAACCGTCGCGGTCGTAGATGCCGCCCCGCAGCGCGGCGAGGGAGACCGAGATGGAGGACTCCCCACGCGCCGCGGCCTGGTACGAGCCGGACCGCAGGACCTGGACGTCGACCAGTCGGGCGACGAGGAGCAGCATGGCGACGAGGAGCAGCATGCGCACGAGTCGCACCCGGCGGGAGAAGGTCCCGCTCTCCCAGCCGCGCCGCTGGCGCGAGAGCGGGAGCCGGGCGACCTTGGCCGGCGGGCGGTGGGGGCGCTGCCGTGGCCGTGTCGCGCGTCGAGCCCGGCGCACGGCGGGGCGGCGAGGGTACGGCGGGTCGACGGCGCCTCGGGCTCGGACGGTCGGGCCGGTCGGGCCGGGCGCGGTCCGGGTGGCGCTGGCTGCGCCGCGGGCCGATCGATCACTGGGACGCGCCGCCCGCCCGCGACTCGGGTCGACGCCGTCTTGGAGGTGCGCTGACGGCCTGAACCAGCGCGCGCGCGGTCAGGCTCTCTGTCGGGTCGCGACGCTCACGGCGTCGACGTCGGCGTGGTTGTCGCGGTGGACTCAGAAGTGGAAGAGGTACTGCCCGTGCTCGGCCCCGACGGCGCGCCCGCACCCGCCGGGGAGGTTGTCGGCGGGGTTGGCGCGGGTGCGGGCGTCACCTTCGGGGTGGGGAGGGGCACGGACAATGAGACGTAGGGCAGCTCGATGAGGTTGGGCTGCCCGATCCTCACGACCAGGCCCTGTCGTGTGGCGGCCGCCACAATCCGCGTCGGAGTCTCCAGCTGGGCGACGGCCGACTCGGCTTGGCTGTGGGCGCTCTGCTCCAAGGTGAGCTCTTGCTGCAGGGCTCGAGAGGTTCACCTGGCCGTTGGCCAGCAGCGCCTGCCCCACGACGACGGCCAGCAACGCGGCCACCACCATGGAGACGGACACGATGGGGAGGAGCCTTCCCCGACCCGCAGCGGTGCGGCCCCCTCGAATGCCGCGCCGGCTGCGAGTCGGGACGACCCGGAGCGGGGCGCGCCGGGTCGAAGGAGCTTCTGCGCCACGGCCAGCACGGCGGGGCGAGGCGTGAGACGCCGCAGCGGCGTGTCGGCGGGTGGCGACTGCGGTGGCTGCGGGAGGAGGCGCCATCAGGACGCTCCACCCGGCGGATTCGGCTTCCGGCTCTGTCCGCACGATGGCACGCAGGCGGGCGCTCTCGGAGCGGGGGTTGGCGGCGATCTCCGATGCCGATGCCTTCCGCGCGCCGCGGAAGACGAGTTGATGACGCACGACCGCACCGCAGACACACGGCAGGCCGGGAGGACAGACACATCCCGCCGGTGGCAGCGTCGGCGAAGACCTGCTTCGTCAACCGGTCCTCGCCGGAGTGGTAGCTGATCACCGCGCACACGCCCCCGACCTCCAGATGTGAGAGGGCGGCCGGCAGCGCAGCCTCGAGCTGGCCCAGCTCGTCGTTCACCTGAATGCGCAGGGCCTGGAAGACCCGGCGGGCGGGGTGTCCCTTCCGGCGGGCCGGCGCCGGCACCGCCGACGCCACGACTTCGGCCAGCTGCCTCGTTGAGGTCAGTGGCCGGGCTTTGACGACCGCTCGGGCGATGCGCCCGGACAAGCGACCTTCTCCGTTCTCCCGGAACAGCGCCGCCAGGTCCTCGACCGGAAGGGTGTTGACGAGGTCGGCGGCGGTGGGACCAGTGGTCGGGTCCATCCGCATGTCGAGCGGCCCGTCCTCCCGGAAGGAGAACCCCCGCTCGGACCAGTCGAGCTGCGGGGAGCTGACGCCCAGGTCGAGGAGCACGCCCGCCAGAGGCTCGAACCCGGGACGGGAGAGTACCGATTCCAGCGTGGAGAACGGGGCGGCGATGAGCGTGACGCGGTCCCCGAAGCCGGACAACCGCTGCCGTGCTGCCTCCAGGGCGGCCGGATCGCGGTCCAGCCCGACGATGCGCATGGCTGTCGTACGCCTCCAGCAAGGCCGCGGCGTGCCCACCCCCTCCGACGGTCGCGTCGACGACCACCCCGGGGGGCACGGATGCGAACAGCGAGACCACTTCGTCGCGCAGCACGGGAATGTGTTCGAACGAATGGGCCATCTGCAGCCCCCCGGCCGGTGGGTCGAGTTGGGGGTGGAGATCCGTACGACCAACGTGGAGGTGGGTGGAGTGGCCTTCCAGCGCGCCGGTCGAGGAGCTGCACATGGTCCAGTGCGTTCCGCGTGTGTCTTGTTCTTGTTCTTGTCGTGTTCAGGTTCGTGTGGCGAGTCCTCTCTGTTGCCGTTGTTGTTGCATCGGTCCGGTCGTCGATCGACTCAGTCGCTAGCCGTCGTCGTCCAGCAGCCAGCTCTCCTCGGGCAGCACCCGCTCCGCCCACGCCGTCGGATTCCACAGCTCCACCCGATCGATGGCTCCGTGCACGAGCACCTCGGTGTCCAGCTGGGCGAACGTCCGCAGATGGGCTGGAATCGGCATACGTCCCTGCCGATCGACTTCGACCTCGGCGGAGTTCGATGCCCAGATACGGGCCCGGTTCCGATCGGCGCGACCCGAGTCCGACTTCTCCTGCATGGCCTCCATCTGCCGCTCGAACTCCCCGGGGGTCCACAGAGCGATACAGCCCTCGGAGTTCTGGGTGAGATAGCCGCCCCGCTCGAATTGCCCGCGGAACTTCACGGGCAGGATCACCCTGCCCTTCGTGTCGAGCGAATGCTCGTATCTCCCTACGAACCCTGACACCAGCTGTATCTCCCACGACGCTCCCTGGCTTGCGTCCTCTGACGCCCCCTCACACCACTGCGCGCCACTTTAAACCCTTTTACTCCACTGCACAACCACTAAGACCCACTGCAACGCAATTGAAACCCCCGGGGCGCCCCACCTTCATCGAGCCCGTCGAAATGACCCCCTGAGCGGCCCGTCGCGCGCCGCCACGAGGACGCGCGCCGACCACCCGACGCGCAGAGAGGAAGAGGAAGGAGCGAATCGGGGAAGAAGGAGAAGCGGACCGGATGCGAGAAGGAGTCCGGCGATGTCACCCCGAGGCTGAGGGGTCACCCCGACGTGCGGCGTCACCCCAAAGGCGGCGTCACCCCGAAGCCGGCGTCACCCGAACTCAGGCAACGAGCCCAGCAACCGGTCCCGCACAGCCGAGAGATCGACGGCCGGTGGTTCGAGCTCGGCCAGACCCACCGCCAGCGGCGCCAGGTCCTGGGCCAGGACGGCGCGTCCGTCATCCTCGAAGTCGACCAGCGCCAACAGCGGGACGGGATCCCAGCGCAGGTAGGCGCAGGACGAGAAGAGGGCGCCTTCCCGTGCCCGCCACTGCGAAAGCCCGACCACCTTGGCCAAGCCGTGGAAGACCTCGCCCGGACCCCGGCCGGCGAAGCACACCAGGTCACCGAACGCACCCGGTACCGAGCGGCCGCGGTGGACGTCGAAGCCGTGCTGCCCCGAACCGGCGAGCGCCTCCATCCACCAGGCGCCGACCCACTCGGCGGCGGCGGACACGTCGGGCAGCCAGAGCGGGTCGTCCCGCGGCACCCAGACGTCGACCCACAGCTGCTCGCCCGGCCCGAGATAGACGGCTCCTCCCCCGCCGCGCCGGCGAGCCAGCTCCACCTGCCGCTCCCGCACGGCGGTGACGTCGACGAGCTCCGTGGGCTGGGTGCTGCCGAGCACCAGTGTCGGCCCCGCCACGTCACGGGCGACCGCCAGGCGTCGTGGCTCGGTGCGGAACTGCTCGACGTCGAAGAAGGAGGACGAAGACGAAGAGGACGGGGAACCGGAAGAGGCCAACCGTCAGGATGCCGTGGCGAGATACGGCTCCCACAACGGGTCCACATCCGACAGGTGCCGCAACCGCCAGAGGTGCCCGTCCGGCGGAGCCGGCTTCACGTTCATCGTCCAGCCCAGCTCCGACAGGAGCTGATCGGCCTTGACCAGGTTGTCGCGCTTGCAGGCCGCGACGACGTTGGACCAGTCGTGGGTGCCTCCCCGGCTTCTCGGGATCACGTGGTCGATGGTGTCGGCCGGCTGGGAGCAGTACACGCAGAGCCCGCCGTCACGGCGCAGGACGGATCGGCGGGTGACCGGCGGGGTTCTGGCCCAGCGCGGGATGCGCACCATGTGCGAGAGCTTGACGATCGACGGCACGTCGATGGCCAGCCGGGCCGAGTGGAAGACCGTGCAGTCCTCGCGGATCGCGACAGCCTCGGCCCGTCCCGCCAGCATGAGCACGACGGCACGACGATCCGAGACGAGGGCCAGCGGCTCGTAGGTCGCATTGAGGAGGAGCACCCGCTCCATACCCCCGAGAGGCTATCCGCGGCGGGGCCGCGACCTCTGACACCAGTGCAGGAAGGCCACCACGTCGGCCGGGGACAGCTCTCCGGACTCGCCGTCCCCGCCGTAGGCGGTCTCGAGGCGGAAGCGCCAATAGGCCTCGCCGGGCAGCGGGACGAAGGGGGCCCGGTGCCACCACCCCCTCCGGGCCATCCGGCGCATGGCGCCGGCGGAGGCCCACCAGAGCCGGGGACGGGGCCCGACCGCCCGGAGCACGACCCCGGCATCCCGGCCCCAGCTCCGTCTCACGCCGCCGCCCCCACGCCTGCCCGCCACAACCCGACCCGGGCGGCGCCGATCAGCGGTCCACCGTCGCCCAGACCGCCCGGCACCACACGCGCCCCGCGGGCGAACGTCAATGCGGCACAACTGATCCATCTGCGTCTGGGCCGCCGCGAAGAAGGGCTCGCCGAAACCCAGCGCCACCGATCCGCTCACCACGGCGAGCGACAGGTCGAGCAGGACCGCCACCGATGAGATGGCCCGGCCGACGAGCATGCCGGTGCGCTCCACCCATTCCGGCGGGGCCAGCCGCGCCGGTTGACCGGTCAGGGCCTCCAGTGCCGTGCCCGACGCCTCCGCCTCGAGGCAGCCCCGGCTGCCGCACGGACAATGACGACCGTCGGGGACGACGACGACGTGGCCGATGTGGCCCGCATTGCCGAGCCGGCCGTTGAGCAGTCGGCCGTCGAGCACGATGCCGCCGCCGACGCCTGTCGACACGACCATCGCGATGTAGTCGTCGTAGCCGGTCGCCGCGCCGACCCATCCCTCGCCCAGCGCCAGCGCCTTCGCGTCGTTGTCCACGAACGTCGGCAGCCCGGTCAGCGCAGCCAGCCGGGCCCGCAGGGGAAAGGACCGCCACCCCGCGATGTTCAGCGGGCGACACCTCCTCGCCGCCGGGGCTCATGGGCCCCCCGCAGCCCGGCGCCGCAGACCACCAGGCGGTCCCCCGGTCGCACCGCCGCCGTGACCTCACGCACCACACCCGCCAGGTTGTCCCACAGCACCTCGGCCTCGTCCGGCGCCCGATGTCGCCGGGGTCGGCCGCATTGCCCGTTCCACCAGGGTGCCGTCGATCGCAACGAGGCCGGCGGCCATCTTGGTGCCGCCGATGTCGACGGCGAGAGCGAGGTCTGCCACGGAAGGATTGTTAGCGCAGACCGGACACGGACACAGAGGCCAAAACACACGCAGCCGCCAAAACAGGCGCAGACGCCAGCACGGACCGAACGATCACCGTCAAAGCCAATTCAGCGGAGCCGACGACGGCCCCGCCCGGTCTTCAGCTCTCGCGCCGGTGGAAGCGGGAGCGGAACCAGTCGCGGGCGTCACTGACCGCGCTCTCGATGCCGTTCGCCGCGCCCTCCGATTTGGACTCCCCGTCCTTCGAGCGCGTCAGGTCGTGCCACCCCGCCCGCCCCATGCGGCGCAGGTTGCGCTCGAACCAGACGGCCGAGGCGAACATGATCACGACGCCGACGAAGCCCGCGATCACCGACTTGCTGTAGAAGGCGACGAGGATCACGACGCCGACGACGAAGGTGACGGCGGCCCACTTGCAGTAGCGGCCGGCGTGCCGGTACACGGTCTCCGAGCGCACACGCTCCGCGAACTCGGGGTCCTGGCGAACCAGCGACTCCTCGAGCTCAGCCAGAATGCGCTGTTCGTGGTCCGAAAGCGGCACTACCACCTACCCCCTGGGATCTCCACATCCACCTGGTCGACATGTTGGCACGCCACGGGAGCGCGGACAACGAGGATGTGTCCCTTCGGGCCTGCCTGCACGGCTGTATCCACCGCCACGCAGCTTAGAACCCGATCGCCGGGATGCGAACGCGGTCATCGAGTTGCAATGTTGGCCCCAGGCCCCGCCCAGGCTGCGAGGGCCGCCCCGCCGAACCGCCGGACCGGGTGCCCGGGGCCGGGCCGCTACTCCTCCGCCTTGGGCTTGCGGCGCATGATCAGGAGCGCGATCAGCGCCCCGAGCAGGCCCGAAATCAGGATGACGAGGATCAGCGGCGCCTGGCGGTGGAAGACCCAGAAGTCGATCTGCACCCTCCGGGTGTTGGCCACCGCGAACCACCCCAGCAGGATGACCACCACGGCGATGGCGACCAGGCGGACCTGGCGCCGGCGGTCGACCTGCTTCTCGCCGCCGCCGTCCGTCTCCACCTCACGGGCCTCCGAATGCACCGGGCGTCTCGCCACGCAGCCATTCTGCCCCGCCCGGCGCCCCCGCGGCGCGCCGGGCCAGCCCGACCCACCGCCGCCAGCTGCTATGAGAGTGGTCCCGGAAGGAGGGGTCATGACCACGAGCGAGATACTCACCGGCGCCCGCACCATGTGGGAGCTGGTCGACCGCCGAGCCCAGGTGTCGGCGGACCATCCCATGCTCATCGCGGCGGATGGCGAGACCGTCACCTTCGGGGAGTTCCGCGATCGGGTCGAGCGGGTCGCTGCGGGCCTGCACGGGCTGGGCATCACGACGGGCTCCGTCGTCTCGTGGCAGCTGCCGACGCGGATCGACACCGTCGTCCTGTCCATCGCGCTCGCCCGCCTCGGCGCCGTCCAGAACCCGATCATCCACCTCTACCGGGAGCGCGAGGTGGGATTCGCCCTCCGGCAGACCGGTGCCGAGCTGTTCGTCATCCCCGCCACCTGGCGGAACACCGACTTCGTGGCCATCGCCGAGGGGGCCCTGTCCGGGGTCGCCGCCCCGCCGACCATCCTCACCACCGACGACGGGCTCCCCGAAGGCGACCCCGCCGTCCTGCCGCCGCCGCCCGAGGGGACGGCGCCCGAGGACGCCCCGGTCCGCTGGATCTACTACACGTCCGGCTCGACGGCCGACCCCAAGGGCGTGCAGCACACGGACCAGACGCTGATCGCCGGGGGCTGGGGCCTCGCCCGCGCCCTCGACATGGGCCCCGACGACGTCGGCTCCATCGCCTTCCCCTTCGCGCACATCGCCGGACCCGACTATCTCGTCACGATGCTGTCCATGGGATTCCCGGCCATTCTCCTGGAGGCCTTCTCCGCGCCGGACGTGCTGCCCGTCTTCCGCCAGCACGGCGCCACCATGGTGGGCGGGAGCACCGCGTTCTACGTGGCCTACCTCGGCGAGCAACGCAAGACGCCGGAGGACCCGATCCTCCCGACGCTGCGGCTGATGTCCGGAGGCGGCGCGGCCAAGCCACCCGAGGTCCACTACGAGGTACGTGACGAAATCGGCGGACGCGGCGTGGTGCACGGGTACGGCATGACCGAGGTGCCCGATGATCGCCAACGGCTCGCCGCACGACACCGACGAGCAACTGGCGAACACCGACGGGAAGCCGGTGGAGGGCGCGGACGTGCGCATCGTGACGCTCGACGGCCGGGCCGCCGCAGACGACGAGGAGGGCGAGGTGCGGGTGAAGGGCCCGATGGTCTTCCACGGCTACACCGACCCCGCCCTCGACGCCGAGGCCTTCGACGCGGGACGGCTACTTCCGCACCGGCGACCTGGGCCGCCTGCGGGCCGACGGGCACCTGACGCTGACCGGGCGGTTGAAGGACGTCATCGTCCGCAAGGGGGAGAACATCAGCGCCAAGGAGATCGAGGACCTGCTCTACACGCATCCCGAGGTGATCGAGGTGGCCGTGATCGGGCTGCCCGACCCCGAGCGGGGCGAACGGGTCTGCGCCGTCGTGCAGCTCGCCGAGGGTGCCGACGGGCTCGAGCTGGCCGACGTGGTCTCGTTCTGCCGCGACGCCGGGCTGATGACCCAGAAGATCCCCGAGCAGCTCGAGCTGCGGACCGAGTGGCCTCGTGCCGGCACCGGCAAGATCGTCAAGAAGTCGCTGCGCGACGAGTACGCGGCGCAGTGAGCCGGCGCGAGCCGACCGCCCCTCGCTCACGCGCGCCTGCGTCGTCCCCCCGGGGCCGCTCGGCAACCATCCCTACCGCATCGTCTTCGTCTGCACCGGGAACATCTGCCGCTCCCCCATGGCCGAGGTGATCACGCGGTCGCTGGCCGCCTCCACGCGAGCTGGCTGACGGCACCACGCTGGCCGACCACCTCGAGGTGCGCAGCGCCGGGACGGGGCCCTGGCACGAGGGCGAGCCGATGCACCCGCTGGCCCAGGCCTCGCTCGCCCGGGGCGGGTACCCGGACCACAGGCACGTGGCCCACCAGATCGTGTCCGCAGAGCTCGGCGGTATCGAGCTGATGGTCGCCCTCGATCGCCGCCATCAGCAGACCCTGCGCAGCCTGGGTGCGGACCCCGACCGCCTCGCCCTCCTCAGAGCCTTCGATCCCGCCGCGGGGGCCGCGGCCGATGTCCCCGACCCCTACTACGGCGACGACGCGGTCTTCGACGAGTGCCGCGACATGATCGCCGCCGGTTGCTCCGGGCTGATCGCCTCCCTGGCGTCGCACCGGACGCTCGGGACACCCTCTGGGCCGGCCTCGAGCGGCACCGGCAGCTCCTCCGAACAGCCGCGCCAGCCGCGCGAATCCGCTGGTCAGGAACCGTCCTCGCCCGGGGTCGCGGCCAGAGTCTGTGCCATAGTGCCCGGCGTGGTCTCACGAAGGGTCATGCGCCGGCGGCGCCAGTTCGCCGTGGGGGGCGTGATCGTCCTCCTCCTGCTGATCTATTTCGCGTTCTTCTCGGGCGGTTCGAGCCCGCCGCCCAAGCCCGCGACGACGACCCACCACGCCGTCGCCACCGCCGAGCACTTCCCGAAGCACTCGCCGCTCAACCCGGACTGGACGGGCAACGGCAAGACCGTCACCCTCGGCTTCGGCGGCGACGTCCACTTCGCGGGCGACGTCGGCGAGAGCCTGGCCAAGAACCCCTCGACCGCCCTCGGCACGGGCATCCCCCAGCTCTTCGACGGGACCCAGCTCAAAATGGTCAACGTCGAGACGGCGGTGACCGACGGGACGTGCCCGGAGCCGCAGAGCAAGCCGTACATCTTCGACGCGCCCGCCTCCGCCGTCACGGCCCTCAAGAGCGCCACGGTGTCGGTGGCCACCGAGGCCAACGACCACGGCATGGACTGTGGCGCCGCAGGGCTTGTCGCAGAACCTGACGATCGCCTCCCAGGCGAGCTTCCCCATCATCGGCATCGGGAACACCGCGGCGCAGGCCTTCACGCCCTACCGGGTGACGATCGACGGCCAGCGGGTGGCGATCATCGCGGCGACGCAGGTGATCGCCGACAACCTGATCAACACCTGGACGGCCTCGGCGACCCAACCCGGCGTCGCCTCGGCGATCGACCCGACGGAGCTCGTCCGCGAGGTCCAGCAGGTGCGCCGCACCGCCGACACCGTGATCGTCTACGTGCACTGGGGCACCGAGACGCAGGCCTGTCCCGAACCCGCAGCAGGAGCCCCTGGCGGAGCAGCTCGTCAAGGCGGGGGCCGACGTCGTCATCGGCTCCGGCACCCACGTCCTCCTCGGCGGCGGCTACCTCGGCAAGGCCTACGTCGACTACGGCCTGGGCAACCTCGCCTTCTACGACGACACCGCGCCCGAGACCGACAGCGGCACGCTCGTCATCACCGCGCAAGGGACGCAACATCACGGGCGCCGTCTGGCGCCCCGCCACGATCCTCGACGGCGTGCCCCAGCCGCTGACCGGCGCCCCGGCCGCGACGGCGGTCCAGAGCTGGAACGCCGCCCGCAGCTGCACCAACCTGGCGGCGGGACCGTCCACCAGCCTCACGACCATGCGCGGCGAGACCGTGCCGTTCGTCGCGCCGCCGGCGCCACCGACCACCACGACGACGACGACGCCGGCGCCTCGACCGGCGCCAGCACGACGACGACCACCGCACCGCCGTCGAGCGGATCGACGGGCAGCACCGGGTCCGGCAGCCACCACCACCACGACGACCACGACGCCACCCGCCCCGACGACCACCGCCCCGACCGACAACGCCGGCTGAGCGCGAGCCGCGCAGCGCCTCGTTCGCTACGGCAGCTCGATCTTGGACCAGGTGTGCGGCTGCTCCTCGAAGGCGTCCTCGCCGGGTATGCGCCGGTAGCGGAAGCGGATCTCCTCCAGATCGTTCGGCTCGGTGACCGTCTCCTCGGCCAGCCGCAGGACCATGTCCGCCTGGCGCCGGAGCACCATCCGCTGCTCGGCGGAGTGTCGTGTCGAGCATGATCGAGCCGAGCGAGTCGATGAGCCGGATGAGGACGGCCGGCATGCCGCGATGCCGCCTGGCGGATCTTGTCGAAGGCCCGGTTGACCATGCGGGCGTACGACGGGTCGAACTCGATGAGGCGCACGCTTCCGGACGCGTCGCGGTACACGCCCTCGTCGAGCACCCGGCCGGACACCCGGCCGAGCCCGGCCGAGAGCCAGTCGATGCAGGTGAGCGCGGTGAAGGTGTCGTTGACGGCGGCAGAGAGCGCCCGGATGGCGATCTCGACGAGCTGGTCGATGGCGAAGACCGGATCCTGCACCAGCGTGCGGTGCGGACCGGTGACATGGGCCTTGGACAACGCCTGGCCCACTTCGGGCGCCGCCCCGCGCGGCCACACCATGGCCAGCGGCCGGCCGGTCGCCAGGAAGTGCCCCGGCCGGTGCTCCAGGCGGATCACCGAGTCGGTCCGCGTGGCGATGGCGATCAGCTGGGAGTAGCCGACGTACTGGATGTAGCCGCTCACCTGCGAGGGCACGACCGCTCCCCGCTCCTCAATGAGCTTGAGCAGTTCGGCCACCGACTTCCCCGTCTCGAGGCCGCGCCCCGGGCTCCGCCGGTGCGCCGACCTGCTCGGGGAACTCCGCGTCGATCGACTGCATGAGATCGTCGGCGATCCCCGCGATGACCTCGGGCAGCTGAATGGACTTGGCGATGTGGTGGATGAAGTAGATCAGCACCCCGAGGTCGACCAGCAGCAGTGCCTCGGCCACCGAGGTGGACAGGTAGGGGACGAACGTCGCGCTCGACGCTGTTGATCGACACCAGCGCACAGGACGGAGAAGACGAACGTCCCGACGAAGACGCCCAGGGTCACCTGGTTCCCGATGTCGCGCACGAAGTTGCGCATCATCCGGGGGCCGAACTGCTGCGAGGCGAGCGTCAGCGCCAAAATGGTGATGGAGAACACCACGCCGATCACCGTGATGACGGCGGCGGCGATGGCGATGAGGACCTGGCGCTCCGCGTCGGCGCTGCCCGTGCGGATCCAGGTCGGGCAGCGTCAGGTGATCGTGGTACGCGGCGACGTCGATCTCGAACGTCACGAGGAACAGCAGGACCGAGACCACGACCAGGATGCTGGGGACGACCCACAACGTCGTCCGCAGCTCCTCCCAGCGCCAGCTCGGGCAGCTTCCGCCGGTCCTTGCCGATGCGGGCCGGCTGCGGCGCGAGCACCTCGTCCGACGTCGCTCATGCGCGCGTGGTGGTCGTCGGGATGGCGTCGGTCATGGGAGTGGTCATCGGACAGGGGTCATTCGTCGCCGACCAGTCTTCCCGGCACACCGCGCAAGAGCGATCACCACGCTAGCCGCCGCCTCGGCGCCCGGTGCCCCTGTTCACGGGAAGAACCGGGGCAGGTGCTGCCGGTTCGCTCCCAGGAGCTCGTCCGCCAGGTCCGCCGCCAGCGGGTACTGCCCGACCAGTGGGTTGGCCACCAGCGCGCGCACGACGTCGTCACGGCTGCCCGAGCACGCGGCCTTCACCGCCAGCCGCTCGTAGGCCTTGGCGTGCTGGACGAGCCCGAGCATCTCGGGCGACAGCTCGCGCTGCGGCAGAGGGTGGGCGCCGGTGGCGTCGACGACGGCGGTGGTCTCCACCACCGCATCGTCGGGCAGGCCCGGTATGGCGCCGTCGTTGCGCATGTCGACGACCTGTACGTCGCCGGTCCCCGCGTGCAGCGACGCCATCAGGCGCACGGCGGCCAGCGAGTAGTAGGCGCCGCCCCGGTACGACGAGCGCCGCCGGCTTCGACACCAGCGCGGGGTCCCGGTATTCCTCCAGCAGCTTGGTCTCGAGCTCCGCCACGACATCGGCGCGGGACCGGTACCCCGGCGCCGACTGCTGCGCCACTTCGGCGTCGTGCTGGTAGTAGTAGTGCACGTAGTACGACGGCAGCGCGTGCTGCAGGCGCAGCAGGTCGATCGGGATGCCGCTCTCGAGCTCGAGCTCGGGACCGAAGCGCTCGAACAGGTCGTCGAGGCGGTCGGTCCCCCGATCGCACGCCGCTCGATCGCCGACCCGGGCCGACCTGATCCACGTCAGGTGGTTCAGCCCCACGTGCTCGACGGCGACGGCATCGGGATCGACGCCGAGATAGTGCCCGATCCGTCGCTGGGCCCAGATGGCCACGTTGCACAGCCCCACGGCGTGATGGCCCTCGTCCAGCAGCGCCTGCGTCACGATCCCGACCGGATTGGTGAAGTCGACCAGCCAGGCCCCGCGGTTGGAACGGGCCGCCATCTCCTCGGCCAGCTCGAGCACGATCGGCACGGTGCGCAGCGCCTTGGCCAGCCCGCCGGCGCCTGTCGTCTCCTGGCCCAGGCACCCGTACCCGACCGGCAGCGTCTCGTCGACGTGGCGCGCCGCCTGGCCTCCGATGCGCAGCTGGACGACGACGAAGTCGGCCCCCTCCAAGCGCGGCGTGCGGGTCGGCGGTCGTCGAGAACGTCCCGCTCCATCCCCTCGCCCGCAGAATGCGCTCGGAGAGCCCCCCGACCACCTCTCGCCGCAGGTCGCTCGGATCGAGCAGGACGAGATCGTCGACGACCATCCGGTCCTCCACGTCGCAGAGGCCGTCGACCAGCTCCGGGGTGTAGGTGCTCCCGCCGCCGACGACAACCACCTTGGTCCCCACGCAGCGCAACGTAACATCCGTCCGTGTCCGAGCCCTCCGATTTCGAGCCCGCGTGCTGGCCTTCGACGGGGGCAGCACCAAGACCGACGTCGTCCTCGTCGCACGGCTCAGGCGCCGTTCTCGGCCGGGCCCGGGTCGGCCCGAGCAACCACCAACTGGTCGGGCGTCGAAGGGACGGTCAGGCGCTGTCCGAGGCGTTCGCCGCGGTCACCGCGCGACGCGCAACGCTGCGGGCGCCCCGTCGCCCCTCTGCCCGACCGGCGTCTACTGCCTCGCCGGCATCGACCTGCCCGTCGACGAGGAGAAGCTCGCGCCGGCGATCGACGCGCTGGGATGGACCGATCGGGTCATCCTGCGCAACGACACGTTCGCCGTCTCACGCGCCGGGACGACGGCCCCCTGGGGCATCGGCGTCGTCTGCGGAACGGGCATGAACTGCGCCGCCGTCGGGCCGGACGGGCGGACGGTGCGCTTCCCGGCGCTGGCCGAGCTGTCGGGAGACTTCGCACCCGGCGGCGCCTGGCTCGGGCCTGCGCGCGCTCGGCCTCGCGCTGCGGGCCGGCGACGGCCGGGGCGCCGCCACCACGCTGCGCGAACGAGTACCGGCGCACCTCGGAACGCCCGACGCGGAGGCCGCGCTGACCGGCATCTACACCGGCGCCATCCCCTACGCCCGGCTCTTCGAGCTGGCCCGCGTCCTCCTCGACGCGGCGGCCGAGGGTGACGTCCCCGCCCGCGAGGCGGCCGACGTCCTGGCCGACGAGATCACCGCCTTCGTCCGGGCCGCCGTCGTCCGGCTCGACCTGCAGGACGAGGCGGTCGAGGTGGTCCTCGGCGGCGGCATCTTCGACACCGACCGACACCGCCTTTCACGCCCGCGTGGCGGCCGGCATTCAGGCCGCCGCACCACGCGCCGCCCTCGTCCGTCTCGACGCCCCGCCCGTGTTCGGTGCCGCGCTCATCGGGCTCGACGCCGAGGACGCGCCGTCCGCCTCCGCCAGCCGGCGCTCCGCCAGGCGCTCCGACTGACCCCGGACTCGGCGACCCGGAGCCCGACCAGGACTCCCCCGCCGGCGCTGCCTGAGCGCCGCGCGGCAGGCCCCAGCCGCGCAGCGACCTTCAGCCGCCCTCGGCCACCCCGGCCCCCACGTGCGGCATGGCGTCCGCCACCAGGCGCTCGTCGTCCGCCAACAAGGAGTGGGCGAGGTCCTTCACCATCTCGATGATCTCCGGGTGCTCCTCGGGGTTCCAGCCCTCCAGGAGCTCGGTCAGACCCGCCCGCCGCGCCTCGGTCAGCTTCTCGCAGCGCCGCCGTGCCCTGCCGGCGTGAGCGAGAGATCGCACTCCGCGCCCCGGCGCCGCTCCTCGATCATGCCGGCGGCCAACAAGCCGTCCACCCCGGGCTGGATCAGATCGGCACTCGACCTTCAACCGTTGCGCCACGTCGTTGACCGTGCACGCCGGCCGATCGGCCAGGCGGTAGAGCAACCAGACGGCGCGCGGCGGCAGGTCGATCCCGGCCCGCTGCGCCAGGGTCTGGTAGAGCTCGGCCCGGTTCTCCCGGTCCGACAGCCGCGTCAGCGCCAGCTCGATCTCCTGCAGCGACGACCGGGGGTCGGGTGAGCCGTTCACCTCGCCGACGTCGACCGTCTGGACCGTCTTGCGCAATTCGACCTCGGGCAGGAGGAAGCTCAAGAGGAAGGCGACGAAGGCGATCGGCACCGCAACCAGGAAGACGGTCTGGATGGAGTGCGTGACCGCGTCGATGTACTTCGTGTAGAAGAACAGCCCCTCCGCGGTCGACTTCAGCTTGCCCAGCACGCCGGGATTGATCGTCTGGGGGTTGAATGACTTCAGGATGGACGCCGGGACCTTGGCCAGCGTCGGGGCGATGGTGTGGTTCAAGACGATGGCGTAGATCGCCCCGAAGACGGCCGTGCCGAACGAGCCGCCGATCATGCGGAAGAACGTGGCGCTGCTGGTGGCCACGCCGAGATCCTGGTACGACACCGCGTTCTGCACCGCGACGACGAGGACCTGCATGATCAGGCCCATGCCGACGCCGAAGACGAACATGTAGCCGGCCAGGACCCAGCCGTTCGTCGACGCGTCGATGATCGACAGCAGGTAGGCGCCGACGGTCATCAGCGCCGTGCCGACGATCGGGAAGACCTTGTAGCGGCCCCAGCGGGTCACCAGCCGGCCCGAGGTGACGGACGCGCCGAGCATGCCGAGCATCAGCGGCAAAATGCGCAGCCCCGACGCCGTGGGACTGACGCCCTTGACGATCTGCATGTAGAGCGGCAGGAACGTGAGCGCGCCGAACATGGCGAAGCCCATCACGAAGCCGATGGCGCTCGCCGCGTTGAAGACCCGCTCCCGGAAGAGCTTGAGCGGGATCACCGGCTCGGCCGCGGAGTGCTCGACGAAGAGGAACGCCACCGCCAGCACGACCCCGAGGACCGCGGTGACGATGCTCGGGACGGAGACCCAGGCCCACGAGATCCCGCCCAGGCTGGCGAAGATGATGAGCGACGTCGCCGAGGCGGCCAGCAGCAGCGCCCCGCGTAGTCGATGGCATGCGACGACCCGTGCGCAGATGGCCGGGGAGCACGGCGCCGGTCACGAACAGGGCGAGGATCCCGAGCGGCAGGTTGATGTAGAAGACCCAGCGCCACGACAGGTAGGTGACGCAGAGGCCGCCGATGAGCGGCCCGATCACCGTGGCCACGGCGAACATGGCGCCGAACAGGCCCATGTAGCGGCCCCGGTCGCGGGGCGAGACCACGTCGCCGATGATCGTCTGCGCGCCGACCATCAGTCCCCCGCCGCCCAGTCCCTGCACGGCCCGGAAGGCGATGAGCTCGGTCATGGTGTGGCTGAAGCCGGCCAGCGCCGACCCGACCACGAAGATGACGATCGAGGCCTGGAAGAAGGTCTTGCGCCCGTACTGGTCGCCCAACTTCCCCCACAGCGGCGTCGAGACCGTCGACGCCAGCAGGTAGGCGGTGACCACCCAGGCCAGGTGCGAACCCCCGTGCAGGTCGCCCACGATGGTGGGCAGCGCCGTCGAGACGATGGTCTGGTCCAGCGCCGCCAGCAGCATGCCCAGCAGCAGTGCGCCGAGGATGAACCACAGCCGACGCTTGGTGATCTTCTCGGCCATGGGAGGTGCTGCGCCGACGCTCACACCCATCTCCCCGACGTCTGCCACGATCAGCTCAGAGTAGGAACGTCCTGGTCAAAATGCAACCATGGGCAGGCCGCCGCCCGCTGCCGCCGCGACCGCTCCCGGCGGCCGGCGCCGCCCGCGCTACGGTCCCCGCGGCGGACGCCGGCCGCACGCCGCGCAGGATCGACATGAAGGAGGGCCAGCGGCACATGCGAACTCGCCTCACAGAGCTGCTCGGCATCGAACACCCGGTCATGTTGGCCGGAATGGGCGGTGTCTCCTACGCCGAATTGGTGACCGCCGTCTCGGAGGCGGGCGGCTTCGGCTGCCTCGGTGCCGGCACCATGAGCAGCGCCGCCATGGAGGCCGAGATAGCCGCCGTGCGCAAGGCCACGGACAAGCCCTTCGCGGTCGATCTCCTCACCGCCATGCCCGGCAGCATGGCGGAGCAGGTGCAGATCATCATCGACGGCGGCGCGACCGCCTTCGTGGCGGCGCTCGGCGTTCCCGACCGAGGTGATCGAGCAGTGCCACCGCGCCGACGTGCTGGTCGTCAACATGTGCGGCAAGGTCGACCACGCCGTGCGCGCCGTCGAGGCGGGATGCGACCTCGTCGTGGCCCAGGGCACCGAGGCCGGCGGTCACACCGGCCAGGTGGCGACCATGCCGCTCGTCCCCCAGATCGTCGACGCCGTGGGCGACCGCGTCCCGGTCGTGGCGGCCGGCGGCATCTTCGACGGGCGCGGCCTCGCCGCCGCGCTCTCCCTCGGCGCGGACGGCGTGTGGGTCGGCACCCGCTTCATCGCGACGCCCGAGGCGCGCAGCGTCCTCGGCTACAAGGACAAGCTGCTGGCCAGCCGGGAGGACCAGACCACCGTCAGCCGGGCCTACTCGGGCAAGACGATGCGCGTCGTCCGGAACGAGTACACGAACTACTACGACAGCCACCCCGAGGAGTTGAAGAAGTTCCCCGAGCAGCTGGGCGTCTCCTACGGGGCGGGCGCCATGCATCTCGGTGGGGACTCCTTCAGCGAGGGGGTCGACGTCGACAAGGAGTGCTATCCGGCGGGCCAGGGCGTGGGGGCCATCACCGAGCTCGTCCCCGCTGGGGAGCTGGTCCGCCGCTTCGTGGCCGAGGCCGAGGAGACCCTCGACCGCCTCGCCGGCTTGCGCTGAGCGACACGAGGGCCTGCCGCGCATGCCTGACTCCCGGGTTGCCCTGGTCACAGGTGCGAACCACGGCATCGGCGCGGCAACGGCCAAGGCCCTGGCCGCCCAGGGCGTCGCCGTCTTGTGCGCCTACTTCCGCAACGAGCAGCTCGGCGGCCTCGACGATCCCTCGTTGCCGGCGGCGTACCGGGCGACCCGGCTGGCCCGGGCGGACAACGTCGCCGAGTCCATCCGGGCGGCGGGCGGCCGCGCCGCGGCGATGGAAGCCGACCTGTCCGACGCAGTCGAGCGTGCCCGCCCTGTTCGATGCCGCGGAGGCTCAGCTGGGGCCGGTGAGCCATTCTGGTCAACAATGCCTCCGGCTGGGTCGGCGACACCTTCGTGCCCGAGGCCACCAACCGCTTCGGGATGGCGCAGTCGCCCGTCAGCGCGCAGACCATCGATCAGGTGTTCGGGGTCGACGCCCGCGCCGCGGCCCTCCTGATCGCCGAGTTCGCCCGCCGCCACGTGGCCCGGGGCGGCGACTGGGGCCGCATCATCGGGCTGACTTCCGGCGAGGCGAACGGCTTCCCCGAGGAGATTTCCTACGGCGCCGCCAAGGCGGCGCAGGTCAACTTCACGCTCAGCGCCGCCACGGAGCTGGCGCGCTTCGGCGTGACCGCCAATGTCGTGCACCCGCCGATGACCGACACCGGGTGGATCAGCCAGCGGACGGCGGCCTGGGCCCAGTCCGCCGGCCACCGCGTCGCCACGCCCCGTCAGGTGGCCGACGTCATCGCCTACCTGGCCTCGGACGCGGCTCGATCTCGTCACGGGCAACGTCATCCGGCTGCGCTGACCGAAGCCGCCGCAGGGCCGCTGCTCCAGACTGCCGCCTCCACGTCAGATCCGACCCGAAACGGTCCCGGGAACAGGCCGTTATGGCACAGTCGATACGCCATGTCCGGAAAGGCCGTGCCCTTTTCCCCAGTTCAGCACCGATCTTTCGCAATTCGCGTGACATCGTCGATCTAATCCGATATATCATTAGCGTTACATAAAGCGACCCAAGAGGTCCGGCCCGCCAAGGGCCAGAACTGACGCAAGGAGTCACCAATGACACACCAACACGAAAACGACAGAGGTCACGATCACGACCATGGACATGTCACGATCACGACGTGGCCATGGCCATCGAGCACGACCATCTGCACGACCACCCCTTCGCCGGGCGAGGCATGCGCGGCGGACGCGGCCGCTGGGGCGGCGGGCGTGGCGGCTGGGGCGGCGGCAGGCGCATGCCTCGCGGCGCCATCCGTACGGCCATTCTCGCCGCCCTGCGCGACGGGCCGGCCAACGGCTACGAGGTCATGCGCCGGCTCGAGGAGATGAGCGGGGGCCTCTGGCGCCCGAGTCCCGGGTCGGTCTACCCGCACCTCCAGATGCTCGAAGACGAGGGGCTGGTCCAGTCCTCCGAGGTCGATGGCGGCCGCACCTTCACGCTGACGGAGACGGGCCAGGCGGAGGCCGAGAAGGCCAAGCTCCCCTGGCAGGAGGCCGGCGAGACCGACGACGTGGTGCGCACGCTCCGCCTCGGCATGGGGCAACTCATGAGCGCGGCGAAGCAGCTGGCCGGCGACGGCGAGAAGTCGCAGATCGAGCGCGGCATCGGCGTGATCCAGAAGGCCCGCAAGGAGCTGTACCAGATCCTGGCCGAGGACTGAGGCCGCACCACGGTGAGAGGCCGCTGAGAGAGCCGCCCGATACTGTGCAGTAGGAGCCATGACCACGACGACCACCGCCACCCCGCTCGAAGGTGCCGCGCCCGGAGACGGGACGCCCATCATCGAGACCCTCGGTCTCACCAAGACCTACTCGGGGACGGACTTCCGTGCCGTCGACGGGCTCAACCTGCAGGTCGGGTCAGGCGAGGTGTTCGGGCTGCTCGGTCCGAATGGCGCCGGCAAGACCACGACGATCGGCGTCCTGACCACCCGTGTCATCCCCACGGGTGGTCAGGCTCTCATCGGCGGCATCGACGTCGTGCAGCATCCCACGCTGGTCAAGCAACTGATCGGGGTCGTGTCCCAGCAGAACACGCTGGATCGCCAACTCACCCCGTTCGAGAACCTCTACTGGCACGGGCGTCTCTTCGGGATGGGGGCCAAAGAGTCACGACAGACGGCAGAGGATCTGCTCGAGCGGTTCCAGCTCACGCGCTTCGCCAAGGCGTCGGTCTACGCCCTCTCCGGCGGCATGGCCCAGCGCCTGATGGTGGCCCGTGCCATCTTTCACAGACCGGCCGTCCTCTTTCTCGACGAGCCCACGGCGGGACTCGACCCGCAGGGCCGTCTCGCCCTGTGGGACCTGCTCGAAGGCCTCAATGCCGACGGCCAGACCATCATGCTCACCACGCACTACATGGAGGAAGCGGACAAGCTCTGCGACCGGCTGGCCATCATGGACCACGGCAAGATCCTGGCCCTCGGCACCCCGACGGACCTGAAGCGCAGCGTCGGGGCGGACACCGTCGTCACGGTGAAGGCTGCCGGTGACCCCGACGAGCTGGCCGAGGTCTTCAAGACCAGACTCGAAGGGCTCACCAAGACCCGCGCCCTGCCCGACGGGGTCGAGCTGCAGGTCAGCGGCGCCGATCGACTCGTCCCCCGGGTGGTCGAAGCGGCAGAAGCCGGCGGGTTCTCGCTGGCCGACCTGTCCGTGGCGGAGCCCACGCTCGAGACCGTCTTCATCGGCCTGACCGGAAAGGAGCTGCGCGACTGATGGCGGCCACTACCTCTGACACCGCTTCCGACACGCCACGTTCGGGTCACCGGGCACGCGGCAGGTCGAGCTGAAGCCCACCCGTTCGACGACCGCGGCCAGCCGGACCGCGCTGCGGGCGCTCATCCAGCGCGACCTGGTCGTGCTCTGGAAGCACAAGATCGAGTTCGTGATCCGCACGCTGGTGCAGCCCTTTTTGCTGTGCTTCGTCTTCCTCTACGTCTTTCCGAAGATCGGACAAGGCATCGGCGGCGGCAGCGTCCCTGGCGCCGAGTCGGCTTTCGCCACCGTCCTCGTGCCCGGAGTCGTCGGTCTTTCGATCATGTTCCAGGGCATCCAGGCCGTCGCGATGCCGATGGCCCAGGAGTTCGGCTTCACCCGCGAGATCGAGGACAGGGTGCAGGCGCCCTGCCCCATCTGGCTCGTCGCCATCTCCAAGGTGATCTCCGGCGCGGCCCAGGGACTGCTCGCGGCTGTCATCGTCCTTCCCATCGCCTCGGTCGTCCACGCCGCGGGCGTGGAGGCCCACATCAATCTGCACTGGCTGCTCATCCTGACGCTCGTGCCCCTGTCGTGCGTGTGCATGGCGTCGCTCGGCCTGCTCCTCGGGACCTCGTTCGAGCCGCGCAACCTCGGGCTCATGTTCGGGTTCATCGTGCTGCCGATCACGTTTCTCGGTGGCACCTACTACCAGTGGACCCGTCTGGCCCCGGTGAAGGCCGGTCCGGTCCACTGGCTGCAGATCGTCGTGCTGGTCAACCCGCTCATCTACATCAATGACGGGATGCGAGCCGCCCTGACCGACGCCGCCCACATGCACCTCTACATCATCTATCCCGCCATCGTGGCCTTCAGCGTCGTCTTCTTGACGCTCGGCCTGCGCAACTTCCGGCGCAAGGTGTTGGCCTGACCCTCGAGGCCGGGGCTCGGGGCATTTCGGCCCGGCAGGAGGACGCTCAGAGGACCCGCAGTGCACCGGGCAACGCCCGCTCGCTCCGCGTGAAGGCCCTGAGGAGGCCAGTCCGCCGACACGGGCCTGCGCCAGCTGTAAACACACAGCGAGGCTGACCTCCAGCGAGCCCGGGGGCGGGTCCGGAGCGGCCAAGCCGGGCACGCTGCACACCAGGTCGTCGCCGTGGACGACCAGCTCGAGCACCCTCGTCCGCAGGTACTCGCGCAACGAGATCTGCGCACCGCTGACGCGAATGACCGCAACCGGCCGCAACATGTCCGCGTGGTCCAAGAGGCCAACCAGCTGGTCGCGCGACGCCGTGAGCGCCGCTTGCACGGTGGCCGAGCCGGTCCTGGCAAACCCCTCGGCGGCCGCCCGCAAGGAGGCGGAGAAGGCATCCTCGGGAACTTCGGCATCGGCATCTTCGACCCGGTTCAGCCCGAAGAACTCCCCCACCGTCACCGGGCGGAGACCGACCGGCTCCGCGTCGGTCAGCAGCTGCTGGAGCCAGACGACGCCGTGCACCGCATGCGCAGCCATACCGCCCACCGTGTACCTCGCCACGACGCTGGGCTCGCCCCAGACGGCGGCGAGTTCCGCCCGACCGAGGATCCCGCGCAGCCAGTCGACGCCGGCCACGTAGGCGTCAACCTCATCGAGCGAGAACCTGCCTCCCACCACACCCTGAGAGTAGGCGATGCCATGGACCACGAGCCCGGCGTGCCTTCCGCCGCTCGTTCGTGCGGATTTCCAGACCGCACCAACCTGGCGTTTGCGTGAAAAGTAACGACAATCGCGCCTGACGGCGAGCACCCCTGGGTAGGGTAAGTCGGAACCGAGCCAGTGTGTGCAACCGCTCCGGGTGGAGTGGCGAAGGGACGGATCTCATGGATATGAGCGGTCGAGAAACGCCGTCCGAGCTGGCCGGCGCCTATGGCCGGGTTCGGGCCACGACCGAGCGGTTGGCCTCGGTCCTGAGTGCCGAGGATCAGACGGTCCAGACGATGCCCGACGTGAGCCCCACGAAGTGGCACCGGGCCCACGTGACGTGGTTCTTCGAGACCTTCATCCTCGGCGAGTACGCCACCGGCTACCGCACCTTCGACGACGCCTACGCCTACATCTTCAACTCGTACTACGAGGCTGTCGGCGCCCGTCATCCCCGGACCGAACGCGGTCTCCTGTCCCGTCCGGGCATCGACGAGATCGCGCGGTACCGCCAATTCGTGGACGAGGCAATGGACGCCCTGGTCCGCGACCCCAGTCAGCCCGGCCTCGCCGAGCTGATCACCTTGGGGCTCCACCATGAGCAGCAACATCAAGAGCTTCTCCTGATGGACATCAAGCACGTGCTTTCACGGAATCCACTCCAGCCCGCCTATCTGGCCGGTGGACCAGAGCCGGCGGGCGTTGCGCCCCCCAAAGCCGGCTGGCTCGAGCACGATGGCGGTCCGGTCGAGATCGGGCACCGCGGCGATCGATTCGGCTTCGACAACGAATATCCCGTCCATACGGTCTTCCTGACCCCATTCGGGCTCGCCGACCGCCCGGTGACGTGCGGCGAATGGCTCTCGTTCATCGAAGATGACGGCTACAGCCGGCCCGAATTCTGGCTCTCTGACGGCTGGGCCGTCGTGAACGCGCAGAAGTGGGACTCCCCGCTGTACTGGTCACGCGATCCGCATGACCCCGAGCAATGGACCCAGTTCACGCTGTCGGGCTCCCGACCCGTCGATCCCAATGAGCCCGTCTCCCACATCAGCTACTACGAGGCCGATGCGTTCGCCCACTGGACCGGCATGCGACTGCCGACCGAGTCGGAGTGGGAGACGATCGCGCTCACCCATGGTGAAGGCGACAACTTCCTCCGCGAGGACATCCTCTCGAGCGGTCCGCCCCACCCACGCCCGGCCATCTCGTCCAACGGGCTCTTCGGTGACAGCTGGGAGTGGACCGCGAGCGCCTACTCGCCCTACCCCGGCTTCCGAGCGGCTCCCGGCGCCGTCGGCGAGTACAACGGGAAGTTCATGGTGAGTCAGTACGTCCTGCGCGGTGGGTGCTGCGCGACGCCGGCTGGGCACGTCCGCCCGACGTATCGAAACTTCTTCCCGCCCGGTGCGCGCTGGGCCTTCAGCGGACTTCGGCTGGCCCGGGACCCCTGAGCCATGGCCTACACGATCGACGTGCATCTCTCACCCGAGGACGTGCGCAGCCAAATGCTGGCCGACGCTCTCAAAGGGCTGCAGAGCGACGAGAAGTCCATTCCCCCGGTCTGGTTCTACGACGAGCGGGGAAGCCGCCTGTTCGAGGAGATCACCCAGCTCCCGGAGTACTACCCCACCCGCGCCGAGCGCGCGCTCCTGGAGAAGTACGCCCCTTCGATCGCCGAGCTGTCGAAGGCAGACACGCTCGTCGAGCTCGGAGCCGGAGCATGCGAGAAGACCCGCGTGCTGCTCACGGCGCTCCAGGAAACCGGCTTGCTGTCGAGGTACGTGCCGTTCGACGTGAGCGACGAGTTCCTCCGCGGCGCGGCCGCCACGCTCGCCGAGGAGTTCGATTCCCTCGACATTCACGTGGTCATCGGCGACTTTCATCACCACCTGGCCGAGATCCCGACCGAAGGACGCCGCCTGATCGCGTTCTTGGGTGGGACGATCGGCAACCTGAACCCGACACAGCGGGCCCGATTCCTCTTCGACCTGAACTGCACGATGTCGAGCGACGACTCGGTGCTCATCGGGACGGATCTCGTCAAGGACAAGAGCCGGCTCGTCGCGGCCTACGACGACGCGGCCGGCGTGACGGCCGACTTCAACCGCAACGTGCTCCACGTGCTCAACGAGCAGCTCGGCGGCGACTTCGATCCGGACCGCTTCCGGCACGTCGCGTTGTGGAACGAGGACGAGCAATGGATCGAGATGCGACTCCGGGCTGACGAAGCGAGCGAGGTCTCGCTCACGCGAGGCCGGCATCACGGTCCAGTTCGATCAGGACGAAGACCTGTTGACCGAAATCAGTGCCAAATTCACCCCGGAACGAGTGGAACGCGAGCTCTCCGAAGCCGGCTTTGTGGTCGAAGGGATGTGGGGCGCAGAAGACGGCGAGTTCCTCCTGACCCTTGCCCACCCGTTCTGCTGAGCGCGCCGGCGGCGACTCAGCCGACGCGCTCCGGCACGACTTCCTGCGACTCCTCCGCCGCCACGCTCACCGCTTCGTGCGGTGCGGGCGCCGGCTTCCCTGGCGCCGGCGGCGGCGCGTCAACCACACTCCGAGCAGCGCCAAGAGCAGCACGATCGAGCCCAGGCTGAGAACGCTGGCCAGCAAGAGGTGCGGTGGTCGGTAGTGGAACGAGACCACATCGTCGCCGGCCGGGATGTGGACCTGCTGCACGAGGTCGAAATCATCGACCGTGATCTTCTGGGCGTTCGCCTCCGTTGACCGAGACGGTGGCGCTCCAGCCTGAATCCCACGCGACGGAACGGATCACGGTTGAGGACGCCGGCGCGTCGACCCGAATGTCTTCGGACTTCGTCGTGCTCGACAATGACCTGCACGGGCAGCCGGCGGCCGTTCGCCGTGGTGGCCGTGATCGGCTCGGACGGCTTGCGGAGGGTGAACACCGCGTAGCCCTCGGAGAAACCGGCCAGTTGCCACGGCCCTGGGACGAATGCCGACGACAGCGAGCCCGCGAGCTCGTAGGGATGTCCGGCCACGGAGATCACGGGTCGCTGCGACGGGAGTGAGCCGGCCAGCACCTGGACCGACAAGCCGATGGCCTGCCCGGCCGGATGGGGACTGGTCACCGAGCTGGCGCCCGCGGGAACGGCAACCGCCGCGCCCCAACGCGTCGACGCCGCCCGCCAGCAGCGTTCCGAAGCGGACGAGCGTCCCGGGCTGGCCGGGTGGGCGAGGACCAGGGTCACGGTGTCCGGATCGAGCGACTCCCCGTAGAACCAGGAGTCCGTCTGTCCCTTGTCGAGGGCGGGCCGCGGGCCCGGGTAGAAGGGGTAGGCGGTGTCGTTGTAATTGCGGCCGTAGCCCCGGGGCACGACGGGGTCCGACCCGAAGTTTTCCGAGATCTGCGTGAAATCGTCGAACGAGCTCGGCATTGCCTGCAGGGGCACGAGGAAGTACTCGGGCAGCGGTCACGACCTCGCGCAGGTCGAGCCGACCGAGCGTTCCCGATGAAAGCTGGCCGATATCGAGGTCGTTCTGCTCGTGGGTGTTGGTCACCGACTCGTAGTTCCCGTTGACGATCGACGCGTACCCGGACACCGAGGGCAGGCCCGGGATGATGTTGAGATCGGGTATGCCCTGGAGGCTCCCCGGGTAGCTCGAGTACGTCTGGGGGTCGTAGTTGATGAACCGACCACCTGGTGGCAGGCTTCGCCGCCATCAGCTTCTGCATCGGCGTGGTGCCGGCGAGCAGGTCGTTCGGTGCCGTCTGGGTCAACTGGCTGGTCAACCCCATCAGACCCAGATCGACGGCGACGAAGACGGCGGCGAGGCGAGACCACGACACGCGTCCCGAGGCGCGGCCGGATCCAGACCAGCACCGCCGCTCCGACGCAGAACGCGAGGGCGATGGCCGTCGCCTCGCGCACGGTGTTGGTGATGGCCGGGCGCAGGGACACGCCTGCCAGCCGCCAGACGAGGGTGCGGGGCGACACCAAGGCCCAGACGGCCAACCCCGCCACCGCTGCGGCGGGCACCAGCGCCATGATCCGGTCGTACCGGGTCATGGGCTCCCGCAACCGGGGCGCCTCCGTACGGTCGATCCAGCCCGCGAAAAGAACGCAGACCGCGGTGGCCACCGTGATCATGTTGCGGCTCTGCAGGCGTTGGTTCCCGTAGAGCGGCAGGCTGTTGAAGAGGTGCTCCAGGGGCGTGTTCGAGCCCAGGGCGAGGAGGAGGCCGAACAGCCCCACGACGTACCACGTGAGACGGTCCCGCGGCGGAATCCGGCTCGGCCAGCGCCGGTTCAGCAGGGTGATCAAGGCGATGACCGGCAAGATCCCGAGATAGATGCCGACCTCGGGAAGGTTGTACTGGCCGAAGAACTGCGCCTCGCCGAGGTGCCCGTACCCGCCATCGATGTAGGGAACCAGGCCCAGGACCGTGAACGGCCGGGGATAGCTCCCCGCCCCCGCGATCACCCCGCTCCCACGTTGCGAGTTGCGGATGGCCTCGAGGCCCGGGAGCCACTGGATCGCCGCAAGCGACAGCGCCAAGGCAGCCCCGGTGCCGCATCTGGACACGACCCGCCACCATCGCTCGCGATTGAGGCCGGCCGACATGACGGCGAAGGCGATGATCAGAAGGGCCTCGTCGAGCATCGCCTCGGGCGCACCCGCCAGGATGACCGTCGCGTAGGCGATGCCGAGCAGGATCGTCCAGCGCCACCGCCCGTCACGGACGATGTGCAGGACAGCCAGCAGCATCCATGGGATGGCGACGAAACCCTCCGTCATGTCCACGTGATTGACCTGGCTCAACACGGGCCCCGCGAATGCGTACGTGGCGGCCGCCAGGACGCACGCCGCAGTCGACAGCTTCAGCGCCCGCAGGAAGACGTACATCCCGACCGCGATCGCCGAGAACAACAATGACCTCGGTGGCGATCCAGGCGGCGCGGTCGGGCAGGACGACGAACAGCCCGGTCAGGGGGTAGAACGCGCCGGCGTTGAAGTCGGCCATGAGCGGCGTGCCACTGAAGATGTACTGGTTCCAGAAGGGCAGCTGGCCGTGGCGCAGCATGGAGCCGACCAGGACATGGAGCGGGTAGTTCTGCTGCAGGTTGTCGCCGGTGATCAGCAAGTGGCCGCCGATCAGATCCGGAAGCACGAAGGCGGCAGTCGGGATGGCAATCAGCACGACGTAGGGCCACAGCGGTCCGATGTGTGCTCGTAGTCGGTTCACTGGCGAAAAAGGGCCCTCCGGAGTACCTGGGCTGTGCGTCCCTCCACCTACGGGGCGGCGCGGCGCGATCGGCGCAAGCTAGCCCCTAACTCTGTGAATCTGCTCAGAGTCAGAGCGGTCGCTCCGAGGACGATTCCTCTGCCTGCGGTCTTGGCGTCCGGGAGATGGTGCTGGACGTGGAGCGCCACGACACCCTCGGCGCCAGGGCGGACCGTTCGAGCCGGTCGATGTGGGTGCGGGCGATGGACAGGAGGTCGGCCAGCAGCTCATCACCGAGGAGAAACGGCAGGAGCCCCAGGTCGAGCAGCTTGGTGTGCGCCGCCCGGTAGTAGTGCTCCTCCAGCTCCACTCTGGGGTCGTCGAGGTGCACGATCTCGGCACCCCCGACTGCATTCGAGACCTTTTGTGCCAGTTCACCGACCGAGAAGGACTCGGTGAACTGGTTGAACACGCGGAACTCCCCGAGCGTCGGCCGGGTTGCGGATCGCCAGCTCGACACAGGCCAGCGTGTCACGAATGTCGAGGAAGCCCCTCGTCTGGCCCCCTTTGCCGTACACGGTCAGCGGCTCGCCGGCAGCCGCCTGAATGACGAACCGGTTCAGCACGGTGCCGAACACCGCGTCATAGTCGAACCGGGTGGCCAGGTCCGGATGCAACGTGGTCTCCGGTGTGGACTGGCCGTACACGACCCCCTGATTGAGGTCGGTCGAGCGGAGGCCCCACGCCCGACAACAGAATGCGATGTTGTGGCTGTCGTGGACTTTTGACAGGTGGTAGAAGCTGCCCGGTTGCTTGGGGAACGGCAGGACATCGGTGCGACCCCGGTGGGTGATCTCGATGTAGCCCTCTTCGATGTCGATGTTGGGGGTGCCGTACTCCCCCATGGTGCCGAGCTTCACGAGGTGGATCGACGGGTCCACATCGGCAATGGCATAGAGCAGGTTCAACGTGCCCACGACGTTGTTCACCTGCGTGTAGACCGCGTGCTTGCGGTCGACCATGGAGTACGGGGCGCTGCGCTGCTCGGCAAAGTGGACGATGGCATCGGGTCGGAAGCTGCCCACCATGTCGTTGACGAATTCCTCTTCGGTCAGGTCGCCGATGAAGACGTCGAGTTGATGGCCCGACACCTCCTCCCAGCGCTCGACGCGGCGCTGCAGCGAAGCGATGGGGACCAGGGAGTCGACCCCCATCTCCAGGTCGTATCCCCGGCGGGCGAAGTTGTCGGCCACCCCGACCTCGTACCCCGCCCTGGAGAGATGCAGAGCGGTCGGCCAGCCCAGGTACCCGTCGCCCCCAAGGACCAGAATTCGCACCTGACACCTTCCATTTCCGTGACAGATAGATTTCGCCTACGTGACAGGGTGAGTCTCCTCCTGTACTCTGGGAGGAGCCTGAGAATCCCGTTAAAGAACGTTTCGGGTTGCCCGAAATCGCCGTCGGCTGTGACAGAATCACTGCAGTTTCATGAAGATTTCCGCCCCCGCGGTGAAACGCTGCCGGCGGCTCAACTAAGGAATCCCCGATGGAGCTCGTGTCCCCGAGCGCGACCACCACCTCGACACCACACCCCGGACGTCCATTCCGACGTCCCGGGGCAACCGGCGCGTGCGCTGAGCACCGCTGCGCACGGCCCTGCTCGGGCTTCTCGGCAGTTCGGCCATCGTGGCGGGGGCCGTCCTCGGCGGCCAGTCCTTCGAGACCCACCTCCCGGGCGCGTGGTTCTTCGGCATGCCAGGAGGGCCCGCTCGGTTCGTTCGGCTCGACAGCGGGCTGCCCGACCATCGCGTCGCTCGCACTCGTGTTCGGTGGGCTCATCCTCCTCACCCGGGTGTGGCTCGGATTTCTCCGCCACCTGAACAGCCACCACGGGTTCCCGGTCAAGCGCGTGGTGCTCGTCGTGACGATCTGGGCCGTGCCGCTGCTCCTCGCGCCGCCGCTCTTCAGCCGGGACGTCTACACCTACTCGGCGCAGGGCGAAATGATGAGCCACCACATCAACCCGTACTCCTACGGCCCCGAAGTGCTCGGCGCGACGTCGTTCAACGAGATGGCCGACACGGTGTGGTCGGGCACGGAGTCCCCCTACGGACCCACCTTCTTGAGCGTGGACGGTCTGCTCGACCAGGCTTCGGGCCACCAGATCCTGCCCGACCTGGTCCTTCTCCGGCTGCTCGAGGTCGCGGGCCTCGCCATGGTCGTCGCCGCCACCCCGACCCTGGCCCGGTCGCTCAAACACGACCCGGCCCATGCCGTCCTGATCGGAGCGGGGTCGCCCCTCGTCCTGCTGTCGTTGATCGGGGGCGCCCACAACGACGCCTTGATGATCGGGCTGCTCATGGCCGGACTGGCCGTGGCCAAACGGTTCGGCACGGTGCCCGGGGTGATCCTGTGTGCGCTTGCGGCGGGGGTCAAGTCCCCCGCCCTGCTCGGCGTTCTGTTCCTCGGGTGGGTCTGGGCCGGCAAAGAGGCCTCCATCCGGCGCCGCATCGGGCACACCGCGGGGGCCGGGCTGATCGCACTGGCCACCATGGAAGTCGTCTCGCTCATTTCGGGCACCGGGTGGGGCTGGATCCGCACGACCACCACGGCGGATACCTCGTTCACCGGCGTGACCCCCATCAACCTCGTGGCTCGGTCGGTCTCCATCGCTGAGCCACGTGTTGCAGGTTCCCGTCTCCCTCCTGGCGGTCCGTCCCGTCTTCATGGTGCTCGGGCTGCTCGTCGCGGGCGTACATCGGATACCGGCAGCTGCTGCGGTCCCCGCAGGACGGGTTCGTCCAATGCCTGGGCCTGACCCTGCTGGTGCTCGCCTTGCTCGGGCCCATCGTGTGGTCCTGGTACGTCACGTGGGGCGTGATCGTGCTTGCGCCGGCCGCCGATCGGCCGCCTCCGGACGGCACTGATCGTGATCAGTACGTTCTGGGCCTTCGCCGGCATGACGTCGATCCACAGCATCTACTCGACGGCCTCTGCACACGTTCGTGCTGACCGACCTGCTTCTGGTGGCCATGCTGCTCGCCGTCGCCATCACGCCCCTCAGCCTCTTAAGGGCCGGCGGGCGTACCTCGCCGCGGCTGACCCCGGGCGTCCTCACGAGCGCCGGCGCCGGCGCCGGCGCCACAACCTGAATCTCTGCTCAGCCCATCGGCGCCGCGAATGCGCAGTGAGCTGCCGGAAATCACGGTCAGCCCGGGCGTGCCACCGTTGGCGTGTGTACGCCTCGGTCCAGGCCTGGATCATCGGCCCGAAGGCGGCCGGGTTGTACGCGTCCTCCTCGTAGGAGAACTTCATGTCGCCGGCGTAGTGCAGCACCGTGATGTTGTGGGCCTGGTGGACTGACCCGTCACCCGGGTCCTTCATTCGGTTCTCAATGCGGCAGACCCACCAGCCGCGCTCCTCGTCGCAGACGCACCACGCGTGCGGGAACGAGTTCATGTCCCGGTTCGGCCACTCCGCCATGAGTGGAGTGATCCACGCGTAGATCTCGTCGGGCCCACGGAAGGTGCCGAACGTGTGCTCGAGGTACACCGCGTCGCTCGGTGAAGAGGTCGGCCCAGTCTCGCCATTCGCCGCTGGCCGCGCACCGGGCCGCCGTCTCCATGTAGTGCTCGTGCGCCCGCTCCAGCTCGTCGCGGCTCCACTTCTGTGTCATGACTTCAGTATCCATTCGCTCATGGTGACACTGCGCAAGGTGCTCAGGTCGACGAACGCGTTGATCTCTTCGATCATTTGCGTGACGTGCGCGTTCATGCGCTCGGGATCTCCGTCCGCGCAGTAGAACAGCATCGGATCGGTGACGTGCTCCAGGGAGGGCCACCCCTCCTCCACGATCCCCGCCACCGGTGGCGCCCCGGCGGTGACGGGCCGGAACACCGCGTTGCGGACGTAGCGGGTGCGCGGCTGAATCGCCTCGGTGATCGGCGAGATCCTGGTGTGCCAGCGCGTGATCCATTCGTCGAAGCTCTGCTCGGGGTGCTGCTGCAGGAGCGCAACCGTGAGCACGCCGGGCGAGCGCTCGCCGTCGGGCCAGGAGCGGGGTGCCGCCCACTGGTTGCCCCCGTAGTCGCGATAGAGGGACTCGACGACGGAATAGCCGGCCAGGCGTACGGCGGCGGCCTCGAGCACCCGCTCGAACGGCTCCCGCTGCTCGATCGAGTCCACCCACAGCGAGACGACCCCGTGCAGGGGCGTCTCGCCCTCGGGCGTGGGAACCGGGGCCGGAATGTCGCTCTCTGGGTCCCAGACGTCGATGGTCAGGCGCCACGGGGTCCAGGGCGAGCAGCTCCTCCCCCACCCGACCGAGCATGACCTCGGACACTTCGGACCGCGTGCTCTCCTCGCCGAGCCAGGCCAGGTACATCAGCTTCTCCATGTCGCCCCTCTCCTCACCACGTGAGCCCGAGGGCATCGCGCATCGTCGCCTCGAACTCGGCGTCGTCGAGCGTCCGCCGCAGCTGCAGCACCATGGCCGCGTCCTCGCCGACCTCGACCCGCAGCGGGGTGGCCGGGTCCTCCAGGGCGTCGGCCACGGCGATCCCCACGAGCTCGGGCCCCGGCCGGCCTCCGGGACCGGTCAGCGTGGCCGCGGTGCCGCCCCATTGCGCGTGCAGGTCGGCGTAGACCGCCGGACCGGCATGGTCGTCGTCGTGCTTCATTCCCGGAGCGATGTACCCGGGCTCAATGATCACCACCCGGATCCCGAAGTGGCCCAGCTCGAAGTACAGCGACTCCGACAGCGCCTCGAGCGCGTGCTTCGACGCGGCGTACGGGCCTTCCAGAGGCGTCCCGATCTTGCCCTGCACCGAGCTGACGTTGACCAGCACGCCGCTGCCACGCTCACGCCACCGGGGCACCACCGCCTGCGCCAGGCGCAGGGGGCCGAGGTGTTCACGTCGAGCACCCGGCTGAAGGAGTCGATCGGGTAGGTCTCCAGCGGGCCGGTGCCCGGCAGCCCAGCGTTGTTGACCACGGCGTCGAGCTCGCCCGCCGCTGCGACGGCGGCCTGCACGGAAACCGCGTCACGGACGTCCAGCTCGAGGAATCTGCGCGGCCGGCAGCCCTTCGAGCAGCTCCGGGTTCCGGGCGGTGGCGACCACCTCGTGCCCCCGTCCGGCCAGCACCTCGACCGTGGCGCGACCGATGGCGCGGGCGGCACCCGTCACCGAGCACGCGCACCGCTCAGGCCGTCCCAGCGGGAGCCGGATGAGGCCGACCAGCTCCTCGCTCACCTGCCACAGCCGCTGTGCCGCCTCCGCGTCCTGCGCCCACCGTCGCGGCTGCTTCGGCTTGCACTTGACGAAGTACTGCCCGCTGACCCCCTCCACCTCGGGAGACGACGCCAGGTACACCGAGGTACGGGCGCCCTTCGCCGGGCGAGAGGAAGAAGGGGCTGGCGATCTTGATCCCGAAGCCGAGCAGGCCTCGCGCGTCCCCATCGCCCCCGTAGCCGGTGCGCACCGTGCCCGGGATGGAGAGAGTTCGCCGTGACGCCCGTCCCCTCCAGGCGCCGGGCGAGCTCCAACGTGAACAAGATGTTGGCCAGCTTCGACTGGCCGTACACCCGCATGCCCCGGTAGCGCTTCGTCGACTGCAGGTCGTCGAAAGCCATTCCGTGCCGGGCGGTGTTGTGGGCGGTCGACGCCACGTTGACCACGCGAGCCGGCGCCGACGCGGTAATCCGTTCGAGCAGCAAGTTGGTCAGGAGGAACGGGCCGAGATGGTTGGTGGCAAATGTCGCCTCGTAGCCGTCCACCGTCTCGGCGCGCTCGGTCAGCACCAAGCCGGCGTTGTTCACCAGCACGTCGATCCGCGGCGCCTGCTCGAGGATCTCCGCCGCACCCTGGCGGACGGAGGCCAGGTCGGCCAGGTCGAAGACGACGAGCTGGACCCGGCCCTCACCGACCAGACCGTTGCGTGATCGCCGCCACGGCGGCCCTGCCCTTGTCTGCGTTCCGGGCCGTGACCAGCACGCGGGCGCCCATGGAGGCCAGCGCGGCGGCCGTCTCGAACCCGATACCGGAATTGCCACCGGTGACGACCACGGTCTTCCCCTGCATGTCCGGCACCGCGTACAGCCTCCTTGTGACGAGCAGGCGTCAGCATTCCACAGCGCCGACGGCGCCCACCGCTCCTAGCGCCAGGTGTCGCGCGCCTCGACCAGTCCCCGCTCGGGATCGAGGAAGCTGCCGCTCAGCGTCTGCTCCGCTGTGCGCATCTGCCACTGGAGCAGCTCGCGGGTCGCCGCCCAGGCGGCCTCGCCCGCCCCGGCACCCTGCTCGGCCAGCAGGTTGTGCGTCTGCTCGGGATCGCCGGAGAGGTCGAACAGCAACGGGGGCAGCAGGGCCGCGTCGGCCGCGAACTGGACGTACTTGTACCGTGGCCCACGGGACACGGCCAACGCGCAATGGCTCATCGGGATCCCGAAGGCTCGTTCGGCCAGCAGGTTGACCGGGTCCGAGAAACTCCATTCGAAGTGCGCGGTGTCGCGCCAGTGCGCGGGGGCGGGCTCGCCGCGGAGGAACGGATCGAGCGACCAACCGTCGGCCTGGCGAGGCACCTCGATGCCCATGAAGTCGCAGATGGTCGGCAGGACGTCGACCGATTCGGTCACCGCCTCGACGATCGTCCCTCGCGCTCCGTCCGCCTCCCGGCGCGGGTCCACGACGATCAACGGGACGTGATAGCTCTCGTCCCAGAAGCCGAGCTTCTCGAGGAGCCAATGGTCGCCGCCCATCTCGCCATGGTCGCTCGTGAGCACGACAGGGTGGACTCGGCCAGGCCGCTCCGCGCCAGGTAGTCGAACAGCGGAGCCAGACCCGTCGTCCACCTCGCGCTGCGCCCCGTAGTACGTGGCTCGCAGCTGCCGGCGCTCCCGCTCGTCTCGGGGGGCGCCCACCTCGGCGTGACCCCACCGAGAAGGCCCCGAGGGGGTGGATCGCCGCCTCCTCTTCCGGGCGTGGCGCACCCGACGAATGGCCCGACCGCCTCGGCCGGATAGAGGTCGTGGTACCCGATCGGGTTCCGGCGCGGCGGGTGCGGACGGATGAAGGAGGCATGGACGAAGAACGGCGCGTCACCGTTCTGCTCCAACCACTCGATCACGGACTGGCGCACGAAGCTCGTCTGGGAGAGCTCGACAGGAAAGCGTGCCGGAGCCCAGGTCGAACCGTGGGCATCGGCCCCTGGGAATCCCTCTATCGGCTCGTACAGCTCGTGCGGGTTGGCCGGGACGTCGAAGCCCTGCGCGGCGAGCCAGCGTCCCCACGCCGGGCTCCCCTTCTCCCATGGGTCTTCGATCACGGCGCGGAATCCGGGCAGCACCCCCTCGTAGCTGAACAACCTCGGGTCGCCGGACGGCACGGTGCGCGGATCGACCGACGAGTCCGTGTACCCGAAGAGCACCGGGTCGTAGCCCGCCTCACGAGCCAGGAGCGCCACGTTGGTGAACCGGGCGTCCAACGGCGTGCCGTTCAGGATGGAGCGATTGCGGTGCTGGTACGTGCCCGTGTAGAGGCAGGCTCGCGAAGGACCGCACGGCGCCGCGTTGGCCCAGTGATTTGCGAACAGGACGCCGCGACCGGCCAGGGCGTCCAGGGTGGGCGTCTCGAGGACCGGATGGCCGAGGGCCGACAGGCAGTCCCCGCGCCATTGGTCGAGCGTGATGAAGAGGACGTTGCGAGGCGCCGGCATGGCCACAACTCTTGCCGATGTCGCGCACCCCCGAGGCCGGCCGGCCGGATGGCAGCGGCGACCGGACCTCGGCCTGGCTCAAGACGTGCGGATCGTCGCTCCTCCGAGCTTGGTCCCGAACTCGATCAACCACGCACCGAGCCGTGGGCGCGACGGCCCGGTGCACTGCTCGGCCACCGGTCACCGGGAGGCCGGGGGCCGAGCGCTGCACCACCCCGACATCGCTCGCCGCCACCTCGCCGCGTACGCGCTCGCCGCGACCTCGCCGATGCCATCAGATCCCTCCGGTGGGCGTCGGCCAGGGATTGCACTGCCTGCGTCTGGATCATCCGTTCACCTCGCTTGCGTCTCTCTCGTTCCGCATCACAACTCCCGCCCAACGCACTACTTCAACGACTACCGGAAGGTTGACACGAATTCAAGAATATTCTAATATAGCTGTATGCCTATGTTCACTGAAGAGACCACAGCCCCGAGGGCGAAGCCGGTGACCGCCGTCGGCCTCGCTTGGTCTCTGACCTCTCCTGGCTCCTGCACGTGGCCGCCCGCCCGTCCATGCAGGCCCGGTATCCGAAGCTGGCCGAGATGTTCAAGGGACGGGAAGACCTCGCCGACCGCGTCCGCACCTTCTGGAACGACTGCACCGAAGAGGAGTCCTGCTTCACCGAGATGCAGGTGCTCGCCCAGCACGCCGACGCGGTGAGCGTCACTGACCCGGACGTGCTGTGGCCCGCCATCGAAGAGGCGGTCGCCACGGTCCCGCTCGACCTGGAGATGCCCTCGGAGACGCCCGAGGACCGCCGGCTGTACCTCGAGCGCCTCCGCAGGCTGCGGGAATCGCCCGCGCTCCTGCGGTCGTACCTCGAGCTCCTCGAAGCAGTCTGGGCTCCGGTGGACGACATGTGGCAACAGGCGCTGCCCATCATCGAAGAGGCGGGGCGCCATGTCGTGGCGCAGTACGAACGGGGGCGATCACTGGAACTCTTGATACCGCAGGGCTGTGACATTTTGCGTGAGCGCCTGCCCGAGATCCTGGCCAAGGTCGAGGCCGGGCAGCAGCCGCTCCTCTTCGTCCCCTGCCTGTTCTTCGGCTCGAGCATGTACCTGGAGGTTTCCGGCCTCGTCACCATCGGAACCGGCGTGGGACAGGGCGACGTCGTGGCCCGGGCGCAGACCGAGTCGGTGGCCCGGCGCCTCAAGGCGGTGGCCGATCCCACCCGCTCTGGCGCTCCTGCACTCGCTGGCCACCGCGCCGAGCTCGGTGGGCGAGCTGGCGGTGCTCTTCCGTCTGGCCCAGCCCACCGTGAGCATGCACGTGAAGGTGTTGCGGGAGAACGGGTTGGTGCACTCCGCAGCGTGAGGGCGGGAGGCTGCGACTGAGTGCCGACGCCGCGGCTGTCGAGTTGCTGCTCGACGAGCTACGTCAGGCCGTGCTGCAGGGAGCCGACGGTCGCTCAACCTGCCGGCGCCAGCACGACGGGCAGCGACCGGATCCCCGCGACGGTCGTCGACCGCACCCTCTCGGCCGGTCCCGTGACCTCGTAGACCGGAAAGCGTCCGAGCAACTCCTCCACGAAGATCCTCGCCTCCAGGCGGGCCAGGCTGGCGCCGAGACAGACGTGCTCGCCGAAGCCGAAGGCGAGGTGCATGGGATTGGCGGGACGCCGCACGTCGAACTGCCGCGGCGTCCTCCCCGAAGATCCGCTCGTCCCGGTTCCCCGATGCGTAGAGCATGCAGAGGTAGTCGCCCTCACTGATCGCGGGTGTCCGCGACCACGATGTCCTCGGTGGCGGTCCGGCAGAAGGCGTGGACCGGCGTCACCCAGCGCAGGCACTCTTCCACCCCCCCGGGCACCAACGACGCGTCGGAGACGAGGGCGGCGCGCTGGTCCGGGTGCTCGTGCAGGACGACGGCGGTCCCCGACAGCAGGGTCCGCGTCGTCTCGTTTCCCGCCACCAGCAGCGTCAGGAGGAACATGAACAGCTCCTCCTTGCTCAGCGGGCAGCCCCCGACTTCGCTGCCCACGAGCAGCGAGACCAGATCCTCGCCCGGGCGGTCGCGCTTGGATCGGATGTGCTCGACGATGAACCCGGAGAGCTCGCCGAGCGCCGCCATGGTCTCGTCGGGCGGAAGGTCGGGCGACTCGATCGCCGCGTCGGACCACCCGCGGAAGTCCTCCCGGTCCGACTCGTCGATCCCGAGCAGCTCCGCGATCACGGTCAGCGGGAAGGGGGCCGCCAGCTCGGCGACGAAATCGATCTCCTCCCGGGACTCGACGGCGTCGAGCAGTGCCGAGGCGCTGTCGCGGATCGACTCGGTGAGGCCGGACAAGGCCCGAGGCGTGAACCGTCGGTTGACCAGCCCGCGGAAGGCGGCGTGCTCGGGAGGGTCCATGTGCAGGATGGAGCGACCCTCCATCGGAGCCTGGCGGGCGCGGAGCGGGTCGTTGACCAACGCGCCGCGCCCCGAGCAGAAGTGACCGGGGTCACGGCTCAGGTTCCGGATGTCCTCGTAGCGGCTGACGGCCCAGAAGCCCGGCGCACACTCGTGCACCGGGTCCTCGGCGCGGAGCTTCGCCAGCACCTCGAAGTAGTCGTCCCGCACGAAGAAGGCGGCGTCACGGGGGTCGATCTGGCCCCGCTGATCCTCGGACACGGCGCGAGCGTACTGTGCCGGCAGCCGTCCCTTCCCTGCACGGACAGCGCCTGCATGACCGATCGGTACTGGTCCGAGCGGCGGGATGGGCCTCAGCCGCCCCGGCGGAGGCCGACTCCAGCCGCGCCAGCAGGATGTCGCCCATCGGGTTCTCACGCCGACGCGGTGTCGCCCGTGATGCGCTGGTGGCGGTCGTTGATGGCCAGGGCGCGGGCCAGAGCGAAGACCTCGTGCCACGCCAGATCCCGCACCTCGTACCCGCTGCGCCGCTCGTAGCGCTCCAGCGACTCCCCCGCGCCGGGGAAGCCCGGCAGCCGGCCTCCGAACAACGCCTCCATCATGAATTCGAGGCCGAAGTGCCAGCCGAGATCCATCTCCCGCGGGCCGAGCGAGGCCAGGTCCCAGTCGAGCACCGCGGTGACGTGGCGCTCGGTGTCGAAGACGAGGTTGCCCAGTCGGACGTCGCCCCAAAGGAGGACGGCGGGTCGCTCGGCCGGCGACATGGCGGCCGCACCAGTCGAGGGCCTGCGCCAGCGCCGGCAACGGGTCACCTTCCGAGGACCACTCCACGTACGCCACCCAGCGCTCCACCGTCGCGCTGCAGCTGTCCTCCCGGCAACACGGCACCCAGAGCCGTGTGCCTCCCAGTCGACGGCATGCACGTCGGCGACGGCGTCGATGAGCTCGTCGTGCATGACGCGCTGGAGCGCGGGCCCGGCGTCGCGCACGTAGGGATCGAAGAAGGGTGCCGGTCCCGGGATGTCGCCCGCCACGCGCGGCATGACCAGGAAGGTCGAGCCGATCCACCCGGGATCGCTCACCGACGAGCGCCGGCGCCGGAGCCGGCACGCCCGCAGCGGCGACGGCGTTCTGGACGAGCGCCTGCGGACCCAGGTCGTAGTCCGGGAACGTGGCCTCCAGCGGCGGCAGCCGCACCACCATTCCCGGATGGCGAGGGGCCGAGGTCGACGAGAAGGGTCTCGTTGGCCTGACCTCCTTGCGCGTGCGAGACCGCGCGACAAGCCTGAACACACCGTCGCCGTCGCCAGCACCGCGCCACGCATCACTGCCGGCGAGCGCCGCGCACGAGCGTCAGGGTTGGCCGCGACCCAGCGTCGCCAGCCCGGCCTCGACCACTGCGTCGTCCGCGCGTCGCCCCTGTCAGCCACTCTACGGAAGGTAGACCACGGCCCGCCACCGGCCGGTCATCTCGGCCCGGCACAACGCGGTGCCGGCCGCGCACGGACCAGTCGATGACGTCGGCCTCGGCCGACCGCCACCGGGGTCCGCAGCAGCAGGCCCCGCCGGGCGTGGTCCTGGCGCACCACCCAGCCGTCGGGCACGGTCACGCCGGCCTCGGCCAGTCGCTCCACGGCCTTGCCTCCCGTCGGGTGCATGATGCCGACGGTCAGCCCTTCGGTGTCGCGGCGATCCTTCTTGGGCGGCATGACCGTCGTCATCGTCACCGGCGCCGCGTTGTTGCCGAAGAACGCGAACAGCCCGGCCCGGGGATGCACGTCGGACGCCTCCTCGTCGATCCCGGGCATCAGGTTGACCCAGCCGCCGCCGGCCGCGCGCAGCGCATCCAACTCGTGGGCGACGCCGGCCACGTCGGGCGGCGTGAACTCGATCGTCTTCGTCTGGCGCCCGCTGCTCACCGCCGCGCATCCTGACACCAGCCGCTCGACGACCTCGGCCGACGGGCCGGGCCTCGGCCTGGCCGAACGCCGTCCCGGCGTACAGGCTCATGTGCTCCGGGTCACCCGCTCGGGCCGCCGCGGCGCGCAGCGGACGGGTCGCGTTGTTGATCTCGGGGTAGGCGGCCGGCGCGCCGGGATGCTCCCGCACCATGGCGTTGACGAGCGCGCGCGCCCGCCGGCCGCTGAAGGCCCGGGTGATCGTCGGTCGCCCCGAACGCGGCGCTGGTCGCGAGGGCGTCCTTCAGTGCGGCGGGCGCGCCGCTCTCGGGGCAGCGCAGGAACGCCGTGCCGGCCTGGACCAGGTCCGCCCCGCGGGCCAGCAGGTCGGCCACGTCCTCCGGGCCGCCCACCCCGCCCGCCGCCACCAGCGGGACGAGCGTGCGCCGGCGCACCGCGGCGAGGAGCGCCCGCACGGGCCGGTCCTCGTCCGGACGGTCGTCGTTGGCCAGGCTGCCCCGGTGGGCCCCGGCCTCCGCGCCCTGCAGGCACAGCGCGTCGGGCCCCGCCCGCAGCGCGACGACCGCCTCCTCCGGCGTCGTGACGGTGAGCAGGACGGCGGAGCCCGCCGCCTGCAGCGCCGCGGACGACGTCGGCCGCAGGGATGCCGAAGGTGAAGCTGACCGCGGCGGGCGGCGCGGCCAGCACCGCGTCGACCTTGCCGGCGTAGTCGTCGTCGTCCCACGACGGCTCGCCCGAGGGTCGCCCCGACGACGGCGGCGTCGGCCTCGAGCCGCGCGACGTAGGCGGCCAGGCCGTCGGGATCGGCCGTCGGGGCGCCCGGGACGAAGAGGTTCACGCCGAACGCGTCGACGCCGGCGGCCCGGACGGCCGCCATCTCCTCGGCCAGACCGGCCGCCGTCTTGTACCCGCCGGCGAGGAAGCCCAGCGCGCCCGCCCGGCTGGTCGCCACCACGAGGTCCACCGTCGACGGCCCACCCGCCATGGGCGCCACGACGAGGGGCCAGCGGGACGAGATCGCGCAGCGTCACACCCGCACTCTTACCCACCGGCCGCTACGGTGGGCAACCCGTGGACCTCGACCTCGTCGACACGCTGCGCAGCACCGGCGCCGCCCGCCAATTCCACCCCGAGCCGGTCGACGACGAGGTGCTGGCCCGGCTGCTCGACACGGCCCGCTTCGCCCCGAGCGGCGGCAACCGTCAGGGCTGGCGGGTCATCGTCGTGCAAGGACCCGGCCACCCGCGTCGCGCTGCGCGACCTCTACCTGAGCGGCTGGTACGAGTACCTGGCCATGGTCGTCGGCCGGCCTGGTGCCCTGGGCGCCGGTCACCGACCGTGCGGCCGAGGCGGCGGCCGTCGCCAACGCGCGCGCCGTTCGCCGAGGCCGGCGCCGCCGCACCCGGCTTCGCCGAGACGCTCGATACCGCGCCCGCCCTCCTCCTCGTCCTGGCCGACCTGGCCGGCGCTCGCCGCGGTCGACCGCGACCTGCCCCGCTACACCCTGGCCGGCGGCGCCTCCATCTACCCCTTCGTCTGGAGCCTGCTGCTCGCGGCCCGAGCCGAGGGCCTCGGCGGCGTCATGACCACCATGCCGGTGCGGCGAGAGGACGACGTGCGCGCGCTGTTCGGCATCCCCGACACCGTGGCCGTGGCGGCCCTCGTGGTGCTCGGCCGCCCGGTGACCGCCCCGCGCCGGTTGCGGCGCGCGCCCGTCGGCTCCTTCGCCTGGGTCGACCGCTTCGGCGGCACCCCGGTCGCCGGGCCCTGAGCCGCAGGCCGCACGCCGCGCCCACCCGGGCCGTTTGGGGCGCGGCACCCGGGCCGTGGTCAAATGGGCCATGGCGCAGAACGTCCTCGGCGAAGCCCTCGAGCCCTGCAACTTCGATCCGCTCACCGGCTTCTACCGGGACGGCTGCTGCAACACCGGCGCCGAGGACGTCGGCGTCCACACGGTCTGCACCCGGGTCACCGCCGAGTTCCTGGCCTTCTCGGCGTCGGTCGGCAACGACCTGTCGACGCCGCATCCCGAGTTCGGCTTCGCCGGCCTGCAGCCGGGCGACCAGTGGTGCCTGTGCGCCGCCCGCTGGCAGGAGGCCTTCGAGGCGGGCATGGCGCCGCCGGTCGTGCTGGCCTCGACCCACGCCGCCACCCTGGAGTGGGTGCAGCTGGGCGACCTGGTCGCGCACGCCATCTAGTCTCCAGCCCGCGAAGTCCGCCGAACCGGAGGTCGTCCATGGCGCAGAGCACGCAGCACACCGTCGTCAGCGTGGACCGGGTCATCAACGCGCCAGCCGCCGCCCTCTTCGCCGTGGTGGCCGACGCCACGCGCCACCCCGAGATCGACGGCTCGGGCCAGCTGGTCAAGGCCAAGGACGGCGCGGCCGCAGCAGCTGAGCGCTGGGCTCGACCTTCGGCATGTCGATGAAGATGGGCGTGCCCTACTCCATGTCCAACACGGTGTGGAGTTCGAGCAGGACCGCCGCATCGCCTGGCAGACCGTGCAGGCCGGGCCTCTCGGCCGCTTCCTCGGCGGGCGCATCTGGCGCTACGAGTTCGAGCCGGTCGACGGCGGGACCAAGGTGACCGAGTCGTGGGACATCAGCCAGGACAAGCAGGCGTTCTTCTTGAAGCACCCCAAGATCGGCCAGCACACGGCCGCCGTCCATGTCCAAGACGCTCGACCGGCTGGCCGAGATCACCGAGGTCGTGAGCAGCCGCACCTGATCGACATCGACGCCGCCTGGGAGGACCGCATCCTCCCCGCCCTGAGCGAGTACACCCGCATCCCGTGCCTCTCCCCCGCCTTCGACCCGGACTGGGACGAGCGGGGCGCCATCGCGGCGGCGGCCGAGCTGCTGGCGGCGTGGGTGCACGGACCAGGACGCCGCGCTGCAGGTCGAGATCGTGACGCTGCCGGGCCGCACCCCGGTGCTGCTGATCGACAACGGCGGCACGGGCGATCCCATCGTCATCTACGGCCACATGGACAAGCAGCCGCCGCTCGGCGAGTGGCGCAGCGGGCTCGGGCCCTGGGAGCCGGTGCGCGAGGGCGACCTCCTCTACGGCCGCGGCACGGCGGACGACGGCTACGCGACGTTTGCCGCCGTGACGGGTCTGCTGGCGGCGGGCGGCGGCCAGGGCCGCGTCCTCGTCCTCATCGAGGCGAGCGAGGAGAGCGGCAGCCCGGACCTGGCGGCGCACCTCGAGAACCTCAAGGAGCGCATCGGCACGCCCCGTCTCGTCATCTGCCTCGACTCGGGCGGGCTCAGCTACGACCGCCTGTGGCTGACCTCGTCGCTGCGGGGCAACCTCGTCGCCACGGTGCAGGTCGACGTGCTCACCGAGGGCATCCACAGCGGGCAGGGCGGCGGCGTGGTCCCGTCCTCGTTCCGCATCCTGCGCCGCATCCTGTCGCAGATCGAGGACGAGGCGACCGGCCGCATCCTCCTGCCGGAATTGCTGGGGGCGGGGATCCCCGACGCGCACCGGGCCAACCTCGTCGTCATGGCGGCCGAGTTCCCCGACAGCGGCGCGCCCGTCGTCGACGGCCTGCACCTCCTCACGCCCGACCCGGTCGACCGGCTCGTCGCGCGCACCTGGGGGGCCGCCCTCGAGGTGACGGGCGCCGACGGGCTGCCCAAGCCACGGGACGGCGGCAACGTGCTGCGGCCCTCGACGACGCTCAAGTTCTCGCTGCGGCTCCCCCCCGACGTCGACGCGCAGGTGGCGACCGACGCGCTGATCTCGGCCATCCGGACCGACGAGGGGGCGCACATCACCATCGACATGGAGGCGGCCGCCCAGGGGTGGATCGCCCCGCCGCTCGATCCGGGCATCGCCGCGACGCTGTCGGCGGTATCGAGGGAGCGCTTCGGGCACGAGCCGGGCTTCGTCGGCGAGGGCGGCTCCATCCCGTTCCTGGCCGACCTGCAGCGCGGGTTCCCCGGCACCCAGTTCGTGGCGACCGGCGTCCTCGGACCGCACTCCAACGCCCACGGGCCCAACGAGTCCCTCAACATCCCGATGGCCAAGGCCGTCACCCACGCCGTCGCCGAGCTGCTCGTGACGAGTGACGGACGGACCGCTGACCGGCAAGGTCGCCCTCGTCACCGGCGGCAGCCGGGGGCTGGGCCGCTCCATGGTGCTCGCCTTCGCCGACGCCGGGGCCGACGTCGTCATCACCAGCCGCAAGCTCGATGCCTGCGCGGCCGTGGCGGCCGAGGTCGAGGCCAAGGGCCGGCGGGCCCTGCCGGTGGCCTGCCACATCGGGCACTGGGACGAGATCGACGGCCTGGTGGAGCAGGCCTACGCCGCCTTCGGGCGCGTCGACGTGCTGGTGAACAACGCCGGCATGTCACCCCTGTACCCGGACCTCACCTCGGTGAGCGAGGAGCTGTGGGACAAGGTGCTCGGCGTCAACCTGAAAGGCCCGTTCCGGCTCACCGCGCTCGTCGGCACGAGGATGGCGGACGGCCCATATGGTGGATCCATCATCAACGTCTCGAGCACCGGCTCCCTCCGCCCCGCCCCGGGCATGCTGCCCTACGACGCCGCCAAGGCGGGGCTGAACACGCTGACCGAGGGCTTCGCCAAGGCGTTCGGGCCGACGGTGCGGGTCAACTGCATCATGGCGGGCCCGTTCCTCACCGACATCGCCGAGGGCCCTGGGGCCCGGCGGCGCGTGAGCACGGCATGCCGCACCACGCCCTCGAGCGGGCGGGCGAGCCCGACGAGATCGTCGGCGCCGCGCTGTACTTCGCCACCGACGCATCGTCGTACACGACCGGCGCCATCCTGCGCGTCGACGGAGGTATCCCATGAGCGACAAGGACACTGCAGACTTCTGGTTCGACCCCCTGTGCCCGTGGGCCTGGATCACCTCGCGCTGGATGCTCCAGGTCGAGCAGGTGCGCGACATCCACGTCGAATGGCACGTCATGTCGCTGGCCATCCTCAACGAGGGACGCGACGAGCTCTCCGACGAGTACAAGGCGCGCCTCGCCCTGGCCAAGGGCCCGGTGCGCGTGTGCATCGCGGCGGAGCAGATGAAGGGGCCCGAGATCCTCGGGCCGCTCTACACGGCGCTCGGCAACCGCATCCACCTGGAGAAGCGGGGCCTGGCCGAGGAGAGTCGGAGTCGATCATCGCCGAGGCGCTGGCCGAGCTCGGGCTGCCGGCCTCCCTGGCCGACGCCGCCACCTCCGAGGAGTTCGACGCTGCGCTGGCGGCGTCCCACCACGCCGGCATGGACCCCGTCGGCGACGACGTGGGCACGCCGGTCATCCACTACAACGGGACGGCCATCTTCGGCCCCGTGGTCACGCCGGCGCCCAAGGGCGAGGCGGCCGGCCTGCTGTGGGACGGCGTGCTGCTGTGCACGGCGACCGACGGCTTCTTCGAGCTCAAGCGCACCCGGGACCGCCGCCCCAGCTTCGACTGAGCGGGCGATCGACCGGCCGGGCCGCGGCGTCAGGCCGATCGGTTCCGCAGCTGGGGCAGGCGGCGCTTGCGCTCGCGCTGCTCGTCCAGGACGCCCTGCAGGTCCCGCAGCACGTCCGGCGTCGTCCGTGCACCCGGTTCCGGCGCTCCTCGGGATCCGCCGTGAGATTGTGCAGCTCCCAGGCCGCCTCGGCCGGCGGGGGGGCGAACGGATTCGCCGGCAGGCCGTGCGCCTGGTCGAACTCGTCGAGGCGCTCGTAGTAGTGGTTCAGCTTCCACACCTCTGACGCGTCGCCGGCGCCGGTCGGCAGCGACGCGATCACCGACTCGACGTGCGAGGGGAACGGCACGGGCTCGTACGGCCTGGCCGCTCACGATGCTCGTCGGCGTCAGGCCGCGGCCGACGTCGTCCTCGGTCATGAAGTACAGGGGCTCGGCCAACGTGTCGGTCGCCGCCGAGCCCCGCGAGCACCGGGCTGAGGTCCCGGCCCGGCAGCGGCTGGGTCTCGTCGTGCTCGACCGCGACAATGGCCGCGGCGCGCTCGACGTCGATCCCCGCCAGACCGAGCAGCGTCGGCAGCAGGTCGACGTGGCTGGTCGGCGTGTGCGACGCCTTCGGGCGTCGCCACCACGCCGGGCCCGCGCACCAGGAGCGGCACACGGATGGCCTCGTCGTAGGCGTTGTACCACTTCTGCATCAGGCCCCCGTGGGCGCCCACCAGGTCGCCGTGGTCGGAGGTGAAGACGACCACGGTGTCCTCGGCCATGCCCGACTGCTCCAACGACTCGAGGATGCGCCCGATGGCCCGGTCGACCAGCTTGTGGAGGTAGTAGTAGAGCCGGCGGTAGGCCTCGTCGGCCGACTGCTCGTAGAGCATGGCCGGCCACGCCTTGACGAACGCCTCCTGGCAGGCGGGCCGGCCCGCGAAGGAGTCCGCCTGCGAGGGCGCCTCGGGGATGTCGGGCAGCGTGTCGTCGTCGACCGGCGGGTAGCCGAGCAGGTTCTCCCAGGCCCAACCGTTGAACGCGATGTCGTGGGGGTTGACGAAGGACGCCACCGCCAGCCACGGCCCGTCGCGACGGGCGGCGGCCAGCTCACGCGAAGAGTTCGACGACCTGTTCGGCGAACACGCCGTCGCGCACCGTGCCGCAGTCGGCCTTGGCCGCACCGTGCGGCTCGCGGCCGATCCAGCCGGAGAAGCCGTAGGGATCGAGGCGGTCGGCGCCCTTGTAGGCCGCCACGGCCTCGGGAATCGGCTTCCCGGCGTCGTCCGACGCCATCAGGCTCTCGTGGGTGCCCGGGATCAGCAGGTCGGCGTGCGACACGTGCCACTTGCCGCGGTAGTGCGTCTCGTAGCCGCCGGCCCGGAACCAGTCGCCGAGGGTAGGCACCGAATTGGGGTCGAGCCACCCCATGGCGGGGTCGTTCGCCTTCTTCGCCATGCCGTCGGTGTTCGTCCCGCCGTGCAGGGACGGGTACTGGCCGGTGAAGAGCGTGGTCCGGCTGGGCAGGCAGGCGGTCGAGCCGGCGTAGTGCCGGTGGAACTCGAGGCCCCCGTCGCGGATGGACTGGCGCGCGCCCAGCTGCTCCCGGCGGAACCGGGCCAGCGACTCGCCTTCGTAGGGAGGCGGGTAGCGCTCCTCGTCCGTCATGATCACGAGGATGTTCGGCGAGGGCATCCGGGCAAGCTACACGCCGGTCGGGGCCAGAAGAGGCCGGTGGCCCGCGCGTGCCCGCGGCCAGCTCGCAGGGGCGACCGGCTCAGTAGTAGCCCGCGCATCAGCTCGGTCGACCAGGTCGGGTTGGCGCACCGTCGGCGCCGGGCGGCTCGAACTCCCGCATGAAGGGCTTGACGTCGAGCACGGGCGACCCGTCGATGGCGTCGAGACCCCTGCACGTGCAGGTCGAGGCCCGCCACGGCGGTGAGGCGGCAGGTCGAGACGCCGAGGCGATTCGGCCGCATCCGCGCCCGCTGGGCGAACATGCCCACCTCGGGCCAGTCCGGGTTCCCGCGGGGCCGGCGGGCGCCCGACTGCACGTCGGCCGGATCGACCAGGTGGAACTGGAAGACCACGACGAGATGGGAGAACGCCGTCGAGCCCGGCCACCGCGTCGGGCCCGAACTGCGCGCCGTCGAGGCGGATCACCGCCTCGACGCCGCCCCAGTCGTCGTCGATCGGCTCGGTCCGGCCACCGACGACGAATCCGACGGGCTCCAGCGCGATCACGACGGCCAAAGGTAGTTTCTGCGCGGTGAGGACAGGGAGCCAGGGTCAGGAGCACGGCGACTGACCGCCTTCGTCATCACCTTCAACGAACTGCGCCGGCGGGTGCGCGACCGCTCGGCCGTGATCACCTGCCTGGTGGCGCCGCTCGCCATCGCCGCCATTCTCGGCTTCGCCTTCGCCGGCAACGTCGTCGACGGCGACGCTCCCGATCGGGGTGTCGGGTGCCTCGCCGGCGCTGCTGCGGGCGGCCGTGCACGCGAGCCAGCTCCCGGGCAACGTCGTGGTGCGGCTGGTCCCGGGCGAGGCGGCGGTCAAGCGCGAGGTGGCCGACGGCACGCTGGCCGGCGGCGTGGTCCTGCACCGGGGCGACCGGACGCCTCTCGCACCTCCTCATCCCGATGGTGGCCCCGGGCGCCACGCCCTCGCCCGGGTTCGACGTCGTGGACCGGGCCAACGCGCTGCTCGGCCAGGAGTACGCCGAGTCGGTGGCGGCGGGCCTGGCCAGCCGGCTGTACGCCGGGCCGCCTGGAGCGCGGGACGGCCACCGACGCGGCGGCCATCTCGCTCTCGGCGAGCACGCTCGGCAACGGCGGCAAGGCCGTGCTCGACTACTTCGCGCCCTCCATCGCGGTGGTCTTCCTCTTCATCGGGAGCGGCCTCGGCATGCGCTCGCTCCTCATGGAGCGCTCGACCGGGACGCTGGCCCGGCTCGCCGCCGCGCCCGTCAGGCCGAGCGCCATTGTGTGGGGGAAGCTCCTGGCCATCGGCCTCACCGGGCTGACGTCCATCCTGATCGTCTGGGGCGTGACCGCGGCCGCCTTCGGCGCCAACTGGGGCGCCCCGCTCGGCGTGCTCCTGATGTGCGTCGGGGCCACCGCCGCCATGTGCGGCCTCGGCGCCTTCCTCACCTCGTTCGCCCGGACGCCCCAGGAGGCGTTCGCCGCCTCCCTGGTGGTCGGCCTCGTGCTGGCGCTGTTGGGGGGCAACCTGCTCCCGCCCGGTGCCCTGCCCGAGGCCCTCCAGGTGCTCAGCCTCGGGACCCCGAACGGGTGGGCCCTGGTCGGGTTCGGCCGCCTGGCGCTGCTGCGGGACCCGGCGTCGTCGGTGGTCGGGCCCTTCCTCGTCCTGTGCCTGATCGCGCTCGTGACCGGCGGCCTCGCCATGGCCCGGGTGCGCCGGATGGTGACGCCGTGATCCCGATCATCCGGGTCAACCTGCGCCGCGCCGTCGGCGACCGGCGCCTCCTCTTCGTCGCCACGCTGTTCCCGGTCCTCTTCATTCTCGTCACGGGCCTGCTGGCCGGGAGCCCCAAGGAGCCCATCGGCCTGGTGCACCCCTCGCCGCGGCTGGTCCACCTGGTGGCCCGCACCGGCGACCTCAAGGTGCGGATCGAGCCCAACCGGGCCCAACTGGGCGACGACATCCTGCGGGGGCGCGTGGTGGCCGGGCTCATCGCGCTGCCGGCGCCGCCCGGGACCCAGCGCGTCGACTTCGTGAGCGAGTCGGCGTCGACCAGCGCGCTCCAGGCGCGCACCGACGTGGTGGCCCTCCTCGACCTCATCGCCGCCGAGGGCACGCACACGACGGTGACCGACGTGACCCTGGCCCACACCGATGTCCCCGCCGCGCTGAGCCCCTTCTCCTACGTGGCACCGGCCGACCTCGTCCTCTTCCTCGGCATCACGGTGCTCCTCCTGTCCTCGGGTGTGGTCGAGTCCCGCCGGCTCGGCCTGATGAACCGGCTGGCCGCCGCGCCGGTGCGCCGGCGCTCGGTGGTGGCGGCCCTGATCGCCACGAGCCTCTGCGTCGCCGCCGTGCAGTGCGTCGGGCTGCTGGTCGTCGGGCGCCTGCTCTTCGGCGTGCACTGGGGCGACCCCCTCGGCGTGTTCCTCGTCCTCGCCATGCTGTCGCTCGCCTACGCCGGCGCGGCCGCGCTCGTGAGCATGCGCTCGCGCACGGAGGAGCAGGCGATCTCCCTGGCGGTGGTGCTGGGCATCGTGTGCGGGATGTTGGGCGGCTGCATGTACCCGCTCGACGTGGTCGGCCCGGTGGTCCGGGGCGTCGGCCACGTGGTGCCCCAGGCCTGGGCCATGGACGCGTTCGTCAAGCTGATCTACGACCACGACGGGCTGATCGCGGTGCTGCCCGAGATCGGCGTGCTCGCCCTCTTCGCGGCCGTGCTGTGCGCGCTGGCGCTGCGGGCCTACGCGCGGACGGTGTACTCGCCGGGGTGAAAGCGCCGGGTCAGCCGGCGGAACTTCCAGGTGTGGTCCGGCCACAGGGTCGTGTTGCGGCCCCGGTGGTCGAGGTACCAGCTGCCGCACCCGCCCTCGACCCAGACCGAGTGCTCCAGCCGGGCCTGCAGGCGCTCGTTGTAGCGCCGCTGCACGGCCGGCTTGACCTCGACGACGCGCACGCCGGGGCGGCGCAGGAAGGTCAGCGCGCTGGCGATGTAGTTGATGTGCGACTCGATCATGTAGATCATGGAGTTGTGGGCCAGCGTCGAGTTGGGCCCGATCATCAGGAACAGGTTGGGGAAGCCGGCCACGGTGGAGCCGGCGTAGGCCTCGACGCCGCTCGCCTTCCAGAGCTCGGCCAGCCGGACGCCCTCCCTGCCGACGATGTGCTCGGCGTAGGGCGGCTCGGCCGCCTCGAAGCCGGTGCCCATGATCACGACGTCGACCGGACGGGCGATGCCGTCCTGGCCCACCACCTCGTGCGCGGTGAACGAGGCCACCGGTGACTCCACCACCTCGACGTTGGGCCGGGTGAGCGAGGGGTAGTAGTCGTCGGAGAGCAGGAGGCGCTTGCAGCCCGGCTCGTAGTGCGGCACGAGCTTCTGGCGCAGCGCCTCGTCGGGCACCTGCTTGGCCAGGTGGTCGAGCGCGGTCTTGCGGACGGCGGCCTTGCGCCGCTCCCCGTGGCCGACGAAGACCGACAGCAGCGCCTCGAACATGGCGTAGATGCGCAGCCGGGACAGGCGCTGGAGCCAGGGCGCCCTGCGGTAGGCCAGCTTGCGCAGGCCCGAGACGGCCCGGTCGCGGCGGGGGACGACGAAGGGCGGCGTCCGCTGGTGCAGGTAGAGGTGCTCGACGACCGGGGCGATCTGCGGCACGAACTGCACGGCCGAGGCCCCGGTCCCGACGACGCACACCCGCTTCCCCGTCAGGTCGAAGCCGTGCTCCCAGCGGGCGGAGTGGAAGACCTTGCCGCGGAAGTCCGCCAGGCCCGGGAAGTCCGGGATGGAGGGCTCGCTCAGCGAGCCGGTGGCCCACACCAGCACCGGCGCGCCGTACTCCTCTCCCCCGGTCGTGCGGACGACCCAGCGGGCCGTGGCCGTCGTCCCAGCGCGCCTCCTCCACGGCCCGGCCGAAGCGCAGGTGCGCCCCCACGTCGAAGCGGTCGACGCACCCGCGCATGTAGTCCCAGATCTCGCTCTGCGGAGGAGAACGAGCGGGACCACTCGGGATTGAGCGCGAAGGAGAACGAGTAGAGGTTGGACGGGACGTCGCAGGAGGCGCCGGGGTAGGAGTTGTCGCGCCAGGTGCCGCCGAGGTCGTTGCCGCGGTCGAGGACGACGAAGTCGTCGATGCCCATGGAGCGGAGGCGGGCCGCCATCCCGATGCCGGAGAACCCGGCACCGACGATGACGACGCTGTGCTCGTTGCTCACGGGGTGGAGGCGACGAAGGAGACCACGACCTCGGCCAGCTCCTCGCCGCAGTCCTCCTGGAGGAAGTGCCCGCCGCCGACGATCGTCGTGTGGGGCTGCCCCTTGGCACCGGCGATCCGCTCCTTGAGGTTGCGGTCCGCACCCTTGGTGATGGGGTCGCTGTCGCTGAAGGCGCAGAGGAAGGGCCGGTCGAAGGCGGCCAGGCCCACCCAGGCCGCCACGTTGGCGTCGTGGGCCGGGTCGTCGGGCCGTGACGGCACGAGCAGCGGGAACTGCCGGGCCCCCGCCTTGTAGGACTCGTCGGGGAACGGCGCGTCGTAGGCCGCCTCGACCTCGGGCGCCACGGGCTTGGCGCACCCGCCGCGGACGATGCCGCCGGTCGGGAACACGTCGACCTCCTGGGAGAACTTCTGCCAGGCGAAGAAGGCGTCGCCCGGGATTGGTGTCGCCCGTCGGCAGGAAGGTGTTGGCGGCGACGACCCGGGCGAAGCGCTCGGGGTGCTCGCCGACCAGGCGCAGGCCGATGAGCCCGCCCCAGTCCTGGCACACCAGGGTGATGTCGCGCCAGGTCGAGCCGGTCGAAGAGCAGCTCGCGCATCCATTCGACGTGGCGGGCGAACGTGTAGTCGGTGCGCTCGGCCGGCTTGTCCGATCGCCCGAAGCCGACCAGGTCGGGCGCCACGATCTGCAGCCCGGCGCCGGTGAGGACCGGGATCATCTTGCGGTAGAGGTACGACCACGAGGGCTCGCCGTGCAGCAGGAGCACGACCGGCGCCGAGGGGTCGCCCTCCCGCAGGTAGTGCACCCGCAGCGTGCCCCCCTCGGCAGTCGGCCACCTCGGCGTAGTGCGGGGAGAAGTCGTAGCCGGGCAGGTCGGCGAAGCGGTCGTCGGGGGTGCGGAGCGTCTGCATGCAGGCCGGAGCCTACGCCGTCGGGGCCCGGCGTCGCCCTGGGAGCCGCGCGGTGCGCCGTCGCCGTCGCGCCCCGTAGCCTGACACCGACGTCACAGAACACCTGCGGGAGGGAATCGCGCCATGGCACTATCCGACGCTCAGGAGTACGACCCGTTCAGCGCCTTCGACGACGTGGTGGCCGGCACGACGCGCGACCCCTACCCCGACCTCGTCGCCAAGCGCCGCGACACGCCGGTCGCACAAGGGCCTGACCATCTCCCCCGAGGCCCTGCCCGAGGGCATCGACGTCGAGCCGGGATGGATCGCCTACCGCTACGACGACTGCTCGCGGATTCTGCGTGACGCCAAGACGTTCACCTCGACCGGCTACGACGTCACCATCGGCATGGTGATGGGCCACATGATCCTCGGCATGGACGACCCCGAGCACCGCAGCCACCGCAACCTGGTGGCCCACGCCTTCCGCGAGAAGGCCCTGGCGCGCTGGGAGCCCGAGTTCATCCGCCCGATCATCGACGAGCAGATCGACCGCTTCGCCGCCGACGGCCAGGCCGACCTGGTGCGCCAACTGACCTTCGAGTTCCCGGTCCGGGTGATCGCGCGCCTGCTCGGCCTGCCCGAGGAGGACTTCCCCCAGTTCCAGCGCTGGTCGGTCGAGCTCATCGGCCTGGTGGCGGACATCGACCGCGGGCTGGCCGCCTCCGAGGCGCTCCGCGAGTACTTCGCCGGCGTGGTGGCCGACCGGCGGGCCCACCCGGCCGAGGACGTGATCAGCGACCTGGTCTCGGCCGAGGTCGACGGCGAGAAGCTGACCGACGAGGCCATCTACTCCTTCCTGCGCCTGCTGCTGCCCGCCGGGGCCGAGACGACCTACCGCTCGTCGGGCAACCTGCTCTACCTGCTCCTCACGCACCCCGAGCAGCTCGAGGCGGTGCGGGACGACCGCTCGCTGCTGCCCCAGGCCATTGAGGAGGGCCTGCGCTGCGAGCCGCCGCTGCTCACCATCAACCGGACGACGACCTGCGAGGTCGAGATCGGCGGGCGTCACCCTCGGCCCCGGCGAGAGCATCACGCCCCACATCGGCTCGGCCAACCACGACGAGACGCCGGTGGGAGGACCCCGAGATCGTTCGACATCTTCCGGCCCGCCCTCCCCCACATCGCGTTCGCCCACGGGCCGCACATGTGCCTCGGCATGCATCTCGCCCGGCTCGAGACGCGCGCCCTGCTCAACCGCGTGTTCGACCGCCTGCCCGACCTGGCCCTCGACGCCGGGCGACGACGATCCCCACATCCGCGGCGACGTCTTCCGCTCCCCCACTGCGCTGCCGGTCACCTTCAGCCCGGCGGCGTAAGGCGCCGTTCAGCCGATCTGACGCATCTCCACCTCGTCGCCCCGGGCGATGAGCACGGTGGAGACCAGGGCGGGCGGGAACAGGCCGTGGGACACGACGCCCGGCACGGCATCGAGCATGGCGGCCAGCGTCGGCCGGGTCGCCGACCTCGCCGTGGTAGTCGGCGAGCACGCCGCCGTCGGGCGACGCGGGCACGTCGCGCAGCACCGCGCCGGGGAGCGCGCGCAGGGTGGCCGCCAGCCCGAAGGCCAGGAGCTCGAGCGGGACCGGGGGCGTGCAGCCGGTCGACCGGCTTGTCGGAGGACACGATGACCACGAAGCGATCGGCGGCCGCGGCCACGATCCGCTCGCGGGTCTGCGCCCCGCCCCCGCCCTTGATCAGCCAGCCGAGCGGGTCGACCTGGTCGGCCCCGTCGATGGCCAGGTCGAGGCGGTCGATGTCGGTGAAGGGCCTGACGTCGAGCCCGTGGGCGACGGCCAGCTCCTCGGTCGCCGGCGACGTCGCGACACACGTGATGTCCAGGCGGCGCGGCCCCGAGGGGAGGGACCAGCTCGGCGACGGTGGAGCCGGTCCCCAGCCCGACCCACATGCCGCTCTCGACCAGCGCCGCCGCCGCCTCGGCGGCGGCGCGCTTCTCGGCCCTGATGTCAGATCCCGTCACGACCGGCGCGCGCTCAGCTGCGCGGGACGTCCTTCCAGGGCGAGCTCCTTGTCGGTGCGGACGTCGCCCGGGAGGCCGAGCACCCGTTCGCCGAGGATGTTGCGCATGACCTCGGAGGTGCCGCCCTCGATGGAGTTCGCCCGCACCCGCAGGAACATCTTGCGCACGTCGGGCGAGCCCATGCCGACCATGGTCGGGACGGACCATGGGGTACCCGGCCGGGAACAGCATGGCGTCGTTGCCCAGCAGGTCCATGCAGAGGTCGTAGACCCGCTTGTTCTCCTCGGCGTAGGCCAGCTTGGCCACCGAGCCCTCGGGCCCGGGCGTGCCGGCCTTGCGGGTCTGCGCGGCGCGGGCGTTGGTCATCGACAGCGCCTCCATGCGGATGTAGCTCGAGACGAGCCGATCGCGCAGGGCGAGCGCATGGGCGGAGGTGTCCCCCTGCCAGCGCTCCTTCCAGATCTTGATGGCCTCCGCGACCGGACCGCCGCCGCGCCGGGTGACCGCACCGCCGATGGAGACCCGCTCGTTCATCAGCGTCGTCACCGCGACGCGCCATCCCTCGCCCTCGCCGCCGAGGCGGGCCGAGTCGGGCATCCGCACGTCGGTGAAGAAGACCTCGTTGAACTCGGCCTCCCCGGTGATCTGGAAGAGCGGCCGCACCTCGACGCCGGGCGCCTTCATGTCGACGAGGAACGCCGTCATCCCCTTGTGCTTGGGCACGTCGGGATTCGTGCGCGCCACGATCAGCCCGAACGACGGAGATGTGCGCCAGGGTGGTCCACACCTTCTGCCCGTTGAGCAGCCACTCCTCGCCGTCGCGCTCGGCGCGGGTGGACAGCCCGGCGACGTCGGATCCCGCGCCGGGCTCGCTGAAGAGCTGGCACCAGATCTCCTCGTTCGTGAAGAGCGGCCGGAGGTAGCGCTCCTTCTGCTCGGGCGTCCCGTGGGTGGCGATGGTGGGCGCGCACATGCCGTAGCCGATGGGGTTGCGCACCCCGGCCACCGGAGCGCCGCCCGCGCTCAGCCGCGACTGCGCCCGCTGCTGGTCCCTCGGCGTCAGGCCGAGACCGCCCGCAGCCGGGCGGGAAGTGCACCCAGGCCAGGCCGCGGTCGAACTGCTCCCCGAGGAACTCCTGCGCGCGGTGTCGTCGCCGGCGGGAAGTCGGCCAGCAGGCCGTCAACCAGTTCGTCGACGTTCGGACTCATGCCCGCACCCTATAGCGTGCTCTTGTGCGGGCACCTGCTCACCCCGGACGGACCGGGCACACGCAGCCGTCGCTCGGCGCGATCGCGGAGGCGGGAGCGGTGTCAGCCGTGACGGGATCGGTGACGCCTGCCCGACGGGCGGGTGCTGGCCTACGAGGAGTACGGCGTCCCGACCGGCTTCCCGGTCCTGAGCTTCCACGGCGGCCTCAGCTCCCGGCTCGACGCGGCGCCCGCGCACGAGGCCGCGGTCGCCGCGGGCGTCCGCCTCATCTCGCCCGACCGGCCCGGCATGGGCCTCTCGACCTACCAGCCGGGGCGCCGTCTCACCGACTGGCCGGCCGACGTGGCGCCACCTCACCGAGGCACTGGGCATCGAGCGAGTTCGCCGTGATGGGCTGGTCGGCCGGCGGCCCCTACGCCGCCATCTGCGCGGCCACGCATGGGAGATCGCGTGACGGCCGCGGCGCTCCTCTCGAGTGCGGTGCCGCTCGACCTCTACGGCACGACCCGCGGGCTCACCGTGGAGGACCGCGTGCTGCTGCTCCTGACCCGGCGGACGCCGTGGCTGGCCTCGGCGCTCATGAAGGTCAGCATCGTCAATGCCAGCAACGCCCGGCTGTTCCGCGCCGTCATGCGCTCGTTCCCGCCGGCCGATCGCACGGTGCTGACGGAGTGGGGACCGCCCGACCACGCGCTGGCCTTCGTCCGGGAGGCGATGCGCCAGGGCACCGAGGGCTGCGTGCAGGACTACCGCATCTTCGGCGACCCGTGGGGGTTCTCCCTCGAGGAGATCCACGTCCCGGTCGACATCTGGGAGGGCTCGGACGACAGCACCGGGCCGCCGGGCTACCGCGCCTTCCTGAAGCGCCACATCCCCCAGGCCACGGTCCACGTGGTCCCCGGCGAGGGCCACCTCTCGCTGCTGCCGCATCAGGCGCCGGCGATCTTCTCCTCGCTGCTGGGCGGCGACCACAACGCCGAGTCCACGGCGCGGTGGAACGTCGGGTAGGCGAAGATCATGCGAGCGCATGACCGACCTACAGCCCGCCCCAGTTGGTGACCTGGACGGGGGCCACGATCGGCGTGCCGACGACCAGCTGGATCTGGTAGTGGTCACCCGAGCGGGATGTCGGTGGGGTCGCCGGTGTAGAGCATCGGCTTCTTGCCCGGCGAGGTGAAGAACACCGTCACCTGCCCGGTGGCCGACCCGACCTGCGTCGTGCTGAGCGGGATGCCCCACTCGTCGAAGAACTGGCCCAGCGTGAAGGTGTCGGTGGTGCTCGGCGACTCGATGTGGATGATCCCGTCGTTGGCATGGACGTGCAACCAGTAGAAGCAGCTGCCCGTCTCGACGAACGGCCCCTGCGGCGTGCTCACGGCCTGGAAGCCGGGGATGCCGATGCCGTAGGGGATCACCCGGGCCTTGCCGTTCACGAAGATCGTCAGGTGGGTGTGGACGTGGACCACCGTCTGCTCGCCGGCCTGGCACTGGATGCCGTCGACCGACTGGCCCGTGGCCGCGTTGAGCAGCGTGGCCAGCTTCGGCCCGCTCGGAACCGGGATCGTCTCGGGACCGGGCGTCGTGGCCGGCGGCTGCACCCACGTGGAGGACATGGAAGCGGGAATGGGCTGCGAGCGAGGAGATGTGGGGGTTCTTGACCGTGGGCGGCACGGGCTGCTCGAACCGCCGGTCAGCACCAGGATGAGGACCACGACGAGCGCGATCACGACGACGGCCCCACCGACGCGGACGCCGATGCGCATGCGCTTCGCCCGCAGCTCGGCGGCGCGCCTCTCGGCGGCGCGCTCGCTGGCTCTCGGCCCTGCGCTGGGCCTTCGACTTGCTTTGACTGGTCATTGAGGCGTCAGCGTAGCGAACCAGTCCCAGCGGAAGGCATCAACTCGCTCCAGGGGCCCGGCCCATTCGGGGCTCTCGCCGCCACCGGTTCCGAGGGCGGCGGAGGCCTGCCACAGGTCGCCGTCGACGAAGGTCGACGGTGATGGTCCGGTCGTGCTCGGCGTCGGCGAACTGCCAGGCACCGGCCACTCCGGCGTGGTCCACCAGCTCGGCGCCGTCGACACGGCCGGGCCCACGACCACGTGGACCCCCTGGGCGGGGCGGAACGGAACCGCCCCGGGGGAGACGGCCACCCGGGGGGCGGCCCAGCGCCCGACCACGGCGAAAGGGGCCCGACAAGAGGGCACGCCGCGCCGCGAAGAAACGGTCCTCGGCGTGCAGCCGCTCGGCCAGGGCGAAGAACTCGGGCACCACGCTGCTCGTCGCGGAGGAGGTAGAGCGTCATGTAGTGGAACCGCTCGAGCAGGCTGCCCGTCGCCGACTCGGCCGCCCGGCAGCGCGGGGAGCGCACCCAGCGCCGGCCGAACGAGATGCCGTCGATGGTGAACTGCTCGGGGAGATGGTCGAGCTGGTGCCAGGCGTTGTAGGCCTCGTGGGCGGAGGGGTCGGTCACCTCGGTGAACGAGAAGAAACCCAGCACGCTCGCGAGGCTACCCGCCGCCCGCTGCAAGACTCTGGCCCGATGGCAGCGACGACGGCGTTCCTCTCCGGGCTCCGGGTGCTCGACCTGAGCATCTGGCGTCCCGGGCCGTACGCCACCTCGCTGCTGGTGCCCCTGGGCGCCGACGTGCTGAAGGTCGAGCCGCCGGGCGGAGACCCGATGCGCCACTACCCCGGCCTCTTCGCCGCGGTCAACGAGGGCAAGCGCAGCGTGGAGCTCGATCTGAAGGACGCCGACCGGGCGCGCCAGGGCGCTCGAGCTGGCGGCGCAGGCCGACGTGCTCGTCGAGGGCTTCCGCCCCGGGGTGCTGGCCAGGTTCGGGCTCGGACGAGGCGGCCGTGCGGGCGCGCAACCCCGGCATCGTCTACTGCTCCATCTCCGGCTACGGGCAGCACGACCCTCGCGCCGCGCTGCCCGGCCACGACGTGAACTACCAGGCGTGGTCGGGCGCCTTGACGCCCGAGGGCGGCACGGCGACGACGGTCCCGCCGCTCCCGACCGCCGACCTGGCCGCCGGGCTCACCGCCGCCTTCGGGATCTGCGCCGCCGTGCTGGGCCGGATCACCAGCGGCGAGGGCACCTACCTCGACGTCTCCATGACCGACGTGCTGGCCACCTGGACCGGTCCCGCCGGCGCCGGGACGGCCGGCGGGGCCGCGCGGCGATCCGCGCCGGCGCCGACGCCCGGCTACGGCCTCTTCGCGACGGCCGACGGCGGGCAGGTGGCGCTCGGCGTGGTCAACGAGCAGCACTTCTGGGCGAACCTGTGCGAGGAGCTCGGCCTCGGCCGACGTGGCGGCCCTCGGCTTCGACGAGCGCCGCCGGCGCGGCGCCGAGCTCCAACAGCGCGCGTCGCCGAGGCCATCGCGACCCAGCCCCGCGACGGACTGGTGGCCCGCCTGGTCGCCGCCGGCGTGCCGGTTGCTCCCGTGCTCGACCGCCAGGGGATGCTGGCCGCGACACCGTTCCCCGGGTTCCCGATCCGGCTTCCGCTGCCCGAGGCCGCACGGCCCGTGCCGACGCTCGACCAGCACCGCGGCGAGGGCTTCGCGGAGCCCGGCTGAGGACCGGGCGCCGGCGCGTGCTGTTACGGTCCAGCGGACGCATGACACGGATCTCCGACCTCCTCCAGGCCAACCAGGCGTACGCCGCGGCACGCGCCAACGTGGCCGATCCCCGTCCCGGCCGCCACCTGGCCGTCGTCACCTGCATGGACGCCCGCATCGACGTCTTTGCCGTCCTCGGCCTGCATCTCGGCGAGGCGCACGTCATCCGCAACGCCGGCGGGCGCGTCACCGAAGACGTGCTGCGCAGCCTGGCCCTCTCGAGCGGCGTCCTCGGGGTGGACACCGCCGTCGTGATGCAGCACACCAAGTGCGGCCTCGTCGGCGTGAGTGACGCCCAGCTGCGGGAGATGACGGGGGCCGACCTGGGGTTCTTGCCGATCGACGACCATGCCGCCGCGTTGCGCGAAGACGTGGACCTGCTGGCCCGGACGCCCTACCTCTCCCGGCTGCGGCTGATCGCGGGGTTGGTCTACGACGTGGAGAGCGGCCAGCTCGACGACGTGGTGCGCTGGGAGCGACCGGGCTGAGGGCGGGTGGCGGCCCGGGGCCGCCACCGGACGGAACCTCTCCTGACCAAGGAGAATGCGGCCCGCAGCCACCGCGTCGGCCCTGTGGCCAGCCAGGAGCGGGATGTACAGTTCAGCGACATTTTCGACCAGATCAACGCCCGTGCGGACGGGACCCCAGCAACGTGGCCACCCCGGCGCGTTGGCACACGCCCGGAGCCCACCGAAGGAGCCACCATGCCGGCCCATGACACCGCATCCCTCCGACCGATGAGCAGCGGATCCCACCGGCGTTCGGAGGCAGCACGGGCGTTCGCTCCTGGCGGCGCTGGTCGGCTGCATGACGCTGGTCCCGGCCCTCCTCGCCGTGACCCCGGGCACGGCGTCAGCCGCCACCTACCCCGACAACGTCGCCCAGCCCGTGAACTTCGGGGACGCCGGCTCCTTCGGCCCGGCCGGAGGGCTGACTCTCAACGCCCCGCCGGTCGGCATGGCCTCCACCCATGATGGTCAGGGGTACTGGATCGTCGCCTCGGACGGCGGCATCTTCAACTACGGCGACGCGGCCTTCCTCGGCTCGGCCGGTGCGCTCCCGCTCAACAAGCCGATCGTCGGCATGGCCGCCACGCCCGACGGCGGCGGGTACTGGCTCGTGGCCTCCGACGGCGGCATCTTCTCCTACGGCGACGCGCACTTCTACGGCTCCACGGGATCGATGCAGCTGAACCAGCCCATCGTCGGCATGGCGGCCACCCCGGACGGCGGCGGGTACTGGCTCGTGGCCTCCGACGGCGGCATCTTCGCCTACGGGGACGCGCAGTTCTACGGCTCCACGGGTTCGATCCACCTCAACCAGCCGGTCGTCGGCATGGCGGCGGCGCCGGGCGGCGGCGGGTACTGGCTCGTGGCCTCCGACGGCGGCATCTTCAACTACGGCACCGCGCCGTTCCTCGGCTCCATGGGGGGCACGCCGCTCAACGCACCCATCGTGGGGATGGCCGGCACGGCAAACGGCTACTGGCTGGCCGCCAAGGACGGCGGCGTCTTCAACTTCGGCACCGCGTTCCTCGGCTCCATGGGCGGCCAGGCGAACCCCAACCCGATCCGCGCCATTGCGGCCACGCCGTCCGGGCCAGGGCTACTGGCTCCTGCCGACCAGCCCGCCGCCGATCCCGCCCACCGTCCAGCTGGGCTCGAGCGGGCCGGCGGTGGCCTCCCTGCAGACGCAGCTGTACGCCCTCGGCTACTGGGTCGACACCACGAACGGCACCTTCGACGACAGCACGCAGCAGGCCGTCTGGGCGCTGCAGAAGGCGGCCAACCTCACCCGCGACGGCGTCGTGGGACCGGCCACCTGGGCGGCGCTCGCAGGCCGGGGTCGTCCCCCAGCCGCAGCCGGAGTCGGGCTACGAGATCCAGATCAACCTCGCGGACGACCTGATCATGGTCGTCAACAACAACCATCTCCTCTGGACGCTCAACACGTCGACCGGCGGGGGCTACACCTACACGCAGGACGGCGCCACCGACGTGGCCACCACTCCCACCGGGATGTTCAGCACCTTCCGGACGGTCGACGGACTGGTGACCGACTCGCTCGGCACCCTGTGGATGCCGCGGTTCTTCTATCGAGGGCTACGCCATCCACGGCGACTCGGACGTCCCGCCGTATCCGGTGTCGCACGGCTGCGCGCGGGTCAGCAACGAGGCCATCGACTGGATCTGGGCGGCCAACATCGACCCGATCGGGACGACGGTCTGGGTCTACTAGCCAGGCCGGCTCTCGCAGCGCCATGGGCTACACGAAGGGACTGCACGAAGTCGCCGACGGCGTCTGGGCCTACCTGCAGCCCGACGGCGGCTGGGGCTGGTCCAACGCCGGACTGATCGCCGGCGACGACGGCTCCCTCCTGGTGGACACGCTGTTCGACCTGCGCCTCACGGCCGAGATGCTGGAGCAGATGCGCGCCGCGACCCCGGTCGGCCGAGCGCATCGCCACGGTGGTCAACACGCACGCCAACGGCGACCACTGCTACGGCAACGCGCTCTTGGCGGGATCGGAGATCATCGCGACCGCCCGCTGCGCCGAGGAGATGCTGCAGCTGCCGCCGGCCACCATGGCGGCCATGCTGCGCTCGGCGGACTCGCTCGGCGCCGCCGGCGCAGTTCGTCCAGAGGATCTTCTCCCCGTTCTCCTTCGAGGACGTCCCGCTCGCCGTGCCCACCCGGACGTTCGAGCGGCAGCTCGACCTGCAGGTCGGCGGCCGCCCGGTCTCGCTGCTCGAGGTCGGCCCGGCCCACACGGACGGCGATGCCGTCGTCTGGCTGGCCGACGACGGCATCGTCTTCACCGGGGACATCCTCTTCCACGGCGGCCACCCCATCGTCTGGTCCGGGCCGGTGGCCAACTGGATCGCGGCCTGTGACCGGGTCCTCGCCCTGCACCCGACCGTCGTCGTCCCCGGGCACGGCCCGCTGGCGACGCCCGCGGCCCTGATGGACCTCAAGGGGTACTTCGAGCTCCTGACCAGGGAGGCCAAGACGCGCTTCGACGCCGGGATGACGCCGCTCGAGGCGGCGCGGGACATCGACCTGGGCCCCTATGCGGGTTGGAGCGAGGCCGAGCGGGTCGTGGCCAACGTGCACGCCCTCTACCGCGACTTCGGCGACGGGTCACCGTCCGACGCGCTGACCCTCATGGGTGAGATGGCCGCTCTGGCCGGCTGACCAGGTGGAGTGCTTCCGCCTGGTCGCACCACGGCGACACCGCGTCAGGCGGCACGACTACGGAACCGGCACTCGGGGTACACAACCCGCGGTGGAGACGCGCACGGCGCCCCTGATCGGAGGGCGGTACCGCATCGACGGCCTCCTGGGCGAGGGCGGCATGGCCCGAGTCTTCGACGCCTTCGACGAGCGTCTCGAGCGCCAGGCGGCGGTGAAGATCCTGCGGGCCGAGACGCGGGCGCTCCCGGGCATGCGGCAGCGGTTCCAGCAGGAGGCGCTGATCGCCGCACGGCTCATCCATCCCCACATCGTCGCCGTGCTGGACTTCGGCGAAGATCACGCGTCGTCCTATCTCGTGATGGAGCGCCTGCCCGGGACCACGCTGCGCGACGAGATCGTCGCCCGGGGGCCGTTGTCGCCCCAGCGCGTCCTGCTCGTGATGGCCGAGACGCTCGACGCGCTGGCGGCCGCCCACGCGCGCGGGGTGCTGCACCGCGACATCAAGCCCAGCAACATCCTCCTGCAGCAGGACGGGCACACGAAGATCACCGATTTCGGCATCGCCAAGAGCTTCGACATCCGGACGGATCCGGCCGCCGCCGACCGACGACATGACGATGACGGGGGTCGTTCTGGGCACGCCGGGCTACCTGGCCCCCGAACGGAGATCGGGCCATCCGGCCACCGTGCAGTCCGACCTGTACGCGGTCGGCGCGGTCATGGTGGAGGCGCTGACGGGACAACGCCTCGGTCCCGGCCCCGCCCCGATGGAGCGGCTTCCGCCCGCTGCTCCGCGACGTCGCGCGTCGCGCCATGGCCACGGACCCACGGGACCGCTTCACGTCGGCGGACGAGATGTGCCAGTCGCTGCGGGCCGCTGGCCGGCGGATCCGGCCAGGCGCGACAGCTCCGCGCCTGCACGACGCCCGGTCGCGACCACCGCCCCGGTCACCGCCCGTCGGCCCGACCCCAGGTGCCCGGCACCGCCATCCTCACCGCGCCGCGCCCGGAGCGCCCACGGGACCGGCGCGCCCGGGCCCGCCGGCGCCGCGCTCATCGTCGCCGCCGTCGCTCGTGCTGGCCCTCGCCGTCACGCTCTTCGTGGTCCTGCTGGAGTGGCACCCAACCGACGGGGCCGGCCGCGTCCGCGGCGAAGCACCACGGGCGGACCCAGGCGCTGACACGACCGGATCCGCCAGCCGACTGACACCGAGGGCTCGGCCATCACGGCGCTCGCCACTTCGCTCGCCGACGGAGGGCTGCCCGGAGACGGCGCGCTGGCGAGCGCCCTGCAGGAGACGGCGGCACAAGCGCCCGGACCGGCTCGGCAGGCCTCGGCGCAGCAGGCACTCTCCCTCGCCGGCGTCCTGCTCGACGGCGGCGGCATCACCTCGGGGCAGTATCAGGACGTCGTGAACGTCCTGCAGCCGACGGGCGCCACGACGACCACGACGACCACCGTCACCGCGCCGTCGCCGCCCTCCCAGACGCCGTTCTTCCAGGGTCACGGCCACGGGCACGACCGGGGCGACGAGGGCGACCAGGGGTAGTCCCCGGCCTACGCGCACAGCCGCGAAGCCTCTCCCAACGGAGGAGCCCTGGCGACCAGCGGGACTACGCTGCGTCGCCGAGGCAGAAGAGGGACCGATGCAGATGCGCCCAGGCCGCAGGGACTCCCAACGGTGAGCAACGCCGACACGACGGCGCCGGCTCCGGACTTCGACCCGGACGCGCTCCGTGAGAAATATCGGGTCGGAGCGCGACAAGCGGATCCGGAAGGATGCGAACGCCCAGTACGTCGAGGTGGCGGGTCCGTTCGCGCGCCTACCTCCACGACCCCTACACGGAGCCCGTCGATCGCCCCCCACTGATCGACGACGTCACCGTCGCGGTCATCGGCGGCGGTTTCGCCGGCCTGATCACCGGTGCACGGCTCACGCAGGCGGGGATCGACGACTTTCGCATCATTGAGAAGGGCGGCGACTTCGGCGGCACCTGGTACTGGAACAGGTACCCGGGAGCACAGTGCGACGTCGAGTCCTACGTGTACCTCCCGCTCCTGGAGGAGACGTCCTACGTCCCCAGCGAGAAGTACGCCCGGGCGCCGGAGATCCTCGAACACTGCCGGCGCATTGCCCGGCACTTCGACCTGTACGAACGCGCGTGCCTCTCGACCGAGGTGACCGCCATCGCCTGGGACGACGACCGCCTGCGCTGGACCATCACGACGAACCGAGGCGACCGGATGTCGGCCCGATTCCTCGTGATGGGCAACGGCCCCCTGCACCGGCCGAAGCTCCCGGGCATTCCCGGGATCGCGGAGTTCGAAGGGCACTCCTTTCACACCAGCCGGTGGGACTACTCCTACACCGGAGGCGACTCGAACGGCGGCTGGACGGCCTGGCCGACAAGCGCGTCGGCATCATCGGCACCGGCGCCACCGCCGTGCAGGTCGTTCCGCACGTTGCCGCCTCGGCCGGTGAGCTGTTCGTCTTCCAGCGCACGCCCTCCTCCATCGACGTCCGGGGCAACCGGCCGACGGACCCCTCGTGGGCCGCCGCCCTCGAGCCCGGATGGCAACGGGAGCGGATGGAGAACTTCACGCTGCTGACCTCCGGCGGCTTTGCCGAGCGGGACCTCGTCAACGACGGCTGGACCGACATCCTCGCCAGGCTGGTCAACCGGATGCGCGACCAGTCGTCGGGGTCCGGCCGGGATCTGGCCAGCAGTCATGGAGCTGGCCGACTTCGAGAAGATGGAGCAGATCAGGGCGCGGGTGGACGACATCGTCGAGGATCCGTCGACCGCCGAAGCCCTCAAGCCCTGGTACCGGCAGTTCTGCAAGCGGCCCTGCTTCCACGACGACTACCTCCAGGCGTTCAACCGCCCCAACGTCTCGCTCGTGGACACCGACGGGCGTGGCGTGGACGCGATCACGAGCGGCGGCGTCGTCGTCGGCGATCGTGAGTACCAGGTCGACTGCCTGATTTATGCCACCGGATTCGAGGTCGGGACCGACTACACGAGGAGGGCCGGCTACGACGTCGTCGGCTCGCGCGGCCAGAGCCTCTCCGAGTACTGGCAGGACGGGATCCGGTCAGTGCACGGCATGCACGTGCACGGCTTTCCCAACATGTTCGTCCTGGGCCACACCCAGGGCGGCTTCACGGTCAACTACCCGCACCTCCTGGAGGAGGCGATGCGAGCACCTCGGCCACATTCTGCGCTATGCCGTCGACCACGACCTCTCCACCGTGGAGGCAACCGCGGACGGCGAGGAGCAGTGGCTCGTGCAACTGACCGAGTCAGCACGCGACATCCGCGCCTTCCAGCAACAGTGCACGCCCGGCTACTACAACAACGAGGGCCAGCCCACCGCCGGCGGGTTCATCGGCAGCTCCTACGGCAGGGGCCCGATGCCTTCTTCGAGCTCCTTGGCCGAGTGGAGGGACGCCGGCACCCTCGACGGGCTCGAACTGCGCCCGTAGCGCAGGCCGGACGGCCCGACCGGGAGCCTCTCGGCCCGCTCCGAGGGCGCGCGTGCAAGACTTCGGCGGCTCTGCAGGACCGGATCTGGCGAACGGCTGCCGATTCCCGGGGGAAGGGAGACTGCGATGAAGACCGTGCTCATACTCGGCGCCGGCTTTGCCGGCCTCGAACTGGCGACCGTGTTGTCCGACGAGGTGCCGGACGAGGTCGATGTCACCATCGTCGACAGCAGTGATGCCTTCGTGTTCGGCTTCTCGAAGCTCGACCTCATGTTCGGTCGCAAAGATCTGGCCGGGGTGCGCATCCCCTACTCGCACCTGGACAAGCCGTCGGTCCGATTCGTGCAGGAGACCATTTTGTCGATCGACCCGGAACGCCGCCGGGTCACCACGGACGCCGCGACCTATGAGCCGGACATCCTCGTCGTGGCGCTGGGCGCAGACCTCGACCCGGCGGCGACGCCGGGCATGGTCGAGGAGGGCTCGGAGTTCTACACCGTCGAAGGGGCGGCTCGGGTCAGCGAGCTGCTGCCCGCCTTCGAGGGGGGCGACGTCATCATCGGCGTGCTCGGCAACTTCTTCAAGTGCCCGGCTGCGCCGTTCGAGACCGCCTTCATGCTGCACGACTTCCTGGAGAAGCGTGGCCTGCGGGCGACGTCGACCATCAAGATCGTCAGCCCCATGGGGTCGCCCATCCCCATTTCGCCCGAGGCCTCTGCCGGCATTCTGGAGGCGGCGGGCGAGCGGGACATTGAGTGGTGCCCCCAGTCGAAGGTCACCGCGCTCGATCCTGCGACCAAGATCGCCACGCTGGAGGACGGGCGGACCATGCCCTACGCCCTCTTTCTCGGCATCCCGGTGCATCGGGCTCCCCAGGTCGTCACGGACTCGGCCCTGGCCGAGGACGGCTGGATCCCCGTCGACCATCGGACCTTTGCCACGAAGTTCGAGAACGTCTACGCGGTGGGTGACGTGACGAGCGCGCCCGTCCCGAGGGTGGGCGCCATCGCCGAAGGAGAAGCCCGCACCCTCGCCGAGGTACTCGTCCATCAGATCAAGGGCGGCGAGCCGCCCGCGCCCTACCAGGGAACAGCAACCTGTTACATCGAGTTCGGCGGGAACCGGGTGGCCCGGTTCGACGCCAACTTTCTGTCGGGCCCGACTCCGACCGGCTCCTTCACGGCGGCCTCGGAAGAGATCGTCGCATCGAAGGTCGAGTTCGGCGCCTCTCGCCGGCGGCGCTGGTTCGGCATCGACTGACCGCACCCGACGTCTGGCCTTGTCCGCACCGGCCGAGTCCGCGACCGTCGGCGCGCCCGAGGTCATGGGAAGATGAGCGGCCGGGGGAAGACGAAGGGGTGATGGGTGCGTCAGAATCGATTCGGGCTGAAGGTTGTCTGCGCGCTCGCCATGATCGGCGGCACCGTGACGGGCGCTCTTGCGACGGCCCCGCCAGCGCAGGCGGCGGCGAAGTCTCCGACCTACTACGTCTCGCTCGGGGATTCGTATTCGGTCGGCTACCAACCAGGACGCGGGGCCACGCCGGGCTACACGGCCGTCGTGGCGAAATCGACCGGTCTGAAGCTCGTGAACTTCGGCTGCGGCGGAGCGACGACCTCGTCGCTGGTGTCGTCGATCGGATGCCCGGACGTCCTGCCGCACACCGCCGGGGTCGTGCTGTACCCGACCACGACCCAAGAGGCGGCGGCTGAAGCCTTCCTGACCGCCCACCGTGGGCACATCGGGCTGATCACCGTGTCGATCGGGGGGAACGACGTCACCGCCTGCGCCACGCAGGCCAACCCGATCAGCTGCGTCGCGACCGCCGTCACCGGCATCACCAAGAACGTCACGGCCTGGCGGTCGCCCTGCGGGCGGCGGCGGGCCCTGGCGTCCCACTCATCGGGCTCACCTATCCCGACGTCATTCTCGGCAGCTACGTGTACCCGAAGCAGCCAGCGCCGGCCGCCGCGCTGTCCCTGGCCAAGCTCTCGGTGGTGGCCTTCAAATCACTGATCAACCCAGCGCTCACGAAGTCCTACGCGGCGGCCAACGGGAGTCTCGTGGACGTGACGAAGGCAACCGGCGCCTACGTCCCGCTGACCCGAACCGTCCGGTACCGCCCCTACGGCACCATCCCGGCCGCGGTCGCCAGCGTCTGCAGCCTGACGTGGTTCTGCGCGCAGGGGAACATCCACGCCACGACGAAGGGCTACACCCTCATCGGGAACCTCGTGGTCGCCAAGTTCCGCACCATGCGCCGGCCCTGAACGCACTCCTCGGACCGGGCGGGATGATCCGCTCTGACGCGTCAGACATCGGGCGCGACCAGTTCGTCAGCCCCGCAGGAACTCCTGCACGGCTGCAACGAAGGACGCCGGGTCGTCCACCCAGGCGAAGTGCCCAGTGCGGGGCAGAAGGGCGAGCTCGGCGTTCCCGAGACACGCCGCGAGCTCGCGCACCGACGCGGACCCCCACGAGGTGCGCTCAGGCGTTCACGTCAGGCCGCCGGGCGCCGAACCGCTCGCCTCTCGCGCTCCGTGAGGCCGCCCCACACTCCCTGCGGGCTCGGATTCTGTTCGGCGTAGTGCAAGCATTCGATCCGCACCGGACACCCGCCACAGATGGCACGAGCTTGCGCAAGATCGGCGGGGGACTCAGGAAAGAAGTAGTGAATGCCCTTCCCCAGACACGCCGCTTGCTCCCACCAACTGAAGTCCCCCACGAATGCAGGCTACTGGCGTCGAGGGTCGCCCCAACCCTGGACGGGGACGCCCCGTCGCCCTCGCCGGGTCTCGACTGCCTCACGACTCGACACCCGGCCGTTCGCGAGCACGTACGAGACGCCGCACTGGGACTGCGTCCACTGCGACCGTCGAGCGAACCGGAAAAGCGCTGATCCGGTGCAGATCTGCTGGTGAGACTGGTGGGCCGTACAGGACTTGAACCTGTGACCCCTTGCGTGTCATGCAAGTGCGCTACCAGACTGCGCCAACGGCCCGTTGGGCAAGACCCTACCACCGGGTCAATTCGCCCCAGGGCTCCCCGCCGCCACTCCCCCGGCACAACCGCCGGATCGTCCCTACAATTGAGCCCGTGACACCCATGGAGCGCCCGCACCGAGCCATCGCCCAACCGTCAGCCCGCTCCCCCACCTCGAGGAGCACCTCACCCGCATCGCCGTGGAGGGTTACACCATCCTTCCTGACGCCATCGAACCGGAGCTGGTGGACGAAATCGACGAGGCGCTCCTCAAGCTGGAGCACGACCTGGGCACGGTCCCGGCCGACAATCTGTTCGAGGGGGTGCGGACCATGCGGGTGTACAACCTGCTCGTCCACGGCGCCACCTTCGAGAAGATCCCCGTACACCCCAACGTGCTCCCCGTCGTGGAGGCGGTGCTCGATCCGGGCCTCCTGATCTCGTCCCTCTCCTCCATCGCCATCGGGGCCGATGAGCAGGCCCAGCCGATCCACGCCGACGACCAGCTCATTCCGCTGACCCGGCCGCACGTGCCGATCATCTGCAACACCATGTGGGCCATCACCGACTTCACAGAGGAGAACGGGGCCACCCGCCTCGTCCCGGGAAGCCACCTGTACGACGAGCCCCCGAACCCGCTCGAGCACTACGAGACCATCCCCGCCGAAATGCCCAAGGGCAGTGTCCTGGTGTGGGTCGGGAGCCTCTGGCACGGCGGTGGCGCCAACCACACCGACACCCGCCGGGTAGGCATCGCCATGAACTACTGCGCCGGCTACATCCGCCAGCAGGAGAACCAGCAGCTGGGGATCCCGCCGGCCCTGGTCAAGACATTCCCCCACCGCCTGCAGGAGCTGATCGGCTACTCGGTCTACAACGGGCTCGTCGGCCACATCGACAAGAAACACCCGGCCAAGGTCGTCCTTGCGGAGAACGAGGGCGTCGACATGGTCTGGGACCTGCTCAAGACCTGACCGGGCTCAGGCCGCCGGCAGCGCCACCGGGGCGACCGGCCACACGTAGTCGCGCGGGTCGATGGGGATCATCCCCTCGGCCACGCGCCACATGTCGTAGCTCTCCGTCCACTCCCTGTGCCAGTCGATCTGGTCGTGGTGGAGCCGGGCGAGATCGCACTCCCACAGCGCGTCATAGCGCAGGGCGAGGGCGAAGAGGACCTCGATGGATGCGGTCGCGTCCGCCGATGCGTCGTGCGCGTTCCCGATCTCGATCCCGTAGTGCGCGCAGAGGTCGACGAGCGTGCGCCTGCCCTTGCGGTCGGGATCGAAGTGGCGGTCGATGACGACGGCGTCGAGCACCGGCCCGCACCACCCCCGCCGGGTGGGGCCCCATCCGCAGAGGTCGCCTGCCTGCGTCTCCAGGATGGTCAGGTCGTAGTCGAGCTTCATCCCGGCCAGGGGAACACCGCGGGCGGAAGCCGCCACCACCGCATCGGATACCAGGGAAATCGCCTCTCGGAGCGGCATGCCCTCGTCGCGCGCCCGCTCCGTCGAGATGCCGTGGACCGCGGTCGCTTCCGGCGGGATCTCACGGCCGGGATCGATAATGCCGGACCAGCTCCTGACGACGACGCCCTCCAGCACCGACACCAGCGCGTAGGACACCGGGACGTCGTTGAAGCGGTCGATCCCCGTCGTCTCGAAATCGAGCCCGAGCAACTCGCCGGTCGGCCATGCACCCACGACGCCGAGCATGACAGCGGGCTGTGACAAGGCCGCGGATGCTCCCGGCACGGCTCCGCCCGCCTCCGAGCCTGGCCGACCCGTCGCTCCGCAGTCCTCGTTGCTACGGTCATCTCGATGACCCCCACGGTCCGTCCCGGCAGACGATGCGCGCCCGTGATGACCGCGGCGCTCATCGTGCTCGGCGCCGTGACCACAGCCGTCGCTGCCGGTGTTCCGCCCCCTGCCTCGGCGGCCCCACCGAGCGCGGCCGCCGGCGCCGACCCGGCGGCCCTCGTCCATCCGCTCGACGGCACGGGGACCGGACCCGTGACCCCGGGCACCGTCGGCCAGTTCCCCGGAGCGGACGTGCCCTTCGGCATGATCCAGTGGAGCCCTGACACCAGCCCGAACACGGTGCAGGCGGGCGGCGGTTACTCCTACGGGGACTCCGACATAAGCGGCTTCAGCCTGACCCACCTGAGTGGAACGGGATGCCCGTCGTACCAGGACGTCCCGATTCTGCCCACCGAGGGCGCCGTCTCCTCGCCCGCGACGGCGCTCGCCGCCTTCTCGCACCAAGAAGAGCACGCCGCTCCGGGTCGCTATCAGGTCGTGCTCGGACAGCAGGCGCCCATCTCCGTGTCGCTCGCCGTCACCACTCGGTCCGGGATCTCGAGCTTCACCTTCCCATCGGGAACCGAATCCAACGTGCTGTTCAAGGTGGCGGGCAGCATCAACCCGGTCACGGCGGCGAGCGTGCACGTCATCGGCCGCGACGAGGTCGAGGGCCAGGCGACGAGCGGGCAGTTCTGCGGGACCGGCAACAGCTACACGGTGCACTTCGTTGCGCTCTTCGACCGGCCGTTCTCGTCGGCGGGGACATGGGGGAACGCGGGTATCCTCCCCGGGAACGACAACTGCTCCGGCATCACGTGTGGTTCGTTCGTGACCTTCGACACGACCAAAGAGCGGCAAGTGCTCATGAAGGTTGGCATCTCTTTCGTCAGCACGCAGGACGCCATGCAGAATCTCCGGGCGGAGGACCCGGGCTGGTCGGTACAACAGGTCAGCACGCAGGCGCAGGATCGCTGGAACGCCCTCCTCGGGCGCATCGCCGTCCAGGGTGGCACTGCTGCGCAAGAGCACACCTTCTACACGGCGTTGTACCACTCGCTCCTCTTCCCGAACGTGGTCTCGGATGTCTCCGGCCGGTACGCAGGGAGCGACGGCAAGATCCACACGGCGGGGAACCGCGAGGTGTACGCCAACTTCTCCGAGTGGGACATCTACCGCAGCGAGGTGCAACTCGAGTCCCTGCTCGATCCGCACGCCGTCGGCGACATGGTCCAGTCGCTCCTCGACGACGCGCAGCAGACGGGTTGGCTCCCCAAGTGGGCCATCGTCGGCGGCGACGAGTCACAGATGAACGGAGACTCGGCCGACCCGATCATCGCCGATGCCTTGGCGATGGGTGTCCACAATTTCGACGTCGGCCTGGCCCTGAAGTACATGGTCAAGGGGGCGACCCAGAACGAGACCGGCCATGGACTCGAGATCGAGCGGCAGTACCTCAGCCAGTACCTGTCCCAGCACTACGTCAATGCGGCATCGCTCGACCTGACATCTATCGACTACTCCATCGGCGGTTCCGTCACCCTCGAATACGCCTTAGACGATTTCTCCGTCGCCCAGGTCGCATCGGCGGAGCACGACAGCTCGCTCGCCTCCACCATGAGCCAGCGCGCCGCCAACTGGGAATACCTGTTCAATCCCGCCACCGGCTCCATCCAGGCTCGCGGTGCGGACGGGAGTTTCCCAGCCGGTGCGGCCTTCGAGGCGTCCCAGCTCGAACCGGGTGGGCAGTTGGGCTTCGAAGAAGGCAACGCGGTCCAGTACACCTGGTACGTCCCGCAGGACTTTGGTGCGCTGGCATCGCTCATGGGGGGCGATGCCTCCGCCGCCACCAAGCTCGAGACGTTCATGAGCTCCCTCGACGCGAGCCGCGATGCCCCCGAGGACTGGTCCGGCAACGAGCCGGGCGAATGGGCGCCGTGGGCGTTCGACTATTTCGGAGCGCCCGACGAGACCCAGCGCTTCGTGCGCGCCATCGCGGACAGCGAGTACGCCGATGCCCCGGTGGACGAACCGGGGAACGACGACCTGGGCGCCCTGTCCTCGTGGTTTGTCTGGGCGGCGCTCGGACTGTTCCCCGTGACCCCGGGCGAGGCGAACCTCGCGCTGGCCAGCCCTCTCTTCCCCTCCGTGACCATCACGCTCCCGGACGGCCGACGTCTCGTCGAAGAGGCCCCGGGCGCGAGCGCCTCACGCCCCTTCGTCCACGCGCTGACGGTCTCGGGGCTGATGCGCCCTGCCGCCGGCAGGCCGGCGTGCGCCGCCGCACCCGGGCACAGCGACGCCGCCGGGAACTGGGACATGCCCTGGCTGCCCGCCTCCGTGCTGAACGCCGGTGGGACCCTGCGCTTCACCCTGTCGGGCACGCCCGACGCGGCCTGGGGCTCAGCAGCGGACGCCAGCCCACCGTCCTTCGCCACCGGCCAGCTCCCGGCTGTCGGGTTCTCGCTGCCGAGCGGTGCCACGACCGTGACGGCCGGTCAGCCCGCCACCATCCAGATCGGCGTGGCCTCAGCCGGTGTGCAGGCGACGACGGTCCATTGGCAGGCGGTGCCGGACCCGAGCGGGCTGACAGTGACGCCGTCCTCGGGCACCTTGGCCCTGACGCCGGACGGGTGCACGCCGACCGCACCCGCCACCCAATCGCTCAGCATCACCGCCCCCGCCGCGGGCTCCGCCTCCATGCGAGTCAACCTCAGCGCCAACGGCCTCACACTCCCGCCCGTCGTCGTGCACGTGCAGGTGCAGCCTTAAGAAGTTCGCTCGCTCAGTGCGCGCCGCCAGTCGGCGCGGCCGAGAACAAAGGACCGTCCCCACCAATCCCGTACTGCGCGCCCGACGGACCGGCGACACGCACCTCGAGCGCGCGGAGAATCAGCCCGAGATGCCTGCTGTCACTGCCCCCACCGACGGAATTGGGTGAAGTGGGCCGGCGGATGATCAGCCGTATCTCCATGCGCCCGGACGGGTCGAGAAGGGACGGGTCCACCACGACCTCCCGACCCTGTGGGCTCCACGTGGCGCCGACGAACGACCAACGGACCAGCTGCCGGTGGTTGACCACCACCTCGACCTGGAGGTGCGGACGCATCGGGCTGAGCTGGGGCGCAAGCCTGAACGCGAGAACGAGCGGTGTGGCGGAGGTCGCGCCACCGTCGACCTGCAGGCGGACGACCGCCTCGCGACCCATCGTCCAGGTGCCGTGCTCCTCTGGAAAAGACCAGTCCGCGCCGAGATACGGGCGGCCGCCCTCGCCCACCGCGAACCCCACGGTCTGACCCAGGGCGAGCGGCGGAACATGGAAAGTGGGAAGGCCTCGGCTGCGCTCGGCCAATTTCCAAGGCCGGCCGGCGGCCACGAAGGCCGCGTACGGGGGGACATCGCGCAGACGCTCCAGATCCCACCATTCCTGCAGGAAGCGCCCCCGTTCCGCCAGAGATGCCCGCCGACCCGGCGGCACCTGGCGCCCGATGAACCGCTGATAGGCGTCCGCGATCTGCTCGGCCCGCGACGGCAGCCGAGAGCGGCCGTCGCGCCGGCGGCGGGGACGGGCGTCGACGCGCTCGGCCACAGGGACGCGGGAACGGCTGAGCGACCCGATCACGTCCACGGGAACGGCGACATCGGCCACCCGGTGGACGACCTCGAGCGCCTGCGCCGTCTGGAGAGCAAGACGGTGGCGCCGCGCCTGGCTGGTGACCCTGTCCCAGTCGATGCCGCGGGCGGGCGCACTCTGCACCAAAGCGGCCAAGTCGGCCGCCCAGCGCAGGCTCGGATCTGTTTCGGGACGGGCCGCATGAGCCACAGCGTGGACGATCGTGTCCTCGCGTGAGGAGACGCTGCACTCGGCCCCACCGAGCTGCGCCGGCTGGGCTCCCATCCAAAAATCCCGGTCGGCCTCGGGATGCAGCCCGTCCGGGAGCATGTGCCACTGCACGTCCACCAGCGCATGCAGCGCGTTCCGTGTCCCGAGTGCATGCAGGAGCGCCGCACTGATATCGAGTTCTGCTGGGCTCAGCGCGGGGCCGTCAGGAACGAATCCGACTTCCGCCGCCACCGCGAAGGCAGCATGGACGTGCGCGACAGGGACGGCGATGTCGATGTCATCCATCGGCCGCAGGGCCACCTCGCCACCCGTGTGATGGACGACGGCCGCACCCTTCAAGAGCATGGTGGGGATGCCCGACTCCCCCAGCGCCCTGATGAGCGGCTCACTGTTGGCCATGAGAAACTGCGTCTTCAGCGCAGGTGAAGCGCGTGACCTTGCGGAACTGGGCCAGGACAGGGTCATCAGCGTCGGCTCCCAGGCTCTCGAGGTTCGCGACCAGCCGCGGGACGAACCGCTGTGAGGCCAGGTCGATCTGGAGGACGTCGAGGCCCTGCTTCCACAGTCGGAACGCGGCAAGCGAACGATCGTCTGTTCCGAGGGCCGCCCGCAGCAGGAGCTCGTGACGTGTGGTGAGGCCGAAGTAGCCGTCGCTCCGGAGGCGCCGCGCCCGGGTCACCGCTCGTCACCCGATGGCTGCGCCCCGCCGGCGCGCCGGCGCCGTTCGACTGCGGAGCGGGCCACCGCGAGGTAGCCGCCCGGAGGCGCTCCTTGTCCCGGGTCAGGTTGTCGGCGTGCACACGCCGCTCCGCGACCACCGCCTCGACGACGTGGAACCGCCAACCCCGCTCACGACAGCGAACCATCCAGTCGACGAACTCGCCCGCCGGCAATGTGGGGTCGAAGCCCCCGCTCTCGAGAAACGCTCCACGGCGCGTGACGAACGCGCTCGGCAGCAGGCACTGCTCGGGCTCGCCGTAGACGCCGAATTCTTCGGCGAAGCGGCGCATGCAGCCCGAAGACACCGTCGAGCGTCTCGTCGGCGGCCAACTCGGCGGCCTGCACCGCAAGCCGCCCGGACACCATCCGGTCGTCAGCATCGAGGAAGGCCACCACATCCGAAGCGGCGGACTCGACCCCGAGGTTCCGGGCGGCGCCGGAACCGAGCGCGTCCTGCCTCACGACCCGGGCACCAAGAGCCCGTGCCACCTCCCCACTCCCGTCGGTCGAACCATCGTCAACCACAATCACTTCGGCCGGTCGCGGTACCTGGGTCTGGGCGCTCACGATCGCCTCCGGGAGATACCGGCGACCGTCACGTACGGGGATGATCACCGCAATGCCCTGGTCGTCCCCGTTCATGGCCGCCCCTGCTTGCGCAGGATGCTCAGCCGCAGCGATTGCGTGATACCCACTGCAGCAGCCTCGTCGGTGTAGCTCGTGTTGCCGTTATGCAGGCGCTTGGACACGACGACCGCATCGACCGAGACGGAGGGAATCCCCAGATCGCCCAGTCGGGCGAGCCACTCGACGTCGGCTGAGGTCCCTATTTCGTCCCGAAACCCTCCAACGACGTCGAGGAGCGGGCGCCGCACCGCGATGGTCTCGAGGAGTCTCGCCGCCCGCACCGTACCGGCCGGGCTTTCCGGCACGTGTTGGGAGACGCCGCCTTCATCGGCGAAGAGGCGCACCTTCCCGACGCTGTAACCGGCTCCCGGCGCACCATTGAGAGCGGCAACATGGCACTCGAGCGCCCTCGGCTCCATGACGTCATCACTCGAGGTGAAGACGACGACTTCGCCGACGGCGCGCGTCATTGGCGTTCAAGGAGGGATACAAGCGCCCTCCAGGCGGATCGACGAGCGTGGCGCCTGCCTCGTCTCGGACGCGTTCGCGGGACCCATCGGTCGATCCCCCGTCGAGCACGAGGATCTCGAGAGGTGGACGGGACTGGCGGCGCAATGCCGCCAGTGCCTCGGCCAAGTGGGGCTCGCCGTTGAGGAGGGGCATCAAGACGGTGACCGTCGCCAGCTCGGCCGTCATGGCCGGAAGTCCTCGGCGGACCTCCGCCGGTCCACCGACCGGTGGAGCGCATGCAGCAAGCCGTGGCCGCGGTCGGCCCGGCGAGAGCTCAACGAGCCCGGACGGGACCGGTAGGCCAGGACGACCTCGGATACGAAGACGATAGCGACGCCGGCTTCGCGCGCGCGCAGGAACCAGTCCACGTCCTCGCCGAGGTCCATGCCGGGCTCGAACGGACCCACGGACTCGAAGACATCGCGTGGGATCAGGGCCGTACAGGCCGAGAAGGCTTCGAACGGATCCCCGGACGGTTCGGCCGGGTCACCGACGTAGTACTGCATCAGTCCCAGCGCGACAGTGCGCCCGTCCGTCAGTCCCTGCCGCCGAGAGTCTGGAACCCCCGCCACCCACCTGTCGTCCGCATCGAGAAAGGCGAGTAGCCCGCCGTTGGCGTTGGCCGCCCCGAAGTTGCGCGCCGCCGACGGCCCGGCCTGCGGCTGGGAGAGCACCCGCAGAAGCGACCGGCCGGTCGCGGCCACCGTTGCGGCCATTTCGTTCGCCCGCGCCAACGTGTCGTCGGTCGAGCCGTCATCGACCACCACGACTTCGAGAAGCCCGTCGGCCTCGAGCGCACTGCCGATCGCGGCTTCCAGGGCTGCCGCCGCGTTGTGCGCAGGGACGATGATGCTGAGATCGCCCCTGATCACGTTCTCGGACCTTCGATCGCCGGCAGCAGGGCGCCAGGAATCGCTTCCAAGTCGGGACCGACATCCAACCCGAAGACCGGGACCCGCCTCAGGATGGCGGCGATGGTGCCCAACGAGCTCTGCCGCGACCCCGGGAGCTGAAACAGGGTGCTCGGAGCGAGGGCGCGCGCGCCGGCGGCGGGTGACATCGGCTGGAGCGCGCCGGTGGCCCCGCCCACCGAGGGAATGACGACGGCACGCAGGGGAAGCGACGCGGCGAGGAGCCCCGGGAGCGACCTCCCCACCTCGAGAACGATCTTGCCGTCATCGCGCTGCGACCGCTCCACTTGGGCGAGGCGGGGAAGCCGGTCCAACGCCCACGGCGAGATCTTTGCCGTGCCGTAGAGAGCATGAGCGGTGGGATGGCCGACGCGTCGAGCACGCAGTAGTCGTCCGCGACGTAACGCCACCCGGCATCGACACACGCCATGGCGGTCGTGGACTTTCCTGCGCCACCTCGACCCGCCAGCAACACTCCCCCCGCAGACGTTCCCACAACGGCGGCGTGGGTAAAGGCCAGACCCGTGTCAGCGAGAGACCAATGCAGCAGGTTGCGAAATGGCGCACTGGGCTCCCAGATCGGTAGCGCCCCCGCGTCGTTCACCCAGAACCGCCCCCGGCCATCGGCGCGGCCCCAGAGGGAGAGGATCCGGTCAGCCAGGGCGTAGGAAGCATCGATCCCCCGCTCGCCCGACCCCCGCACTTCGTCCCGCGGCAGGTAGTCATCAATCGACCACGGAGACAGGGGGGCGTGACTCCCGACCCCACCGAGTCCCAGGCGCGGAACTCGGCGACTGCCTCACCCGAACATCCCGGCTCTCGTCGGCACCGCCCGAGCGCCGGCAGAAGGGCTCCGGCCAGCAAGTCCCCGGCCACCCGGATGCGGACAGGGCGACCGGCGATGACGAAATGTTCCACAACTTCGCCCAGTGCGCTCGTGGCGAGCTGGAAGCCTTCGTCGGTGTCGTGCAGGAGCCCGTCGAGATCAGGTGTGTCCTGGTCTCCGGTATGCGCGTCTCTCAAGGGAGCGCTGACGGTTCAATCGTGCACGGCTTCGGCCACCGTTGGCCATCCTGAGCCGTCGAGATCGATGTCGTGGATCGGGTCCAGCACCAACAAGTCCTCCATGTCAGTGAATTTCTCGATCCCGGAGAAGACGAGCACCTCTCCATCGCCAGTACCAGCTCTGGCACAGGGGACGCCAAACGCACGAGCTCCTCTTGGACCAGATAGCGGACAAAACCGGCGAGCGTCGTGAGCATCCCGTCGTCGATGACGGGAGGAGCCAACGTGCTGCCCTGCCACAGTTGCGTCCACAACACTGTCGCCGCGGTATCGAACGCGTAGTACGCGCCGGTGCGGAGTTGCACGACCACAGCCTCGTCTCCAAAGACCTCGGCCAAGACGTCAGGGGCCTGCGGCGGCACCCGAACCTCAGTCCACGAGTGCATCGGAACTCCTCTGCCGTATGCCCCTACGGAAGAATGACATCGGGCAATCGTACGAGCACCGTGGCGCCCCAAAGCGGAACCGCGCCGCCAAAGGCGCTCTCAGACCCGCCGGCTGAGCATCCGCTGTGGATCCGGTCTCCGGTCGCAGAAAGCCGGAGCGCTGATCGTGTCAGCGGAACGGCATGACGTCAGATGGACGCCTTGGATCACCAGGCCTTGAGGGTCTCCGAGTGGAAATCGATGATGGCCAGCAGGTCGCCGAGACGGCCGAACACCGCCGCTATGTCGGTGCACGAACTGGTCAGAGCCATCTCGGCGGTGAAGGCGACCTCTGCGCAGGTACTGAGCATCAGGCCCACGCGTCCTCCGACTTCTCGATCCGGGCAGGGGTTGCCCGCCATCCACGTCATCGCTTCCCTGGTGGCGGCTTCGAGCTCGTCAGCCGCCGCCAGCATGGTCACGTGGTTCATGCTCATCGCCGCCGAGAACCGCGTCTCGGCATTGGTCACTCGACGAAGGTCGGCCCCGGCCTTCAGGAGCCACTGTTGTGTTTGTAGTTCTTGGTCCATGACGATCTCTCGAAGGGTAAGGATCAGAGGCGCACCACCGTGGTGCGCCGGAACGGCCCCTCCAGCGATTCTGTCCAGCGCATGCTGCGATCCATAGGGCCGTTCGTACCCTGCCGCCACAACCTTCCGACAACTCGCCGCGCTGCGGGTGACCGTGCCCCAATTCCCGCTGGCTCCGGCCTGCCCGGACGGGCCCGCGAGCCTCGACCGCTTGGGCGCTCGGACTCACGTCAGCCGCAGCGCCGGTCCGAGGTGCCGCCCGACGTCAACCCGGATGACCCGACCCATAGTCTGTTGTCACGTACTACTACGGTCACGGTTCTTGGCTCTTCCTGATTGCCCTCTTCGCCTTCTTCGCGATGCGGGTGCTCCCGGCGCGTCGGCGCAGGCAGCGAGGCCAGCCCAGGGTCTCGCCCCCGGCGAGTTCGTTCACCGACGCCACCTCCCTGAATGAATCATCTGATGCCGTCGACGAGTCATCGGGCAAGGTCCCTTTCACCGGCATCGCGCCCGGTTGGCTGATCGACCCCTCGGGTCGACACGAGCACCGGTACTGGTCGGGGTCTGCATGGACGGAGCACGTGACCGACGGGGGTGTTCCGGGCACCGACCCGCCACCCAACACCGGTCGTGAGAAAGCCTCTTAGGGCGACATCCGGCTGCACGCCCGGGCGCGGCCCACACGGCCGTTGAGGACCAACGAGGTGACGATGGCACGGGCTCTCGGCGCCGATCGCTCGACAGCGGATCGTCGAGCGCCCAGGAGCGGCGCCACGTGGAGGCGTCCGGCCTGCGTGCGCGGTGGCAGCGCCCGGCAGGGGGTCGGCGGTGCTCACGGCACGCCGTGCCTACGACCAGTCGGAGAGCGAGGAATGAGGTGGCCCCGAAGCGCGCGTTCCGTAGGTGGCGGATAGCTCCAGTCCTGCCCGGCCGACTGCTATCGGAGCGAGCCGTCTGACACAGCCGCCATCGGACATTCGGACTCTGCCTCGGCTCCCAGCGTTCTGGGGCAGGATGGCATCTGTGGACGCGAGCGAAAGCGACCGTTTGGTAGCGCGCCCTCTGGCCCAGGAACGTTCGAGGTTGTTCGACGAGCAAGCCGAGGCCTACGACCGCTTCCGGCCGACCTATCCCGATGCGGTGATTGACGAGGTGCTCGGTCCGGTGCCTGCGGGCCTGGACGTTCTCGACGTCGGTTGTGGCACCGGGATCGCTTCACGACAAATGGCGCAGCGTGGCGCCAAGGTGTTGGGAGTGGAACTCGGTCCGCGAATGGCGGAGATCGCCCGCGGTCATGGGGTCGAAGTTGAGATTGCAGCCTTCGAAGGCTGGGACGCCGCTGGTCGCACGTTCGACCGGGTGACGTCGGCGCAGGCCTGGCACTGGCTCGACCTGCCCATCGCCACCGCGAAGGCGGCCTCTCGTCCTGCGACCGGGAGGCACGCTTGGTCTGATCTGGAACGCGGGGTGTCAGCCCGACGATCTGGCCGATGCTCTCGAGGGGGTGTACGCGAGTGTCGTGCCGCCTGGCGGTCACCGTCTGTTCAGGGGGTACGCGGCCGATCGGCTATCCGACTTTAGGACCGGCCTCGGCTCGGAGATCGACGCCGTCTCAGCGATGCCCGACCTCGGTTCACCGACAGAGAAGTGGTTCCCGTGGACGCGGGTCTACCAGCGGGACGAGTGGCTGGACCAGCTTGTCTCACGGAGCGACCACGCCGGCCTCGAACCACCGGTCCGAGGCCGCCTGTTCGAAGCCATCGGCTCGGCCATCGACGATCAGGGCGGCTCGTTCGTCATGAACTTCGAGACCGTCCTCATCACCGCGACTCGGCTGGGGTAGCCCTTGGACCCGCGGTCAGTGGCACCTGACACCGATCCGGTGTAGTGGGCTGGCCACTACCGGCGGCGATTGGGACCGCAGAAAAGGGCGGCGACCGGACCTTCGGGCCCGGTAGAACCTTGATGCCCGAATGGCGGCGGATCCGATGCCTCCTGGGCTCAGTACTGGCCCTTGATCACGAAGTACGAGCCTCGGATGGTCCCTGCCAGCTTCGACTTCTGGCGCGCAAACTTGAACGAGCTCAACTCGGAGGGGACGTCCATCCCTTCGGAGAGCTTGAACCCGACCGCCCGCTTCGGATCCGGCCCGTCGAGCGTGTACAGGACGTTGATGGAGAGCCCGCTCTCGTAGAACACGTAAGTCCAGCGGATGTTGTCGACCTGGAAAGACGTCGCCTCGAGCGGGGGCGACGCTATGACGATTTCACGTTCTTCCTTCAGGATCCGACGCACCAACTCGATATCCTTTTTGGCCTTGGCCGCAGGCTCGACCGTGAAGACGTGGTCGTACTTGTTCTTGAAGTAGCGAGCCTCGTTTGCCCGCAGGCCGGCCAACGCTTCCACCACGGGCGATGACTCAAGGCCGACGGTCGATACATCGACGAAATCAACGGAATAACTCACAGACCGCGAGTATACGTGGCGACATATCCTGCCGTTGGTTGAGATTGACGGGCGCTGTGCCGCTTTCTCGAGTGCCGCACGGTGCGCCCTGAGCCGGCGCCGGGGATACCTCAGTTTCCCCTTGCGGCAGTCGCATCTTTCAACCTATGACGGGGTGTGACGCGCGAGCGTCTTAGTCGTCCTCGGTTGCTTCGGTGAATCTCTCAGCGAGCAGCGCAAGAGAGCTGTGCAGCTGGGCGAAGCGTCGCGCGCCCAGGATCTCGGCGATCCCCAGCTGGGCCGCCCCCGCCTCGGCGTAGATTGTCTGCTGAAGCCGCCGTCCCTTGGCAGTGAGTCGGATCACGCGAGCCCTCCCGTCGGCCGAATCGGGCTCGCGCCCCAAGTACCCGTGTCGTTCCAAGTGCCCGAGCAGGTCGTTGACCGACTGTTTCGTGATCCCCCTCTGGTCCGCAAGCTGGCTTGGACGTAGTCCGTCGAGGCCCGGATAACGCCAGAGCCCGACGTGTGCGGCGTTCAGATCGTCGAATCCCGCCGCAACGACGCCCGCATACATCTGCTCACGGACCCACTGCCAAGCGACACGCAGCAGGGCACCAATGTACGGGCTGACCTCCCCGACGGGATGGTCTCCAGCGAGGGAATCGCTTGACATAATCGTAAGGTTACCATACGATCTAATCGTAAGGGTACCTGACTACCCGATCCGGGACAGATTTATGGCGAGGAGGTGGTCGGTATGACCACAGCAGTTGTTGATTCCCCCAAGAGCGAGCAGGCGCAGGCCTGGTGGTTCCTTGACACCTTGGTCGTCGAACATCGCTGCGCGCCGGGCATGGATACCGTCGTACTCGAGATGACCTTGCCGGTCGGCGCTGCGCCCCCACTGCACGTCCACGACGACCTCGACGACACCTGGTACATCCTCGATGGCGAGATGGTCGTGCGCTGTGGTGATGACGAGCTCGTCGTCGGAGCCGGTCACTGGGTCTCGATGCCCCGCGGCGTGCCGCACACATTCCGGGTGGTCGGTGACCGAGAAGCACGGATCCTGCTGATACACGACAACGCCAGCTTCCGGGACCTCATTCGCGACCTGGGCGTTCCGGCCACGGCGCGCGTGGTTCCCCGTCAACCGGCGTTCCCGGCGATGGACGAGCTGGCACGGATCGCCTCCTCACACGACCTCAGGCCGATCGGGCCCCCCATGAGCATCGAAGACAGCGACCGCGTCATGGCGGTTGCGCGCTGAGTGGCTGCTACGGAGTGAAGGAACCATCGTGCACATCCAGGCTCTCGGCCACGTCGTGCTCAAGGTCAGCGACCTGCACCGGTCCGAGGAGTTCTACTCGAGCCTATTGGGAATGCGGATTATCTCGCGAAACTCGGACCCGCGAATGACGTTCTTCAGCCTCGGAACACCGGGAATCCATCACGACTTCGCCCTCATTGAGCTCGGCCCGCATGCCCTCAAGCCAGAGCATGAAGCGACAGGGCTCGCTCACGTGGCGTTCAAGGTGGGTGAATCAGTCGAGACGCTCAGTGTCATACGGAATGTGCTGAATGGCTCGGGAACGCCCGTCCTCTACGAGGCGGAGCGGACCTTTTCGAAAAGCGTGCACGTCCTCGATCCGGACGGGAACGAGATCGAGCTGTACGTCGACATCTGAATGTGCCTCCAGACCGGAACTGTGACACCAGTCCCGGCGGACTGGGAGCCTGCTGGTCGCACGAGTGGAGTCCAAAATTAAGGTGCCTAGAGCACCAAGTCCTTACCATTCGATGCCGGTGGAAACGCAGAACTCGTTTTGCTCAGGGTCCGACATTCTGACCCAATTGGTTCCCCTGAAACTCTGCACTCCTTCGTCGATGCGATGAGCTCCGAGTGCCTCCAACCGTTCGACCTCCGCTTCGACGTCGTCGGCCACGATGTCGAGATGCATTCGATTCTTGCCGACCCTGGGTTCGGGCACGCCTTGGAGGAGAAGAGGTGAAGCGATACCTTCCTTAGGAACGAGCACAGCCAAGTTCGCATCCGTGTAGTAGTTACGATACCCGAGCGCCTCACGCCAGAACGTGCCTAGCCTCTCTGGCTCTGCACAGTCGAGCACGAGTTCCACACTTGCCTTGTGTCCCATCGCACTCCTCCAGATTTGAATCCGACGCGTGTAGCAACGATAAGGCTATGGGGTTCGCCGGTCTTCATCCGGACGTACTGGGATCCCCCGTCTTGGCGCATGCAAATGTCCGGCGATGTACGGGGGCGACCCCGGAGACCCAGTTCAAGACTTGGAGAACCCGGCTCGGACGCAGCAAACTGGTCGCTGTGAAAGAGGGCACCATCGAACTTCGGCGCGCGACAATTGATGACCTCGAGCGACTACGAGCGATCGATGTCAAGGCCGCAGCCGGGGATGCCGGACGGATCTCCGCAATCCGCGCCCACATCTCGAACGGGTCTTGTTGGGTCACATCGGGTCAGGCCGACTTCGACGGCTACGCGGTACTGCTACCGATGCATTTCTTCGGTCGAGACTTCTTGGAACTCCTCATGGTGTCATCTCTCGCTCGGAGGTCAGGAGTCGCGGCCAGGATGCTGCGAGCGCTTCTCGGGATGGATGGGACGAATCAGGTGTTCAGTTCGACGAATCGCTCAAACGCTCCGATGCGCAATCTCCTAGCAAAGGAAGGTTGGCAGTTCAGTGGCGAGCTTGTAGGCCTCGACCCTGATGATCCCGAGATGATCTACTTCTCCTGGCGCTCATAGCCGGCGAACTCGGGCACCCGTCAAGCGGTCAGAACCAGCGGTCCATCCTTCGTGACCACCATTGAGTGCTCGAACTGGGCAACCAGGCTCCCGTCAGCGGTTCGAAGCGTCCATCCGTCCGCATCGTCAACGACATGATCTGCAGAGATGCACAAGAATGGCTCGATAGCGAGAACCAGGCCTTCGCGAAGAATCATCCTCTGACCGTCATCGATGCTCGGGACTGACGGCGCCTCATGGAGTCCACGCCCGATCCCGTGGCCATTGAGATTCTCGATGACGCGAAACCCGTGACGGCGTGCTCTCCTTTGGACCGCCCGGCCCAGATCACGGAGTCGAGCGCCTGGCCGAGCGGCGTTCATGGCATCGCGTTGAGCAAGCTCTGTAGCCTTGAGCAGTCTGGAGGCCACTGGGGAGACCTCGCCAACGGCAACGCTGATACCCGTATCAGAGAAGTAACCATCCAGCTCTGCGGACACGTCAAGGTTTACGAGGTCGCCATTGCGTAGTTGGCGCTTGAGAGACGGAATGCCGTGGGCCGCTTCATCATTGATACTGATACACGTGGAGCCTGGAAATCGGTAAGTGACACGAGGTGCAGAGCGAGCTCCGTGGCGTCGGAATACCTCTCTGCCCACGGCGTCGAGTTCCCCGGTTGTCGCGCCAGGAGCGACGGCTTCCACCATCGCCTGGCGGGCTTCGGCGACAACGCGACCAGCACGAAGGAGTGCGTCGAGATCTTCCTGCTTGTCAATGGTCATGGAGTGATTCTACGTCGGGACCGTGACACCGCCTCCAGCGCTAGGTGGGATTTAGCCGCTCCCCTCGATGGGATGGCCTTCAGTCGAGGCGTCGGTCGTGTGGGGATGTTTCTGTCCTGAAAACCACTCGCCCATAAGTACCGGACTGTCCCACTTTCCCGATGCGTTGGTAGGCAGGGACCGTCCGTCGCCTTGTGATAACCGGGCGTGACTCGGCCTGGATTCGACACCTCAGTCGGCGTCAAAAGCTCGAGGTCAACCGCGCTTTAGCTGATATGTTCAGAAGTTGTGAAAACGAGTTCGAAGGGATCTACTCGGCGCAGGGGCCGTTCGTCATGATCGTCCTGGGTTGACAAGGAGATAAGGCCATGCGAGATGGACACACGCATCGTGTTTGCCCGAGCTGCGGCGCAGTGGCGACCAGCGAACGCGTGACATGCGATCACTGCGGGAGTCTCACAGCCGTAAAGGTCAGTCGGAGCATTGAGAGCGGAGGAACGCACGGAGGGACAGCCCTCCGTTAGCCTGGCTGGTAGCAGCCTGACGGGGTGTCACCCCTGCGCGGCGCACGGTGTCAGCCCCCAAGGCGGGGCCCTCGCCTTATCGCGCAACTGAGATAGTGGGGTTCGTTCGCCTCGTCTGAGCGAACCCCGTCGCCGCTGGGGTCTCACCGTGCCGCAGCCGAAGGCTCGCTCCCGGTCCCGATGTTCGGAGGCACCCCTACCGATCTCGGCGTCGCCGGAGATCCGGGCAGGCTTACTAACGGGGTGGTGGCCCACGTTGTAGCCATCTGACCGAGGCACGCCCGTCGGCAAGTCCTGGGCTGGGACGCAAGGCGGGCCAGATGAACGGCGTGCCAGCATGGGGCGATGGATAGCGTGACATCCTCGCGTGGCGCGACCGGTGACGCCGCCGGGTTGGACCTGCGACCCATGGTCCTCGAAGACGTCGAAGCGGCGATGGCCGTGGTCGAGGCCGCCGATGCCGCGCTGGCAGAAGCGGGTCTGCTCCCGGCGTACACCCCACCGAGCGACGCCCAGTTGGAAGCCCGCCGCGTGGGCCATGCCCGTTTCGTGCAGCGCGACGGGCCCGGAGCCTGGGTGGCGGCCTCGGAAGGGCGGGTTGTGGGCGTTGCCGAGTCCGTCCGACGGGAGAGCTTCTGGGGGCTGTCCATGCTGTTCGTCCACCCAGGGTTCCAGAGCCGGGGAGTGGGCGGGCGGCTCCTCGAGGCGGCCATGGGCTACTCCGCCGGCGCCACCCAACGCATGATCCAGTCCTCGCCCGACCCCCGGGCAATGCGGCGCTACTTCCTGGCCGGACTAGCCATGCACCCGACGGCCGAGATGGGAGGCCAACCCGACCGCCGGGCCATCCCACCCTCCTTGCCCGGCCGCGATGGCGATGAGGGGGACCTCGAACTGGTGGCCGAGGTGGAGGCACAACTGGGTCGTTGGCGTACCGAAGATGTGGCCTTCGCGCTGAGTGACAGGCGTTGCCGCCTTGACGTGGTGGACAGCGATCCCGGGCGAGGGTGGGTGCTTTGGCACCCGGACCGACTGGTCATGCTGGCGGCAACAGACGAGCAGACAGCCGCCGTCCTCCTGTGGCGGTTCCTTGCCGGCTCCGAGGGACAAATCTTGGTCCACGGGCTCACCGCAGCCCAGCAGTGGGCGTTCGATGTACTCCATCAGGCGCGTCTGACGGCGCAGATCCGCGGATCTTTGTTCGTTGACGGCATGGCCATCCCGGTCCCCTGGGTCCCTTCGGGTTGGTACTTCTAGACCCTGATCCTTCCCAACCCAGCTCGCCGCCTTCTTGGGGGAGGAACTCGGTGCGCCATCGGACAGCTACTTGCCGACCCGCTCCCCAAAAAGATCGCGCCCCATAGCCTCGCAGGGTTATGAAGTCGCAGCGGGTTCGAAGACGGCAGCACCTGCAGTGACGATGCCAACGGACAGCAACACGGACCCGATGGCGTCGAGTGGGGTGTGCCAGTGCGCCCCGACCACTGCCAGCGACATAAGGAGGACCCACTCCCCGCCAAGGACGAGAGTTGCGTAGCGTGGCTGCCTGCCGAGCACCGGGCCGAGTGCCAGCCACATGGCAAGCGCCGTCGCGCTCGACGGCCGTGACGTTGCCGGAGGGGAAGGTGAGCTCGCCGTAGTAGGTCCGCTGGACCAGCGGCTTGATCCATTGCTCGCTGATGAGCAGAGCCCATGCGGCGAGCGCCGCGTAAAAAACGACACGCACAAACGCTCGCCTCGCCAGGCCGACGCCGAAGGAGACGACGAGGACGGCAATGATGGTCGGGGTGGCCAGGAGTTCAGCGAGCTCAGCCCAACCTCTGATGGCAGAAGGAGGCCCGAGCCATTTGATAACGGGATCCTCGAACCCGTAGGGCGAACGGCCATGCGCAACGGCCGAAGCCAAGATCGCGGTTGCGTACAGGCACACCAGCGCGATGACCCGAAGTCTGGTCCGCGGCACTGAAGCAAACTACGTCGCCCATGAGAGGCCGGTTTGTTCCCGCCTTGCCGACGTGGCCATTAGGACGCAGCCCGAGGCAATTGCGGCGCGGAGTGACCACCCAGCCCGGGGATTTGGAGCACACTCTTACCCGCTGGGCCGCTGGGCGTGGACGTAGGTCCATCCGCCCGGAATCTGCCAGGATCGAAGCATGGCTCAGCGCTCCATTCGCATTTTAGGAGACCCAGTTCTTCGCTCCGTCTGCGGGGAAGTGGAGTCGTTTGACCACGGCCTTGTGAGCCTTGTGGCTGATCTGGAAGAAACCGTCGCCAGCCCTGGTCGCGCAGGCCTGGCGGCGAACCAGATCGGAGTTGTCCGCCGCGTTTTCTCATGGCACATCGACGGTGAGCTTGGGCATCTGGTCAATCCAGTGATCGAAGTCGAAGAAGGTGAACAGGACGACGATGGCGAAGAAGGCTGTCTTTCAATACCTGGACTGTTCTATCCGTGTCCACGGGCAGAGTTCGTAAGGGCGCGAGGGTTCAACCAGCACGGTGAGACGGTGGTGGTCGAAGGTCACGGTTTGATGGCGCGCTGCATCCAGCACGAGGTGGACCACCTGAACGGTCGCCTCTTTATCGACCGGCTGTCGGGGGCAGTTCGCAAGCAGGCAATGCGCGACCTGCGGCAGCTCTCAGCTTCGGGCGAGAGTCAGTCGGCGCCATCGGAACCTCTCTGGCGCTGATTGTCGCCGACTCGACGTACTGGGCTACTCAGCTGGCAAGGGCGGCCAGCACGGGTTCAACCGAGGACGCCTCTACCTGAAACCGGAAAACCGCGTCGTCAAATGCCCGAATCTGAATTGTCTTCCACCGTCCTCCACCGACAAAGTCTCGCGGGGCCGACGCGATGCTCGACAAGGGCAGCTCCAAATGTGCCTCCAAGCTGTGACAACAACAACTAGAGGCGGCGGGCGGAATCGAACCGCCGTACGGGGCTTTGCAGGCCCCTGCCTAAACCACTCGGCCACGCCGCCGCGTCTTCGCGCAAACGGGCGGCCAGCATAACGGCCTGCGTTCCCCGCCCTCGGCCTCGGCCCGCAAGGTGGGTCGGGCCGGACCATCCCTAGTGCCGCAAGCGGGAGACCAGCCAGAAGACGGCGGCGACCAAGACGACAACCAGGGCCACCTCGCCGAAGAAAATGAAGATCCCCGCCAGAACCCTGAATATCCAATAGGCGACGAGGACGCCGACGACTCCGAGGACCGTCATTCCGACGGCATGCCCGAAAGTCATGGGCTTCCGGTCGCTCCTGCGCTCCACGTCTTTGCTCACAAACCCAATGCTACGTTCCCGCCATGGTCGCCGAGACGTCACTCCGTGATCGGCGCAGCAGGCTGCTGGCCGAGCCGGGGCTGCGGGGCCAGGAATTTTGCCGCCGCTATGCCGCTGAAGCGGACGATTGGCTCTCCGGCCTGGCCGAACGGGCGGCCGGAGACGTGAAGCGACACCTGGCTCTCGTGGCGGTCGGGGGGTACGGCCGGAGCTCGCTCTGCCCGTACAGCGACCTCGATGTGGTGCTCGTCCACAACGCTCACCGGGACGTCGGGAAGGTCGCGGACGCCATCTGGTATCCGGTCTGGGACGAGGGGGTCCACCTCGACCACTCGGTCCGGCGTCCTTCCGAGGTCCTCAGCGCTGCCGCCGAGGACGTTCGGGTGGCGCTCGGCCTGCTCGACGGCCGGCTCGTATGGGGCGAGACCAAGATCGCGGATCCGCTCCTCGAGAAGGCCCGCGCCGCCTGGCGCGACCGTCTTGGCGCCCGGTACCTCCCGCTCCTCCAGAAGCAGATGGCCGAGCGCCGCGCCACCGCCGGTGACGTGGCGTTCCTCCTTGAGCCTGACCTGAAGGAGAGCCACGGCGGGCTGCGCGACGTCAGCGTGCTGCGCGCCATCTCCGCCTTCGCCCCGCTGCTGGCTGATTACGCGGATCTCGATTCCCTCAACGGCGCGACGGCACTCCTCACCGACATCCGGGTCGAGCTGCACCGCCTGGCGCAGCGCGAGCACGACAAGCTCCTCCTGCAGGACCAGGACCAAGTGGCGGCAGCGCTCGGGTTCGTCGATGCCGACGCACTGATGCTGGCTGTCTCGACGGCAGGTCGGCAGATCGCCTGGGTCAGCGACGATGTCTGGCGCCGGCGCCGCCTGTGGGACCCCACACCGCCTCCGAAGCGGCGCTTTCGCCGCAACGCACCCGACCATGCCACGCTCCCGACACCGGTGGACCTGGGGCCCGACCTGGTGGAGGTCGACGGCGAAATCGCCTTGACGTCGCTCGCCCCGGTCTCAACCGACGCCTCTCTGCCGTTGCGCCTGGCGGCCACCGCAGCCGAGTTGGACCGTCCCATCGCCAAGGGGTCCCTGCACCGCCTCGCCGACCGCACGCCGCCGCCCGGCGACCCATGGACCGACGAGACGCGAGCTGCCCTCGTCTCGCTGCTCGCGCTCGGTCGGCCCGCCATCGACAAGACTCGAGTCGCTCGATCAGCACGGCCTGCTCGTCTGGCTGATCCCGGAATGGGCGGCCGTCCGCAACAAACCCCAGCGCAACGCCTACCACACCTACACCGTCGACCGTCATCTTCTGGAAGCTGCCGCACTGGCGGCCGGGCTCACCGATACCGTCGAGCGGCCGGACCTCCTCCTGATCGGCACGCTCCTGCACGACATCGGCAAGGGGTTCCCGGGCGATCACACCACGGTCGGCATCGAGGTGGTCGACCGCATCGCCACACGCATGGGGTTTGCACCAGCCGATGTCGCCATACTCGTCGACCTCGTCCGTCAGCATCTCCTTCTGCCGGACACCGCCACCCGGCGTGACCTTGACGATCCCACCACCATCGCCCGCGTCGCACAGGCCGTCGGCAATCGGCTGACCCTGCACCTGCTCGCGGCCCTGACCGAGGCCGACAGCAGGGCGACCGGTCCCTCCGCCTGGGGCGCCTGGAAAGCCGGCCTTGTCGCCGACCTCGTCGAACGCACCGACCGCGTGCTCCAGGGAGAAACGGAGTTGGCCGCGCCGGACCGCATCGTGACGTCAAACCGGGAGCTCATGGCGGAGGTACGCGCCACGGGACTCCCGTCGGTCTCACTCCAGCCGCCCCACGTCATCGTGGCGGCCCCGGACCGGCCCGGCCTGTTCTCCTCCGTCGCCGGCGCCCTCGCACTCAACGGCATGGACGTGCGGGCCGCCAACGTCGGCGGCGAGGACGGGGTCGCGGTCGAGGTGTTCACCGTCGAGGTCGCCCGCGGGACGTGGCCCGACACCGCCAAGCTGCGCGAAGACCTCGCCGCGGTGCTTGCGGATCGCCTGGCGATCGGCGAGCGGCTCTCCGAGCGCGAACGCATCTACCCGCTCCGACGCGGCTCCGCCGCCCACCTGCCGGGAAGCGACGTCACCGTCGACAACGAGGCCTCCGAGACGGCCACCGTGCTGGAGATTCGGGCTCTCGATGAGATCGGGTTCCTGCACCGCATCACCCGCGCCCTCTTCGATGCCGGCCTCGACGTGGTCTCGGCTCGGGTCTCCACGCTCGGCGAAATGGTCGTTGACGCCTTCTACGTACGGGAGTCGGGAGGATCCAAGGTGACCGATGACAGCCGGCTCTCAGAGATCACCCAGGAAATAAAGGCCGAACTGCGTCTTTGAGCCTCCGTTCTCCCCTGTAGAATCCCGCTCGGCATGTCCGGCGAGCACGTTCGTACCAAAAATGGCCCACGCCGGTGGGTAATCGTCACCGTCTCGTCGCGGTGCTCGCCGTCGCTGCCGGTGGATTCGTGGCCGTCGACCGGCTGCACAGCAATCAGGCCGCCGCCACCTCCGCCAGCCCACCTCCCGCCCTCACCGTTTCGTCCGTCTCGCCGACCGGAGCCAACGTCGCTGCCGGCTCCACCATCACGGTGCAGTTCTCCACCGACCTCGCCCCGAACAGCCCGATGCCGACGCTCAACCCGCCGGTGGCCGGCGCCTGGGCGGTGCTGTCGCCGTCGTTGCTGGAGTACCAAGCGACCGGGCCGCTCGTGCCCGGCGCGACCGAGACGGTCACCGTTCCCGGAGGGCCTTCCGGCGTCATCGGCTCCGAAGGTCAGCGCCTGGAGCAGTCGGCCACATCACAGTTCACCGTGGCTCCCGGTTCCATCCTCCGCCTGCAACAGCTCCTGGCCGAGCTCGGGTACCTTCCCGCTGACCTTCACCCCGGCCTCGCCGCTGACTTCCCCGACGCAGGAGGGGAACAACCAAGTCGGTTCGTTCACCTGGCGTTGGGCGAATCAGCCGCTCGCTCTAGAGACGTTGTGGACGCCCGGCGTGAGCAACGTCATCACCACCGGCGCCGTCATGAACTTCGAGAGCCAGAACGGCCTGAAGACCGATGGCATCGCCGGCCCGGCCGGTGTGGACCGATCTTCTCGCGGACGTCCAAAGCGGGAAGGGCGACGCCAACCCATGGGACTACGTCCTTGTCAGCCAGTCGCTGCCCGAGTCGGCAACCGTCTACGAGAACGGCGCCGCCGTCTACAGCACCCCGGTCAACACCGGAGTGCCCGGAGCGACCACCGAGAACGGCACCTTCCCCGTCTACGCCCGGTACACGGTGACCACCATGTCCGGCACCAACCCGGACGGCTCCCACTACTCGGACCCCGGCATCAAGTGGGTGAGCTACTTCAACGGGGGTGACGCTCTCCACGGCTTCGTGCGAGGCTCGTACGGCTTCCCCCAGAGCGACGGATGCGTTGAGATGCCGGTTGCCAATGCGGCACAGGTGTTCCCGCTGACGCCGCTCGGAACCCTGGTCACCGTCCAGGCCTAGGAGGGGTGCACGAGGCTGAGCCTCGAAGCGCCCTAATCTCTGACTTCGATGTCTACGTTACGACGGGTCGTCGACATCTTGGGGCGGGTCCTGATCGGGCTGGGCGTGTTGCTCCTCCTGTTCACGGCCTACCAGATCTGGGGCACCTCGGTGCAGGAGGCCCGCACCCAGTCCGGGCTGCGCACCCAGCTCCAGGCCGAGACCAACAGCGAGGCCGTCCGCCACGCCCTCGCTGAGGAATCGGCGCTCGACAAGCTGCCGACCGGACCTCCCGTCGTCGCCCCAACGACGACGGCGCCGGCCGAGGGCAACCCCATCGGTGACATCCGGATCCCCGTCATCGGCATCAACCAGGTCGTGGTGGAGGGCACGAACACACCCGACCTCCGCAAGGGACCGGGGCACTACACCGGCACGCCCCTGCCGGGCCAGGCCGGCAACGTCGCCATCGCCGGCCACCGCACCACCTACGGCCATCCCTTCTACAACCTCGATTCGGTGAAGGTCGGCGACCCGATCGTCCTCACCACGCTGCAGGGCATCTTCGTCTACGACGCCACCAAGAGCTTGGTCGTCTCCCCCAGCGACACCCAGGTGGTCGACAACGTCATCGCCAACCAGCTCACGCTCACGACCTGCAATCCGCGCTTCAGCGCCACCAGCCGGCTGGTCGTCCAGGCCAAGCTGGCCCACTCCCAGCTGTTCCCGAACTCGGGCCTCCCCGTGCCCGGTGCACACCAGGTCCACGCGGACCCGAAGAGCCAGAGCCTGGCCGGCAACTCCGACGTGTCGCTCGCCGAGCACGCTGTTCTGGGGGTTCGTGACCGCCCTCGTCATCACGGGCATCTTCTTCGCCGCCTGGCGTTTCCGGCGCCAGCGCTGGGTGATCTACGGGGTCGGCGCCCTGGGCACGCTCGTGCTGTTGTGGTTCTTCTTCGGGGCGATCAGCCCGCTGCTCCCCGCCAGCTTCTGACCACCATGCTCGTCGAGGAGCCGCTGGCTGACCACTTCAGGGGTTTCGCCGCGGTCGTCGAACGTGACGGCGGCAGCACCTACCCCGCCATCTGTCGAGCGGTCGCCGACGATGACAACCTGCTCTCGCTCCTCGCTGGCGCACCGCTCCCCCAGCGGCGTCCCCTGCTGCTCATGGCCGCCGTGCACTTCCTGTTGCTCTCAGGTGTCGAGCATCCGTTGGCGGCGTTCTACGACACGGTCGGCGTCGTGCGGGACATCCCACCCGGCTCCGGACCCAGGGGCGACGTCGCCGCTGCCTTTGCCGACTTCTGCCACCTGCACCGCACCGAACTCGAGCGGCTGATCGCCACCCGCTCGACCCAGACCAACGAGGTTGGACGCTGCTCCGCCCTTCTGCCCGGCCTGTGTCACGTTGCAGCGGAGTACGAATGGCAGGAGCCGCTGTCCCTGCTCGACCTCGGCACCTCGGCGGGCCTGAACCTGCTCTTCGACGACTACGCCTACACCTATCGGGCCGCCGAGGGCGGAGCCATCCGCACCGCCGGGGCGGCAGACTCTGCCGTCGCCCTCGAGTGCTCAGTGCGGGACGACCTCACGTATCTGCCCGAGCTCCGCTCGCCCGCCATGGCCGAGCGGGTCGGGCTCGACCTCTCACCCGTCGACCCATTCTCCGACGACGATGCCCTGTGGCTCTTGGCCTGCCAGTGGCCCGACAACCCGGCGCGCTTCGAGCGCCTGCGCGCTGCGCTGGCCAACGTGCGCGCGGCGGCGCACCCCCCTCGCCTCGAGCGCGGCGACATGCTGACGGACCTGCCCCGCGTTGGCCGCTTCGATGCCCGGCAGTGGGCCGTTGGTCGTGTTCCACTCCTGGGTGGCCGCCTATCTGAGCGAGGAGGAGCAGCGGTCTCTGACCGAACGGGTCGCCGGGCTCGACGCGCTCCGCCCCGTCCACCACCTCTACTGCGAGAGCCCCTTCGAGACGCCAGGCCTGCCCACCCCTCCGCCACCGGTGCCCCGGGAGGGGCCGGATCTGGCGACCGCGCTGGTCCACATCGGCCCCCGAGGACGAGCCGCCGTGCGCCTCGCCGATACCCACCCGCACGGGTACTGGATCCGGTGGTGGCCACAGCCGTGACCTCGCCGGTTTCGGCCGTACCATGCCGTGCTCAACGGGACTGGTGAGGCAACAGGTATTTCGATTCACAGGCGGTAGGACTCTCCGCCCGGCATCACCTCCTGGCCCGGTCCGGAGGCGAAGTCCATTCTGAAAGATGATCCCTGCCGGGGGCTTGTCCGTAGTAGCTGATGAGGCAAGACTCAGACCCACGTAGGAGTGAATCGAAATGCTGAAAAATCGTCAGAACCGGGAATCAGCGCACGGAGCCGCTTTGGCTCGATTGGTCGGTGCGATGGTGGCCGTCGGCGGAATCTCGCTGTCGGTCGTCGCCTCTTCCGAGGCTGGCGCCGCGAGCGCCGTGACCGTCTCAACCACCAAGAACGCCAAACTGGGAACCTCCTCGTGAGTGGCAAGACCCTCTACACCTTGAAGCCGGGCAGCACAGCGTGCACGGCCGCCTGTCTGAAAGTCTGGCCGGCACTCGTGCTCCCCAACGGTGTAACCAAGGCAAAGGCGGGGTCGGGAGTGAGTGCAGCCAAGCTCGGCACCGTGAAGCGCAACGGTGCCGTCCAGGTGACGTACGGCGGAAAGCCGCTTTACTACTTCGTCGGCGATACGGCAGCAGGCCAGGTGAACGGCAATGTGACCGACACGTGGGGAAAGTGGACCGCGGTCGTGACGAAGAAGTCGGCGAACTCCGGTTCCGGCGCGAACTCCGGTTCGGGTAACTCCAGCGCCGGAGGCGGCGGAGCAGCCTTCTAAGTAGGGATCCGTCCAAGACGATGGTGATGTCTACGTTGCTCCAGGCTCCCGGCCGCCCGACCGAAACCGAACACCAGGAGGAAGCTGCCGGGGGCAGAGCCGAATCGCAGGTTCGCCTGCGGTCGCGCGTCTATCTTCCCGCCTTCTCCGTTGCCGCTCTGGCCCTGGTCCTGATCGCCCTGGGGTGGTCCGAAGGCTGGGGCGGCGAGAACTTCACCGGGTCGGTGACACTGCTCCGAGTGGTGCTGGTTGGTCCGTTGGCACTGGTGATCTTGGGTTGCTTCATGGTTGTCGAGCGGATCTGGCCGGCCCAGCGGCGGCCTCTCTTTGCCCGTGGCCATCGTCATGACCTCTTGCTCACCGCTCTGAACGCGCTCGTTGTGGCGCCCCTCGTCACGGCGCTCACCCTCGCCTTTGCTGCGCTGGTCCAAAGAGGCCTCCCATGGATCGTTCTGCCGAGAATCGGCGTGCTTCCTCGCTGGGGGGCGATCGTCGCCATCCTCGTTGTGATGGACTTCTGCAACTGGGCGGTTCACCTGGCGAACCACAGAGTGCGGATGTTGTGGCGCTTTCACGAACTCCACCATTCCCAGGAGGACATGAACGTCCTGACGGTCTTTCGCACGCACCCCTTGATCCACGTCTCCTATCTCTTGGCATTGATCCCGGGAGTGGTCCTCCTTTCGAACGGTGCACTGTCGGTCACCGTGTTGATCCTCTATGGAGGGATGGTTGCCTTTGCCCACTCCAACACACGTCCGGGTTTCGGGCCGCTGGAGCGGGTCTTTGTGAGTCCCAACTTTCACAGGATCCATCACAAGTTGGATGGGCCCCAGGACGTCAACCTCGGATTCGCATTGACCATTTGGGATCAGATGTTCCACCGAGCCGTCTTCCCGACGGACGAGACGATCAGGACCGACACCGGCCTGCCTGGTCGCCCGCTCATCGTTGAGCAGGAGTCAGCCGCGACCACACCACTTCTCCGTCCTCCTGGCGCAATTGGTGGCGCCCTTCCGACCGATCCGCGACCTCTCCCAACAACCTTCGGGTGCCGCTGCGGCGGAGAGCCGGATTCGCCGGGGGAGTTGCAGACGCACCGTACGCTCGGTGGGTCCTGACGGTGCCGGGCACGCAGAGGAGGGAAGGTGGTTCCGTGGTGACCGCTTCGGTCGAGACGCAGCAGCGCTCATGGAAGTCCGCTCCTCGCGACGGTCGTGAGCACCCGCAGCACCTCACAACTCCCCGCGGACTGCGGGCTGCTCGTCGCACGCATCGTGCTCGCGTGGATCTTCATCTACTACGGGGGCGGGAAGCTCTTCGGATGGTTCAACGGACCGGGCATTCATGGGACCTCCATCTACTTCTCGCAGTCGGCGCACCTGCACCCGGGTGGCCTCTTCGCCGTGCTGGGCGGGGTGATCGAGTTCTTCGGAGCCATCGCCGTGGGACTCGGCCTCTTCTCGCGTCTCGCGGGCATTGCGCTGTTCGGTGACATGGTCATGGCGATGATCACGGTTACCTGGGCCACCGGGATCAACTCGCACACGGCGCCTCCCGGCTACCAACTGAACCTTGCGCTCGCGGGCCTGGCCTTGGTCGTGGCCTTTCTCGGATCGGGCCGGTTCAGCCTCGACGCAGAGATCGAGCGACGCCTCTGGGGCTCAACGACGGTGCCGCGTGTGCAGGCGAGCAACTCAGACAACCACAGCAATCCGTGAGCTGAGTCGTCCGTGGGGACCGAAGAGCCGCGCCTGCTCGAACTCGAGATCCCCGACTCGAGCCAGGCGCAGCTCGACCGATCCGGCCGCGGACGTCGGGCCACTCTCCGAGGCTCTCCGTGATACGGAGCGCCGGCGGCTGGAAGAGACTCTCTCCGCTCCCCCGATCGATCGGCTGATTCAGGATCGCGGCGAACCTCGTCGGGGCCGCGGGCGCCGCGTTCTTCGCTCAGGCCACCCTGCAGGGCTACCTCGAGACCCACCAACTCATCGGCCCGGCGTTCTTCGCCGAGCAGATGTGGGTCGTCATCGCCTATCTCATCCGACGGCCGGCCCGTGCGGTCAGCCGACGGATGAGGGACTGGCTCCTTGCGTTCGGCGGAACGTTCGGCGGTGTCCTGTTCCGGCCGGACGGCGCACATCCCCCTGGGGGCTCACCGCGGGGCTCGTGGTCCAACTGTTCGGCCTTGCGATCTGCGTGACGTCATTTCTCGCTCTCGGAAGATCGTTCGGATTCGTCGCCGCGGACCGAGGGCTGGTGCAAGCGAGGGCCCTACGCCATCGTCCGTCATCCGATTTACGCCTCGTATCTGTTCCTTCAGGCCGGATACCTCCTCCAGAGCATTTCGATTCGCAATGCCCTCGTGATGGTGTTCGCCTCCGGCTGCAATGTGGGTCGCGCCATCGCCGAGGACCGCATGCTGGCCACGAACGACGAGTACGCCGACTACCGCCGTCAGGTGACATGGAGGCTGATCCCAGGCGTCTGGTGAGACGCAGATCAGGCACGGAGCCTTCGACGGATCATGTTGCCTGAACGGGATCGAGGCCCCGTCTTCGGCCGGTTACTCGTCCGGCCCCCAGGGCGCGTCGCGCCGCGCCGGCACCTGGATCCCCTCCTCGGTCACCATGGAGGCCGCGCCGACTGCGCCGCGCCCGAAGCGGTCGCGGATGGCGTCGATCGCCGCTGTCGCGTCCTGCCAGGACTGCTCGCGTGCCGTCGCGCTCTCGTTGTCCTCACTGAGCCCGTCCCCGAGGTCGAAGGAGAGCTGATCCACCCCGCCGGCGGCCAGCCCCGAGGCGCTCACGCCGAGGAGACGGATCCCCTCGCCCGGATCGACGCCGGCCAACAGCGCCGCGGCCACCTGCCCGATGGCCCCGCCCGTGGTGAGCGGTCGCTCCATGGTGTGGGATCGCGACACCAGCGACAGGTCCTTGAACTTGATCTTGACCGTGATCGTCCGCGCCGAGCTGGCCGCGCCGCGCAGCATGGTTGCGACTGACTCGGCCATCCGCAGCACGTGGCGCTCCAGCTCGCGCGGGTCGACGAGGTCCTGGCTGAAGGTCTCCTCGTGCCCGATCGACTTGTTGGGCCGGTTCGGATTGACCGGATCGGGATCCTCGCCGCGCGACAACGCCGCCAGATGGGCACCGCTGGCCTTGCCGAGACGGCGGACCACGGTGTCGAGCGGCAGCGCCGCCAGGTCCCCGACCGTCCGCACGCCCAGATCGTGCAGGCGCTTCGCCGTGGCGGGGCCGACGCCCCACAGCGCCTCGACAGCGTGGCCGTGGAGGAACTCGAGCTCGTCGGCGGGCTCCACGAGGAACACGCCGGGGCCCGGCTCGAGGCCAGCCCGGCTGGCCCGCGGCTTGGCGGCCCGCGAGGCCAGCTTGGCGATCATTTTGGAGCGCCCGATGCCGACGGCACACTCCAAGTGCAGCTGGTCGCGCACCCGGCGGCGCAGACCCTGCGCGATGTGCGCCGGTGGCCCGAGCAGGCGCACCGCACCGGCGACGTCGACGAACGCCTCGTCGAGACCGATCGGCTCGACCATCGGCGTGATGTCGGCCAGAACCTTGTGCAACTCCCCACTGACCTCCGCGTACCTGCTGTGGCGCCCGGACAAGAAGATGGCCTCGGGACAGAGCTGGCGGGCCCGCACGGAGGGCATGGCCGAGTGCACCCCGTAGCCGCGTGCCTCGTAGGTGCACGAAGCGACGACGCCGCGCGCCCCGGCTCCTCCCACGATGACCGGCTTGCCGGCGAGGGACGGATCGTCGAGCACCTCGACCGACGCAAAGAACGCGTCCATGTCGATATGCAAAATGGTGGGGAGGGCTGGTCGCTCAGTCACCGAGGGTCAACCGGCGGAACCCCTCGGCGTAGGCGACGCCGGCCCGCCGGCCCTCCTCGGCCGCCCGCCGCCGCACCGCCTCGCCGGCCCAGCCGTCCTGACCGGCGAACTGGGTCCGATGGCACTCGACCGCGGACGCCTTGGTCTCGATCGTGTCGCTGATGTCCACCCATTCGTCGGGCTCGAGCGTCGCCGAGAGGAGCACCGTGGGCACCTGGTGGGGAGGCCCGGCGCCGGGGAAATAGTGCGGCAGCGCCGCTGCCGGAGCCACGGCATCGAGCAAGGCGGCCCCGGCGATCCGGTGATCCCGGTGGTTGAAGTAATTCTGTCCGAAGAACACAGCCGTGGGGTCGTGGCCACAGACGACCTCGGGACGCAACCCGCGCACTCGCTCCACCAGGGTGCGCCGGAAGTCGTCGGAATCGGTGAGCTCACCATCGAGGAAGCCGAGGTTCTCGATGCTGGACAAGCCAATGAGTGCAGACGACGACTCGAGCTCGGCGGCGCGCTCGGCGGCCAGTTCCCTGGGCTCGACGGCCGGGTCCGTCGTCCCCTTGCCGCCGTCGGTGCACACGACCAGATGCACGGCGCTCCCCGCTTTGGCCCAGCGGGCCAGGGACCCGCCGCAGGCGACGTCGGCATCGTCGGGGTGGGCGTAGACGGCCAGGACGATGCCGGGCGTCTCGTCCATCATTTCCGCTTCGGCTCCGTCGTCTTGGTCAACAGCCCCGCCTCGCGTTGGAAGTCGCCCGCCTCCTCGAACCCCTTGTAGACGCTGGCGAAGCGGAGGTACGCGACGTCGTCGAGGCTCTGCAGGCGCTCCAGCACCGCGACCCCGACCTGCTGGCTGGTCGCCTCCGTCGTCGCCGCCCGCAACGCGTCCTCCACCGCCTGGGCCAACTCCTCCATCTGCTCGGGGGTGACGGGACGGTTCTTGGTGGCCGAGCGAACGCCCTCGACGACCTTGGCCCGGTCGAAGGGCTCACGCAGTCCGCTGCGCTTCACCACCCACAGCGGGACCTCTTCGACCCGCTCGAACGTCGTGAAGCGGCGTTCGCAGCCCAGACATTCGCGGCGGCGGCGGATGGCGCCGCCCTCTTCGGCCTGGCGCGAATCCACCACGCGGTCGTCATCGACACCGCACCAAGGACACCGCACACCGCCGACGATAGTCAGGGAATGAAGATGTGCTCCCCCGGCACGACCAGGCTGGTCCCGGTCTCGCGGGCGAGCTGGCCGGTCAGGGAGGCAGCGTGCGCCGGGTCGGCCCGGTTCGCGATCGATGCCAGCGTGTCGCCCGCCTTGACGATGTACTCCTGACCCTGCGCCGGCCCGGCCTGGGCCAGGGTGCTCCCGCCGAAGGAGCGAATCGGCAAGGCGAGGAGCACCAGCAGGGCCACGACGACCGCGCCGAGGGCGATCCGGCGCCGGCGCACCCGAGGGGAAGGTGCGGTTCGGCCCGACGGGTCGGGCACGACGTACAGCCGGGGGCGGTACGTCTCGAAATCGAGTTCATATGCGACCGTCATGGCGTCTCCCTTTTCCGAACACCTGTTCGCTTCGCAAAGATTTCACCACGAACACCTGTTCGTGTCAACACCCTTGTCGAACAGCTGTTCGCACCATACGGAAGGGGTGTGACACCCCATATCGTCTACTTGGACATTCCCGATAGGATTAGTCAGGATTAGCTACTCGTCACGTCTACACCCAACCCGCCACGAGGAACCTCCATGCCCACCGCCACCTCCCTCGAGCTCGACATCGCGCCCCTCTCGGGCACGATCGGTGCCGAGATCCGCAACATCGACCTCCACGACCCGCTCGACCCCGAAACGCTGGGCGCCGTCCGCCAGGCTCTCCTCGACTACAAGGTCATCTTCTTCCCCGGTCAGCATCTCTCGCCGGCCGAGCACAAGGACTTCGCCGCCGCGTTCGGACCGATCACGGTCGCACACCCCGTCATCCCGGGGATCGAGGAGCACAAAGAGGTCTTCGAGATCGACTACACGAAGGCACGGCAGTTCTCCTACGGCGTAGGACGCGAGGACGGCGACCGGGAGCGCTGGCACACCGACGTCACGTTCGTCGAGACTCCCCCGCTGGGCTCGGTCCTCAACGCCATCGTGATCCCCCCGGCGGGCGGCGACACCCTCTGGGCCGACACACAGGCTGCCTACGAGGGACTGTCCGCTCCCATCCGCGACCTGGTCGACGGTCTGACCGCCATCCATGACGGCACCCGCGCCTTCGGCTCACTTCTCAAAGCGGTCGGCAAGGGTGAGTGGGACGGCGTGACCTTCACCGAGCTGACTCCGACCGAGCACCCCGTCGTGCGGACGCACCCCGAGACCGGGCGCCGGAACCTGTTCGTCAACCCGGGGTTCACCAAGCGGATCAAGGGCCTGACGAGCAAGGAGAGCGATACGCTCCTCCGCTTCCTCTACGACCACATGGCCACGCCCGAGTACGTCGTCCGCTACCGCTGGGAGGAAGGCGACCTCGGCTTCTGGGACAACCGGACGACCATGCACTACGCCATCGGCGATTACGGCGACGCACACCGTGTGATCCAGCGCGTGACGATCCAGGGCGACAAGCCCTTCTAAGCCGCCGGCTCCACCGCCGCCGGGCCTGCAATCCCCCATCCCGCCGGCCCGGCGGCGGCTCCGGCCCTCGACTACAGAAAGAGTTCAGTGCACTCGATGACGTCCCCCATCCCGGCGGCCCGTGGCCGCGCTCCGTCGTGTCGCCGCCCTCGCGCTCTCCGCCGGCCTGATGCTCGGCATCGGTGTCACGGGCCGCAGTCCGCCGACGACAAAGACTGTGTCGCTGAGCGGGGTGACCCTCAACTTCGGAGACCAGTTGAAGGAGTACCAGACCATCTTCCTCGCCACCAACGCCCTCCAGGGAGCGCAGTACAAGGTGAATCTGGAGCGACTTCATCGGCGGGCCGCCAGTGATCGCGGCGGAGACCGGTGGATCGGTCGACCTCGGCGACATGGCCGAGACGCCGACGATCTTCGCCCAATCGGCCGGTGACCCGGTCAAGGTCGTGGCGGTCACGCAGGGGGCGAACCCCAAGGTATCTCCCTACGACATCGTGGTGCCCACCGACTCGCCGATCAAAACGGCAGCGCAGCTACGGGGCCAGACGGTGGCCGTCCAGGAGGGCACCGTGGAGCAGTACTTCCTGGTGCAGTACCTCGCCAAGAACCACATCCCCTACAGCGCGGTCCAGCTCAGCAACCTGCCCGTCACCAGTGCCTCCACCGCTGTGGCCAACGGCCAGGTCCCCGCCGCCGTCATCTCCCAGCCGCTCACCGGACTCGACCAGGCTTCAGGCAAGGTCAGGGTGCTGGCCAACGGCGCGGGGTACCTCCAGACGTACGGCTACCTGACGGCGAGCGACGCCGCTCTCGCCAACGCCCAGAAGGCGGCGGCGTTGCAGGACTTCATCAAGCGCTTCTACAAAGCGGCGGCGATCCTGCGCAAGGACCCGCTCCTCGCCGCGCAGACCTACGTCAAGACGTACGGCGTCTCGTTGGCAGTCGCCGAGGCCGCAGTCGCGTCGGTCTCAGTCGATCGGCACACCGATCACACCGTCGATCATCAGCTACCAGCAGACCGAAGCCAACACGTTCCAGAAGCTCGGACTGATCCCGGGCACACTCAACGTCAAGAGCATCTTCGATCTGCCCTTCAACACCACCGTGGCCAAGAACTCGAACCTGACGTCATGACTGTGCAGACGGCGGGCAACCTCGACAGCAGCGCAGGCCGACCCGCCGGATCGCGCCGGTACCGCGGCCCTGGTTCACGTCAAGCCCGGCACCGCGTCCATGACACTGGTCCACCTCCCCGTCGGAGACGGCAGGCAACAGAGTCGACGCCGCTCGCTCGCCCTACGCCTGGCCGTGCCGCTCGCGATCTTCGTGGCGTGGTGGATCCTGACCGTCACCAACGTGATCCCGCCGACGACGCTCTCGACACCGAGCGCCACCTGGGACGCGTTCGTCGACCTCCTCCGCCGCCAGGATCTCTTGGGTGACGTCGGCATCTCTGTCCGCCGGGCCGCGCTCGGACTCGCCCTCGGCGCCGGAACGGGCCTCATCCTGGGTGTCATCGTGGGTCTCTACCGTCTGGGCGAGGAGCTTCTGGATGCGTCGATGCAGATGCTGCGGATGGTTCCCTACCCCGCGTTGATCTTCTTGTTCATCGTCTGGTTCGGCGTCGGCGAGTTGTCCCACGTGTTCCTGATCGGCCTGGCGACACTGTTCCCGATGTACCTCAATACGTTCAACGGCGTGCGCAACGTCGACAAGCGAGTGGTCGAGGCGGCGCGCAGCTTCGGCCTGCGCGGCTGGCAGCTCGTCCGCCGCGTCGTCATGCCCCTGGCCATGCCATCCATCATGACGGGATTGCGCTTCTCCGCCGGAATCTCAGTGATCGCGCTCGTCTTCACCGAGAGCATCGGCGCCAGCCAGGGCATCGGTTACCTGGTCAGTCAAGCGAACAGTTTGGATCAGATCCCCAACCTGGTCGTCTGCATCCTCATTTACGCGCTCATCGGGATCGCCGCCGACATCTCCGTCCGTACCCTTGAGCGCTACGCGATGCCGTGGCGCCGTCACCAGGCGGTCCGATGAACATTCCCACAACCCAACCAGCAGCCATGGTGGCCGACGTCTCCAAGTCGTTCGACGGCCGCGAGATCCTTGCGCACCTGGATCTCACTGTCGCCCACGGCGAGTTCGTCGCACTCCTGGGGGCGTCGGGCAGCGGGAAGACGACCTTGCTCCGCATACTGGCCGGGCTCGAAGTCGCCACCAGCGGTGAGGTCCTCGTCCCCCAGGTCCGCACCGTCGTCTACCAAGAGCCGCGACTGGTGGCCTCCATGCGCGTCTGGCGCAATGTCGTCATAGGGCTCCCACGACGCGACGCGACCCGCGAGCGCGCTGTCACCGCGCTGCGCGAGGTGGGACTCGAGACCCAGGCCGACTCGTGGCCCGGAACCCTCTCGGGCGGCGAGGCCCAGCGGGTGGCGCTGGCCCGGGCCCTGGTCCGCGAACCTCAGCTCCTGCTGCTCGACGAGCCGTTCGCCGCCCTCGACGCCCTGACCCGCCTCCGCATGCAGAGCCTGGTGGCCGAGCTCTGTGGCCGCCACCACCCCGGAGTGCTGCTGGTCACCCATGACGTCGAAGAGGCCATTCTGCTGGCCGACCGGGTGTTGGTGCTGCGCGACTCCAAGATTTCGGTCGACCGGACCGTCGAGCTGCCCCGGCCCCGCCGGGTGGGCGGAGAGGCCTTCGACGAGCTGCGGGACCAGCTGCTCGCCGAGCTCGGCGTCCTCGCCGGCCAACGCTGAGACCACTCCGGGCACCGCGCCAGGAGGCCGGTGGTGGCGATCAGCGGACTCTCGCGTCACTGCGGCGAGTTGTGACTCTGTTGGCGCCGGTCGCTGTCATGATTGACGCAGAGAGACGACTATGCGCTGGTCCTCGCCGTTCTCATCCGGCGACCTGGGCAGACCTCCGACCCGGCCCGGGACGTGGCCGCGCGCCGGCCGCCACTCCATCAGAGGCCGCTGCGAGTTGCAGCGTGATTGAGAGGGGCATCCATGAGCTTCAACGGAGTAGGGCAGTTCACGCTGTCCGGTGGCGGTTCGATGGGCGTCGCCGTCACGACAGGCGGAGGAGACCAGGGCGCGCAGTACGTGGCCGGCGATCCCTGCAATCCGGAGAACTCCGGCTTCTACTCGAACGGCACGCTGTTGATGAGCAAACAGACGAAGACGGGGTCGGGCAATCCCGCTGACTTCGACCTCCCGCCCGCTGGTCCACCGGGTTTCGTCGCCTACTACGCGACGGTGCAGAACACCACGCCAAAGGATGATGGCTCCTGTACGTTCTCTCTCCAGGGAGGGGGCTTCGAATGAAAGTCCACGTGATTGCGGACACCGACGGGAACGTCGTCGGCACGATGGTGGTGCGGCCCCCCACACCCGAGGGGCACAGCACGGCCATCTTTCCCGTGGAGGACGGGCACGCGCTCCACAAGCTCGATGTCCCCGATGCGTACGGATCGCTCCAGGCCGACGAGCTTCATCGCCGCTTGAAGGAGCACCTGGGAACGACACCTTCGGCCTGAGCCCGAATGCCGGCCTCCGGGGCAATCCAGCCACAGCGGCACAGCGAACAGGTGTTTGCTTTGCCCCCACGACTTGGGTATGTTGGTGTGTCACGAACGGATGTTCGCCCCCGGGAGGGGGCCTGGCGGCACGCCGGGGTGGGCACCAAAGGAGACACCGATGGCCGAGGTCCTGAGCGGGAAGCGGCTGCAGATCCTCAACTTCATCGCCGACTGCCAGCGCGACCGGGGCTACCCCCCGTCGGTGCGCGAGATCGGCGAGGCGGTCGGGCTGGCCTCCTCGGCCACGGTGCACACCCACCTGGCCGTGCTGCAGCGCGAGGGCTACCTGTCCAAGGACCCGAGCAAGCCCCGGGCCATCCAGGTCCACTTCGACCCCGACACCTCCTCCCGGCTCCCGGCCTCGGCGGTGCACAACGTGCCCCTGGTCGGCGAGGTCGCCGCGGGAACCGGTGTCCTGGCCGAGGAGAACATCGAGGAGCTGCTGCCCATGCCGGAGCAGTTCACGGGCAGCGGACCCTCGTTCATGCTGCGCGTGCGCGGCGACTCCATGACCGACGCGGGAATCTTCGACGGCGACTACGTCGTCGTGCGCCAGCAGCCCGAGGCGGACAACGGTGACGTGGTGGTCGCCGGTATCAACGACGGCGAGGCCACGGTCAAGACGTTCAGCCGCAAGAATGGCCGGGTCGTGTTGACGCCGGCCAACGCGGCCTACGAGCCGATGGTCTTCGACGCGCCGGACGAGATCACCATCTTCGGCAAGGTCGTGACCGTGGTGCGGCAGCTCAACTAGGGGCCGAACGAGGCGGCGGCGTGCTGCGTCACGTGCGCTACTTGAGCAACTTGGACAGGCGGCGGTCGGCCAGCACCTTGCCGCCCGTCTGGCACGTGGGGCAGTACGCCATCTCGTAGGACTCGAACGAGACCCGCTCCAGGGTGTCGCCGCACGGGGTAGGACAGGGCTCACCGAAACGGTTGTGGACCTTGAAGCGGCCGCCCAGCTTCGACTCCGACAGGCCGCCCTCCCGCGTGCGCTCGAGCTCGAGCGCCTCGGCCAGGACGTCGGTCACCGCGGTCAGCAGCGCCTCGCGCTGCTCCGGGGTCAGGGAGCGCAGCGAGACGAAGGGCGACAATTTGGCCCGGTGCAGAATGTCGTCGCCCCAGCCCCGGCCGATGCCCGCCACCACGTGCTGGTCACGGAGGTCGGTGGTGAGGTGCCGCCTCGAGTCGCTGGTGCGGATGAACTCGGCGAAGGCCTCGCTCCCCGGCTCCGGTCCGAGCCCGGCCAACGGTCCGTCGTCACCGGGCGCCAAGACCCACCACGAGGCCTTGCGCTGCGTGCCGTACTCGCGCACCAGGATACCGACGCCCTCCCCGTCGAGCCCGGCCTCACCGTCGCCGAAGACGAAGCGCGCCACCGAACCACGGGGCTTCGTCTTCTTGGGCGGCTGCTCGACATCGAGGCGGCCCGCCTGGGACAGGTGGAGCACCATGCGTGTCCCGCCTTCGAACTCCCAGACCAGGTACTTGGCCCGCCGGCCGACCGAGAGCAGGCGTCGGCCCCGCAACGAATCGGGCGACGGGTCGTAGGTCTTCAGCGAGGAGAAGCCGAGCAGGTCGGCCCGGCGCAACGTCAGGCCCGCCAGGAGCGTGTCGAGCCGCTCCGACAGAGCCTGCATCTCGGGCAATTCGGGCACGCCACAATGTACGCATGACCTACACGCACGGGCACCACGAGTCGGTGCTGCGCAGCCACACCTGGCGCACAGCAGAGAATTCCAGCGCATACCTCCTCCCCCAGCTGCGCCCGGGTCAGCGCCTGCTGGACGTGGGCTGCGGCCCGGGGACCATCACCAGCGACCTCGCGCTCCTGGTGGCGCCGGGTGAGGCGGTCGGGATCGACGCCGCCGCCGATGTGGTGGCCCAGGCCCAGGAACGCGCCCGCGGACTCGGCGTGGAGAACCTGCGCTTCGAGGTGGCGGACCTCTTCGCCCTGGGCTTCCCGGACGCCTCGTTCGACGTGGTCCACTTGCACCAGGTCCTACAGCACGTCGAGGACCCCGTCGCCGCCCTCGTCGAGCTCCGCCGTGTGCTGGACCCCGACGGCGTGCTGGGCGCCCGCGACTCGGACTACAGCGCCTTCACCTGGGCCCCGTCGGATCCGGTCCTGGACCGCTGGCTCGAGCTCTACCTCGCGGTGACAAAGCGCAACGGCCACGACGCCCGCATCGGGCCGCGGCTGCTGGGCCACGCGCACGAGGCGGGCTTCTCCGACGTCACGGTCTCCAGCTCGACCTGGACCTACGCCGACCCCGACTCCCGGGCCTGGTGGGGCGGGTTGTGGGCCGACCGGGTGCGCTACTCGCGCTTCGCCGAGCAGGCGGTGGAGTACGACTTGAGCGACACCAGCGAGCTGGAGCGCATCGCCGAGGCCTGGCTGCGTTGGGCGGATTCAGACGACGCGGTCTTCGTCGTCACGCACGTGGAGATCCTGGCCCGCGGCTGAGCCGTTTCGCCGCGGACCCGGCCCCGCTCACCGGACCGGTCAGTCGGCCCAGAGCTTGTCGGTGTAGGTGTCCGTGCCCGGGATGGTCGGGATGAACGGGAGGGCGGCGATCACCGTGCCCTTGCCCGCCGCCTCCAACTGGCGGCGGTGCTCGGCGATGACGGGCTCCCAGGCCACCTCGGGCGGCGTGTTGAGGAACCACAGCAGCACGGTGCGATTGTCACGGGCCTTCTCGCGGGGCACGTCACCGGGCGCATCCACCTCGAGTGCGATCGGCGTGAACGCCGCCACCAGGTCGGCATCGCTGCCTGGCATCAACGCAGGGAGGTGCTCGGTGCGCAGCCACGACCAGAGCTCCTCGTTGGTGATGGAGTCGTCGCGGTCGATGAAGACGGTGACGAAGCCGCGGTAGGGATGATCGAGCGCGAGCTCGACCGGGACGCCGTCGGGGTCGCGCCGGTGCTCCCATTGGTAGTTGTAGAGGAGCGTGTGCACGTGGTCGCGCTCCTCGAACATGCGTCCGGCGGCGTGCAGTGCGTTGACCTGGCGCAGGGCCCACTTGTTCCACGCGTCGAAGTAGCCGTCGAGGACCCAGTAGGCCGAGATGTAGGAGCCCCGGGCGGGCTCGCCGGTGATGGCCGACGAATCGGGGTCACGCAATGCCTTGAGGTCCGCCGTGGCCACGAAGCGACGCCCGGCGAAGTTGTAGGGGCCCACCATGCAGCCGGCGTAGAAGTGGTCCCGCTCGTACCAGCGGTTGTAGGCCACCTCATGTCCGCGATGGGGCTCCACCAGCGTCAGCAACATGGAGCCCAGCTTGATCGGCTCCGCGTCGGCGAAGATCTCGATGGGCTTGCGCTTCTTGGGTGCCTCTTCCTTTGACATGACGAGCGAACCTAACAGCTGCGCCCAGGCGTCAGACAGTCCCGCTGGCGATGATCGGGCCAGTGGGGAAGACGGACCCGCCGGCCGGCTCGGCCGTGATGCTCAGGCGTGAGGGTCGGGTCGGCTCCGGCCATGGTGAAGGCGGCCTGCCCCGGCGAACCGCCCAGCAGGCCGAGGGAGACGGGCTGCTTCCCTTCGATCGCCCACAGCTGGTACGTCCGGCCCTTGTCCAGGGACGGCAGCGTCGACGAGACCAGGTAGCCCTGCCCCGAGGGCAGGACGACGACCTTCGCCTGCTCGTTCTTCGAGGTGCTCGAGTCCAGGACGACCAGTTGGTGCCCCGGCGCCCGCAAGGCGGCCGCCACCGCGGGTGAGGCGGCCTGCAGATTCGAGACCTTGTTGTCGGCCCGCACCAGACCGATGCCGAGCACGACCGCCACGGAGGCGGCGGCCACTGCGATGGCGCCGATGGTGCTGACCATGACGCGCCGCCGGCGCGTGGTGCCCGCGGCGGGCGCCCGGAACGGTGTGCGGGCCTCCTGCGCCAGCCGAGGCATCGGCGGCGGCACCTCGTCCTCCTGCCGGTCGGGCAGCCGGAGGGCGATCTGGGACCACAAGCCTTCGGGCACCGGCTCCACCGAGTTGCCCATGGCCGCCGCGACCTCGCGCAGGCCGTCGAGCTCGACCGACAGCGCGGACAGGTCTCGAGATGCTCCTCGAGCCGGGTGCCCTCATCGCCGTCGACGGCATCGAGCGCGTAGGCGCCCAAGAGATCGCTGGCCTCGTCGTGGGTCATCACGCGTCGACACCCCGCACACCCGCATCGGCGAGGACGGCACGCATGCGCCGCATGCCGTTGCGGATCCTGCTCTTGACGGTCCCTTCGGGTTGGTTGAGCATCTGCGCCACCTCTCGATAGGTCCGGCCGTCGAAGTAGGCCAGCTCGATCGCCCGGCGCTCCTCCTCGGGCAGCTCGCCCAGGGCGTGGGAGACCTGATCGGCCACGGCGAGGTCCCATACTTCGCGTTGCAGGTCGTAGGCCGCCTCGGCCGTGCGCAGGGCGTCGCGGGACTCCCGCTGGCGCCGGGAACTCGACGAGCGCACGGCGTCGACGGCCCGGCCGTGGGCCTGGGCGAGCAGGAACGAGCGCAGGGAGCCCCGAGCGGGGTCGAAACGGTCAGGCTCGTTCCACAGGCGCAGGAAGATCTCCTGGGTCACGTCCTCGGCGTCTGCGGGGCTGCGCAGGACCCTCTTGGCCAGGCCGAAGACGGCTCCCCCGTGGCGGCGGTAGCACTCAGCCAGCGCCACCTCGCTGTAGCGCGCGATAGAGGTCACAAGCTGGGCATCGCTCACTTCGTCGATACGCGGCATGTGAGACCTGTTCGGACCCGCCCTCCACTTTGGATGCCCTGAGATTGGGCCATCCGGACGTCACCTGGGTTCCGAATAGTAGGCCGTATGCGTACCACCATCGACTCCTACAAGACCCGGGCGGGCCGTCTGGACCTCGGGGGCATCGACTTCGACGACTTCAGGGACCAACCGCTGCCCTCCGACGCATTGCGCTCGCTGCGCTACATGCACGACGTCGAGCACCACACCGTGTGCTACCTGCGCGACCTCCTGCTGACACCGGCCCACCAGGACCCGGCCATCACCTCGTTCCTCTCCTGTTGGGTCTTCGAGGAGATGTGGCACGGCGAGGCCATCGGCCAGGTGCTCGAGGCCCACGGCGAAGAGGCAGGCGCGCCGCGGATCGCCGCGCTGCGTCACGGTCACCGGCGCCGCCAGGCGGCCAGCACTCTCAGCACCATCGCCTCGGCCGCCTTCGCGGGCCGGGCCTTCATTGCGCTGCACATGACGTGGGGCGCCATCAACGAATGGACGACCCAGGCCGGGTACTCGCGGCTGGCGGAGGCGGCGGGGCACCCGACCCTGCGCGAACTCCTGCGCCGGATCATGAAGCAGGAGGGCGGGCACATCGATTTCTACGCCTCAGAGGCGGCGCGCCGGCTCGGCGACGACCCCAAGGCGCAGAAGATGACCCGCTTCGCGTTGTCAAACTGGTGGCGCCCCGTGGGATCGGGTGTCATGCCCAAGCACGAAGTCGGGTTCCTCATCAACTACCTGTTCGACGGGAACAAGGGTGCCGACGTGTTGGCGCGCATCGACCGCCGCATAGACCGGCTGCCGGGACAGAGCGACCTGCATCTGCTGACACGCGCCGCGTCGCGTCTCTCCCGTTCGTAGGTCGTCACCACGTCACAGGCTGTCGAACGCCGGCGTGATGCTGAGCAGAGCCCGCGTCAACGTGCTCATCCCTGGTTATGAGGCACCGACGCCACCGGTATCGGGGGCCGGGGTCCCAATCAGACTGGCCGTGCCGATCCCGTTGTCAGCCAGGGTCACGCCGACCGGCAGGGCGGAGGTCGTGGTGATCGTGGGCACCGGGTAGCCGAGGATGGGGGCGATCGGGCAGGTGAAGGTGACCCCGGCCATGGCCACCGATGGCAAGCGACGGACCATGCAGATTGGCAGAATCAGTTCATGCCATCGATTACGGGCTATCTGGCCCCAACGCTCACAGTCACAAACCTGGCTAGAAGCGTCAGTTGGTATCGCGAAGTGCTGGAGTTGACGATCCGCCGCCAGTACGAACCTCCCGACAAACGTCAACGCGACGCGTGCCTTACGGAGCCGCGCACGGGGCTCGAAATCTGCCTGGTGGAGTACTCCGGGGGTCCCCAGGGTCCTTTCAACGAGTTCATTCCGGGCCTTGACCACCTCGAATTCCTGGTCGCTGAGCGCACAGAACTTGACGAGTGGGCCAAGCGTCTCGATTCCCTCGGAATCGTTCATTCCGGTGTCAAGGAGCCTCTGTACACACGGAACGCCATGCTCACGTTTCGTGACCCCGACAACATCCAGCTCGAGTTCTTCTGGAGGGCACCCGAGTGAACTTACCGGGGTGTCTCGGGGTCTTAGATCGAAAGATCGACGCCCAAGTACCTGTCGCTCGCACCCCAAGCCGGCGGACCGGGGCAGGTAGGCCGGTCGGACTGGTCGCCTATCCGTCGGGTGTACTTTGACCCGATGCGCAGGGCTGCGGTGAGGACCAATGGGAGAGGTCGGCGGTGACCCACGACAGCTCGGAAGTCGGGGTCACCGTGAGCGGTGTGCCAGACCGGCCCGGCGTAGCAGCCCGCCTGTTCCGCGCCTTGGCCGATAGGTCGATCAACGTAGACATGATCGTGCAGAACACGTCGGTGCACGGCACGACGGACATCTCGTTCACCGTTCCGACCGCCAACCTGCGCGTGGCCGTCGAGACCGCCCAGACCCTCGCCGACGATCTTAGGGATCAGCTCATGCCGTGATTCGGGATTTGGCCAATCACCCCGCCGCACCGTCCTGGCGAAGTGGGATATTCATCAGACCTGCTTCTCAATGACATTCAGCACGGCAATCGCTTTCGCTCGGGGATTGACCCTGGCGATGACCTCCGCTCCAACGAGGTCATCGTCCTTACGGATGACCAGCTCAATGCCTGATCCAACGGAGGTCACGACCGATTGAGAGAATCCGGCAGATCCTGCAACCGAAATCGCTGTCCAGCGGGTTGCTCGGTCAGTCCCCGATTCGATACCCATGACTCGTTCGATGGTCTTGGTGTCAGGCGCGACGGAAGTGATCAGATGAACCCGACCGTCGACGATGTACAAGCACCCCAAGGGGGTCGGAGACGTTCGGACGGGCGTCGCAACCCCGAGAATGCTCGAAGCTGATTTCGCGCTAACGGCCCCACACTTGATCGGAGTGAATCGGGCTGCAGCTGCACTCCCCGTCCAGAAAAATGGGGCGATGAACGAGAGAGATAACCCGAGCAGGACCTTCGCGGTGAGCGGTTGCATCGTTGACATGTTGCCACCTGCATGCCGCCCAGTCCCCCCGGTTCGGGGGCACTCTGGTCGGTCAAGGCTCCGATCGGTCATCGAGCTGGAGCTGGAGAAGGATGAGATCCTGCCATCGACCGAACTTGGCACCGATCTCAGGCATGCGAGCCACCTCGACAAACCCCAATCTTTCGTGAAAGCGGATCGATGCCACGTTCGCACCGTCGATGGCCGCAACCATCGTGTGCTTCCCGCCACGCCGCGCCTCATCGATAAGGGCTTCCATAAGCTCTCGGCCCACTCCCGAACCCCAATGGTCCTCTCGCACGTGCACCGTGTTTTCGACAGTGAACCGATACCCGGGCCGCTGTACGACATCCCGGAACCACTCGAATGCAGCAACGCCGACGACCTCTGCTCCCTCTTCGGCCACCAACACAGTCTCGTGCTGGTCGAGCCATTCGAGGATGCTGTCAGCGGTGTGCGGCGTGTCGGTCCATTCGATGGCGGTTGTGGCGAGGAGAGCGTTCAGGACGGACGCAATCGCCTCGCCATCTGCAGTGTTCGCAGGACGTACGATCACCCAACGCATTCTGGCAGGATCGCTCTTGTCAAGCGAAACTCTCATTGGAGAGGTTATCCCTAGCCCGGTGTGTCGTTCTGGGGCAGTTACGCGCCTGACCCAGCCGCCTTCGCAAACTGATTGACAGCATCGGCGGCTCATAGACAGAGTGAGCTAGGGGGTCCTCTCCGAAGTCGATGGTGTCCATCATTAGGCGGATCCAGTAGCCGCCGTACATACGAGGTGGAATCCATCCCTCCTCGACCTGTGTGCGACTCTTGGACATCGTGCTCGCGATGAGGGCTGCAAAATCGGAAGTCCACCCCCTGTCCCTCATCCCCTGATCAAGTTCCGTTTTCTTCAGCAGCGAAATGGCCCGACTCAATCCCTCGACGGCAGCGTCTTTCTTGTCGTCAAGCTCTGCCACAGGAGAAGTCTGGCAGCGCCGCACCTAACCGGCGGACGGGGGCACACTCTCGATGAATTGGTGCTGTGCTACCGCTCGGTTCCGTCTGAGAAGACCCACATCGGATAGCCCTCTCGAAGTATGTCGAGGTGCCTGCTCCATTCGTCGGTCAGGATCTCGATGTCGCCGAGTATCACACTGGTCCCAGTGTCTGTGAAACCCCATGAGAACCCCACAAGCGGTACGACACGGCGAGCCTTCAACTGCGCAACCTCGTCGAGGGGCGTCGTTGCCAGAAAGCTGTGCGCCACCCATTCAAGGGGTTCCCGGACCGAACGCGACGGAGCGTCGAAGAGGGTCGGGCGCTGCCCGTACCAGCAGTACGGCGAAGGAGCGTCGCCGAACAGCCCGAACGGGTCCAGCTCAAATCGGTCACTGCCGGACTCGTTGTCCGTGGAGCGAACGACCTGCACCCACCCAAACATTGAGCGGTAGCCGAGCGCGGGATAATCGACAGTTGCGGTGCAGACGGGAAAGCCTTCTGCGACTGACCACCAACATCCGTAGAACTCGGGATCGGTGTTCGGAACACATTCGACGTGGACCGTCCCCGTCCTCACCTCGCCAAGCAAACCCCGCGTCCAAGTCCTTGACACCAGCGCTCATGACAACATTCTCCACGAAGCGGGACCCTGCCCCACTACAGCAGCCGTACTGGGGCAGGCTGCTGGCGCTCTGAAAGGCTCCTGACCAGGTCTCAGCACCCACAACATCTTGTGTCTGCGGAATACTCAACGCGAGCCAAATGTGGCCATGGGACAAAGAATCCATTCACTGACACGTACGGCGCAATCGCACTGGCACACCTAAGAACAACTGGACCTTGTCGTAGCACCCTCTCAATTACCACCGCCTTCCGTCATCCGCGACGCCGCTGACTCCGAACAGTGGGCAATCCACTTCCGAGGAGGCCAGATGACGGCAGATCCCCGAGCGCTCGCCGAGCTGCTCGAGCAGTCCCAGGACCTACAGGCAGACGCGTTGCGTCCGACCCACCAGGCGCTCGAAGAACTCGTCGAGACTGCGCACGCGCAGCGAGAGGATGACCCGGCAACGAATCAGGCGTTTCACGAGACACACACCCGCGCACTCACGGCGAGCCTGGCCGGCGCCGCACTGCTGGGCGCGGCGGGTGGCGCCGTGCTCGCCGGCGCCCTGGCCTCCGCCGCCGGGGCCAGTAGCTCCAGTGACGTCCAGATCCTGCAGACCGCCGCCTCCATCGAGAACCTGGCGGTCTCCACCTACAAGACCGCTCTCACGCTGCCGTACATCGGTGGGTCCTCGGCCAACCCGGTCGTGACCAAGTTCGCCCAGGTCACCATGGGCCAGCACGTGCAGCACGCCGACGCCTTCAACGCGGCCGTCAGGAGCCTGGGTGGCAAAGCGCAGTCCAACCCTGACCCCGCCTTCGTCCCGGTGGTCAAGAAGGCGGTGGCCGGCCTGGGCGCCGCGACGCCGGCCCAGGGGGCACTGGGCGTCGTGGCGTTGGCCCTCGAGCTGGAGAACATCGCAGCCGAGACCTACGTCAAGGACACGGCCCTCGCCAAGAGCCAGACGAACAAGGCACTGCTGGCCAGCATCATGGGGATCGAGGCGCAGCACGTCGCCACCCTCCTGGCGGTGCAGGCCCTCCTCATGGCCGGTGCACCACAGCTGATCTCGCTGTCGCCCGGCACCGCCGCCATGCTGCCGGCCGCGGCCGGCAGCGTCGGCTTCCCCAACGCGTTCTACAAGACCAACAGTGCCGCCCCGGCCGGACAAGGAGCCGTCAAGTGAGCAAGGACAAGACGAAGAAGTACGAGGGAAGCGAGCACGAGCTGCGCGCGCAGACTCTCGAGCTCGACGAGCTGCATCACGACGTGGGCATGGCAGCCATGGCACAGGCGCTGGGCGAGATGCGCGGCACCAGTCGCCGCACCTTCCTGTTGGGCGCCGGCGCCGCGATGGCCGGCGGCGCGGCCTTGGCTGTCGGCAGCGGCGCGATACCGACGTTGGCTGCTGCCTCCACCCGCCGGCTCTCGACTCTCGGTGCCGCGGCATTCCCTCCGGCCGGCCTGAAGGGTGACCTCGCGGTCGCCGCGGTGGCCGCCAGCCTGGAGAACCTCGCCGTCTTCGCCTACACGGCCGGCCTGGCCGCCGCGACCGCGGGGAAGCTCGGCACCGTGCCACCAGCCGTGGCCACCTTCGCCACCACGGTCAAGGGCCAGCACCAGCAGCACGCTGCAGCTTGGAACGCGGTGCTGAAGTCCCACGGCAAAGCGCCGGTCACGGTGACCAACCCGACGCTCACACCGACGGTGCAGTCGGACTTCGCCAAGGTGACCGACATCGCCGGGTTGGCCCAGCTGGCCGTGACCCTGGAGACCATTGCGGCGCAGACCTACCAGGTGGAGACGTCGAAGCTGCAGAGCAGCGCCGCCATTCAGCTGTCTTCATCGATTCAGCCGGTGGAGATGCAACACATCGCCATCCTCTACTACGTGCTCGGGATGTACCCGGGAGCGCAGACCTCCTCGGGCACGCCGCTGGCGTTCAACCCGACGTCGCAGGCGGTCTGAGGATGCGGGAATCGGTGCCACGGTGCAGGGGTGGTGCGGTCGTCCTGGTCCTGGGCGCCTCGCTGCTCCTGGCCGCGTGCAGCAGTGGTGGCGGGTCGAGCTCGTCAGCGTCAGGTTCCTCCAGAGGTTCAAGGGCCGCGACATCGACCGAGTCGATCACCATCTCGAACTTCATGTTCTCGCCCATGCACGCGTCAGTCGCACCCGGGTCGACGGTCAGCGTCACCAACAAGGACTCCGTCACGCACACGCTCACCGCCTCCGGTGGCCGGTTCAATACGGGCGACATCGGCCCCGGACAGACCAAGACGTTCACGGCACCCTCGAAGACAGGAACCTACGACTACATCTGCAACATCCACCAGTACATGATGGGGACGATCGTCGTCCGCTGACCGGTGATCAGGTGATGAGGGCGAGCAGCACGTCGTGCGCGCGCTCCAGCTGCGCCGCCGACACCCGCTCGTCGGGGTGATGGGCGAGCAGCGGGTCTCCAGGACCGAAGTTGGCGGCCGGCACCCCGTGCTCCCAGAACGAGGCCACGTCCGTCCATCCCACTTTCGCCTTGGGCGGGGCGCCACTCTTCTCGACCAGCGAGTGCAGCAGGGGATGATCGAGGGAAGGCGGCGCGCCGTCGCCGGCGTCGAGGACCTCCCAGGTGTCGCCGTCGTCCGGCTCCCAGGTCCCCTGGAGGAGCTCGAGCAGAAATGCCTCGGCCTGCCACGCTCTCCGGTCCGGCGCGTAACGGTGGTTCAGGGTGACCCGGGCCTCGTCGGGCACGACGTTGGCTCGCCACTCCCCCTTCGACGGCCACCGCCTGCAGCTGCTCGGCATAGGTGCAACCTTCGAGGACGACCTCGCGCCCGGGCCAATCGGCCACCCGCTGCAGCAGCGGAGCCACGCGGTGGATCGCGTTGCGTCCGGTGAAGGGCCGCGCGGTGTGCGCCCGCACGCCGCGCAGCGTCACGCGCACTCGCATCGTGCCCTGGCAGCCCGCCTCGACGACCGCGCCGGTCGGTTCCCCGAGAATGGCGGCGTCCCCCGCCAAGAGATCCGGCCGCTGCTGCCAGAGCTCGAGGAGGCCGCTGTCGGCGCGGCCGATCTCCTCCCGGGCGTAGAAGCACCATGTGACGTCCACCACGGGCTGGCGCACCGACGTGGCGAGTTCGAGCATGACGGCGAGGCCGCCCTTCATGTCGGACGCCCCAAGCCCCCACAGGGTGTCACCCTCGAGTCTCGGGGCCTGGTTCCCGTTCGCCGGGACCGTGTCGAGGTGGCCGGCCAGGACCAGGCGCTGGCCGTGTCCGAGCGTGGTGCGGCCGATGACGTTGTCACCGATCCGTTCGAGCTCCAGCCAGGGACAGGCGCGCAACGCGTCCTCGACGAGGCCGGCGAGCGCACCCTCGTCCCTGCTCGGCGAGGGGATGGCCATCAGATCCCGGGTGGCCGCGAGAAGGTCGCCCATCGGATCAGGTGCTCGCGCCGTGGTCCCGCAGGACCTGGTTCAGCTGTGCCTTGTCGTGGCGCTCCCCTTCGCTCAGGCGCTTGATCACCAGCACGCACGGGACGAAGAACTCGCCGCCCGGGTACTCGCGCCGGCGGCTGGCCCGGATGGCGACGCACCACGGCGGCACCACGCCGCGGGAGATCTCCTCCCCCGTCTCGGCGTCGATCACGGGGATGGAGGGATCGAGGAAGCTCCCCGCCCCCAACACCGAGCCCTTGCCGATGCGGGCACCGCCGGTCACCATGCAGCGGCTCCCCACGAAGGCGTCGTCCTCGACGACCACGGGCACCGCGTTCGGCGGCTCGAGTACGCCCCCGATGCCGACGCCGCCCGCCAGGTGGACCCGCTCCCCTATCTGCGCGCAGGAGGCCACGGTGGCCCAGGTGTCGACCATGGAGTCCGCCCCCACCCACGCACCGATGTTCACGTAGGACGGCATCAGCACGACTCCGCGGCCGAGGAAGGACCCCCAACGCGCCGACGCGCCCGGCAGGGCGCGCACGCCGGCCTCGGCGAATCCGTGCTTGAGCGGCAACTTGTCGGCGTACTCGAACGGCCCGGTCTCGATCGTCTCCATGCCGCGCAGCGAGAAGAGGAGAAGGATCGACTTCTTGAGCCACTCGTGGACGACGACCTCATCGGTGACGGCGTCGACCTCGGCGACGCGGGCCTGTCCCGTGTCGAGGAGCTCAATGGCCTCCTCGACCACCTGCGCCGCATCGGTGTCCGCCGGCGACAGGTCGGCCCGACGCTCCCACAACTCTTCGATGCTCGCCCGCAGATCAGCCATGCCGCACCTTAGCCAGCACCCCCGGTCAGGCGTCCCTGTGCTGGGTGAGCGCCGGCGACGGGGTGACGAAGAGCATCGTCGTCGGGCTCGTGATCTCGGCCCGGTGCCAGGCTCCTTCGGGAACGAGGAGGCACTCCCCCTCCGCGAGGGCAACCGCGCGCGCACCGGACCCGTCGTCGTGCTGCAGATGGAAGACCACTGCGCCCGACAGGGCGAGGACGAGTTCGGTCCCGATGGGGTGCCGTTCCCACCAGGTCCAGCTGGTCTCGTAGGCGAAGACGGACATGATCCGCCCCTCCTGGAGCTCCGGGGCCAGGTCGGCCTGAGCCCAAGAGTCCTCGTCGATCAACAACGTCGAGACCGACTGGTCGGGGGCGAGGTGGAGCACCGTGCGCCGGTCGAGCGTAAATGTGGGGGCACTCGTCATGCCGTCCAGCTTGGAGCGAACGGCCCCGGGCCGGTAGACGGGAAACGGCTCGTCCTAGTCATAGGATTTGCTTATGACCATACAGACAGACGATATCACCGTGTTCCTCGCGGTCGTCCGGGAAGGAAGCTTCGGCCGGGCGGCGAGCTCCCTGCTGGTCTCCCAGCCCGCCATCAGCGATCGCATGGCACGACTGGAGCACGAGGTCGGAGGCCGGCTCTTTCACCGTACGACCCGGGGGGCCACGCTGACGCCGGCGGGTGATGCCTTTCTGCCTTACGCCGAGCGCACGATCGACCTTCTCAACGATGCCGCAGAGACTCTGCGTGCGGTCGAAGACGCGCCCCGTCTGCGGCTGGCGGTCCACGCGACGTTCGCGCATCGGGTCGTCCCGCTGGTGCTGCGCTCGCTCGAGCCCCTCCAGCGCAGCGTCAAGGTGCGTGACGCGCATTCGGACGCGATCATCGCAGCGTTGCTGGACGGCGCGTGCGACGCCGGCTTCATCGTCCCAGCGCGCGCGGCCGCGCCAGCTGCGCTTCGTGGCCCTTCCGCCCGATCCGGTCGTCGCTGTCGTCGCGCCGTCACACCCGTTGGCCGGGGAGACCGCATCCACGCACGACCTCGCGGGTCACCGAGTGGCCTTCAACCGTTTTGGCCCGGGCGCCAACGAGTTCGTCGAGCGATTGCGAAAGGCGGGCGTGCCCGAATGGAGTTGGACTGAATGCTCCGACACCGTCACCGCTCTCCATCTGGCGATCCAAGACGAGCACGTTGCGTTGGTGACGAAGTCGCTGGCCGACGTGCACGCCGCCCACGGCGCCGTACGTCGCCTGGTCCTCCGGCCACAACCGCGTTGGACCGTCCCGCTCACCTTTGCCTACCGACGCGGCGACCAGGCCGATCCCGCCATTGCCGCCATCCGCTCCGCCGTGGAGCACCTGCCGCGACGCCGCGCGGCCTGATGCCTCAGGAGACCCGAGCGAGGCGCTCCCCCACCAGCGCCAGCCGTTCCATCGGCTGGACCACCGCCACCCGGACGTGCCCCGCGCCGTCGTCGCCGTAGAGGTCGCCCGGGCTCACGAGCAGCCCGCCGTCGGTGGCCAGGGCCTCGGCCATGACCCAGGCGTCGCTCCAGCGGCCGGCCGGCACGGGCACCCAGAGATAGAAGCCGCCCTCGGGTGGCATCACCGGGCAGCCGTAGCCGCCGAGGACGCCGGCCAGGAAGGCGAGGCGCTCCCGGTAACGCGCCCGCTGGGCCACGACGTGCTCCTCGTCGGCCAGGGCGGCCACCCCGGCGGCCTGCGCCGGGCCGGGAACCATGAGGCCGGCGTGCTGGCGCACCGCCCGGAGGAACTCCACCAGCTCGGGGTCCCCCGCGTAGAAGCCGACCCGCACGCCGGCCAGGTTCGAGCGCTTGGAGAGGGAGTGCACCGCGACCACGCCGTCGGAGCCGTGCTGCAACACCGACCGGGGCGGGCCGTCCCAGGTGAACTCGGCGTAGCACTCGTCGGAGAACACCGGGACACCGTGGGCCCGGCCCCAGGCCGCCTCCGCCCCCAGATCCCCGAGGCCTCCGGTCGGGTTCGACGGCGAGTTCGACCACAGCACCAGGGCACGCGCGGCGTCGTCGGGGTCGATGGCGTCGAGATCGAGTCCACCGAGCCGCCCCGGTGCGGCCGGGACGGGGACAGCGCGGCACCCGGCCAACTCCGCGCCCATGGCATAGGTCGGATACGACACCGCCGGGTAGAGCACCGTGTCCTTGTCCGGAGTGCGCAGACGGAGCACGTGCGGCACCGAGGCGACCAGCTCCTTCGTGCCGACGCAGGCGGCGACGGCCGACGGATCGACCCCGTCGAGCCCGAAGCGACGCGTGAGCCAGCCGGCCGCGGCCAGGCGCAGCGCCGGGCTGCCGGCCGAGGCGGGATAGCCCCGCTCGGTCCCCGACGTCGCCAGCGCCTCGATCACCGCGGGCAGGGGCGGGTCGTTGGGGGTCCCGATGGAGCAGTCGACCATGCCGCCCTCGTGCGCCTCCGCCACCTTGGCCAGGCCCGCCAGCCGGTCGTAGGGGTAGGGCGGCAGCCGGAACGTCACGGTGCGGCCACGAATTCGGCGAAGCGGGCGCGGCCGACGTCGTCCAGCACCACCTGGAGCGTGGCCGACTCCTCGCCGTCGCTCTGGCCCACCACCTCACCCTCGCGGTGGATGGCGGCCAGCACGTCGCCGCGCGCCCAGGGCACGACGAGCTGCACCACCCGGTCCGATCCGCGCAAGCGATCGCCGAGCACGCGCAGCAGCTCGTCCACCCCCTCGCCGGTACGGGCCGAGATGATGACGGCGCCCTCGTTGACGTTCGCCAGCGCCTTGGCCTCCTCCGGCGCGGCGTCGGCCTTGTTGACGACGATCAGGTCGGGTACGTCGGACGCTCCGATTTCGGTGAGCACCTCGCGCACGGCGGCCATCTGTCCCGGGGCATCGACGGCCGTGGCGTCGACCACGTGCACGATCAGGTCCGCCAGGCGCACGGAGTCCAGCGTGGAGCGGAACGCCTCGATCAGCTCGTGGGGCAGTTTGCGGACGAAACCGACCGTGTCGGTGACGAGCACGGTCTCCCCACCGGGGAGCGAGAGCTGCCGGGTGCGCGGGTCGAGGGTGACGAACAGGCGGTTCTCCGCCGGGACGCCGGCATCGGTCAGCCGGTTGAGCAGCGTCGACTTGCCGGCGTTGGTGTAGCCGACGAGCGCCAGCTCGCGCTGGCGGCCGCGGGCGCGGCTGCGCCGCTGCAGCGTCCGGGTGCGGTCCACCTCGCGCAGCTCGTCCTCGAGCTTGTGCATGCGCCGGACGAGGCGCCGGCGGTCGACTTCCAGCTGCGTCTCGCCCGGCCCCCTGGTACCGATGCCACCCGCCTGCTGGCTCAGCGCGGAGCCGCGGCCGCGCAGGCGCGGCAGCCGGTAGCGCAGCAGCGCCAGCTCCACCTGCGCCTTGCCCTCGGGGCTGCGGGCGTTCTGGGCGAAGATGTCGAGGATCACCGCGGTCCGGTCGATGGCGGTGCGCCCGAACAGCTTCTCCAGGTTGCGGTGTTGCGCCGGGGACAGGTCGTCGTCGAACACGACCGTGTCCGCGTCGAGACTCTGGCTCAACGCCGCGATCTCCTCGGCCTTGCCGCGACCTACGAAGGTCGCGGCGTCGGGAGCGTTGCGCCGCTGCACGACACGGCCGACCACGTCGGCGCCCGCGCTGTCCACCAGGCGCGCCAGCTCGTCGAGCTCCTCGTCGACCATCTCCTCGGTCAGGCCGGGGAAGATCACCCCGACCAAAATGATCCGCTCCCGGAAGGTGCGCTCGATGAGCGTCCCCGGCAACAGGTTGCTCAAGAGAGCATCCCCGGATGGATGGTGACGTCGGCCACCTTGCGCACGGGGCCGGCGAGGTACGTCGTCGCCCCCTCATCGGCCCCGAGCGTCACCTCCAGGATCCCTCCCGGATTGCGCACGCGCACGGTGCCGCCGTCCGGCACGGCGCCCCAACTCCGGGCGGCCGCCGCGGCCGCCACGCTGCCCGTGCCGCAGGCCAGGGTCTCGCCGGCGCCCCGCTCCCAGACGCGGAACTCGAGAAGCTCGCCGTCCTCGTCCCGCCCGGGGTGATCCACTCGACATTGATGCCGCCGATGAAGGCGGCCTGGAGCTTGGGCCCGAGCTCGGCGATGTCGACGGCATCGGTGTCCGGGCCCAGCAGCACCAGGTGCGGGTTCCCGACGTCGACGGTGCGGGCCCGGCGGTCGTCGAACTCCTGGGGCTGGTCCGCACCGAGGCGGGCCGGGCCCATGTCGACGCTGGCCTTCGCCCAACCGGGTGTCTCGCCCGGCGTGTACTCGACGGTGCGCGTGCCGCCGCCCGTGGCCACCGTGAAGCGGGGCGCGGACACGAGGCCGGCGTCGACCGCCGCCTGGGCCAGGCACCGGATGCCGTTGCCGCTCATCTCGGCCTCGCCGCCGTCGGCGTTGTGCAGCTGCATGGAGAGGTCAGCGCCGTCACGGCCGGGCCCGACCCGGATGATGCCGTCGGCCCCGATGCCGCGGCGCCGGTCGGCCAGCAGGCGCACCTGGGCCACCGAGAACCTGATGGCGTCGTCGGGGTCCAGCACGACCAGGAAGTCGTTGCCCGCCCCTTCGTGCTTGGTCGCCTGCATCCCCCCATTCTCGCAGCTGGTGTCGTTCAGCCGTGCACGGCCAGGGCCTCCTGCAGCAGGGCCTGGGCCTCCGCGCCGGTCCCGGCCCAGCGGACCCGCGGGTCGCGGCGGAACCACGAGGCCTGGCGCCGGGCGAACTGGCGGGTGTGCTGCACCGCCTCCTCCACGCAGTCGGCCAGGGGGGCGCCGCCCTCCACGTGCGCCAGCACTTCGCGGTAGCCCAGCGCCTGGCGCGCCGTGCGCGAGATGCCGGCGGGCCGGGCGGCCAGCGCCCGCACCTCGTCCACCAGGCCGTCCGCCACCATGCGGCCGAAGCGGGCTTCGATGCGGGCGTCGACCTCCTCGGGCGGCAACGGAGAGGCCGACCTGTGCCGTGCCGGAAGCGGGGTAGGCCTCGAGCCCCGGGCCGTACGTCGAGAAGGGCCGGCCCGACCCGACGGTGACCTCCAGGGCACGGACGACCCGCCTGCGATTGGTCGGCTCCATCCTCGCCGCAGCCGCGGGATCGAGTTCGGCTCAACCGGGCGTGCAGATCGGCGGGCCCGGCCCGGCCCTCGTCCAGCTCCGCTTCCAGCGCGGCGGCCACCTCCGGGTAGCGACCGGGGATGGCGAAGTCGTCGACAACGGCGCGCAGGTAGAGACCGGTGCCGCCGACCAGCAGCGCGTGATGGCCCGCGTGCGCGCAATGCCCTCCAGGGCCTCCCGCGCCGCCCGCTGGAATTGGGTCACGGTGAAGTCCTCGTCCGGGTCGACCAGGTCGAGCAGGTGGTGCGGCACGGCGGCCCGCGCCTCGGGACCGGGCTTCGACGTCCCGATGTCCATGCCGCGGTAGACGCACATGGAATCGACGGAGACGATCTCGCAGTCGCCCCGGCGCAGCGCCAGCTGCAGGGCGGTCTCCGATTTTCCCGAGGCCGTGACCCCGACGAGTGCGACCGCAGTCAAGCGCTCGCCACCGGGATCAGCACGCGATGCCGGGGCCGCGCCACCACCTCCTCCAGGCGGCCGGAGAGGTGGTGCGGATGGCCGTCGGTCACCGTCACCCGGGCCAACGCGCCCGGTGCCGGCGTCCCGGCCGTCGTCCCGCCCGGGAAGTGGATCAGCTTCCCCTGCCGGGTGCGACCGGTCAGCATGGACGCGTCCCGCCGGCTGACGCCCTCGACCAGGGCCTCCTCGCTGCGGCCGACGCGCGCCTGGTGCCGGGCCAGGGCGGAGCGGTCCACCACCGTCTTGAGGCGCTCGAAGCGCTCGGCGATGACGTCGGGCGGCACGAAGCTCGACTCCATGTCGGCGGCTCTGGTCCCCGGACGCGGCGAGAAGATGAAGGTGTATGCGCCGTCGTACCCGGCCTCGGCGCACAGCGCCAGCGTGGCCTCGAAGTCGTCCTCCGTCTCGCCCGGGAACCCCACGATGATGTCGGTCGTCACCGCCAGGTCGGCGATGGCGGCACGCGCCGCGGCGAGCCGCTCGAGGTAGCGCGCCGAGGTGTACCCGCGCCGCATGGCGCGCAGCACCCGGTCGCTCCCCGATTGCAGGGGCAGGTGCAGCTGCTCGCAGACCTCGGGCGTCTCCGCCATGGCCTCGATCGTCTCGGGCCGGAGATCCTTGGGGTGCGGACTGGTGAAGCGGATGCGCCCGATGCCCTCCACCGCGCCGACCCGGCGCAGCAGCTCGGCGAAGAGGGGTCGCCGCTTCGTGATGTCGCGGCCGTAGGAGTTCACGTTCTGCCCGAGCAACGTCACCTCGGTGACCCCGCTCCGGGCCAGCAGCTCCACCTCCGCCACGATGTCCTCGAGGGTGCGGCTCGCCTCCGGGCCCCGCACCGAAGGGACGATGCAGAAGGCACAGGAGTTGTCACATCCGGTCTGTATGTTGACCCACGCCGCGTAGGGCAGCTCACGGACGGCGCCCGGGCCCAGCAGCGGGTTGTTCCCCGACTCGGGCGCCGGTGCGTCGAGGATCTCCATGACGGGGCCCTCGGTCTCCGCCCGCCGCAGGAGCCCGGGCGCGCTCGTGAGGTTGTGGGTGCCGAAGACGACGTCGACCCAGCCCACCTTCTCCTGAATCCGCTCGCGGTCCTTCTGGGCCAGGCAGCCGCCGACGGCGATCTGCAGCCCGGGCTTGGCGTCCACCAGCTCCTTGAGGCGACCCAGCGTCCCGTAGAGGCGCTGGTCGGCGTTCTCCCGGATGCAGCAGGTGTTGAGCACCACCACGTCCGCCTCCTCCATGGAGGCGGCGGGCGCCAGCCCATCGGCCACGAGCAACCCGGCGAGCCGCTCGGAGTCGTGCTCGTTCATTTGGCACCCGAAGGTACGGATGAAATAGGTCCGGGCCATCCGCGGGAGTCTAGGGAACAGGGGCGCCTAGATTTCCGGCGGTGGATCGACTGGTGACGAAGAAGGGGCGGCACGCCGGGTGGATGCTGGCCCTGGTGCCGCTCGTGCTGGTACTGGCCGGGTGCAGCTCAGGGGGAAGCGGCTCGGGCGCGACCACGACCACCTCGCCCGACGCCTCCCTCAAGGGCGCCGGCGCCACCGTCCAGTCCGCCATGAAGAGCTACCTGACCGAAGTGGGCGGCTGCGCGAAGCAGTCGATCCCCGTCGTGTGCCTCGAGTCAGCCGATCACAAGCTGGGGGACGCGATCCACCGCTACGCCAACGTGCTGGCCGCCAAGGGACACGCCTTCACGGTGCCACGCGCGGACCAGACCACCACGCTCAACGAGGCGCAGCTGCTGGCCAACAGCCTCGAGATCCTCGGCGACGCACAACCGACACAGGCCAACTACAACCAGGTCCTCAACACCTTCAACGTCAACTCGGCGATCACCCAGCTGCAGGGCGACGTCGCCACGGCTGGCCGGGTCGCTCGGCCAGTGAGCTGACGCAGCGTCAGAGCGCCACCTCGGCCTCGTCCCCGTAGACGATGCCGCGCCGGTCCGGCTGGAGCACCAAGGCCCGGCCCGGCACCCCCGCCGCAGCGAGCGCGTCCTGGGCCCCGGCCAGCACGGAGGCGGCCGCTCCCGCCCGCACGACGCCGATGAGCGTCGGCCCCGCCCCGGACCAGCTCGCCGCCAGCGCGCCGGCATCGACGAGGGCGCGCAGCAGCTGCGGCGCCTCGGGAAAGAGCGCCGTGCGAGCCGGCTGATGGATACGGTCGTCCATCGCCTCGGGCACCAACACGTCGGGATCGGCGAGACCCGCCACCAGCAGGCCCATGCGGCCGAGGTTGAACACGACGTCCGCCAGCGGGAGCGTCGTCGGGGAGCACGCCGCGCGCCTCGGGCGTGGCCAGGTCGCGCTCGGGGATCGACCACGACGAAGGCCAGGTCCTCGCTCAGTGGGAGCGGCGCGTGGACGGGCCGGGCGCCCACCGTGCCGGCCGCGACCAGCCCGCCGAACACGCTGGCCGCCGCGTTCTCCGGATGGCCGTCGTAGGAAGCCGCGACCGCGAAGGGATCCTCGGCCCCGGCGGCGGCGGCCGCCGCGGCGGCGAGGGCGGCCGACGAGCCCAGGCCCCGGGCGACAGGAATCTGCGAGCGCACCGTCACGGCGAAGTGGTCGTGTCCCAGGACCTGGGCCGCGACGCGGGCCGCGAGGTGCGATGCGTCGTCGAAGAGGCCGGCGCCCTCACCCTCGCTGTGCACACGCAGAGCCGGTGCTTCCTCGATATCCACGCTCACGTAGCACTGCGAGTGCCACCGCCAGGGCGTCGAAGCCCGGGCCCAGGTTGGCCGAGGAGGCGGGAGCCCGGGCGCGCACGGCGTGAGACTAGGCGGTCAGCGTCAGAAGAGATGCTGGAGAAGCGTCTGGGCCGGTATGTCCTTCTGCGAGCCGCACCGGCACGGCCGCCTTCTGGGTCCCGACGGTGACGACGACCGTCCCGACCGGCGTGCCACGACGAGCCTGATCCGCGACACGGCGGGAGGGCACGAAGACCCGCGTGGCGCTGACCCCGGGCCACGTGAGCATGGAGACCGAGGACGTGGTCGTGGCCCCGAGACGGTGGCCGGCCTCGCTGACGTGGGCCACGACCTGGTTCGCCAGGAGCACCTGGGTGGAGCCGATCAGCGGGGCCAGCGCATCGACGAGGGCCAGGGCGTGGAGCCCGGCCTGCGCCAGCACGATGGGGCCGGTCTGCCCGGTGACCGCGGCCAACAGCATGCACCGACTTGCCGTCGACGGTGCGGTCCACGGCGAGCACGTCACCTCCACCCGCTTGGGACGTGTACCCCGACTTCACGCCGATGACCCCCTGCAGGCCGAGCAGGGGCGTGTAGGTGGAGATCGTCCCGGCGAGGGGAAGCGTGATGGACGACATCTGCACCATGGAGGCGAAGGTGGGATCCGCCATGTCGAGCGTCGCCACCTTGAGCAGGTCCGAGGCCGTCGACTCCGAGCCCGGGTTGACGCCGCTCGGATCGGCGAAGTGCGAGTGGTCCATGCCGAGGCGCGACCGCGTCGGCGTTCATCTTCGCCACGAAGGCGGGGATGCTCCCGGCGTCCCAGGTGGCCAGCAGGTCGGCGAAGTTGTCGGCCGAGTGCACCAGCATGCCGCCGAGCACCTGTTCCTCGCTGATCTGCTCGTTCAACGCCACCTGGGCGTTGGAATCGTCGTCGACGGTGTCGTTGTCGTAGTCGTTGAGCTCCGCCTGATTGACCGTGATGGTCGGGCCCGGTTGGTCGAGGGCGAGCGGGTGGTCGTGCAGCACGACGTAGGCGGTCATCAACTTGGTCAGGCTCGCCACCGGCGCCGCCTTCTCGGGCCCCGACGCCACAGTGATGCCGATGGACGGGACGGCGATGGCCCCCTGTCCGGTCGTCGGCCACGGCAGCGTCACGGCCTTGGCCGGGACGCGCACCGTCCTGGTCAAGCTGGACGTGACCGCCGGTGCCGGCTTCGGGCGTGTGCAGGCGGACGCCGACGAAGACGCCGATGGCCGCCACGAGGAGCAGGAACGCGAGGAGCACGGCCCAACGGCGCCGACGCCGGTGGCGCCGGTGCGAAGGGGCCGAGTGCCGCCCGTGCTCGGGAGCGGGTGGGACCGGCGCTGCGGGCTCGTGCAGCGAGTCGAGCCGGAACGGCGCCACCATGAACGGTGGCGCCGGTGCCTCCGGGCTCACCTCCCGTTCAGCCCGTCGAGTTCCTCAGGGGTCATGAGGACGGCCCGCGCCTTCGAGCCCTCGCTGGGCCCGACGACACCGGCCTGCTCGAGCAGGTCCATGAGGCGCCCGGCCCGGGCGAAGCCGACGCGCAGCTTGCGCTGCAGCATGGAGGTGGAGCCGAGCTGGGAGCGCACGACGAGATCGCGGGCCTGCACCAGCAACTCGTCGTCGTCATCGCCGAAGCCGTCGGAGCCGGAGGGTCCGTCGTCGGCCAGCTCGATCCCCACGATGGCCTCGGCCTGCCCGCCCTGGGCGTGCCAGTGGCTCACCACCTTGCGCACTTCCTCCTCCGAGACCCACGGGGCCTGGAGGCGGCGCGGAATGTTGGACGACGCCGTCAGGAGCAGCATGTCACCCTTGCCGATGAGGCGTTCGGCGCCGGGTTGGTCCAGGATCACGCGGCTGTCGGCCAGGGAGGACACCGAGAAGGCCATGCGGCTGGGGATGTTGGCCTTGATCACGCCCGTGATGACGTCGACCGACGGGCGCTGGGTGGCGATGACCAGGTGGATGCCGACGGCGCGGGCCATCTGGGCGATGCGGACGATGGAGTCCTCGACGTCGCGGGCCGCCACCATCATGAGGTCGTTCAGCTCGTCGACGATCACGAGGATGAACGGCAGCGGCTGCGGCGGCTCGGGTTCGGGATCGAGATCGTCCTCGTCGTCGACCGCGGCGTGCTCCTCGCCCAGGGCCCGGGCCGCGACCTCGCGCATGCGGCGGCGGTCGGACTTCGGCGGTGGCGCGATGAGCCCCTGCTCGACCAGCTGGTTGTAGCCGGTGATGTCACGCACGCCGTTCTCGGCCAGCATGTCGTAGCGGCGCTCCATCTCCTTGACCGCCCAGGCGAGGGCGTTGGCCGCCTTCTTGGGATCCACGACGACCGGGTTGAGGAGGTGCGGCAGGCCGTCGTACTGGCCCAGCTCGACGCGCTTGGGGTCGACGAGGATCATCTTGACCTGGTCGGGGGTGTCCCGCATGAGGATCGACGTGATGATGGAGTTCATGCAGGACGACTTGCCCGAGCCGGTCGAGCCCGAGATGAGGATGTGCGGCATTTCGGCCAGGTTCGCCATGACGGCGCGGCCGGCGATGTCGCGGCCCATGGCGACCTCGAGCGGATGGGTGGTCGTGGTCTTCTTGGCCTCGGGGGAACCGAGGATGTCGCGCAGGGACACCAGCTGGCGCGTCCGGTTCGGCACCTCGACGCCGATGGCCGACTTGCCGGGGATCGGCGCCAGGATGCGCACGTCGGGCGACGCCATGGCGTAGGCGATGTCCTTGGAGAGGCTGGTGACCCGGGCCACCTTGACCCCGGGGCCGAGCTCGAGCTCGTAGCGGGTGACCGTGGGCCCGACCCGGCAGCCGACCAGCCTGGTCTCGACGCCGTGGGCCTCCAGCGCCCGCACCAGGTCGTCGCCGAGCGCGTCGATCTGGCGCTGGTCCTGGCGCATCTTCTTCGATTCCTCGAGCAACTTGATGTCGGGGAGCGCCCATGTCGCCCGGAGCGCGCGGCGCCGCGGGGGCGGGCGCCGGTGGGACCGACGCCACGGTCACCGGCATGGGATCGAGCTCGTCGGGGTCCTCGATCTCGTCGACCGGCTCCTCCTCTTCGTCGTCGTCCTCTTCGTCCGGCGGGAGGTCGTCGGCCTCCGCGTCGAAGGGAACGGGGCCACGCGAGGCGGCCTCCACCGGAGCATCGGCGCCGAGGTCCGACGTGATCACGAACGGCTTGCCGGCCCACAGCGCGGCGAACGTGCGCCCGATGTTCCTGGCGGCCGAGGCGGACGCCCGTCCGGCCGTGGCCAGCGACACGCCGGTCGCCACCAGGATGGCCACGAGGACCACGGCGACGAGGATGACGGCGGCGCCGGCGGGGCCGAGGCCGCTGTGCAACGGACGGCCGATGGCCGCGCCGAGATAGCCGCCGGCGTCCTTCGAGCGCGCTCGAGTTCGAGAACGACGGCGAGCCCTTGGCCAGCTCGGCCAGGCCGCAGATGCCGAGCACGCCGAGCACCGAGCCGACGGCCAGGCGCCAGGGGTCCGCCCCCTCGTGCTCCTCGTCCTCGTCGTCGAACCCGGCCCGATCGAGCAGCAGGGCCAGGCCGGCGCCGAAGGCCACGAGCGGGAGCAGGACGCGTACCCAGCCCGCCACCAACCCGAGGCCGGAGTCGATGCCGTGACCGATGGGACCGAGTTGCTTGCCCCAGAGGGCCAGGGCGAGGAGGACCGCCAGCGTGATCAGCCCGACGGCCCACAGGTCGCGGGCCTGGCGGCGCCAGAACGGCGGCCGCGGCGGGGGCGCCGGCGGCCGCTTGGCCCGGCTGGCCGGCTTCTTGGTGGTACGGGCGGCGGGGCGCGTCGAGGTGCCCCCGCGGGTCTTGGTCACCACAGTGGGGTCGAGATTACTGGCTGACCTGGTCCTTTTTGTGGACACCCCACCCGTTGAAATACGAACATATGTTCGCTATCGTAACGCAGGTGGCACTGCGCTGGGCCCTGGCCGAGAACGAGACGGGCGGCACGCTCTTCGCCGACGAGCGGCTGGCGGAACGCCACGTCGGCCGGGGCGCCTACGCCGGCATGGAGTTCCTCCACGTCAACGCCCGCACCATCATCAACACGGTGCCGGCCGAGAGCCGGATGCCCTTCAAGCACACGATCAACCCGTATCGAGGCTGCAGCCACGCCTGCGTCTACTGCTTCGCCCGGCCCACGCACGACTACCTCGGTCTCGGCATCGGGACCGACTTCGAGCGCAAGATCGTCGTCAAGGTCAATGCCGTCGAGCGGCTCCGGGCCGAGCTCCGTGCGCCGGGCGTGGGACGGCGACCACATCGCCATGGGCACCAACACCGATCCCTACCAGCACGCCGAGGGCAAGTACCACCTGACGCGGGGCATCGTCGAGACGCTCTCGGGCGCCCGCAACCCCTTCAGCATCCTGACCAAGTCGACGCTGATCCTCCGCGACGCCGCCGGCGCTCGCCGCCGCCTGCGAGCGCACGGAGGTCGGCGTGAGCTTCTCCATCGGCACGCTCGACCGGTCGGTGTGGAAGCTGACCGAGCCGGGCACGCCCCCGCCGGACCGCCGCGTCGAGGCCCTGCGCCGCCTCACCGCCCTGGGCATCCCGTGCGGCGTCCTCGTGGCGCCCGTGCTGCCGGGGCTCTCCGATTCCGAGGCGCAACTGACCGAGGTGGTCGAGGCCTGCGCCGACGCCGGTGCGCTGTCCATCTCCGGCGTGGCGCTGCACCTGCGCGGCCCCATGCGGACCCACTATCTCGACTGGCTCCAGGGCGTACGGCCCGACCTCGTCCGCCTCCACCGGGAGCGCTTCCGGCGCGGGGCCTACCAGAACGACGACGAGCGCCAGCGGATGGAGGGGATCGTGAAGGTGGCGGCACGGCGGTGCGGCGTGACGGGACGGAACCGCTACCGCGGGACGACGCCCGGCGGGGCCGGCGCCGGCGCCGGCGCCGGCTGCAGGCGGCGTCCCGAGCGCACCGGAGGCCGAACCCGGCCAGCAACTGCGCCTGCTCTGAGGGGCGCGCCAACCCGGGGACGGGCGCTCCCTAAGATCGTGGCCTCATGCCGGGTGGATCGTCGTTGTCACGGGCGGGCCGCCGGGCCGTCGTGGGTCTCGCTGGCGCTCCTGGCCGCCTCCGTGCTGGTCGCCCTGCCGTGCGGGCCATCGAGTACCGGTAGCGGTACCGGTACCGCAGCCGCGGCGACTCCCCCGGCCCCGACCGACAGCTCCTACGCCATCGTCGACGCGGCGGGTGGCGTCATGACCTTCGGTGGCGCCGCCTACGACGGCGACACGCTCGAGGTCCCGCTGGACAAGCCGATCGTCGGCGGCGCGGCCGATCCCAACGGCGGCTACTGGCTCGTGGCGTCCGACGGTGGCGTCTTCTCCTTCGGCAACGCGCAGTTCTGGGGCTCGACCGGTGGCATCGCGCTCAACAAGCCCATCGTGGGCATGGCGGCGACGCCGGACGGCGACGGCTACTGGCTGGTGGCCTCCGACGGCGGCATCTTCGCCTTCGGCGACGCGCAGTTCTGGGGCTCGACCGGGGGCATCGCCCTCAACAAGCCCATCGTCGGCATGGCCGCCGCGGCGCACGGCAACGGCTACTGGCTGGTGGCCTCCGACGGCGGCATCTTCGCCTTCGGCGACGCGCCGTTCCTGGGCTCGACCGGCGGCATCCATCTGAACGAGCCCGTCGTGGGCATGGCGGCCACGGCCGACGGCGGCGGCTACTGGATGGTGGCCTCGGACGGCGGCATCTTCACCTACGGCGACGCCTCGTTCTGGGGCTCCGCCGGGAGCATCCACCTGAGCGAGCCCATCGTGGCCATGACGCCGACGCCGGACGGCGGACGGCTACTGGCTGGTCGGGCAGGACGCCGGCGTCTTCGCCTACGGCGACGCCTCGTTCTCGGGGAGCGCGCAGTCGCCCCTCCATCCCCCGCTGTTCCCCAAGCCGCTGTCGAACCCGATCGCCCCCGTGGTGACGATCATCAACGAGGGGACCGGGGCCCAGGCCACCCACCAGGGTGAGCAACGGGTCGCCTTCTCGGGCGACTCCCTGTCCCTGTACGAGGGGAACTACGTGGGGCAGACCAACCCGCCCTACGACGTCGACGACGGCGCGGCGGCCGGGTGCGGCTACACCGACGGCGAGCCGACCATCCCGTGGAGCGACCCGGGCTCCGTCTACATCAGCCCGGGGGCGTGCGCGCTGTGGGCGACGCAGCTGCAATGGGTCGTCTCGCGTTTCCACCCCGACGTCACGGTGATTCAGACGGGCTACTGGGAGACGCAGGACCGCCAGTTCGACGGGACGTACACCACGCTGGCCAACCCGGCCTACGCCGCCTTCATTCGGGGCAACCTCGCGCAGGCGGCGCAGATCGCCCACTCCGACGGCGGCGCGGTGATCCTGTCCACCTCGCCCTACTTCGGCGACGGGACGCCCAACGCCCTCGTCGACGACTACAACCAGATTGTGAAGTCGGTGGCCGCCGAGTACCCCTACGTGTCGATCGACGACCTCTTCACCGTGCTCGACCCCAACGGGGCCTTCTCCACGGTGGTGGACGGGCTCACCGCCCGCAGCGAGGACGCGGTGCACATCACCCAGGCCGCGGTCGACACCCTCATTGAGCCCGCACTGAACCAGATCATCGCCAACGTGGCGGGGGCCGTCTACGCCGGCGGGGCGTAGGCACACACCGGCGCCGTGACCGTCGCGGCCATCGCCCACCGGGGCGAGCCCGTCGGGCACCGCGAGAACACGCTGCCGGCCTTGGCGGCGGCCGCCGCGCTGGGGGCGGACATGGTCGAGATCGACCTGCGCCGTACCCGCGACGGCGCCATCGTCGTCCTGCACGACCAGACGCTCGATCGCCTGTGGGGCCGCGCCGCCTCGGTGGCCGACGTGGACCTGGCCGAGGTCGCCGTGCTCGGCGAGGGCGACGTGCGCATCCCCACCCTGGCCGCGGTGCTCGACGCCGTCGCTCTGCCGTTGATGGTCGACTTCACGCGCCGCGAGGTGGTGCCGGGCGGGCTGGAGGCGGTGCAGGCGGCGGGCGCGCTCGGCGCGCTGCCTGTTCGTCACCGGCAACGTGGCCGCGCTGCAGCAACTGCGGTCCCAGTCGGCGGCGGCACGCATCGGGCTCACGTGGGTCGACGGCCCCGAACCACCGCTCGCTCTCCTGCACGACCTGGCGGCGGAGTACTGGAATCCCATGTCGGCATTGGTCACCCCCGAGGGCGTGCGCGCCGTCCACGACGCGGGGCTCCTGGTGTCGTGCTGGACGGTCGATACGCCGGAGGAGATGACGCGGGTGCTCGAGGCCGGCGTCGACGCGGTGGTGAGCAACCGGATCGCCGCGTTGGTCGCCCATCTCGGGCGGTAGGGACGACCCGTTATCCGAAGAGAGCCCCGGGGCCGTCCGACGCGCACATCTCGGCGAAGAGCCGGTGGACCCGGCGGTCGGGCGTCAGCTCGGGATGGAACGACGACGCCAGCACCGGCCCCTGGCGCACCAGCACCGGCACGCCGTCGAGGGTGGCCAGGACGTCGACCGCGGCGCCGACGGAGACCACCAGGGGGGCCCGGATGAAGACGGTGGGCAGAGGCGGGCCCTCGCCCGACCCGAACACGACGTCGGCCTCGAAGGACTGCTCCTGGCGCCCGTAGCCGTTGCGGCGGACGACGGCGTCGAGCACGCCGAAGGTGCGCTGGTCCGGGCGCCCGTCGAGCACCTCCCCGGCGACCAGCACCAGGCCGGCGCAGGTCCCGAGGATCGGCAGGGGCGCTCCGCGTCGGTGAGCCGGGCGGCGACCGCCTCGAACAGGCCGGTGGACTCGAGCAGCATGGACAGCGTCGTCGACTCCCCGCCCGGCAGCACCAGGCCGGCCAGACCTTCGAGATCGCCGGGCCACTTGACCGGACGGGCGGCACATCCCACCTCGGCCAGCGCGGCCAGGTGCTCGCGCACGTCCCCCTGCAGGTCCAGGACCCCGACGACTGGTCCCGCCCCCGACGCGGAGGAGCCCGCTACCACCCCCGGTCGGCGAGATGCTCGCCGTACTGCGACGCATCGAGGCCCCGCATCGCCTCACCGAGGCCACGCGACACCTTCGCCACGTGCTCGGCGTCGGTGAAGTGGGCCGTGGCCTCGACGATGGCCGAGGCCATGCGGGCGGGGTCCGACGACTTGAAGATGCCCGATCCGACGAAGACCGCCTCCGCGCCCAGCTGCATCACGAGCGCCGCGTCCGACGGCGTGGCGATCCCGCCGGCGCAGAACAGCGGCACCGGCAGCTTCCCGGACAGGGCGATCTCCTGCACGAGGGCGATCGGCGCGCCGAGCTCCTTGGCCCAGCCGTAGAGCTCCGCGCTGTCCGCCTGGGTCAGGGCGCGGATGGTGCCGAGGATGGAGCGCAGGTGGCGCACCGCCTCGACGATGTTCCCCGTCCCGGCCTCACCCTTGGAGCGGATCATGGCCGCGCCCTCGGAGATGCGCCGCAGGGCCTCGCCGAGATTGGTCGCGCCACAGACGAAGGGCACGGTGAAGGGCCACTTGTCGATGTGGTACGCCTCGTCGGCCGGCGTCAGCACCTCGGACTCGTCGATGAAGTCGACGCCGAGGGACTGCAGCACCTGCGCCTCGGCGAAGTGCCCGATGCGGGCCTTGGCCATGACCGGGACCGTCACGGCCTCGATGATCCCCTCGATCAGCACCGGGTCGCTCATGCGCGCCACACCGCCGTCCCGGCGGATGTCAGACGGCACCCGCTCGAGCGCCATGACCGAGACCGCACCGGCGTCCTCGGCGATTTTGGCCTGCTCGGCGTTGACGACGTCCATGATGACGCCGCCACGCAGCATGTCCGCCAACCCCCGCTTCACCGTGAAGGTCCCGGTTGTCATTCGACCCAGTCTACGAGGGCGGGCCGCCCCTTCTCACCACTCGCTCAGCGCGGCGGCCCTCACCGAGGTGGCATCGAGATCCCCGGGCAGCAGGGCCTCGTCACGGTGCCCCACCGAGGGGTCGATCCACACCCAGCGGGTGGGCCCGAACCGGGCCGGGGAGGCGAAGAAGGAGCCCTCGGCCGGGGCGGGTGCCGTCCATCATCGTCCTGAGTGCGCCGAGCAGGCCGCGCGGGAAGCGCACGGCCGACGCCCCGACGACATCGGCCCGGTACTCGCGGCTCTCGCCCACGCAGCGCCGCAGGGTGCCCGCGCCGCCGAAGATCGTCCCCAGCGTGATCCCGACGCACGACACGCCGTTGTCGCCCCGCTTCACGTGCGCCAGCTCGTGGGCGATCACGCCCTCGAGCTCAATCGGATCGAGCCGGCGCATGAGCCCGGTCGTCACCACCAGGACGGAGCGCCGCGCGTCGCGGCCGAGCGCGCACGCGTTGGGCACGTCGTCGTCCAGGACGTAGAGCGACGGCATGCTCAAGCCGAAGGTGGCGCACAGGCCTTCGGTCACGTTGGAGAGCCGGCGCTCGTCGTGCTCGTCGATCGGCAGCCGCGCCGATCCGGTTGAGGGCGAAGTTCGGCGCCAGCCGCCACAGCCCGAACATCACGGCGGCGCCGGCGACGACGAACACGACGACGCCGATGATGACGGAGACCGTCACCCCGACGAGCGCACCGAGCAACAGCGCGGGGAGCACGGCGGCCAGGGCGCACAAGGTGATGGCCCGGCGGCGGTTGGCGGCCACCTCGGCGGGGAAGATCTGGGGCGCGCCGAGGGTGGGCGGCACATCGAGCGGCGCCAGGGGTGGGAGCGGCGCCAGTGCGACGGAAGAGCGTGGCGGCCCGCTGCGCGGCCGTGAGCCCGAGCGGGACTGCGACCGGCTGCCTCCGCCCTTGCCCGAGCCCTGCGGCGAGCGCTGACGGCCGCCGCCACCGCCGCCTCCGCTGCCCTGGCCCTTGCGTTGCCCGTTGGCGCTCGACCGGGCGTTCTGGCTATTCCCGCCTCCGCCTCCGCCGCTGCCGCTGCCGCCGCCGGACCGGCCGCTGCCGTTTCCGCCGCCGTTGGCGTTCGACGCACTCCCGCCGCCTCCGCCGCCGGAGGACCGGCTGCGGTTGCGATTGCGGTTCCTGTTCCGGTTGCGGTTGCCGCCACCGCCGCCGCCGGCCACCGCCGCCCGCGGGCCGGCCCGACGTCCCCGAACCCTCTTGTTGATCGGCCATGAGGCCCTGCAGCCTACGACCTGGCGCTCACCGGTCCCGGACCAGGTGCGGCGCCGCCGGATCAGCCCCGGCGCGGAAGGCCTCGATCGCCCGCTCGTAGACGTCGACGTAGCGCTTGGCCAGCGTCTCCATCGACCAGTCCCGGGCGTACTCCGTGGCCTCCTTCCGGGCCTCGGTCGTCGAGGGTTCGGCGGCCTCGGCCAGCGCGGCGTCGAGGGCCCGGGCCAGCGCGGCGGCGTCGCCGGGGGGCACCAGCGTGGCGTGGCCGCCCGACGCCATGCGGTAGCCCTCGATGTCGGAGGCCACCACCGTGCTTCCGGCCGCCATCCCCTCGAGGAGCACCATGCCGAAGGACTCGCCCAGCAGCGAGGGCGCGCACAGCACGTCGGCGCCGGCCAGCCGGGACGCCACCTCCTCGTCACTCAACACGCCCAGCCAGTGCACCCGGTCCGAGGGAGGGTGCCGGCGGCGCTGCACCTCGGTGGCCGGACCGTCACCGGCCACCCACAGGACGGCGGGCCGCTCCAAGGTGGCGAAGGCGTCGAGAAGCACCTGCAGGCCCTTGCGCGGCTCGTGGCGACCGAGAAACAGCACAGCCGGTCTGCCCTCCGGGTCCCGATGCGGTGGGGCCAGCTCGAAGCGATCCATGTCGACCCCGTTGAACAGCACCTCGAAATCGCCCCCGCCCGAGCTCAGGCCGGTCTCGCGTGCCGATTCCGACACAGCCACGCGGATCTGCATGCGCCGCCCCACCAGCTCGCGCCAGCGGGCTGCAACGGGCGCACCCATCGGCTGACCCCGGCCCGGTGGTAGGTGCCGACCATCGGGAGCGGCGCCGTGAGCACCAAGCCGTAGGACGCCATCGGCGCCAGGGGCTCGTGCAGGTGGACCACGTCGAAGCCGCCCTTGCGCACGAAGCGCTCGGCCCGCGCCGCCGCCGTCGGCCACAGCGCGACCGGGGCGACCGACCCGTTCGAGTGCAGTTCGACCGGCCGGCCGAAGCTGTAGTGCTCCCCGACCGCGTCGGGCACCTCGTCGCCGTGCCGGGCCGGCGCGAGGACGGTGACCTCGTGGCCGAGCTGCCCGCAGCGAGCGCGCCAGACCCGACGACCTGGCCCTGCACGCCGCCCGGGCGCGACAGCGCGTAGGGCGAGAGCATGGCGATCCTCATCGAGGGTCGCTCGGCCAGTTGGGCTGGTAGAGGTGCCACTGCTCGGGCCGGGCCCGGATGTCGTTCTCGAAGGTGGTGGCCAGATCCTGGGTCACCCGCACGATGTCCTCGCGCATCCTGCCCTGGCGGCTGGTGTCGAGGGGCGGGTGCACCACGCCAGTGTGCCAATTGCCCGGGCCCGAGTAGACGACCACGGGGAGCAGCGGCGCCCCGGTCCGCAGGGCCAGCGTGGCGGCGCCCGCCGGCAGGGTGGTCTTCTCCCCGAAGAACTCGACCTCGACCCCGTTGCCGACCAGGTCCCGGTCGCTGACGAGGCCGGCGATCTCGTTCGCCTTGAGCGCCCGCAGCAGCGCCGAGCTCGAGCCGTCGCCGAGCGGCACCGCCGTCAGCCCCATGGCGGTCGCGTTGGCGCACGAACCACTCGAAGAGCTCTTCGGGCTCCAGCCGCTCCACCACGGCGGTCATCGGCATGCCCTCGAGCCCCAGCCAGTAGCCGCCCCACTCCCAGCTGCCGACGTGTGGCAGGGCCATCACGACGCCGCGCCCGCGGTCGACGGCGGCGCGCAGGTGCTCGTGGCCCTGCAGGAGCTGGAAACGGGCGCGCACGCCGGCCTCGCTCTCGTAGGGCAGCCGGGCGCCGTCGCTCCAGTAGCGCGCGTAGGAGTCGAAGGTGCGCCTGCTCCAGCGCTGCACCAGTGCGGGGTCGGGCTCCACGCCCGGCGCGCACTCGCTGGCCAGTACACGCCGCATGTGGCGCTCGTTCATGGCGAGGGCGGGGCCGCCCCGCAGGGCCATGACCCGGGCCACGCTCCGGGCCATCGCCCTCGGCCAGCGGCTCCGGGAGTGGCCCATGCCGGCGGCCAGGCCGCGGTAGGTGAGGTACTTCGACCGGGCGCGCCAGCCGTGTTCGGGTGGTCGTCGGTCACGACACGCGGTGAAGGACGGCTGATCAGGACGCGGGTGGCGTGCGGCGCGTGGCGCGCCGCGCCACGCCGGTGCTGCCGGAATGCCCCCGTGCCGCACGGCGGCGCTCCCGGAGGGTCCGGCCCGAGCGGCTGCTCAACGACTCCTGCCGACGGGCCCGCCAGCGGCCCACGGGCGCACCGGTCGTCCGGGCCAGATCCCGGCGCGGCACGCCGGTGGACTCGCGGGCCTTCGCGCCAGGCCCGCCAACGCGAGTCGACCCGCCCCTCGCGCCAGGCTTCGATGCGGCGCCGGATGACGGCGTCGCGTCCCGGACGCGGCGTTCCAGACCTTGACGAAACGGGAGATGGCGGTGAACGAGACGAGGACGAGCAGGACCCAGAGCACGGGCACGAAGATGACGGTGCTCAGGAAGGAGACGCCGAGCAGGAACATGCGCTCGCCCCGCTCCATGAGGCCGCCCTTGGCCGAGAGCCCGAGCGACTCCGCCTTGGCCCGTTCGTAGGAGACGAGCGCGGTCACCGCCAGGATCGCCATGGGCAGGAGCGCGAGGTGGCCGTCCCCGTCGGTCCAGCAGGTACCACGCGCAACCGAACATGAGGACGGCGTCGGCGATCGCGGTCGGTGACCGAGTCGAAGAAGGCGCCGCGGACCGACGCCGTGCCCGCCGCCTTGGCGACCGGCCCGTCGAACAGGTCGTGCATGCCCGTGATGATCAGGAAGAGGATGGCGAGGTGGAAGTGACCCGACGCCACCAGGACGGCCGTCGCCGACGCCGACACGAGGCCGGTCGCGGTGAGCACATCAGCGGTGATGCCATGGCGGTGGAGTGTCTCGCCGACCGGACCGGTGGTCCGATCGACGGCTGTTCGCCAACGACCGTCGAACATGAAGCTCCTCGTCGTGCGCGGCCCGGGAGGGTTCCGGCGCTGTATGACAACAGTTTACCATCCGTCCCCGGAAACCCGGGGGGTCTCCGCTGCGTGCGACACGACCCGTCGACCCTGACCCCGACGGCGCCGCGGGCGGCCGGTAAGGTGCTGCAGCCCTGGTCGCAGGGCCTCTGGAGCCGCTCCGGGACCGGCCCGGGGGATGCAATCCCGGGCGCCGTCCGGCCCGTATTCACCACTGTGACATCAGAGCAACATCGACCACAGAGGACCACCATGCATCCCATCCCAAGACCTTCAGCCGGGCCGCCTCCCTTCCCCTGGCCGCGCTGGCCCTCGCCTCCGGGGCCACCCTCGCCGCCACCGTCGTGGCGGCCGCGCCGGCCTCGGCGTCCACCAGCAAGACCACGGTCAAGGCCACTGAGACCGACTTCCACATCGCCCTGTCCAAGAGCTCCTTCAAGGCGGGCAAGTACGTCTTCGACGCGGTGAACAAGGGCCAGACCACCCACGCCCTCATGATCACCGGGCCCGGGATCAAGATGGCCATGACGAAGGACATCTCAGCCGGGGCAGAGCGCGACCCTGGCCGTGACCCTGAAGAAGGGCGCCTACGACATCTACTGCCCGATCCCGGGGCACAAGGCCCTGGGCATGAACGTCAACATCAACGTCGGTGGCGCGCGACGACCACTGGCAGCACGACCAAGTCGAGCGGCACTGGCAGCAGTGGAGGGACGAGCAGCGCCGGCGGCGGCGGGGCCGCCTTCTGATCCTGGGCGTCGGGTAGCCTCGCCAGCCGAGAGCGCCACGCCGTCCACGCGTGGGCGCACGTGAGGTGATGGTGCCGGTGTCCGAGCCGAGGAGTGCGGGGCCACTCCCCGATCCCACCCTCGACGTGTCGATCGTGGTCCCGTACTACAACCCGGGCAATCGCCTGCGGACGACGGTCGAGGACATGGTGCGGGTGCTCGATGCGTCGGGCATGACCTTCGAGATCATCACCGTGTCGGACGGCTCGACCGACGGCAGCCCGTTCACCCTCGAGGGCTTCCCCGAGAGCGTGGTGCGCCGGATGAACTTCGCCGAGAACGTCGGCAAGGGCCACGCGCTGCGGGCCGGGCTGGGACTGGGACGGGGGCGCTATCTCGGCTTCATCGACGCCGACGGCGACATCTCCCCCGAGCTGCTCGCCCCCTTCGTCTCCATCATGCAATCCGAGCAGCCCGACATCATCATCGGGAGCAAGCGCCACCCCGAGTCCTCCGTGCACTACCCGCCGCTGCGCCGCCTGTACTCGTGGGGCTACCAGCACCTCATCGCGCTGCTCTTCCGGCTGCACATCAAGGACACCCAGGTCGGGATCAAGCTCGTCGACCGCAAGGTGATCACCGACGTCCTGCCGCTGCTGCGCGAGAGCCGCTTCGCGCTCGACCTCGAGCTGCTGGTGCTGGCCCGGCGCCTCGGCTACACGCGCATAGTGGAGGCCCCGGTGCGGATCCGGGAGCGCTTCGGCAGCACGATCTCGCTCAAGGCCGTGTGGCTGCTCCTGGTCGACACCATCGCCCTCTTCATCCGCTACTCCGTCCGCCACGAGTACGACGCCGCGCTGGCGGCCCGGGCGGCATCGGGCGACCCCGCCGCTCCGGGCCCGGGCTGAACCGGGCGGCGGCCGCCCGCAGCCGGCGCCCGAGCGGCGCCACACGAGCGGTCGTACACTCGAATCCAACGAGCCGGTTCAGGCCCACCTGAACGGACGGAGGACGGAGGACCAGGTGCCACACGACCCGACCGCTATCCGCAACGTCGCCCTCGTCGGCCATCACGGCGCCGGCAAGACCACGCTCGCCGAGGCGCTGCTGGCCGCCACGGGATCCATCGCGCGGCGGGGATCGGTCGAGAAGGGCAGCACCGTCATGGACTTCGAGCCCGAGGAGGTGGCACGCCAGCTCTCCATCTCGACCAGCCTGGCCCCCTTCACGGTCAACGGGGTCAAGGTCAACCTCCTCGACACGCCCGGCTACGCCGACTTCGCCGGCGAGATGGTGACCGCCCTGGCCAACGTCGACCTGGCCGTCGTGGTGGTCAGCGCCACCGACGGCGTGCAGGCCCAGACCGAGGACGCCTGGCGGGCCGCGGCCCGGCTCGGCGTGCCGCGGGTCATCGTCATCAACAAGCTCGACCGGGAGCGGGCCGACTTCGACCGCACGCTGGCCGAGATCCGGGCGTCCTTCGGCGCCGGCGTGGCGCCGGTGGAGCTCCCCATCGGGCACGAGGCCGACTTCCACGGCGTCATCGACCTGCTCGACGACACGGCCACCCACTACGACGTGCTGGCGGGCGCGGCGACGGTCGACGGGACGGTGCCGCCCGGCCGGCCACGAGGGACCCATCCCCGACGACCTCGTCGACGAGGAGCACACCGTGCACGAGCAACTCGTCGAGGGAATCGTGGTGGGCGACGACGACCTGATGGAGCGCTACCTCAACGGGGAGACCATCGACTACGGCGAGCTCGAGAAGAGCCTCGCCGGCGGGGTCGCCTCGGCCAGCGTCTTCCCGGTGCTGTGCTGCTCGGCCGCCAGCGGCGTCGGCGTCGACCGACTGGCCCGCCTGATTGAGGAGCTCTGCCCCAGCCCCGGCCTCGCGGCCGCCCGTCCTGGCCACCGCGGGCACCGAGACCGCCGAGATCCCGTGCGACCCGGGCGGCCAGACGCTGCTCACCGTGACCAAGACCTTCAACGACGGCCACACCGGCAAGATCTCCCTCTGCAAGGTGGTCTCGGGCACGCTGCAGCCCGACGCCGTCCTCGTCAACCCGCGCACGCGGGAGGAGGAGCGGCTCCACGCGCTGCAGAGCATCGCCGGCCACGCCACGGCGCCGGCGACGAGCGTCCCGGCCGGCGACTTCGTGGCCGTGCCCCGGCTCAACGGGACGCGCACCGGTGACACCCTCGCCCCCAAGGGCCAGCCCGTCGTGGTGCCGCCGCCCACGCTGCCGGCGCCGGCGCTCCAGGTGGCGGTGAAGCCGGCGACGCGGGCCGACGACGACAAGCTCATGTCGGCGCTGCATCGGCTGGTGGACGAAGACCCGTCGCTGACCGTGACCCGCGACGACGAGACGCATCAGACGATCCTCGGCGTCAGCGGCGAGGTGCACCTGGCCGTGACGCTGGAGCGGCTCGACCGCAAGTGCAACGTCCACGTCGAGCGCGAGGAGCTGCGCATCCCCTACCGCGAGACGATCACCCGGCCGGCGGACGCGGAGGGCAAGCACAAGAAGCAGTCGGGCGGCCACGGGCAGTTCGGCGTCTGCCATCTGCGGTTGGAGCCGCTGGGCCGCGGCGAGGGCTTCGTCTTCCGGGACGAGGTCGTGGGTGGGGCGATCCCCCGCCAGTACATCCCCGCCGTCGAGAAGGGCGTGCTCGAGACGTTCGACGCCGGCGGCGTCCACGGCTACCCGGTGGTCGACATCGCCGTCACCGTCGACGACGGCAAGGCGCACTCGGTGGACTCCAACGAGGTGAGCTTCAAGATGGCCGCGGCGCTGGCCGTGCGGGCGGCCATGGCGGAGGCGGGTCCGATCGTGCTGGAGCCGATCTCGCGGCTGTAGGTCACCGTCCCGGCCGAGTGCCAGGGCGACGTGCTCGGTGATCTGCACTCCCGGCGGGCCCGCATCGTCGGGACCGAGGCCGCGGCCGACCCGGGCTACCAGACCGTGACCGCCACGGCACCCACCGCCGAGCTCACCCGCTACGCGGTCGACCTGCGGGCGCTGACCGGCGGGCGGGGCTCTTTCACCGTGGCGCTACGAGCGCTACGACGCCGTGCCCGAGCATCTGATGGCGTCGATCCCGACCCTGGCGGGCTGACCCCACTCAGCCCAGGAACGGGAAGGTGTGCTGGAAGCGCACCGGGATTTTGCTGAGGACGAGCGTGCCCAGCAGGCGGTTGCCCGGCGTCGTCACCACGGCCACGGCCAGCGTGCCCGCCGGGTGCCCGAGCGGTTTCGACACCTCCGACGAGGTGAAGTGGCCCGAGTACCCGGCGATGCAGATCGCTTGCTTCTTCGGCACGTCGTCGGCCAACCGGCCGTAGAGCTTCGGGGCGATGCTGTGCAGGTTGGTCAGGCTGTACTTGCGCACGCCCTCGAGGTGGCCGTGGCCGCCGACCGCCTTGGCTGCCGTCGGTAGAGCCAGGTAGCAGGAGTCGGCGGTGGTGCCCGAGTCGGTCCGGGCGGACGAGCAGGAGGCCAGCAACGAGGCGGCCAGGACGAGGGCCGCGGCCAGGGCGCCGGCTCGTCCGGTTACGGTGGAGCATCGGCCTCACTCGGCACCTCCCGCCGGAGCGGGACGGGCCGGGGACGGGTGTCGCTGCCGCAGCCGGCGTCTCGTAGGCCACGGGGCCGGCCTCGACCTCGCTCGAGAGAGCCTGCCGGGGCCAACGCCCCCGGCGGACCTGGAGCGCCAGCTGTCCGATGAAGAGCCACCCGACCACCAGGATCATCCAGAAGCTGATGAGCCGGTACAACAGGACGGCGTAGGCCGTGCTGGCCTCCGGAGCCGCCGAAGGCGACCAGCGCCACCGTGATGGAGCCCTCGACGACGCCGAGACCGCCCGGCGTGATGGGCAGCGAGGCTGCCAGCTGGCCCGCGCCGTAGGCGAGCAGCAGCCCCTTCCACGGGATCGGGACCCCGAGGGCGAGGAACATCATGGCGAAGCAGGCGCAGTCGAGCAGCCAGTTGATCGTGCCCCAGGTGATGATGCACCCGATCTGGCTCCAGCTGAGCCGCACGGCCGTCATCCAGGCGACGACGCTGTCGATCAGGGCGACGGTGTCGCCCCGGGGCCGGCCGGTGACGGCCACGGAGAACTTCACCGCCCCCGACAGCACCGCGTGGAGAGGGCGCTCGTAGACGAAGAGGGACCCGATTCCGAGCAGGACGATGAAGGTGCCGATGAGCACGGGCACGAGGTCCAGAGAGGCGCCCTCTTGGGTCGCCACGCCCAATCCCGACGATGGCGAGCAGGGACAGGCTCAACGAGGCCGCCACGAGCGTCCCGACAGTGCCCACACGGCCAGCGTGTTGTCGGCGCCGAAGCGGCGGAACCAGCGGAAGCCGTAGACCGAGGCGAACGCGTTGCCGATGGGCAGCGAGTTGGTGATGGCCTGCGACGCAAAGGTCAGCTTGACCAACGGGTTCCAGGGCGCGCGCAGGTGGCCCGCCCTGAGAAGCTCGAACTGCATGGCGGCGAAACAGTAAGTAGGAGCCGATCTCGACCGCCACCGCCGGCGGCACCCACCACCAGTCGAACCGACGGAAGGCGGTGCCGAAGCCCTCGAGCTCGGACGTCCTTGGAAGAGAGCACCCACACGGCGACCCCGACGAGGCCGAAGCCGATGATGATGCGGGCAGCCGGCCACGCCTTGCGCAGCGCCGCGGCGCAGACGCCGGCGGCCCGATGCGGCCGACGTCGTGGCCGACGCGTCGGCCGGCGTCGGTGGCTGCGGTGCGGGCGGAGGTGCCGGACGTCGGGTCCCGGCCGCCCCGGGACGAGCTCCGTCGGGGCGCGTGCCCACCGCGCCCCCCGGCCCCACGGGGACGTCGGGCCCCTCGGGCGGCGCGCTACCTGGGCCAGGCGTCGGTGAGCCTCTTCCAGGAGAGCTGCAGCGTCTCGGGCATGACGCGCGTCTCGGCCACCGACGTCATGAAGTTGGTGTCGCCGGACCAGCGGGGCAGGACGTGGAGATGGAGGTGGGACGGGATGCCGGCGCCCGCCGCCCGGCCGAGGTTGGCGCCCATGTTCAGACCGTCGGGCTCGTAGGCGGCCTCGATCGCCGCCACCGCCGCCTGCGTCGCCGCCCACAATTCGCTGGACTCCTCGCCGGTGAGGTCGGCCAGCGACGCCGACGTGGCGCAGGGGCAGGACGAGGACGTGCCCGCTGGCGTAGGGGTAGGCGTTCAGGACGACGAAGGCCGACTCGCCGCGCCACACGACGAGGTTGTCCTCCGAGGGCGCGCCGCTGGCGGCCAGCCGGCAGAACACGCAGTCGGCCTCGTCCTGGGTGATCCTCGCCGCTGCGCTCCCGCTCCGTCGCCTCCACGATGTACTCGCGGCGCCAGCCGGCCCAGAGGTGTTCGAGGCTCACGGCGCAGCCCGCCGCCCGCTCACGCGTTCGCCGGGGCGGGCGCCCTGTCCTCGGGCAGCCCCTTGCGCTCCGACCTCGTCGATGACCTCTGTCACGAGGTCGCTCAGGGGCACGCCCTGCTCGGGCTTGGTCGTCCAGCCGCGGCGGTTCACGCCCACCGTCCCTGCCGCCACGTCCTGGTCGCCGACGACCAGGACGTAGGGGATCTTCGCCATCTTGGCCCGGCGGATCAGCGCGCCCATCTTCTCGCCGCTGCCGTCGACGGTGGCACGCAGGCCCGACCTCCGCACAGGCGTCAGCGACGGATTGGGCGTAGTCGGCGTGCGCGTCCGTGACCGGGATGACACGCACTTGTTCGGGGCTCAACCACGTCGGCAGCGCGCCGGCGTAGTGCTCAATGAGGACGGCCATGAAGCGCTCCACCGACCCGAACAACGCCCGGTGGATCATGATCGGCTGATGCCGTTGGTTGTCGGCGCCGATGTACTCCAGCCCGAAGCGGTGCGGCAGCTGGAAGTCGAGCTGCACCGTTGACATCTGCCAGGTGCGGCCGATGGCGTCGCGGGCCTGCACCGAGATCTTGGGACCGTAGAAGGCACCGCCGCCCTCGTCCATCACGAGCTCGAGGCCCATTTCGAGGGCGGTGGTGCGCAGCGCCTCGGTGGCGACATCCCAGTCCTCGTCGGAGCCGACGGCCTTGCCGGGCGGCTTGGTCGACAGCTCCAGGTAGAACTCGTTGAGCCCGTAGTCGCGCAGCAGGTCGAGGACGAAGTGCAGCGTGCGGACGAGCTCGCCGTCCATCTGCTCGCGGGTGCAGAAGATGTGCGCGTCGTCCTGGGTCATGCCCCGCACGCGGGTCAGGCCCTGCAGCACGCCGGACATCTCGTAGCGGTAGACCGTGCCGAACTCGAAGAGCCGCATCGGCAGCTCGCGGTAGGAGCGCTGATGGCTCTTGTAGACGAGGATGTGGAACGGGCAGTTCATCGGCTTGAGGTAGTACTGCTGGCCGCCGTCGAGCTCCATGGGCGGGTACATGCCCTCGGCGAACCAGTCCAGGTGACCAGACTGCTCGAAGAGGGCGCTCTTCGTGATGTGCGGCGAGTTGACGAAGTCGTAGCCCGACTCCACGTGGCGCTGCCGCGAGTACTCCTCCATTAGCCGGCGGATGGTGCCGCCTCTTCGGGTGGAAGACGGCCAGGCCCGATCCGATCTCTTCGGGGAAGCTGAAGAGGTCGAGCTCCGCGCCGAGCTTGCGGTGGTCCCGCCGCTCCGCCTCCTCCAGCTGGTGCAGGTAGGCGGCCAGCGCCTTCTCCGACTCCCACGCTGTCCCGTAGATGCGCTGGAGCTGCTCGCGCTTCTCGTCGCCGCGCCAGTACGCGCCGGCGACCCGCATGAGCTTGAAGTGGCCCAACCGGCCGGTCGTGGGCACGTGCGGCCCGCGGCACAGATCGATGAAGGCGTCGGTGTTGCGGTAGGTGCTCACCACGGAGCCGGTGGCGTCGACCTCGTCGGCACCGATCCCGACGGCCTCGATGATCTCCTGCTTGAAGGGCTGGTCGGCGAAGATCTCGAGCCCCTCCTCCAGCGTGTGCTCGTGGCGGACGAACGGCTGGTTCTCCTTGATGATGAGTCGCATCTCGGCCTCAATGCGGTCCAGGTCGTCGTCGCTGAAGTGGGCCCCGTCCGGCAGCTCGAAGTCGTAGTAGAAGCCGTTCTCGATCACCGGCCCGATGGCGTACTTCGCCCCGGGCCAGAGCCGGCGGACGGCCTGGGCCATGACGTGCGCGGTCGAGTGGCGCAGCACCTCGCGGCCGGCGTCGGAGTCCGCGGTGACGATGGCGACCTGCGCGCCGTCGGGCAGCGGCAGCTCCAGATCCACCTCGCGGCCGTTGACGGTCACGAGGACGGCCGCCTTGGCCAGGCGGGAACCGATGGACTGGGCGAGCTCCATGCCCGTCGTGCCCTCAGTCAACTCCCGCGTCGAGCCATCGGGAAGACCAACTGAGATGACGCCTGGCATCGTGCTTCCTTTCGTGTTCCGCCGGCCGATTTTTCCTGGTCCGGACTCCGTTCGTGGTGCCCCAAGGGTACTGGACCACCTTGTCGGGCCTGGCCCACCAACCGAGGGTCGCCGGTTGGGTCAGAGCGTGACGCCGAGGAGACGCGCCCCGGCGGCGACCGGCCGACCCGCCGTGGCTTCGTTGTCGAGGGTGCGCAGGGCGCGGGGCGTATCGAGGTCGGCGTCGAGGGCCGCCCGCACGGCCGCCAGCCCGGCCGACCCACCGTCGCCGTCGTCGTGGTCGGGTGCGCTGCGCCACAGCGCCAGCCGGGCCGCCGCCGCCGGCATGTCCTCGTCGGTCCGCCAGTCCCAGTCCTCCCGGTAGTGGTGCGCCAGGAGCGCGAGCCGCACGGCCGCCGGGTCCCACTCCTTGCAGAGGTCGCCCACGAAGACCAGGTTGCCGAGCGACTTCGACATCTTCGTGCCGTCGAGCCCCACCAGGCCGACGTGGAACCACAGCCGGACGAAGCGCTCGCCCCGTCACGGACTCGGACTGCGCCGTCTCGCACTCGTGATGAGGGAAGACGAGGTCGCGGCCGCCCCCGTGGATGTCGATCGTCTCACCGAGCTCACGCAGTACCAGGGCAGAGCACTCAATGTGCCATCCGGGCCGTCCCGGCCCCCAACGCGACTCCCACGCCGGCTCGTCGGGCAGCGACGGCTGCCACAGCACGAAGTCGAGCGGGTCGCGCTTGTTCGGGTCCTCCGGGTGGCCACCGTGCTCGGCGGCCAGCACCAGCATCTGGTCCCGGTCGTAGCCGCTGATCCGGCCGAACTCGGGAAAGGTGGCCACGCTGAAGTAAACCGACCCGCCCGACTCGTAGGCGAACCCGCCTTCGAGCGCGGCGCCGATCAACGAGAGGATCTCGGAGATCGCCGAGGTCGCCCGCGGCTCGGAGTACACCGGCAGGAGGTTCAGCAGGCCCATCTCGGCGTCGAAGCGCGCCATCTCCTCGGCCGCCAGATCGAGATAGTGCACGCCGAGCTCGCGCGCCTTGCGCAGGATGTCGTCGTCGACATCGGTGACGTTGCGCACGCACCTCGTCTCGTGCCCGTCGTCCTGCAGGCGCCGCTGCAGCATGTCGAAGTAGAGGTAGACGGCGGCGTGACCGAGATGCGCCGAGTCGTACGGGGTGATGCCGCACGAGTACATCGTCACGAGCGGCCCGGGCTCGAGCTCGACGATCTCCCCACGCGCCGTGTCGAACAACCGCACAGCTACAGACCAGCGATCCTCAACGTCGAATGCGCCTTGTGCCGGATGTTGAGCGTGATACAGACGGCGGTGAACGCCTCGATGGCCGCGGCCTGGTTCAGGCTCCCGGAGTCCAGCGGGCGCAGCCCCGGCATCTGCTCCACCAGCGCGAGCGTCATCACGGTCGCCTCTGGGTGGTCCGAGCACACGAGCACATCAGCTTCCAACCCCGATTCGAGGTTTTCCATTTCCGAGGCCGGGAGGTGGTGGAAGGCGGCCGACACCAGGCTCTGCGGCAGGGCGGCCTGGACGGCGGCGGCCATGGAGCCCCTGGGAGGGATGAGGGCGAGCATCTCGCGGCCCTCCTTCACCAGCGCATTCACCATGGAGACCACGACCTTGCCGGTGAGAGGGTCCCGCAGCGGTCGCACGGTCGCGATGGCGCTGTCCCACGGCGTGGCCAGGACCACGAGGTCGGCCTCGGCGGCGGCGGCGTTGTCCGCCCCGCCCAGCGCGAGGTCGCTGTCGGGCCAGCGAGCCACCACCTCGGCCGCCACCGTGGCTGCCCGCTCCGCGTCGCGCGAACCGAGGGTGACCCGGACGCCGGCGTCGGCCAGCCGGACTGCGACCCCGCGCCCGGCCGGACCGGTCCCACCGAGGATTCCCACGTGCACGCCCCTACCTTCGCATAACCTCCTGGCGCAGTGGGACTCCTCGACGGCAAGCGGCTTCTCGTCACCGGCGTCCTCACCGACGCCTCGCTGGCCTTCTCCGTGGCCCGTCTGGCGCAGGAGGAAGGGGCGGACATCGTGCTCTCGGGCGCGGGACGCGCCCTGTCGCTGACCAGGCGCACCGCGCGCAAGCTCCCCCGGGAGCCCGAGGTCCTGGAGATCGACGTCACGTCGCCCGAGCAGCTGCATGCGGCGGGGGCCGCACTGGCCGCCCGCTGGGACCGGCTGGACGGCCTGCTCCACGCCATCGGCTTCGCCCCGCCCGACTGCCTCGGCAGCGGGATGTTCGCCGCCGACTGGGACGACGTCTCGACGGCGATCCACATCTCGACCTACTCGCTCAAGGCGCTGGTCGACGCGTTCCTCCCCCTGTTGAAGGCGGCGGGCGCAGACGGTGGCGCGTCCGTGGTCGGCCTCGACTTCGACGCGTCGGTGGCCTGGCCCGTCTACGACTGGATGGGCGTGGCCAAGGCGGGGCTCGAGTCGCTCTCGCGCTATTTGGCCAAGGAGCTCGGGCCCGCGGGCATCCGGGTCAACCTCGTGGCGGCCGGGCCGGTCCGCACCATGGCGGCGAAGTCGATCCCGGGATTCGGCGCCTTCGAGGACACCTGGGCCGACCGGGCACCGCTCGGCTGGGACATCCACGACTCGACGGCGGTGGCCAAGGCCTGCCTCGCCCTCTTCAGCGACCTCCTCCCGATGACCACCGGGGAGATCCTGCACGTCGACGGCGGCGTCCACGCCGTCGGCGGGTCCGCCTGACTGCCCCTTCCCCAACCGACAGTCCGGCCCCGCTGCGCTGTTCCCCCCCATAGAGGGGGAGAGCCGGCGGAGGTAGGCGATGAGCATCTCGGATCCGGAGGTCAAGGTCAGGGAGGGGACGATCACCTCGTCGCCGCCCGGCGGGAAGGCCTCCCCGTACCGCACCATCACGGACAAGGAGCTGACGCTCGTCCAGATCTGCTGCGACTTCGTCTGCGCCTGTGTCGCCCTTCCCCTGTCGCTGCTCCTGCTGTCGCAGCTCTCGGCCGTCGCGGTAAACGCGCCCGGGCGGCTCTTGACCAACCTCCAGATCGACTCCCTCTTCCCGGTGGCCGTCGTGATCGCGCTCGCGTCCGGAGGCGTCTACCGGGTGACCCATCGCCGGCTGCAACCCAGCGCCTTCCTCGAGATACGGGAGCTCTCCTTCGGCATCGGCGAGGGCTGCGTGCTGGCCCTCGCCATCGGTTCGCTGCTCCACGTGCTGTTTGCCACGTCCGAGCCGTACTCCACCCAGCTGGTCACGGCCGTGATCGTCACCGTCGCCACCATCACTGTCGGCCGCATGCTCCTGCGCTCCTTCCTCCACGCGCTGACGACCACCCGGGTGCTCGTCGTGGGGGCGGGCACCACGGCCGACCGCATCATGCTCAACGTGCGCCAGGACCCGGGAATGACGCTGGTGGGACGCATCGTCGACTACGAAACCGACAGCGACGGCGACAACGGCGGCGGGCTCACCGACACGATCGGTCGGACGGCCGACCTCCCGCGTCTCTGCCGCCAGCTAGACGTCCACCGGGTCCTGGTCGCCGCTCAGGACGAGTTCTCGGTCGAGACCATGAACATCTACCGGCAGCTGCAGGACTTCGTCCACATCGCGATGGTGCCGCGCTACTACGAGCTCATCAGTTGGCGCTCGAGCCTCACGGACCTGGCGGGCATGCCCTTCCTCGAGATCGCGCAACCGCACCTCAGCGCCTGGGACAAGTGCATGAAGCGAGCCTTCGACCTGTGCATCAGTTCGGCCGTGCTGCTCGTCACCTCTCCGCTCCTCCTCGTGGTGGCCCTCGGCGTCAAGTTGAGCTCCCCCGGTCCGGTGTTCTTCCACCAGACCCGCCTCGGGCGCGACGCCGAGCCGTTCACGGTCATCAAGTTCCGCTCCATGACGACCGACACGGCCGTCCCGCCCACCTTCGTCCCCGACAACACGCAGAACGCCGAGGACCCAGAGGACCACGTCCCCGAGGACTTCGACCGGCCACTGCACGAGGTCCGCCGCAAAATGGACGAGAGCGTCCGCATCACCCGCTTCGGCGCATTCCTGCGCCGGACCGGGATCGACGAGATCCCCAAATTCATCAACGTTTTCAAGGGCGACATGTCCGTCGTGGGGCCGAGGCCGTTCATCCCGAGCGAGTCCAACGTCGAGGGCTGGGCCACGCGCCGCTTCGAGGTGCGACCGGGCATCACCGGCCTGTGGCAGGTCTCGGGCCGCAACGACCTGACCCGCAACGACCTCGTGCAACTCGACTACCTCTACGTGGCCTCGTGGTCGCTGTGGTGGGACCTCAAGATCATGTTCGAGACCCCCAGGACGATGGCCCGGGGCATCGGCGCCTACTGACGTTCGCGTCCGCGTCACCCAAAGCACGACCCCGGCCTGCGACTTCTCATCTCATGGGGGTTGCGGGCAATCTCGTGCGAAAGGGTGACGGGCAGGTGCCGTTTTCCTTGTGGACCCCCTGCATGGGGGTGGTCCCATCGAGGAGGAGTAGCGAGGTGATCGTGCAGCGACTTCGAGTTCTGGGTCTGGCGGCGATGGTGGCGGCGGCGGCCGTCGGCGCACTCGTGTGGTCGGTCACGGCCGGGTCCGCCCTGGCCTCGGCCACCACCCGCCTCCGGTCGGGCACGCTGCACGCCCAATTGGTGAGCCATGTCGCCGCGGGGGCCAACACCGTCCCGACCCGCGTGCCCCTCACGGGCTCCGGCGTCATGGCGGCCATGGTGGGCGCCCTCGCACTCTTCGCCCTGGCCTTCCTGGTCGTGACCCTCATCCGCCGCCGCGTCACGGCCGCCTGACGCCTCGCCGGCGATGAAGCCGGCTCGGCGGCGGCGCGGCGCCACGGGCCGCTGACCAGGTCCGCGAGGCGCCGACGGTAGGTTGCAGCCGTGAGTATGCGCGGCCATGGCATGGGAGGCGGCGGCCGTGGTGGCGGCTGGGGCGGCATGCGCTCCGTCCGCCAGGACCGCGCCGTCCTGCAGCACCGGGTCAAGAAGGGCACGGCCCGGCGCATGCTCACCTTCGCCGTCCCCTACCGGAAGATCCTGGCCATCTTCCTCCCTGTCGTCATCGTCGACGCGGCCATCAGCGCCGTGAATCCCCTCATCCTGCGTGCCCTCATCGACAACGGGATCCTCAAGAAGGACTCCGGGCTGGTGGTCCAGCTGGCGGTCCTCGTCGCGATCCTGGCCGTGGCCGACGCCGGCCTCGTCCTCACCGAGCGACGCATCTCGGCCTACATCGGCGAGAGCCTCATTTTCGACATGCGTTCCAAGGTGTTCCGTCACATCCAGCGCATGCCGCTGGCCTTCTTCTCGCGCACCCAGACCGGCGCGCTGGTCAGCCGGCTCAACAACGACGTGATCGGAGCCCAGCAGGCTTTCACCGACCTCCTGTCCAATGTCGTGGGCAACTTCGTGACCGTGGTGATCGTGCTCGGCACCATGTTCTTCCTGAGCTGGCAGATCACGCTGGCCGCGCTCATCCTCGTCCCCGTCTTCCTCATCCCGGGCCGGTTCGTGGGCCAGCGCATCGGTTCGCTGACGAAGGAGGGGTACAACCTCAACAGCGAGATGAACATGATCATGCAGGAGCGCTTCCAGGTGGGTGGGGCGATGCTGGTCAAGCTGATGGGGCAGCCCGAGTCCGAGGCCGAGTCCTTCGACTCCAAGGCCGGCCGCGTGCGCGACATCGGCATATCCCAGGCCACCTACTCGCGCGTCTTCCTCGTCTCGCTCACCCTGACGGCTGCGCTGGCCACAGCGCTCGTCTACGGCTTCGGCGGTATCGCCGCGGTACACGGTGAGCTGCAGGTCGGTACCGTCGTCGCGCTGGCCAGCTACCTGACGCGCCTCTACCAGCCGCTGACCCAGCTCTCGAACGTCAACCTCGACGTCATGACCGCCCTCGTCTCCTTCGAGCGCATCTTCGAGGTCCTCGACATCGAGCCCATGATCGAAGAGGACCCCGACGCCGTCGTCGTGCCGCGGGGCAACGCCTCCATCGCGTTCGAGGATGTCGACTTCACCTACCCGAGTGCCGAAGAGGTCTCGCTGGCTTCGCTCGAGTCGGTGGCGGTGCTCGAGGCGGGCCAGCGGGGCGAAGTCCTCCACGACGTCTCCTTCACCGTCGAGCCCGGTCACATGGTGGCGCTGGTGGGCCCCTCGGGAGCCGGCAAGACGACGATCTCGAACCTGGTGCCACGCCTCTACGACGTGACGAAGGGATCGGTTCGCCTCAGCGGCATCGATGTGCGGCACGCCAGCATGGCCTCGGTGCGCGACGTGGTCGGTGTGGTGACCCAGGACCCGCATCTCTTCCACGACACGCTGCGGGCCAACCTCTTGTACGCCCGCCCGGAAGCGAGCGAGCACGAGGTCATGGACGCCCTCGCCCAGGCGCAGATCGGCCACCTGGTCGGCGACCTGCCCGACGGCCTCGACACGGTGATCGGCGAGCGCGGGTACCGGCTCTCGGGGGGCGAGAAGCAGCGCGTCGCCCTGGCCCGCCTCATCCTCAAGGCGCCCGACATCGTGGTGCTCGACGAGGCCACGGCGCACCTGGACTCCGAGTCCGAGGCGGCCGTGCAGCGCGCCCTGCGCGAGACCCTGTCGGGCCGCACCTCCCTCGTGATCGCGCACCGCCTCTCCACCGTGCGCGAGGCCGACGAGCTGCTCGTGATCGACGGTGGCCGCATTGTCGAGCGCGGCACCCACGCCAGCCTGCTGGCCGAGAACGGCCTGTACGCCGAGCTCTACCGCACCCAGTTCGCCGACCAGGAACAGGAAGAGGAGCAGATCGCCTGATTACTTCCCGGCCGGACCTGCAGGACCGGCCGATGAAAAGTAGAATGCGTTCTAGTTCCCGGGCCCGCCCCGGACAACCGGTCGCCATCTTCGTGGCAAATGTCAACGAAGACCCAATTAGGAGGAAACCCCGTGCACAACGAACTGTGCGAACGCCTCGGTATCGAGTTCCCGATCTTCGCCTTCACGCACTGCCGTGACGTGGCTGCCGCCGTCAGCAACGCCGGCGGCCTCGGCGTCCTGGGCGCGGTCGGCTTCAGCGCCGAGGAGCTCGAGATCGAGCTGACCTGGCTCGACGAGCACGTGGGCGACCGTCCCTACGGCGTCGACATCGTCATCCCCGGCAAGTACGAGGGCATGGGCGAGCTGGACCCGGTCAAGCTCGAAGAAGAGCTCCGGGCGATGATCCCCGACGAGCACCGCACCTTCGCCAAGAAGATCCTGGCCGACCACGGCGTGCCCGAGATCGAGGGCGGGCCCCGGCGCGAGCTGCTCGGCTGGACCGCCGCCACGGCGGCGCCGCTCGTCGAGGTCATCCTGCGCCACGACAAGGTGGCGCTGGTGGCCAACGCACTCGGCACGCCGCCCGACGACGTCATCGAGCAGGTGCACGAGCACGGCATGTTGATCGCCGCCCTGGCCGGCTCGGTGAAGCACGCGTTGAACCACAAGGCGGCCGGCGTCGACATCGTCATCTGCCAGGGCTCCGAGGGCGGTGGGCACACGGGCGACGTGGGCTCCATCGTCCTGTGGCCCGAGGTCATCGACGCCGTCGCTCCCCTGCCGGTGCTCGCTGCCGGCGGCGTGGGGTCGGGCCGCCAGATGGCGGCCGCCATGGTCATGGGCGCGGCGGGTGTCTGGACGGGCTCGTTGTGGCTGACGGTCGAAGAGGCGGACGTACCGCCGAAGCAGATGGAGTCCTACCTCAAGGCGACGTCGCGCGACACGGTGCGCTCCCGCTCCTTCACCGGCAAGCCCTGCCGGCTCTTGAAGAACGACTGGACCGATGCCTGGGAGGCGCCGGGCAACCCGAAGCCGCTCGGCATGCCGCTGCAGATGATGGTGGCCATCGACTGCGTGTCGCGTGGGCACGCCTTCCCCGAAGAGGCCCGGGACGTGAACTTCAACCCGGCCGGCCAGATCATCGGCGCGGCGACGTCGGTGCGGCGCACCAAGGACGTCGTGCTCGGCATGGTCGAGGAGTACGTCGACGCGCTGGAGCGGCTGCAGCAGATGAACGAGGGCGCCACGGCCTGACCCGGGCGCTCGGACTGCGCTCGGCCTCGGCCTCGGCCTCGGGCCTCGAGTTTTGTGGCGGTGTTGCAGGTTTCTGTCACCTTTCGGTTCCTACCGCCGAACCATCCCTTGCCGTACGCTGCCCGGCAAATGGCCGAGGCGTTGAGGATCGGGCCGGGTTTGCCGGCACCCCGGGGGGTCACCTGTGCGCGATGAGCCCTCCGCGCCATGATGTCGGAGGCGCAGGCGGTCAGGCGGAGGAGGCAGAGTGGTCGAGCAACATCGAACCTCGTCGCAGGGCGCACACTCCGTCGCGACAGCCGCGCTGTTGATCGGCGCCATCGCCCTTCTCGCCTTCGTCCCCGCCTGCAGCACATCGTCGACGCCGGCCGCCGTGTCGACCACATCCTCGAGCTCGAGCACCACGTCGACGACGTCGTCCGTCACCCTGCCGGAGCAAGATCCGGCCGAGCTCGCCACATGTGTCTCCGACGCCCAGACCCTCGCTGAGGTGCTCGACGCCTACATGGCGGAGCACGGCGCCTACCCCTCCCCGCCCGCGGCGTGGAGCGCGGCCACGTATGCCGCCAACTATCAACCACTCACGGCGGCCTCGGACGGTGGCCCCTTCCTGCCCAGCCCCCCGGGACGAGGTTCTACGTCATTGAGTACGACTCGGCCGGCCACGTGTGGATCGCGCCCGCCAGGGGCCTACGGCCCCTACAACAAGGGCCAGGACTTCGCCCTCCAACCGGATATCTGCGACGCGGCAGTCGGCTAGTCCCTCCCCACGAATCCACTCGATCAACTCGCGTCGATGCCCCTCACGGATCCGTCCGGGCGACGTAAGGTGCCGGGCGTATGGATCTCCACGAAGCGCTGTATACGACGCGTGCGATGCGACGGGTCAGGCCCGACCCGATCCCCTACGACGTGCAGGCCCGCATCCTCGATGCGGCCATCCGGGCCCCGTCGGGGGGCAACCAGCAGAACTGGCGTTTCCTCTGGCTCGACGAGCCGGCCAAGAAGGCCGCCCTCGCTCCCCTCTACCAGCACGCCATGGGCGAGCTCTGGACGACCGTCTACAAGGACCAGCTCGAGGCGGCCCACGCTGACCCCGAGGCGCCCGAGTCCGTGGAGATGTTCAAGGTGCAGCGCTCGGCGCAATGGCTGGCCGACAACTTCGAGACGGTGCCGCTGTTCCTGTTCCCGTTCAGCCAGTACGACCCGACGGGTGGCTCCATCTACCCCGCCGTCTGGAACGCCATGCTCGCCGCCCGGGCCGAGGGCGTCGGCAGCTGCCTGACGGCGCTGCTGCAGTTCTTCCATCCGACCGAGACCTTCGAGATCCTCGAGGTCCCCGCCGACGAGGGCTGGATCCTCTCGGGCACGGTGAGCTTCGGCTACCCGACGGGCACCTGGGGTGTCGCACCGCGGCGCCCGGTCCACGAGGTCGCGTACCGCAACACCTGGGGCACCGATGTCGGCTTCGAGGTGCCCGCGCCCCTGTGGGAGGGCTGACCGAGCTCACGGTGCCCTTCGCCGGCACCGTGCTCCGGGTGGACGTCAGCCCCGGCGACCAGGTGCGGGCAGGGACTGTCCTCGTCGTGCTCGAGTCCATGAAGATGGAGCACGTCATGGAGTCGGCGGCGCCCGGCACGGTGCGTGCGGTCGCCGTCTCGCAGGGCGACGCCGTGCAGGCCGGGGACGTGCTGCTCCTGATCGACGAGGACGACGCTGCGATTGCGCCCCTCGCCGATGATGCCAGCGCCCCGGATAGCGTGGTCGCCGAAGAGGCCGTCGAGGTCCGTCCCGAGCTCGCCGAGCTGCGCAGCCGCGTCGACGCCACGCTCGACGATGGCCGTCCGGCGGCGACCGAGCGCCGGCACGCGGGTGGGCGACGGACGGCACGGGAGAACATCGAGGACCTGTGCGACCCGGACAGCTTCGAGGAGTACGGCGGCCTCGTCATCGCGGCCCAACGGGCGCGCCGGAGCACCGAGGACCTCGTCGCCAACACGCCGGCCGACGGCCTCGTGGCGGGCATCGGCCGGGTCAACGGCGACCTCTTCGACAATGAACGGTCGCGCTGCGCCGTGCTGTCGTACGACTATTCCGTCCTGGCCGGCACCCAGGGCCAGATGAACCACCGCAAGAAGGACCGCCTCTTCGAGCTCGTGGAACGCCTGCGCCTCCCCGTGGTCCTCTTCGCCGAGGGCGGCGGCGGGCGCCCGGGCGACACGGACATGGCCGTCGTGACCGGGCTCGACACCGAGGCCTTCGCGTTGTTCGGCGCGCTGAGCGGCAAGGTGCCGCTGGTCGGTGTGGTCTCGGGACGCTGCTTCGCCGGCAACGCCGCGCTGCTGGGATGCTGCCACGTCATCATCGCCACTCCCGACGCCAATATCGGCATGGGTGGCCCGGCCATGATCGAGGGGGGCGGGCTCGGGCGTGTACCGCCCGGAGGAGATCGGGCCGGTGTCGGTGCAGGTGCCGAACGGGGTCGTCGATGTCCTCTGCGCCGACGAGAAGGAAGCCGTCGAGGTGGCCCGCCGCTACCTGGCGTACTTCCAGGGGGACGTGCGGGAGTGGACGGCGCCGGACCAGGACCGGCTGCGCGACGTCGTCCCGCCCGACCGGCGCCGGGTCTACGACGTGCGGCGGGCGGTCGAGTTGCTGGCCGACGAGGGCTCGGTCCTCGAGCTCCGGCCGTCGTTCGCCCCGGGCATGGTGACGGCGCTGGCCCGGGTGGAGGGCCGGGCGGTCGGGGTGATCGCCAACAATCCGCTGCACCTGGCCGGCGCCATCGACGCCGCCAACGCCGACAAGGCGGCCCGCTTCCTGCAGCTGTGCGAGGCCTTCGGGCTGCCGATCCTCTCCCTGTGCGACACGCCGGGGTTCATGGTGGGGCCCGAGGCGGAGGAGACGGCGCTGGTGCGCCACGTCAGCCGCATGTTCGTGGTGGGGGCGTCGCTGACCGTGCCGTTCGCCTGCGTGATCCTGCGCAAGGCGTACGGGCTGGGCGCGCAGGCCATGGCCGGAGGCAGCTTCCGCCGGCCACTGTTCACCGTGGCCTGGCCGACCGGCGAGCTCGGCGGCATGGGCCTCGAGGGGGCGGTGCGCCTCGGCTTCCGGCGGGAGCTCGACCTCATAGACGACCCCGACGAGCGGGCCGCCGCCTTCGACACCATGGTTGCCCGCGCCTACGAGCACGGGAAGGCGGTCCACGTGGCCGAGCACTTCGAGATCGACGACGTGATCGACCCGGCCGTGACTCGGCGGCGCCTCGTGCACGCCCTCGACGCGGCCGGGCCGACGGGGCCGTCCGGGCCGTCCGGGCCGTCCGGTGGTGGTCGACCCTTCGTGGACACGTGGTGATATGACCTTTGGCATGGACATGGACACGCAGACCCACACGGAGATGGAGAGCGAGATCGAGCGCCTCGTCGGCGCCATGACCCTCGACGAGAAGACCTCACTGACCGCCGGCGCCAACATGTGGTACCTGCCGCCGGTCGAGCGCCTGGGCATCCCGGCGCTCAAGGTGTCCGACGGCCCGTCGGGCGTCCGGGGCGACAGCCTGATCGGCCGGCGCTCGCTGTCGGTCCCCTGCGGCACCGCCATCGGGTCGACGTGGAACCCCGACCTCGTCCGCCAACTCGGCGACGTGCTGGCCGCCGAGGCCCGCTCCAAGAACGTGCACGTGCTGCTCGGTCCGACGGTGTGCATCGTGCGCACGCCGCTCGCCGGGCGGACCTTCGAGTCCTTCTCCGAGGACCCGCTGCTCACGGCCCGCATCGCCGGCGCCTACGTCGAGGGCGTGCAGGCCGGCGGCGTCGCCTGCTGCATCAAGCACTTCGCCTGCAACGACCAGGAGCACGAGCGGATGACGATCAGCGCCGAGGTCGACGAGCGGACTTTGCGGGAGATCCACCTCGTCGCCTTCGAACACGCCGTACAGGAGGCCGGCGTCTGGTCCGTGATGACCGCCTACAACAAGGTCAACGGCGTCTACTGCGGCGAGCAGCCGGACCTGATCGGTGGCGTGCTTGCGGCGGGAGTGGGGCTTCGACGGGCTGGTCATGTCCGACTGGTTCGGGACGCACTCGACCGTGGCCGCGGCGGTGGCCGGGCTCGACCTCGAGATGCCGGGCCCGTCGGCCTGGCTCGGACCCTCCCTGGCGGCGGCGGTGCGCTCCGGGGAGGTCGACGAGTCGGTGGTCGACGGCCAGGTGCGCCACGTGCTGCGGCTGATGGGGCGGGTGGGGATCCTCGGCGGCGGCCCGACTGCGTCCCGACGAGGCGGAGTACGACGACCCCGGGCGGCGGGCGGTCGCTCGCCGGGTGGCGGCGGAGGGCACCGTCCTGCTGGTCAACGACGGGTTGTTGCCGCTGGACGCCGCGAGCGTCGGCAGCGTGGCCGTGATCGGGCCCAACGCCGGCCAGCTCGCCATGGGCGGCGGCAGTTCCGAGGTGACACCGCACCGGCGGCGACGCGTGGACGAGGCGCTGGCGGAGCGGCTCCCCGATGCCTCGATCAGCTCCGAGGTCGGCTGCCGCATCGATCGGGGCATGCCGGCGATCGACCTGCGCCTGCTGAGCGGAGGAGACGCTGCGGGTCGACTACTTCGACAACGCCGACCTTGGAGGGCGCGCCGGTGGCGACGGAGGCGGCGCATACGGCCCGGGTCCTGTGGATCGGCCCCCCGCAGCCGGGGCTCACCGTGGGCGCGTGCTCGGTCGCGCCTGTCCGCGACGTTCACGCCCGACGTGTCGGGTGCGTGGCAGCTCGGGCTCGAGAGCGCCGGACGGGCCGTGCTCCGCCTCGATGGCGCGGTCGTCGTCGACAACACCGAGCCCGTCCGCGGCTCCAGCTTCTACGGCGCCGGCAGCGAGCCGGTCGAGGTGACGGTCGACCTCGTCGCCGGACGCTCCTACGAGCTGACCGTCGACATCTGGCCGCGGTCCTCGCTCCTCCCCCATCATGGGGGCACGCATCGGCGCCTCGCCCCCGGACACGGGCGACGAGTTCGAGCGCGCGGTGGCCGCCGCCGCCGAGGCCGACGTCGCCGTGGTCGTCGTCGGCTCCAACGGGCAATGGGAGTCCGAGGGCCACGACCGCCCCGACCTCTCGCTGCCCGGCCGCCAGCGTGAGCTCGTCGAGGCGGTGCTCGAGGTCAACCCGCGCACCGTGGTGGTCGTCAACGCGGGCTCCCCCGTCGAGATGCCCTGGGCGCACGCGCGCCGGCGCCGTGCTCATGACCTGGTATCCGGGCGAGGAGGGCGCGGACGCGCTGGCCGACATGCTGGTCGGGCTGGCCGAGCCGTCGGGGCGGCTGCCGGTGACCTTCCCCGCCCGCGTGGAGGACGGACCGGCTGGGTCGGGCGTCGAGGGGGACCGGTATCCGGGCATCGAGGGCAAGGTCGTCTACGGGGAGGGCGTCCTCGTCGGCTACCGCTTCTACGAGACGACGCGGCTGGCGCCGCTCTTCCCGTTCGGATTCGGGCTCTCCTACGGCGACATGGCTCTCGAGGACCTCGTGATCGACGGGGGCGATGGCGATGGCGATGGCGTTCGACGGGGGTCGGGTCGACGTCCAGGTGACGGTGGTCAACAACGGTGCCCGTCGGGGCACCGAGGTCGTGCAGGTGTACGTGCGGGCGCCGGAGTCCCTCGTCCGTCGCCCCGACCGCGAGCTCGTCGGGTTCGCCAAGGTCACCGTCGACGCCGGCGGGCGTGAGACCGTCCATGTGTCGCTCGGCGCCGCCGCGTTCCGCTACTGGGACTCCGATGCACACGAGTGGCGGTCCGACCCCGGCCGTTATGAGCTGCTCGTGGGCACGTCGTCCCACGAGATCTGGGCCACCACCGAGATCATATGGGGAGGCACGCCGGCGTCGTGACAGAACGTCCCTGGACGTTGACCTGGGACCGGCTGCTGGTCGAGCCGCGGCGCCCCGAAGCCATACGGGAACGGACCAATGCCCACTGGTACGCCGTGGCGGCGGTGTGCGTCGGCGCGTTCATGGGCCAGCTCGATGCCTCCATCGTCACCGTCGCCCTCCCCACGCTGCAGCACACCTTCGACGTCTCCGTCGGTGCCGTCACCTGGGTCGGCTTGTCGTACCTGCTGGTCCTGGTGGCCACGGTCATCGCCGTCGGACGGTTCGCCGACATGTGGGGCCGCAAGCTGCTGTACGTCTACGGCTTCCTGCTCTTCACGCTGGCGTCGGCGCTCTGCGGCTTCGCACCGGACCTGGCGGCGCTCTGCGGCTTCCGGGCCTTGCAGGCCGTCGGCGCGGCGATGCTGCAGGCGAACAGCCTGGCCATCATCGTGCTGGTCGTGCCCAGCCGCTCGCTCGGTCGGGCCATCGGACTGCAGGGGACGGCGCAGGCGCTGGGGCTCGCACTCGGCCCGACCATCGGCGGGCTGCTGCTGGCGGCCGGCGGATGGCGCCTCATCTTCTTCGTCAATGTCCCCTTCGGACTGTTCGGCGCACTTGCCGCGGTCCTGCTGGTGCCGCGCAGTCGCGACCTCATGGCGCGGGTCCGCTTCGACTGGGCGGGGCTCGGGATCTTCTTCCCGGCGGTGGTGGCGCTCGTCTCGGCGATCTCGTTCGGGGCCGCGTTGGGTTGGAGCTCGGGACTCATCATCGGGCTCTTCCTGGCCGCCGCGCTGCTGATCTGGTTCTTCATCTGGCACGAACGGCGGGACCGTGACCCCATGCTCGACCTCGGGCTGTTCGGCAATGCGCCGCTTCTCGACGGGAATCGTCAGCGGGGTCGGCTCCTATCTGGTGATGTTCGGCGTCCTGCTCCTGATCCCCTTCTACCTGGAGCGGGGTCTCGACCTGGGGGTCGCCCGGGCGGGGTTGGAGCTCATGGCCATGCCCTTGGCCTTCGGGATCGTGGCGCCGCTGGCCGGACGAGTGGCGGACAGGCTCGGGGCCCGCCCACTCACCGTGAGCGGGATGGCGCTCGTGGCCCTGGGTCTGGTCCTGCTGGGGGGCATCCGGCCTTCGACTCCCTGGTTCCTCGTCCTGCTCGCCGTGATCGGCGTCGGCCTGGGGCTCTTCACCTCGCCCAACAACGCCTCGATCATGGGCGCCGCCCCAGACCAACAGGCCGGCATGGCCTCGGGAGTCCTCAACATGTCCCGTGGCATGGGGACGGCCCTGGGATTGGCGGTGACGGGAACCATCTTCGTGGTGGCCGGGGGTGACAGCGGTGGTGCCGAGGGTGCGCAGCACGCGTTCGCCGTGACGGCGTACGTCCTGGCAGCCATCGCCGCCGCGGCAGGGCTGGTTTCGGCGCTGCGCGCCAATGGGCGCCTCGCCGACGCCACCCTGTCTTCGGTCGAATGACGCCGACAGTGAGCCCATGACTGCTGACTGCTTGACTGCTGACGAGGCATCGACGCCGTCGCGATGTTCCGCATGACACCCGGGAGAGGGGCCGACCGTTCAATTCTCGATGCCCGAGGCTGCAGCACCTCCCGAAGCCGCACCTTCCCGGGCGACGGCCCAGACGACCACACCGCCGGCATCAGCGCTCGGTGCCGGCGGTGTGGCTGGGCTCTCCAACGAAGCGTTTGACGCTCTGTTCCGGGATGCCACCCTCGACGATCTCTTCAGGATCCGGAGCTCTGTCGACGGGTGGATCGTCGAGAAGCTGGCCGAGGCCGGCCGGCAGGAGACATTCCGAGATGACGGGGCCACGTCGACCGAGTCCTGGGCGGTGGAGCGCTTCGGGGTCTCGGTACCGACCGCACGGGCACTGTCACACGTCGGAGAGAGGTCCGGGGATCTCCCGAATCTGACGGGAGCGCTCCGCCAGGGCGAGATCACCTTTGACAAGCTGCGCGCCGTGGCCGACGTGGCCACGCCCGAGACCGAACGTGAGCTCCTCGACGCCGCTCGGGAGTGCTCTGTGCGACAATTGGCCGAGTTGGCCGGCGCACGACGCTGCGTTCCGAAACGCGGGTCCGGCGCCGAACAACACGATCGCCGCTTCCTGCGCTTCAACGACCGGTTCCGGACGATATCGATGCAGCTCCCGCCCGATTCCTACGCCGAGGCCAAGGCTGCGATCGAGGCCCAGGCCAAAGAGATCCCCTCTGACGGCGAGACCCCCTGGGACCAGCGCTGCTGCGACGCCTTCATGGAGAAGATCCGCTCGTCGTGGGGTACCAACACGACAGCCAGCCCGTACTTCGTGGTCGCCCATACCCCTCTGGCCGCACTGGTCGACGATGCAGGCGAATCCACGGAGCTCGCCGGTGAGCTCGAGCATCACGGACTGATCGATTGCGACGTGGTGCAACGGATCGCCTGCGACGCCACCATCGCCGTCGGAGTCGACGACGACGTCGGCCACACCATGTACGAGGGCCGGGCCAAACGCTTCCCAACCGAGGCCCAACGAAGAGAGGTCATCCGGCGCGATCGCCATTGCCGTTTCCGCGGCTGTACCAACGTGACCTTTACCAACGTGCACCACATCGTCCCGTGGAAACCCCGGGGTCGGACCGACCTCGACAATTTGGTCTTGCTCTGCCTTCATCATCATGGTCTGGTGCACCGCAAGGGCTGGACCATGTCGGGCAACGCAAATGGGGAGCTCACCATTGTCGGCCCCAACGGCCGGGGTACGACGTCGCGCCCTTCGCCACTTTGGACCGCCGTGACGGGCCCGGCGGCGACGCGGGCGCCCGGCCGACCGCCGGGCAAGACCACTCCGAAGGGTTAGGCCCGTCGAGCCCCAACTTCTTGCCTGCGTTGCCCCGGAGGATCTTGTACGGGGACGTCTTGCGAGCCCCAATCAGGGGATAGGCAATCCTCCCCGGTGGAAGAAGCCCAACCGGTCAGGGAGCTCACGGACCGCCTCCGCGGGGTTGCCCCGATACAACGTGAGCTCGCCGTTCAGTTTGGTGTCGACCACGGAACCGGCAGCGACGATGCTCCGTGCCGGCACCCGTGTCCCGGCGAGCAACATGCAGCCGGACATCACAACCGCATACTCACCGAGCACGACCGGTCCGGCCACGTACTTGTCCCGCATCAGGTCGATGGAGTGGGTCAGAACCGTCGACCGGAAACCGGCGATGGCGGCGTGTGAACCGAGTTCGAGGGTATCGACGCAATCGATGTAGTGGTACGACGCTATCTGGGCGTGGTCCCCAAGCACGAGCGACGGGTCGCGGTCGGGCAAGGTCTGGGTCGGATGATCCCACCAGCCCTTGACCATGTTGCCCGAGCCGATGGTGGCGCCTTCCCCCATCCGCAGCTCGTTGACGTTGGTGATCACGTTGCGGCCGCCGATGGAGGCGCCGGGGCCCATCGACACGCGACGGACCGTGAGCACGCTCGGCCCGATGTACGCAGTGGGGTGGATCTCCCACCGGTAGACCCACCGCGCGATCAGCCGTTTCAACGGCATCGGGAGGAACGCGAAGACGTAGGCGAAGGCGAGCCGCATCTCAGTCGTGCCCTACGAGAGGCACGAGCACGTCAGCCAACGGGGAGACCGGCGTGCTGGCTCACCTCGTCGAAGATCCATCGGTAGGTCTGCAGCAGGCCGTCCTGGAGGCTGACCGACGGCGCCCAGCCCAGGCGGTCTTCAATGAGCGCGTTGTCGCTGTTGCGGCCCCGTACACCCTGGGGCGCCGACAGGTTGTAGTTCCGCTTGAGTGAAATGCCGGCGATGCCCTCGACCAGGTCGACGAGCTCGTTGATCGTGACCAGCTGCTCGGAGCCGACGTTGAGCGGCTCTCGCACGTCGCTGGCGGTCAGGCGCAGCGTGCCCTCCACGCAGTCATCGATGTAGGTGAAGCTGCGCGTCTGCTTCCCGTCACCCCAGATCTCGATCTCCTCGGAGCCGTCCAGGATGGCCGCAGCCACCTTGCGGCAGATGGCGGCCGGGGCCTTCTCCCGCCCCCCGTCGTAAGTGCCGTGCGGTCCGTAGACGTTGTGGTAGCGGGCGACCCGGGTCTCGAGCCCGAAGTCCTCGTAGTAGTGGCGGGCCATGCGCTCGCTGAAGAGCTTTTCCCAGCCGTACCCGTCCTCGGGCATGGCGGGGTACGCGTCGGACTCACGCAGCGGCTCGACCTCGGGCGACTCCTGCCGCCCGGCGGCGTAGACACAGGCCGAGGACGAGTAGAAGAAGCGCTGGACGCCGGCCTGGCGCGCCGCCTCCAACATGTGGGTGGAGATCAGCACCGACAACATGCACAGCGCCTTGTTGTTCTCTATGAACCCCATCCCGCCCATGTCGGCGGCGAGGTTGTAGACCACATCGACGCCGTCACAGGCGCTCTGGCACGCCGCCAGGTCCTGGAGGTCCGCACTTCGGTTGTCGACGTCATCGAAGCGCTGGTGCCAGTCGTACAGGGGCACCCGGTCCACGCCACGGATGCCCTCGACGCCTTGCTCACGCAGGCGGGCCACCAGGTGGCCGCCGATGAAGCCCCCCGCCCCGGTCACCAACACGCTCGTCATCGGAATGATCCTCCTGATCCTCGATTAGCCCACCTGTTGGGGAACGGCCCCGATGCGGACACCTTGTTGTCGCCTGCCGACCCGGTCGCGCCGGCCCCTGGCGTAGGAAGCGGCGTGGTCGATCAACCTGGGCCCGGCGAGGACATCTCCAAGTCACGCACTGTTTGTCTGCCTGTGACCAGCGGGCCATACGATCCATCGGGCTCATCCACCAGGTCGCCAAAGACCTCGACGAAGCGATCGGCGGCCGCCTCGGGACTGAACACCTGCTCGGCGTAGCGCCGGCCGGCCCGGCCCATCGCCCCGCGGCACGCGTCGTCGTCGACGAGCCGGGCCACCTCGGAGGCGACGTCGTCCCGACGGGCCGGGTCGACGACGAGTCCGGCGCCGTGCGAGAGAAGGATCTCGGCCGCTGAGTTGTCGGGAGGAAGGACGCCGACGATGGCCCGGCCCGCGCACAAGTAGGTCAGGACTTTCGAGGGCACCGAGAAGCGCGACGCGTCGGGCTCGAGCACGGCCACGAGCACGTCGGCGGACCCCATGACGGCGGGCAGATCCTCGTACGGCTGGAAGTCCAGGAGCACGAGGTTGTCAGCGGCCGCACCGTGCTCGCGCTTCCAGCCCTCGAGCCAGTCGCGTCCCTTGCCCTCGGAGATCACCACCACGCGGGCATCGGGGTGCGACTCCCGCAGCTGCTGGGCTATCAGCGCCAGCACGCTCGGATCGTGCTTCAGACCTAGCGTGCCCGAGTACAGCACCACCGGGTGGCCGCGCAGGCCCGTGCGGGACCGCCAGTCGTTGTCCGCAGCGCATACGGGCAACTCGTCTATGGGCGCCCAGTTGGGGACGACGGTCGACTTGTCGGCGACGCCCCAGTCGGCGAGCCGTTCCATGAACGTCGGTGAGATCGCCACGATCGCCGCACTCCGCCGGGCGATCGTGCGCTCGAGGCGCTCCGCCATCCAACCGACCAGTGGACCGAGCATCGGCAGTCGCCGCCGCGCCGCCGATCCGATGGCCTCCGAGTAGATGTCCTGGTGCCAGAAGACCATCGGCACGCCGTGGCGGGCCAGGCGCCGCGCCAGGACCGAATGCGCCAACAGGGGCACGTTGCTGATGACCGCCACCGCGGGGTCCCTGGCTGCGATGACCCGGGCGGCCCGCCGGCCGTAGGAGAGCTCCTGCCGGATCCGGGTCAAGGCCGAGTACTTGGCGAACGCGCCCTCCATGGCGCACGGCTCGAAGGAGAGCGTCGCCGGGTCGCCCTTCTCGAGGTCGAGCGAGCCCTTCCCAGTCGCGTACGACGGACAGTGCTGATGGGTGACCTCGTACCCACGTCGGGCCAGGGCCCGGCTCAACTGCGCCTGCCCGGGATGTCCCGAGTAGTCGTGCACCACGATCCGCGTCGTCCGTCGCGCCGGCATCACCGGGGTAACTGGCGGCCCGCCAGAACCTTGTGCTGATACCGGGGTTGTAATTACTGCGATCAGCTCGTCGAGGAGCCGCAGGACTTGGCGGGTATCGGCCCTGAAGTCGGAGGCCACCCCGCGGTTCCGCCGGGACCGGACCGGGGTGCCATCGCCGACGACGTAGCGGTACCGGAGACCCTCGACCGTCGAGGCCAACACCCAGAAGCACTCGTTGACGTAGTCGCGGGCGAACAACTCGACCACCGCGGCGCCCGGGGCGGCGAAAGCGAGATTGGTGAGGCCGGCACCATGGGGTCCCACGATGTACTCGGCCTCGGCGAAGGCGCGCACCTGCTCCGCCGGCGACAGCCCGCCCGGGTCGATGACCTCGAAGCCGAGGGGCGCCAACGCCGTCAACCAGCTCCGCCTCGTTCTCGACCCGCCGTGTGTGCTTCTCGTGTGCCGCGGCTCACGTAGAGGCGGCGATGGGGCGAGCGCAGGTCGTCGGGCAGGAAGCGCGCGCGGAGCCAGGGGACGATCCAGGAAGGGGTGCGCAGATCGTCGTCGGGCAGCGACGGCACGACGAGCTCGTCGGCCCGGACGTGCGGGTACTTCTCGTCGCCGAGACAGCGGTCGGCCGTGAGGCCGAGGTGGTCGAGCAGGTCGCGCTGGAACCGGGTGGACCTGTTCACGAGATACGCGTCGGGCTCCAGCGCCGGCCCGTCGCAACAGCTCGAGACGAGGCAGGACGTCCAGCACGAAGTGGTAGTAGTTGTCGCTCCCCCGCGTGGTGAGGACGCCCACCGAACCGGGGACCTCCGTCAGCGCAGGCGGACGGCAGCGCAGGAAGATGGGATGCTGCGACGGCGTTGCCACGCCGTAGTACGGCGAGAGGTCGAAGAGGAGTGTGTCGTCCTCCGTCATCACCGCCGCGTAGGGCGCGAGCACGCGGCCGCGCCGGACGGTGGCGACGACGTTGGGCGCAATGTGCGCGCGACGATGTGCCGCGAATTGTGGGTGGTCGGCGGGGAGTCCCGCCGGAAGCGGCCGGTGCAGATCGAGCGCGGCGGCCACCTCCACGACCTCGACGCCACCGCCGGGATGGGCGCGCGCGTAGTCGGCCGCCGAGCGCGCGACGTGGCGCGGCGGCGTGGCGCCGGGCAGGCGGCGGGTGAGCGGGCTGACCGCCTGGGTGGCGCGCAGGACGCCCGTCTTGAGCCATGGGAAGAGCGGGCGCAGTGCGCTGGGGAGCCGTCGTCACGGCCGTGCGACCTCCGCGTCATCTGCTAGACACCTCGCGTGAGCGATGGAGGCCATGGGCTCGAGCAGGACACCGGTGCGGTCGGGCGGCTGGCGCATCGGGCGCGGCGCTCGGTGCACTGGGTGTGGGAGATCGCTCGGCATCCAGCCAACAAGGGCGGCCGCATGGCGGCCGAGCGGCGCGCCATCGAGTGGCATTGGCGGACCCGGGACGGGGGCGACGCCGTCGAGGCGATCGTCACGGTGGACGGGCGCACCCGCCTGGTGGCGCGGCCGCAGCAGTTCAGCGCGGTGTGGACGATCTACGACGGCGTGCACGAATGGGAGGAGCTGCAGTTCTGCCTGCGCTATCTGCGACCGGGCGACCACTTCGTCGACGTGGGCGCCAACGTCGGCGTCTTCTCGACGCTCGTCGGCACGCGCATCCCGGGCGTGCGCATCACGGCGGTGGAGCCCTTCCCGCCTGTGCGCGAAGACCTGGTCGCCAATCTCGCTTTGAACGAGCTGACGATCGACGTGGTGGACTGCGCCGTCAGTGACGCGGCCGGCTCGGCGACCTTCGAGGTGCTCGATCGCGATGTGCTCAACCGGCTGGCGCCCGACGATGGTCGTGGCGTCGGTGGTGGTGGTGGTGGTGGCGGCGGCCGCGGCGGCGGCGGCGGCGGCGGGACCAGCATCACGGTGCCCGTGACCACGCTCGACGAGCTGGTGGGGGGCGATCCGCCGGCGCTGATCAAGATCGACGTGGAGGGCTCCGAGCTGCTGGTCATGAAGGGAGCGCGCCGGCTGCTGACGGATGCGGCGGCCGGCCCGGTGCTGCTGTTCGAGCACGCCGGCTACTGCGCGCATTTCGGGATCACGCCGGCCGAGGTGCGCGCGTTCCTGACAGAGGTTGGCTACAGCATCTACCTGCTCGACGGCGAGCTGTCGCCCTGGCACTCCGACGATCTGCCGCCGACGCTCAACGTCATCGCCTGCCGCGACATTGGCGCGGTGCGGGCGCGGCTCGACTCCCCCGGCGGCGCGCCGGCGGTGCCCCCGGTGCGGGTGGACGTCGTCTACCGCTGACAGTCGGCTTCACGGCTCTGAGATCCCCGCGACAGGGTCAGCGACGACCTCGCTCACTCCGGGGACGAAGGCCCGCGCCACCTTGACGAGGAGCGACCAGCCGAGCACGGAGTAGATCGCCCCGGCGACGGCCAAGCCCCCGGCTGCACCGCGTGTGCCGAAGAGCTCGGCGCCGCCGATACAGAACAAGAACAGGAACGGCACCATGACGACCGACAGCCGGAGGTTCTCGCTGGCCGCCCGCATGGCCCGCAGGCCGGAGATGGCGGCATTGGCGAAACTGGTGAACGCGACCGCCAACCCGGCATAGGGCACGATCACACGGGCCTTCGACCAGTTGCTGCCGAAAAGGCTCGCCATGAGGTGGGCGGGCGCTCCGTACACCAGGCCCGTCCACACCATCGTCAGGGCGAAGGAGGCCACGCCGGCCAAGAAGAGGAAGCGGACGGCCTTGTGCGTGTCGACCTGGAAGCGCCTGGTCGCCAATGCGATCAGAGCCGACTGCACTCCGGCCAGCAGCACCGTGATGGGCCCAAGGGCAAGCTGGGACAGCTTGAAGTACCCGATGGACGCCAGCGGGAGCACGAAGAGCAGTAGGTACGAGACGAAATACGTCCACGATGTGACGAGCATGAACTGGCCGGCGAAACGCAGGCCGACACCCCGCTCGCTCTGGTCCCAGAACCGCAGCAACTCGCCTCGCCCGCTCCGGGCGAAGTGGGCGCGGAGGGTCCAGAGGCCGACGAGGGCGCCGGCCCCGCTCCAGGCGCCGAACAACCACGACAGCGAAGTGAGCCCTTCCTCTTTGAGGACCACGTAGGCGACCAGGAAGATCACCAACCAGGCCAGGTCGAGCCAGATGGCATAGAGCGGGTCGTAGCGACTGATCCCGATGAAACGGGCGAAGTCCTGGCAGGCCATCAGCGGGAACGACACGGCGAAGATGACGAACGGCAGCGTGAACGCGTGCGGGAGCAGGCCGCTGATCGCGGCGACGAGGACTCCCACGGAGATCGAGAGGACGATGGCGGCCAGGTAACCCCCGCGCTCGTACTTCGACCGCCGCCCCTCGTCGTTCTCCGAGCGGGTCAGGAGGCAGTCGCTGGAGAGGCTGCGCACCAGCCCCTGGCTCAAGACGTAGGTCGCGGTGAGGATCGCGAAGACGCCCAACGCGCTGGCCGAGCTGTAGTGCGCCACGATGACGGCGAGCGCGAAGTTCGACACGCTCGATGCGCCCTGGTCGGCGACGGTGAGCACCATCACACGCTGGGACGTCGCCGACCGCCGCTTGGAGGCGCCACTCGAAGCCGTGGCAGGAACAGGCCTCGCCCCGATCTGGTCCGTTCCCGTCATATCAAGTGAACGTTTGGTGAGTCGCCACCTTGCTGCACGTACTGCAGAACGGGCAGGGCCCCCAATGCCTGCGGGCGCTCTTCCGATACCGTGCTCCGGTGCGCGTGGTCGTCAATGCAGTCCCGGCCCGCGGTACGAGCCTCGGGGTGGTGACGGAGAACCTGCTCAGGGGGTGGATCAGCCTCGGCCTCGGCGACGAGTTGCACCTTGTGGTCCGCTCGGATGTGCCGCTCGAGGTGCCCGACGGCGTCCACATCCACCCGGTCGAGGGCTCCCGGTTCAGCGCCATGGAGCTCCGCGTGCCCGCTCTGTGCCGCCGGCTGGGGGCGGATGCGCTCCTCGGCGTGACGCCGGCCACCACCATGGCGCCGCTCCCCTGCCCCCGGGTCATCATCGCCCTCGACATCCGCCACGAGATACGGCCACAGCAATTCAGCCTCCGGAGGCGCCTGCTCCGCCGGATCAGCTATGGCATCGGGTACAGGCAGGCGGACGCGATCGTGTGTATCTCGCAGCGGACGCACGACGACCTGCTGGCCGCACACCCCTTCCTGCGCTCCCGCCGGGTCACCGTTGCGCAGTTGGGCGCGGACCACGTCCTCACCTGGCCGCCCCGCCGGTCCGGCCCCGAGTACGCACTCGCCTTCGGCCAGTGGGGCAACAAGAACGTGGACCTCGTCCTCGACGCCTGGGCCGTCCTGCGTTCCCGCTCCGAGGCGACGCCGCTCGTGGTCGTGGGGCTGCCGGCCGAGGGGCAGGCCGCTGTGGAGGCCGGCGCCGCCGCCAGGGGTATCGGTGACCTCGTGACGGTCCGGCCCTGGCTGAGCCCGCCCGAATTCCAGCAGCAGTTCACGTCCGCCTCCCTGGTCGTCCTGCCGTCCGACTTCGAGGGTTTCGGTCTGCCTGCGGTGGAGGCGATGCGCCTCGGGATCCCGGTGGTGGTGACACCCGACCCCGCGCTGCTCGAGGTCACGGGAGGGCTGGCCACGGTCATGGACGGCTGGGATGCCGCCTCGCTCTCCCGAGCTGTGCCGCCGGCACGCCAGACCAGCGATCAGGACCTCAAAGCAGGCGTCGAACACGCGGCGACGTTCACCTGGCGGCGGACGGCCACCTACGTCCGCGGGGCCCTGGTCGCCTGCATCGGATAGGGACTCAGCGATAAGGAGTCAGCCGCGGCGGCGGGCGAAGACGACGAGCGCCATCCACATGGGCGTGGGCAGGTGGCGTTCGAGCTGCGCCACCCCGCGACGGAGGCGGGGCCAGGGCTTGCAGTACTGCTCGAGTCCCGTCCGGCGCGCCAGGGCGAGCTCGAAGTCCCCGTCGAACAGGCGGGAGAGGTCACGGCGCGTGTTCATCTTGTAGGCGGTCCGGAAGACGTCGCGCTCCTCCCGGCCCGGCTGCAGGCGCTCGAGGGCCTTGGCGTGATGGTCGTTGGGGACGACGCGGGCGGCGGCCGCCAGGATGGAGTGGCGGCTGATCGTCCGGGCGATGAACACGCCGCCGGGCCGCAGGACCCGTGCGAGCTCGCGCACGAAGGCCTCGGGGTCGGTCACATGCTCCAGGACGAAATCACTGACGGCCAGGTCCACCGAGCCGTCGTCGAGTGGCCACCGCCCGTCCTCGCCGATCAGGCGGAACTCGTCTATGACCGGGTTCCCCCCGCCGGTGCGCTCGATGTCGATCCCGATGACGATGCGGCCGTCACCGCGCAGGTCCTGCCAGGCACCCCCCGGTTGATCGGGGTCGACCAGGACGCCCCGGCCACAGCCCACCTCGGCCACGACGCGCGAGCGGGCGGCCATGGCCTGCGCGCTCACCATGAAGACGTGGGCGCTGTCGAGCCCCAGGATCCGGTCGTCGAACATCTCGCCGAGGCCGAGGGACGACGAGGTCGGGGTCTGCGCCGGGGTTGTCATGACGACCTCCTGGTCCGGGCCGCGATCGGGACTGTCCCGCTGACCCGACGCAGGACGGGGAGCGGTTCAGCCGTCTCGTGGGGTGAGCGCGCGGATGCGGGATGCGGATGCTGTGCGGCCGTCGCCGTCGCCGTCGCCGTCGCCGTCGCGGCAGCCGGGACCGGCTCCGGTTCTGAGATGGGGATGGGCTCCTGGAGCCCGGGCTGGCCCGTGGGGCCCGCATCGCGGAAGCACAGGGCCAACATGAACGGCAGCCAGAGCCAGCGGTCCACGATCTCGGGCGACTGCATGGCGAAGAACAGGACGACCACACAGCCTGCGAGCACCGTGTCGCGCATGGCCCGGTCCGCGCCCTTGCCTCGGCGGCGCCGGCCGTGCAGGAGGCGGTTGAAGGACGAGCCCATCATGAGCGCGCCGGCGGCCACCATGAAGATCCCGCCGGCGAACCAGTAGAGGATGATGATGTTGTGCGCGGGGTAGTACACGCCGACGTCGGCGTCGTAGTACACGTCGATCGTCGTCTGGTCGAGCCCGTGCCCGATGATGGGGCTCTCGACGATCCCGCTCCACGAGTGCTCGAGCGTCGCCACACGCGGGTTGACCGTGTTGTACCCCGTGTTCGTCCCCGTCGTCTGCTCAATGCGGGCGATGGGGTTCAGGTTGAAGCGACTTCCATCGGATTGCACCGAAAGGGCAATGACGTACACGACGGCCAGAACGGCGATCACCCCGATGACGGTGCGCAGGCGGAAGCCGCGCGTGATGAACAGCACGAAGCAGCCGACCAGCGTGCTCGACATGCCCGAGACGCTGGCACTGAAGATCAGGGCGCCGGCCAGGACGGCGATGCAGACGCCGAGGTACCAGTGCCGGCGCAGGCCCAACTCCACCACGAGGCCGATGGCGAAGACCAGGCCCAGGGAGAAGGCGACGGCGGCGATGTTGGGCTGGTCGCTCAGGCCCACGGCACGCGAGCCCTCGAGGCTGGCCTGGTGGCTGTAGCCGAGGACGTGGAATTCCGTCTGCAGGAAGGCCACGAAGGCCGACACGGAAGACCCCAGGACGAAGGCGATCATGCCGGTCTGGATGCGCGCCGTGGTGTTGAGCAGCTGCCGCAGCATCCACTGCAGCACGAAGAACACGAAGATGGCGTTGAAGACCACCTGCAGCGACGCGGTCTTGGAGACGGCCTGCGTCGACGCGACGACGCCGGCCAGGACCCAAGACGAAGGAGCCGAAGTACCAGGCGGGCACCGGCGGGGCCTTGGCAGGTGGACGCCGCGCTCAGGAGCAGGAACACCGCCGCGATCAGAAAGCACAGATCGCTCAGGTCGAAGGCACTCCCCACCCTGTAGTGCAGCAACGGCAGGAGCACGAGGCCGACGTAGACGAGACGGCGCGCCACGACCACGAAGAGATCGTCCCTCGCCCTCGTCCCCACTCGACCCACGAAACGGAAACTGCAACCGGCTCATTTGCCTACGGCGACACCGACATTGGATGAATATGAGCAAGAAGAGCCGCCGCGCCACGTTCCGCAATCGATGAGCGATCCTCTCGAGGTTGAGCAACCGGCGTTGCGGGCGTATTCCCGCATCCCCCGGAATCCGGATCCAGCGGCCACCGAGCTGTCAGGGCTGCGTGAGTACGCCCTGCTGCTGTGGCGGAAGCGGGTCACCATCCTGGTGGTCGCCGCCATCTGCGTGGGAGCGACCCTGGCCTACTGCGTGCTGATCAAGCCCACCTACCAGGCCTCGGCCTCCGTGCTGCTGGAGCCGCCCATCTCGGAGACGCTGGTGGAGGCCAACTCCGCCGGCGCCGTCGCACCGCTCCCTGACGTGCCCGACGGGATCGAGGTGATCGAGAGCTCGGCGGTCGCGCAGCTCGTGGCCAAGACGTTGCCGGGCGCGCCGGCGGTGACGGCGACCCAGGTCGGCACCACCAACGTGGTGCAGGTGTCGGTCCGCTCCCACGACCCCCAGGCCGCGGCCGCGGCGGCCAACGCCTACGCCAAGGCCTACATCAGCTTCGAACAGAGCCAGACGACCGAACACCTTCGCAGCGGCGCAGTCGCAGGTGCAGAACAAGATCGACACCCTGCAACTCGCCATCGCCAACCTGAACTCGCAGATCCGCTCCGCGCCGGCCACGACCAACGTCACCCCGGACGAGACGCAGCTCGGGGACCTGCAGGGCGAGCTCACGACCCTGCAGAACCAGCTGCAGAACTACCAGTTCTACGCATCGCAGGGTGTCACGACGGAGGCGGGCCAGGTGATTTCGACGGCGACCGTCCCCAGCAAGCCATCGTCGCCCAAGACGGTGGAATGGACGGTGCTGGCCCTGATCTTCGGCCTCATCCTCGGCATCGGGATCGCCCTGCTGGTGAACGCCCTGGCGCCACCGCGCGAACGGACTGACCGCAGGTCGGGCGGCCACCGGCCGTTCCCCCTGCAGACAGAGATGGGCTGGGAGGTCGGGGGGATGTCCCGTTTTCACAGACACAGCTACATGGCCCGCTGGAAGGGCACGGTGCCCTGGCGGCTGGTGATGGGCGCGCTGGCGCTGGTCATGACGCTCTCGACCTTCCTGGTGGTGCCAGCCGTCCTGGGCGGAAGCAGCCCGGCCCCCTCGGCCAAGTCGGCGCAGAACCTCGGGGCGGGCACCGCCGCAGCAGCGGACACCGTCGCGGGCGCCAGCACGGCCGACGCCGGCAACTGGTCGCCGCAGCCGGCGACCTACGGCACCGGGTCGTTGCTCGACCTCCCGGTCACGATGTCGGACGGCACCGTCCTGCGGGCCGACGTGTACTTCCCGACGACCTCGGGCACGACCACGGCCGCCTCCGGGCTGTTCCCCGTGCTGCTGCAGCAGACGCCGTACGGCAAGGCCTTCATCGTCGACGCCTCCGCCATCGCCAACACGAACGTCGACTACCTCGTCGACCGCGGCTACATCGTCGTCATCGCCGACGTGCGCGGCACGGGCGACTCGGGCGGCACCTTCGACCTGTTCGACCCCGTGCAGTCCACCGACGGCGTGACGTTGGCCAAGCTGGGCGGCGCATCTCCCGCAGTCGAACGGCGAGGTCGGCCTGTTCGGCGAGTCCTACATGGGCATCAACCAGTTCCAGACGGTGCAGGCGGCCGGCCCGAACTCTCCCATCAAGGCCATGTTCCCCATCATCTCGGGCAACGACCTGTACGCCGACACCGTCACCCAGGGCGGCATTCCCGACACGGAGTTCGCCGCGACGTACGTCGCACTGCTCTCGGGCCTGAACCTCACCAACCCCGTCCTGCAGCCGCTGGTGGAGTCGGCCGAGAGCGGCAACTCCTCGGTGCTGGCCAGCGGGCTGGCCGACCTGACGCCCACCGAGTCCGCGCACAGCCAGGTCCTCGTCTCGTTCCTCAAGCTCGTTCTCGACGTGGAGACCGGCCAGGGCGACGACGCCTTCGACCAGAGTTACTGGGCGGCGCGCAGCCCGGCGCAGGACCTGTCCGCCGTCGTGCAGGACAAGATCCCGGCCTTCCTGGTCGGCGGATGGAACGACCTCTTCGAACAGGGCGAGCCGCTCAACTACGTCGGGCTGCAGAACCTGTACGACGGGCGCTCGCAGTACGCGGCGATGACCCCCGGGCAGGCGGCGACGCCCAGGTACCAGTTGCTCATGGGCCCCTGGCAGCACGTGACGACGGGCACGGGCGTCAACCTGTCGGCGTTGGAGCTCGAGTGGTTCGACACGTGGTTGCTGGGCGAGCACACGCCACTGGCCACCACCACGACGCCGCTGCACCTGGACATGCAGAACTCGGGCGGGATCATGGGTGGACGCGGCGCAGTGGCCGCTGCCCGCCGCCACCCCCACGTCGTACTACTTCGGCCCGGGGCGCAGCGGGAGCGACGCTGTGTCCCCCAACGACGGGGACCTGTCGACGGTGGCCCCGACGGCGGTGACGGGGGCCGACACGGTGGCGTGGACGGGCACATCGAGCCCGTGCGACATCCAGACGGACCAATGGGGTGCTGGGGCGCTGGCGCTCGGGTTCCAGTCGCTGGACACGAACGATCCCTGCGACCTCAACGACGTGACATTGGGGACGGGGCCGGGTGCGCTGACCTATACGACCGCGCCGGTGGGTTCGCCCGTGGTCGTGGCCGGGCCGATCGACGCGACCTTGTATACGACCTCGACCGGCACCGACACCGAGCTGGCCGCGACGGTCGAGGCCGTCTCGCCTACAGGTGACAGCGTGCCGTTGTCGTCGGGCGCCCTGGACGGCGACCAGCGGGCAGTGGACGCCAGCCGGTCGTGGACGACGTCGTCGGGTGCCGACGTTGCTGCCGGTGCACCCGCTCACGCAGGCGTCGCAGCAGCCGATCGTGCCCGGCCAGGTCACCCGGCAGGACATCGCGATCTTCCCGACCATGGCCGAGCTGCCGACGGGCTGGCGCCTGCGGGTCACCATCACCACGGGCGACACGCCGCACCTCTTTCCCACCCTGGCCCAGCTGCCGCACATGATCGGGGGCATCTACCAGGTACAACGCAACGCGGGGGCGGCCTCGGAGCTGACGGTGCCGGTCGCGCCGGCGTCGGCGTTCGACGTCCCCTGCGGGTCCATCTGCTCCGCCGCCGGACCCTGACCCTCTGAGGCCGGGTTTCGGGCCTCCCGTACGATGGGCGGGTGCCGCCCTCGTCCGACGACCTCCGACCTGAGGGGGGATCGGGGCCTGGTTCTGCATCTGCGGAGGGCGACGGCTCCATCTCCCTCGAGGAGATCGAGGACGCCGTCGTCGACGGCGACACCCCGCTCCCGGCCCGGTCCGGCACCGCACGGGCGGCGCTGTCGCACCGGACCTTCCGCATCGTCTTCCTGGGTGCCTTCGCCTCGAACATCGGCACCTGGATGCAGAACGTCGTCCTCGGTGCGTACGCCTATGACCTCACGCACTCGGCCACGTTCGTCGGCGTCATCATCTTCGCCCAGCTGGGGCCCACCCTGGTCCTGCCCATGGTGGGCGGCCTCCTGGCGGACAAGGTCGACCGCAAGCGCTTCCTCATCATCCTGTCGATCGAGCAACTGGTGTTCTCCATCGGCGTGGCTCTGGTGGCGGCCTCTCCGCACCCCTCGAAGGTCCTGCTCGTGGTCATGGTGCTCGGCGTGGGCTGCGGCAGCGCCATGTTCGGGCCGGCCTACTCGGCCGTCCTGCCCGGGCTGGTGGGCAAGCGGGACCTGCCGGGTGCGATCTCGCTGAACTCGGCCCAGATGAACGCCTCCCGCGTCATCGGACCGGTCATCGGCGGCCTCCTCTACTCCCTGGTCGGGCCGGCGTGGATCTTCGCCGGGAACGCCGCCACCTACCTCTTCGTGGTGGCAGCGCTCATGATCGTGACGCTTCCGGCGGTGCAACAGGCGCCGACCGGGGCCAGCCGGTGGCGCCAGCTCACGGCCGGCATCACGGTGGCCCGCCACGACAGGGTGGTGGGCCGGTGCCTGGTCACCGTGTTCGTCTTCTCGCTGCTGGCACTGGCCTTCATCGGGCAGATGCCGGTCGTGGCCGCGCACAACCTCGGCATCGACCTCTCGAAGTCGGCCGACTACGGCATCCTGTACGCCTCCTTCGGCACGGGCGCCCTCATCGGCGCCATCTCCATCGGGACGGTCTTCGCCCGGACGTCGAAGCCGTTGCTCGTGCGCGTCTGCCTGGTGGGCTACTCGGTCGCGCTCTGTTCCTTTGCGCTGCAACGCAGTCCGGTGCCGGCCGACGTGTGCGTGGCCATCACGGGGGCCTTCTACTTCGCGTTCATCACGGCGCTGAACACCACGCTGCAGGCCCGGGTGCACGAGAACGTGCGGGGCCGGGTCATGGCGCTGTGGATGATGGGCTTCGGCGGGACGGTCGGGGTCGGGAACCTGCTGATCGGGCCGGTGGTCGAGGCCGTCGGGATCACCACGGTGCTGCTCTTCGGCGCCGGCGTCGCCCTCGGCCTGGCCTGGTACGCCGACGTGCGGACCCCGCCCGAGGTTCAGGTCGTGCTGGGGGTGGAACTGGCCCAGTAGGCCTCGCGCAGCACCTTCTTGTAGAGCTTGCCGTTCTCGCCGCGGGGCAGCAGGTCGGTGAAGTCGACCGTGCGCGGGCACTTGTAGTGGGACAGGTTCGCCCGGCAGAAGGCGATGATCTCGGCCTCGAGCTCCGGCCCGGGCAGGGCGCCGGGCGCAGGCTGGACGACCGCCTTGACCTGCTCCCCCATTTCGGGATCCGGGACGCCGAAGACGGCGACGTCGGTCACCGCAGGGTGCAGCACTAGGACGTCCTCGATCTCCTGGGGGTAGATGTTCACGCCGCCCGACACGATCATGAACAGCTTGCGATCGGTCAGGTAGAGGTAGCCCTCGTCGTCGAGATGCCCGACGTCCCACAGCGTGGCCCATCCCTTGTCGTTGAAGGTCTGGCGCGTCTTCTCGGGATCGTGGTTGTACTGGAACGTCGCGACGCCGGTGCGGCCCGCGAAGTACACGACGCCGTCGTCGCCCGCAGGGAGGTCCTCCCCGTCGTCGCCGCACACGTGCACCTCGCCCCAGATCGCCTTGCCCACCGAGCCGGGATGCGTCAGCGCCTCCGCGAGCGGTGATCCACGTCATTCCCAGGCCTTCCGTGCCCGAGTAGTACTCGTGGATCACCGGTCCCCACCAGTCGATCATGCGCCGCTTGACCTCGGACGGGCAGGGCGCCGCGGCATGCACAACCGAGCGCAGGGACGAAAGGTCGTACTTCTCCCGCACGGCGTCGGGCAGCTTGAGCATGCGCACGAACATGGTCGGGACGAACTGGGCGTGCGTCACCTTGTGCTGTTCGATGAGGGCCAGGCAGCGCTCGGGGTCGAAGTGCTCCATGACCACGACCGTGCCTCCGAGGCGTTGGGCCGTCATGGACCACACGAGCGGGGCGGAGTGATAAAGCGGCGCCGGAGAGAGGTACACGTCCCCCGGGCCGAAGCCCATGATCCCGCCCAACATGCCGGAGAGGACGACATCGGAGCCGAAGGGCTGCCCGGTGAGCGGCCGTCGGATCCCCTTGGGGTGGCCGGTGGTGCCCGACGAGTAGAGCATGGCGGAGCCCTCGACCTCTTCGGCCAACGGTTCCCCTGGAGAGGCGGCGACGAACGCGTCGTAGGAGATGTGGCCTTCGGCGGTGGTGGGCCCGATCATGAGCCGGAGGTCCACGTCCGGCGTGCGGGCGACCAGCTCGGCCGCCAGGGGTGCCAGCGCATCCGAGGTGATGAGCGTGCGAGCGCCGCAGTCGACCACGATGTAGGCGGCCTCGTCGGCGGCCAGGTGCGTGTTGACCATGGTGTAGTACAAACCTGAGCGCTGCAGAGCGAACGCCACCTCGTGGGTCCGGTCGTCGTTGGGCAGGAGCACGGCCACGTGGTCCCCGGAGCGCAACCCGTGGGCGAACAGGGCCTGGGCCAGGCGGCTCGAGCGCTCTTCGAGCTGGGCGAACGTGACGACCCGGCCGGAGGCGGTGATGACGGCGGGCCGCTCCCCGTCGCTGGCGACGTAGGTGGCGGGGCGGAAACGGGTCGGGCTGGTGCTGGTGTCATCGGGGCTCACCGCCCTCTTCTAGCCCACCCGGCGGCCGCGGCGCCCACCCGATCAGGTCGATCCGGGCCGTATGACCAGGCCCCTCACCTGCGTTGTCATGGTGGATGACCCGCACCTACTGCACCATTTTGTCGTCGAACTATCTCCCCAAGGCGCTGGCCCTGGCCGAGAGCCTGCGACGCCACGAGGACGGGTCGATCCTGCGGATCCTGATGATCGACGTGGCGGAGGACGACCAGCTGCCCGAGTTGAGCGGCGTGGAATGCCTGAGCACGGCCTCCCTGGGTCTCTCCCGGCGCAGCGTCCGCGAGCTCGTGATGTCGTACGACCTCGTCGAGTTCGCCACCGCCGTGAAACCGCTCCTCCTCCAGGCTCTGCTGGTTGACGCCGAACAGGTGGTGTACCTGGATCCCGACACCTACGTGACGGCGCCGATGGTCGAGCTGCAGGGCGCGCTGGCGGCCTCGGAGCAGGGGATCCTCCTCACCCCGCATTTCCTCGGACCCCCGCCGCCGGGTGCGGACCATTCCGACGGGCACCTCCTGCTGGTCGGGGTCAACAACCTCGGCTTCTGCGCCGTCGACCGCCGGGCGCTGCCGGCGCTCGAGTGGTGGTGGTCGCATCTCAGCACGGAGTGCCTCTACGACCCCCTGGCCGGCCTGTTCGTCGACCAGAAATGGATGGACATCGGGAGCTCGCACTTCCAGTCAGCCAGCTTCCGGCATGCCGGCTACAACGTGAGCGTCGCCAACCTGTGGGAACGCCCGCTCGAGCTCGACGACGCCGGGTACCGGATCGCCTCGACGGGTGAGCGGCTCCGGCTCTTCCACTTCCACGCCTTCGACTCCGAGCGCGCCGGAAAAGCTCTCGCTGCGGGCGCAGGACTCCTACGCGCACCTGGTGCAGGACGACAGTGTGCTGCTGCAGCTCTGCAAGGAGTATGCGGCGGTCCTGACCTCGTTCGAGGAACGGCTCCCACCGGCTCCCCCGTACCCCTACGCGAAGGACACCCGTGGCAGGACGATCTCGCGCCAGCTCCGCCGCGCCTACGGGCGGGAGCGCCAGCGCAGCGCCGTCCCGCTGCCGTCGCCTTTCGAGCACTCGGAGGCGGCGGCCTACGAGCGGTGGCGGCGCAGGGCATGGCTGCCGATCGGACGTGGGCTCCTGCAGGAGGGGGCGAAATGCGTGCGCATCGTCCTGCCCGAGGAGTACGACCGCGTCAAGAAGCGCTTTCCCCGGCTCGCCGGCAAGCTGAACGACCGCTTCGCCGGTGGGACGGGGAGCTGGGGTTAGTACCTCGTACCTCGTACCTAGTACCGCCGGCGCCAGTAGGCGCCGAACCCGTCGATATCCACGATGTCCTCGTCGATCCCGTTGGCCCGGCGGTAGTCGAGCACGGCTTGGCCGGCCTGCGACTGGTGGCTCCCGAAGTCGTCGATGATGCAGAACCCGCCCGGCGAAAGTTTGGGGTACAGCGCCTCGATGGCCTGCCAAGTCGACTCGTACATGTCGCCGTCGAGTCGCATCACCGACAGGGCGTCGATCGGCGCAGCGGGCAACGTGTCCTTGAACCAGCCGACGAGGAACTGCACCCTGTCGTCCATCAGGCCATAGCGCTCGAAGTTGTGCCGGACTTGATCCGCTCCGACGCTGAGGCCACCGCGCGTGTGCAGGTCGTCGCCGCTGTCGGCCGGGTACAGCGCCTCATTGGGCGGAGGCAGCCCCTGGAACGAATCGGCCACCCACACCACGCGGCTCGTGTCGTCGCGGGCCGCCAGGTTGGCCTTCATGAAGATGCAGGCGCCGCCCCGCCAGACGCCCGTCTCGATCAGGTCGCCCGGCACGTCTTCGTCGATCACCGTCTGCACGCACTGCTGGATGTTGTCCATGCGACGCAGTCCGATCATCGACTCCGCACGCGAGGGCCAGTCCCGGCCGAGCTCGCGCTGCGTGGGATCGTACGGCTTCTTGTAGACGATCTCGACGTTGGCCCGCGCGGCCACGTCGCCCACCAGGTTGCCGAGCCGTCGCTTCCACGAGGCCGAACCGGCCGTCCGCACACCCCCGAGGATGCTGTCGTTGTCCTCGGCGAGTGACCCCGTCAGGCTCCGTTTGAGCAGGTCGAGATACAGGGGCGCCGCTGCAGTGGTTCGGTCAACCGTCACGGAAAAGGAACGACCGCGGGCCGGCTGTCCTACGCCTTGACCCCCAGAACACTGCGGTCGGCCTCAGGATCCTCCCCCCGGTGGAAGAAACCGAGGGTCTCGGGCAGGGTGCGGACGGCCTCGGCCGGGTTGCCGCTGTAGAAGGTGAGCTCCTCGGTCAGGGGCGTGTTCACGACGGAGCCGGCCGAGACGATGGACCGGGCCGGGACCTTGGTCCCGCTGAGCAAGGTGCTGCCCGACATCACCGCTGCGTGGGCCCCTATCTCGACGGCGCCGGTGACGAAGCGGTCGCGCACGAGGTTCAGGCTGTGGGTGAGGATCGTGCAACGGAAACCGGCCAGCGAGCTGTAGTCGCCGATCTCGACCCGGTCGGCACAGTCGATCTCGTGCGCGACGGTGATCATGGCCCGCTTCCCCATGATGAGGGAGGGCCGGCGGTTCGGGGAGTGCGGGAAGGCGTCCGCGGCGGGGTCCGACGCACGTGGGAACCCCGTGATCCAGTTGCGAGAAGCGATGCTTGCGCCCTCGGCCAGCCGGAGCTCCTCCAGGTCCCTGATGACGTTCAACGGGCCGATACTCGCCCCCGGGCCCATCGACAGGTGACCGACGAGGATCACGCTCCGCCCGATGTAGGCGGTCGGATCGACATCCCATCCCAGGAGCCGTCGGCCCAGGTAGCCCTTGATTCGGGAGGGCAGCACGAGCATGCAAAATGCCAGGACGAGCCGCAAGCATCACTCCGTTGGTCCGTTTGTACAGGGTGGAGACGGTAACTCTATCCACAGCCCGTCGCGGCCGAGGCATGCCCCGAGGGGACGTGCGGCGTCGTCGCTCGGGACGGAGGGGAACGGGTCATGGGCACTGAGAACACCGACACGTACGAGCCCGCCGCGCACTACGACCACGTCCATCGCGCGTGGCAGCTCATCATGGGCGAGGAGTTCCACTACGGGTTCTTCGAGTCCGCGGACACGCCCCTGGAGCGGGCCACCGAGACGCTCACTCACGCCATGCTCGAACGGGCTGCCGTCGGTTCCGGCGACCGGGTGCTCGACGTCGGATGCGGGACAGGCCGCCAGGCGTGCGATCTCGCTGCCGATCTCTCGGCCTCGGTACTCGGCATCACCACCAGCGCGAGCGGCGTCGCGGCGGCCACCGAGCTGGCGGCGGACCGCGGCCTCGCGGGCGCAGTGTTCGAGCAGCGGGACGGCACCGACAACAACCTCGACGATGGGGCGTTCGACGTGGTCTGGGTGCTCGAGTCGTCGCACCTGATGCGTGACAAGACGGCCCTGCTCCGCGAATGCGTCCGCGTCCTCGCCCCCGGGGGCCGGATCGCCCTGTGCGACATCATTCGCAAGCGAGACATCCCGTTCCTCGAGGTGCGGGCCCGCCGAGACGACTTCGCCCTGCTCCGGCGCGCGTTCGGCGATGCCCACATGGAGCCCCTCGAGAGCTACACCTCGACGCTGGGCGGCTACGGAGTGACGGTCACCGATGCCTCGGACATCAGCCTGCCCACGCTTCCGACGTTCGCCGCCTGGCGGGCCAACGTCGACCGCCACGAGGACTCCCTGCGCGGTCTGGTGGGCGACAAGGGCGTGACCGACTTCGTGGAGTCGACGCATGTCCTCGAAGCCTTCTGGAAGGACGAGACCCTCGGCTACGGGATCCTCGCCGCCGTCAAGGGACCGTAGGACCCGATACGCAGCCATTCGAAAGGAACCGGACCAGTGGAACCAGAACCAGGACAGCACAAGGCACACGCCGTCATCAGCGACTTCCTCGGGCGTACCGACAAGGGCGCCGACGGGTTGGACAGACGAGACAGGCCTCTGGGGTGACGGGCTCGGCCTCGACTCCCTCGAGGCGGCAGAGCTCTCCGCCATGCTCGAGGACGAGTTCGGAACCGACCCCTTCTCGGCCGGGGGCGATCTCCCCGAGACGCGTCGGCGACATCGTTGCCTTCTACGCCGCCGTCCGGACCGAATGATCGCTCTCCTCGAGGCGGCCGCGGTTGACGCCGCCCAGCGGACGGCGGTCGTCACGCCGGAGGGCTCGCCGTCCTACGGCGAGCTGCTCGACGACGCCCGGCAGGTAGCGGCGGCGCTGCGGCGCCGCGGCATGACGCGCTTCGCCGTCGCCGAACCCGATGCCGCGTGGGTGCTCCGGTTGCTCGCCGGCGCGGCGCTCGCCGGTGCGGAGCCTTGCCAGTACCAACCCGACACCGACGCGGCGGTCCTGGCCCGACGAGGCGGAAGCGCTCGGACACGACGTCATCGTGACCCGGCGCGACGACGTCAGGTCCGGCTCGCTCGACGTGATCCGCCCCGACGAGCTGCTGGCCGACGCTCCGGGCGGCGCTGACGTTTCGGGTCACCCGACGTCCCCCAGCCGCTCGTGATCCGCACCACCGGCACCACGGGCGCGCCCAAGGCGGCGCGGCACGACTGGCGGGTGCTCGCCCAGACCGTGGCCAAGGTCCAGCCCCGGCCCGACCAGCGCTGGCTGCTGGCCTACGGGCCGCATCAGTTCGCCGGGATCCAGGTGCTGCTGCACGTGGTGGCCAGCCAGGCGACCCTCGTGGCGCCCTTTCCGCGCCAGCCCAAGGACGGCCTCGACGCCCTGCTCTCCGACGACGTCACCTGCGTGAGCGCCACGCCGACCTTCTGGCGCTTCCTGCTCGCCGAGGCCCGCAGCCGCAAGCCCGACTCCCCGCCTCGAGCAGATCACCCTTGGTGGCGAGGCCAGCCCCGCCGACCTCCTCGACGAGCTCCGGACCACCTTTCCCTTCGCCCGGGTGTCGCAGGTGTACGCGTCGACCGAGTTCGGCTCCATCACGTCGGTGCACGACGGCATGCCGGGCATCGCGATCGAGGTCACTGTGGAGCGCGACGAACCCGACCTCGAACGTCCGCGTCGAGGACGGCGAGCTCTGGGTGCGGGCCGAGGCCGGCATGCTCGGCTACGCCGACGAGCTCGGACGGGCCGCCGCCGCCAGCACCGACCGCTGGCGGCCGACCGGCGACCTCGTCGAGATCGTCGGCGACCGCGTCGCTGTTCCGGGGCCGCCAGTCAGAGGTCATCAACGTCGGCGGCGTCAAGGTCCACCCGCTGCCGGTCGAGGACCGGATCCTCGCGCTGTCCGGCGTCGACGCGGCCCGCGTTTTCGGGCGCCCGAGCAAGCTGACCGGCGCCATCGTGGCGGTCGACATCGTGCCCGCGGGCGGGGTCGAGACGGCGGACGCCGACGCGCATCCGGCGCGCAGTCAAGGAGGCGGTGGCCGACCTGCCCCGGGCCTGGCAACCGCGCAGCATCAGCCTCGTCGACGAGCTCGAGACCAAGGGCGGCAAGACAGTCAGGGGGACGCAGACATGAGCGAAGCCGACGCCGCGCGTCGCCCTCGTCACCGGCGGCAGCCGGGGCCTGGGGGCCGGGCTCGTCGAGGCCTTCCTCGAGGCCGGCTACTGCGTCGAGACGTGCGCCCGCACCACGACGGACACCGTCAAGGCCTGGGAGGACGACCCGGAGCTCAAGGAGCGCTTCCACTTCAGCACCGCCGACGTCTCGGACCCGGCCGACGCGGAGCGCTTCGTGAAGGAGGCGGCGGCGCGCTGGGGCGGCATCGACGTCCTGGTCAACAACGCCGGCGTCGCCCGCGAGGGTGTCATCGGCCTGTTCGGCGACGACGCACTCGACCAGGTGGTCGACCTGAACCTGAAGGGCACGGTCTACGTCACCGGAGCCGCGAGCCGGGTGATGTTGGCCCGGCGAGCCGGCGCGATCGTCAACATCTCCTCGGTCGTCGGGCTCTCGGGCTACCGCGGGCTCTCCGTCTACGGGGCGACCAAGGCCGCGCTCGACGGCTTCACCCGGGCGCTGGCACGCGAGCTCGGGTCGCGCGGCATCACCGTGAACAGCGTCGCGCCGGGGTACCTGCGCACCGAGATGAGCCACGGCCTCGACGAGGACCAGCTCAACCAGATCTCCCGCCGGACGCCGCTCGGCCGGCTCGGGGAGCCCGAAGACGTGGCCCGCGCCGTCCTCTTCCTCACCGACCCCGCCAACACCTTCATCACGGGCCAGGTCCTCGTGGTCGACGGCGGGCTGACCTGCTGACCTGCTGAGCGCCGACCGGTTCAGCCCCGCTTCGGCGACCAGGTCCAGCGGCGCAACCCGACGATGGCGCCCCCGACTCCCCAGATGGCCATGACGCCCAGGTCGTGCCAGGGCCACGACGGCGTGCCCGGTTGGCCGGTGAACGACGCCACCAACGCGTCGATGAGGTGGCGGATGGGGAAGAAGTTGGCGAACGTGGCCAGGCCCGAGCCCGGGGCGATGGGGAACCACAGTCCCGAGAGGGCGACCAGGATGAAGAACGTGAGGCTGATCATGGGGCCGGCGGCGTCGGCGTTGGGCACCAGCGTGCTGATCCCCACACCCAACGCGCTGTAGCACAGCATGGCGACGACGAGCGTGACGATGAAGGGCAGCCAGTGCGCGGGCCCGTGCACGCTGTAGCCCAGACGGCCGATCACCAGCAGGAGGATCACGCCGAGCGCCGCGACGATCATCGCGTTGATGCAGCACGGCGGACATCGCCATCCACGTGGGCAGCGGGCTGAGCCGGAGACGCTTGAGCAGGCCCATCTCGCGCCGGTTGACCAACTGATGGCCAGGATGGTGAAGCAGGCGGCCATGACGCCGTAGGCGCAGAAGCCCGCCACGTAGTAGTCGATGAGCTTGATGTGGCCGTACGAGCTCACGGTCGTGGTCCCGGCGGTGGCGCCGAGCAGGATCAGGAAGACGACCGAGAAGGCGATCGTCATCAGCGCGCCGATCGGGTTCAACCAGAACGACAGCTGCTCGAAGCCCACCTGGCGCGCCACGAGCGGCAGGTCGCTGACGCCGCGGAACGAGCCCTTTTCCGGTACCTCCGACGCGCCGGCGCCGGCGCCCGTCACTCGTCATGCGTCGCGACCTCGTCAGCCCGAGATAGACGTCCTCAAGGGACTCGCGCAGCACGGACAGCCCCGCCAGCGAGTAGCCACCGTCGAGCGCCCAACCCGTCAGGTCGTGCAGCACGCGCAGCTCGTCCTCGGTGTGGATGAGCACATGGTCGTCACCGGCGGCCGGCTCGGCCGGGAACGGCAACGCAGCCAGCGCCACCCCGTCGGGCAGGCGGAAGCGGATGGTCACGGCGCCCATGTCGCGTCCCCCAATTGACGACGGGGTGCCACTGGCCACGATCTCCTGCCCGAAGAGCACCGCCACCCGGTGGGCCAGCGCCTCCACCTCGTCCATGTAGTGCGTCGTCAGCAGGACGGTGGTCCCCGCCGACGGACAACCGCTTGATCAGGTCCCAGGTGTCGCGCCGTCCCGCCGGGTCGAGCCCGGTCGTCGGCTCGTCGAGGAACAACAGGTCGGGATTCCCGATGATGCCCGAGACCGACGTCGAGGCGGCGTTGCTGACCACCCGAGAGCTTCTTGATCCGCTCGTCCGCCTTCTCGCGCAGACCGATGAGCTCAATCACCTCGTCGATGGGACGCGGGTTCGGGTAGTAGCCCGCGTTACGAGTGAGAACCTGTCGCACCGAGTAGTACGGCTCGATCGCGAGCTCCTGGAGCACGACCCCGATGCGCGTGCGCAACCAACGCTGTGTGCTGTGGTCGGCGGGGTCGACGCCCAATGTCTGCACGGCTCCGCCGCTGCGGTCGCGGAATCCCTCGAGGATCTCGACCGTGGTGGTCTTGCCGGCGCCGTTCGGCCCGAGCAGCGCGAAGACCTCGCCCTTCTGCACTTCGAAGCTGACGTCACGCACGGCCACGGTGTCCCCGTACGACTTCGACAGGTGCTCCACGGTCACCGCCGGCACGATTCCCCCGATGCGTTCTGGACCGCGCAACGCCCACTGAAGAACTCGTCCCCTACCACCACCCGTGCGACGCTATCGGAGCGCGCCGACCCGCGCCGCGCACGCCGGCTACGACGAAACGGTTGCGCTCACCTTGACGCCGGACGCTTCGCCCCCGGCCACTGAGCGATCCGACGCCACCAGCACCTTGTCGAGCAAGTCCCGCAATTGCCGCAGTTCCGGATCCGACAGGGCCGAGAACGCCGACGGGGGCACCGAGAGCACCTCGTCGATCTCGCTGGCAAGCGCCCGGCCGGCATCCGTGAGCACAATGATCTTGACGCGGCGGTCATCGGCTGAGGGTTCGCGGCGGGCCAGCCCTCTGGTGTCGAGATCGTCGACCAGGGCGGTGATGTACGACGGGTCACAGCCGATGCCTCGGGCCATCTCGCCCATGGAGACACCGTCGTGCCTGGCCAGCCGCACCAGGGTCTTGATCACTCCGGGCGAGAGCTGCAACCGCGCGCCAAGACCCGCCATCCGCTCCACGTACTCGCCCTCGAAGGCGATGCGGCGCAGGCGCTCGAAGGCGTCCTCGGACACTCCCATGGACCGATTGTCCCACCGGGGAAACTCTTTGACAACTCAATACCTTTGAGTACTATTAAGTATTCCCATGGCCGCCACCGGAACCGCCTCGTTCACCCTGACGCCCGAGCTCCGGCGCACGTCCAGCGTCGTCGTCCTGGGCATGATCATGTCGATTCTCGACACGACGATCGTGGCCGTCGCGCTGGCGACGCTGGGCCGGGACTTCCACGTCTCGGTCACCACCATCCAGTGGGTCTCGACGGGTTACCTGCTGGCCCTGGCCACGGTCATCCCCGTCTCCGGGTGGGCGGTGGACCGCTTCGGGGCGAAGTTGGTCTGGATGACCTCGCTCACGCTCTTCGTCATCGGCTCGAGCCTGTGCGGCCTCGCCTGGTCAGCCAACTCGCTCATCGCCTTCAGGGTGCTCCAGGGCGTCGGCGGGGGCATGCTGCTCCCCGTCGGCCAGTCCATCCTGGCCCGCGCCGCCGGGCCCCAGCGCATGGGCCGCGTCATGAGCATCATCGGGGTGCCCATGGTCCTCGGGCCGATCCTCGGGCCGGTCATCGGCGGTCTCATCGTGTCGAACACGAGCTGGCGCTGGATCTTCTACATCAACGTGCCCATCGGCATCGTCACCCTCGTGCTGTCCAGCCGGTGGCTGCCGAAGTGGGACACCGACGAGCGGTTCGCCTCCGCTTTCGACACGCTCGGATTCTGCCTGCTGTCCCCCGGCCTGGCCGCCCTCGTCTTTGCCCTGGCGGAGGTGGGCACGACGGGCAGCTTCACCAGCACCTCGGTCCTCGTCAGCTTCGTCCTCGGCCTCGTGTTGATGACCGGGTTCGTTCTGCACGCGCTGCACATCAAGAACCCGCTCCTGGAACTGCACCTCTTCCGAGATCGCAACTTCACCATCGCCAACGTCTGCATCTTCGTGCTGGGCGCCACGCTGTTCGGGTCCATGTTCCTGCTGCCGCTCTACTACCAGATCGCGCGAGGTCAGGAGGCCTGGGTGGCCGGGCTCCTCATGGCGCCGCAGGGCATCGGCGCGGCGTGCATCATGCGCTGGGCCGGGAGCATGACCGACCGGGTAGGACCGCGGCGCATCGTCCCGTTCGGCATCTTGCTCATGGCGGTCGCCACCATCCCCTTCGCGTTCGTCACGTCATCGACCAGCGAGGTGCTCCTGGCCGGCACCCTCTTCGTGCGTGGCCTCGGACTCGGCCTCACGATGATGCCCGTCACCGCGGCGGCGTACTTCAACCTGAGCCACGCCGAGATCCCCAAGGCCAGCACGACCATGAACATCGTCCGTCAGGTCGGGGGTTCGGTGGCGACCGCGTTGTTCGCCGTGGTGCTCGAGCGCCAGATCGTGACCAACCTCGGCCCGCTGGCCACGAAGGCAGGGGGCAGCGCGGGCATCATCTCGTCCACGGTCAAACTGCCGCCTCCGGTCGCCAACGACGTAGCGGCGGCGTTCGCCCACACCTTCTGGTGGTCGGTCTTCACCATCCTGATCGCCTTCGTGCCGACGCTGTTCCTGCCCAACCACGCCGCCGTCGCCGTCGTCCCCTCACCTGCCGGCGACGATGCCGATGGCGGATCCCCGGTCGCCGGAGCGATGCTCGACTGAAGGCAAACCCTGACGGCTTCGTGGCCGACCTCACGGCAGAGCTGTCCCGGGCCGGCTGCGTCGCGGCCGAGGAAGAGGCCGGCGAGCTCGCCGTCTGCGCCGGCGGAGACCAGCCGTTGTTGCGCGCACTGGCCGACCGGCGCCTGGCCGGCGAACCACTGGCCTGGATCACGGGCCTGGTCCGACTTCGGCGACCAGTCCATCCTCGTCCATCCCGGGGTCTATGTCCCCCGTTGGCAGAGCGTGGAGCTGGCCCGGCGGGCCAGTGCCCGTCTCCCCGGAAGCGGCACGGCCATCGACCTGTGCACCGGTACGGGTGCGGTCGCCGTCGCCCTGCGGGCAGCGAGACCGGCGGCGCGCATCGTGGCCACCGACAGCGACAGCCAGGCCGTCACCTGCGCCCGAGCGAACGGAGTGGAGGCCTATCAGGGTGACCTGTTCGCCGCCGTGCCGCCGTCGTTCCGCGGCGAGACCGACGTCGTGGTCGCCGTGGTGCCCTACGTCCCCTCCACCGAGTTCCACCTGCTCCCCCGCGACACGCTGAGGTTCGAGGATCCGTCCCATTACGACGGCGGCTCGGACGGCGCCGACGTCCTGCGCCGTGTGGTCACCGACGCACCCGGCTTCCTGCGCCCGGGCGGGGCGGTACTGCTCGAACTGGGCGGCGATCAGGCCGAGGTGCTCCGTCCCACACTCGAGAGCCTCGGGTACGCCTCCGTGCGGACCTGGTCCGACGAGGACGGGGATCTGCGCGGCCTCCAGGCGACGTACGGCTGACCGCGTCGCCCCGCCCTCTCAGCGGCGGGCGAAGACCAGAGCCACCGAAGTCCGGTCCACGACGTGCCAGCGCGGGTCGCGGGAGAGGTACTGCGCAAGCGCCGTGCGGGGGGCCCACACGACATAGGAGACGTAGTAGGCGGAGAGCACGGGGTCGGGGTTCGTGGTCAGGTTCGTCACCGCCATGAACTCGGTGAGCACCTGGCCCTCGAAGAGATCCGTGCGCCCATCGACGAAGGTGGCCCGGTGGCGGGCCACCGAATAGTCGCCCCAGGTGTATTCCGTGAAGATCCGACCCGGTCGCGCGCTGAGGTAGTTGAAGGCTCCGATCGGCTGCGACGACGACACCGTCCCAGCCGGGACCGCGGGAATGGCCACGATGACGATCGCCAACGCCACGAGCCCTCCGCCCGCCCAGCGCCGCGCCGTGGTCCCCCACGGGGCCCGCGCCGGGAGCGTCGCGGCCAAACCGGCGGCGACGACCATGAAGTACATGTCGACTCGCTCGGTCTGGAGCGCCTCGACGAAGAGGAACAGGCCCAGCGAGCCCTCGAGGAGCGGGATCCGCCGCGTCCAGATGCAGGCCACGAGCACGGCCAGCGGAACGCAGTAGACGAGAAGCGTCAGGACCGAATGGAAATTCGGCGAGTTCCACTCGGTGATGTATTGCGAAATCTGGCCGTTTCGGGAGACCGCGAAGTCATAGGCCAGGAGGCCAGGCCCGTACGGGCGTGATGCACGAGGCGACGACACTGCCCAGCAAGGCCAGCGCCAGCGAGCCGGTGAAGGGCGACTGGCGCATTCCGCCGACCCTGTGCACGAATCGCTCCGGGATCAGCGACCACCCCAGTTCGACCGCGACGACGAGGAGTCCGAGGAGTATCGACCCGTGGGTGTTCACCCAGAGAAGGCAGAGCAGCGGCAGGAGGAACAGCCAGCGCGGGTTGTGCCGCGCCTTGGTCAGGATCAGGAGTTCGAGCGGGAGCCACACCAGGGAGAAGTCCAGTCCCCGGTCACTCGCCACGATTCCGGCGATGCCGATGGCGAGCAGGATGACGATGGCGGCGACCCGACCACCCCGGGCCCCGAGCGCCCGCACATACGCCGCGCTGGTCACGAGGCACAGTCCGCCGAGGAGGATGGCGTAGAGGCTGTACGCCGCGTTCCCGAAGAGGCGGAACAGTTCCGCCAGGGTGATCTCGGACCCCCATTCGTCGGTCACCCAACGGCGGTGTGACTCGGTGTAGCTGAACGGATCGAGGCCCATGAAGGAGTGGTGGGCCAGCATCCACTGGCCGGCCGCCAGCGACCAGAACTCGTCGTTGGACAACGCAGTGGAACGCGCCACCGACGCCACGAGTCCGATCCCGATGACGATGCCGGCGATCTCGATCGCCCGGCGCGGGATGCGACGCGGCGTGGGACCGGACGGTGGCTCCCCGTGAGCAGGGGCGGCGCCGGTCGTCGGTACATCGAAGGTCTCGACGACCCGGGCGCTCGCCTGCACTGCTCCCCCTTCTACCGGTCCCCCACCGGCGTCCCTGGGTGCACCGTACAACGCGTCCTGAGACGAGGGCGTCGCAGGACGGTTGCGATCCCGTCGCTTCGTTCAGCAGCCCGGCTGCAGGACGAGCGCTTTGATCAGCGCCGGCCACTCGTAGACGATGCCGCGCACCCAGGCCCAGAACCCCGGGGGCTGGACCCCGACCTCGAGCACCTGTCCCGGGTAACAGCGTCCGATGCGCAAGCGCGCTCTGGTCGCCTGTGTCGTCGGCATCACCACGATGACCCGGTCCCAGTGGTGCACCGCCGCGAGATGCGCGATGGCGCGGCCCTCACCCTGCGTGCTCTGCGGGTTGGCCCGGAAGCACAGCAGGTGCACGGAGGGGTCTTCTGGGAGGGACGCCCCGCACGAGTACTGGGGCAGCAGCGACAGCACGAGGGTCGGCGCGTCGTGCGCCCGGGCGAGCGCCACGCCCTCGTCGAACGGGCCGGCGCCGTTGCCACCGAGGACCACGATCGCGTCCGACCTCTCCGGTGCGTTCAGGTCCGGATAGACGAACAGCGGGAACGTCAGTGCGACGAGGGCCAGTACCAGCACGACCACCAGAGCTGCCACGAGGCGCGCACGCGTCGACTTCGGGCCCACCACTGGGGACATTGTGGCAGCCGACACGGCCGTCGTTGCGATGCACGAGGCGTCCAGGGTCTGCGCAAGAGCTGAGAGCCTGCACCGTTCCCAGAGGGGACAGGCCAGGCCTGTCCGCGCGCCCCGGGAGACCTCGACCGGCGGCCGGACCGAATGGTGGTGGACATTGTCGATGCGCGGTGGTCAGGGCAAGGGTCTTCCGGCCGTGCTCCCCGTCGTCGGCGGGGCGCCGCCCGGGACCGGCACGCAGGCCGTCCGGCCCGTCGACTTCCGGGTCCTCTTCGAGTCGCTGCCCGAGAAGTATCTCGTCATCGACCGCAATCTCATCATCGTCGCCGTCAGCGACGCCTACCTCCGCGCGACGCTGACGCAGCGGCGGGCTCTCGTGGGCCGCCCGCTCTTCGAGGTCTTCCCCGACAACCCGGATGATCCGGCCACCGAAGGCGCGCGCAATCTCAAGGCGTCCCTCACCCGCGTCCTGCGCGAACGCACCCGCGACACCATGTCGGTGCAGAAATACGACATCCCGCGCCCCGAAGCAGCGGGGGGCGGCTTCGAGGAGCGCTTCTGGAGTGTCTCCAACTCGCCCGTTCTGGCGCCCGACGGCTCCGTGACATCCATCGTGCACGCGGTCGAGGACGTCACGGAGTACATCCGGCGCAAGCGCCAGGAATCCTCCCCTTCCGAGTCCGACCGGCTCGACGTGATGGAGGCCGAGGTCGTGCGGCGGGCCCGCGAGGCGGCGAATCTCGGCCGGGACCTCAAGGAGGCGAACGAAGAGCTGGCCACCCTCTACGCGCGCCTGCAGGAGCTCGACCGACTCAAGACGAACTTCTTCGCCAACGTCAGCCACGAGCTCCGGACGCCGCTGACGCTGATCCTCGCACCGGCCGAGCGGGTCCTGGCCGACCTTCCGGCCGACGATCCGCACCGGCACGGGCTCGAAGTGATTCTGCGGAACGCACGGGTGCTCCTCGGGCACGTGAACGACCTCCTCGAGACCTCCAAGATCGAGGCGGCGAAACTCGACCTCGACTACTCGGATCTCGACCTCGGCCATCTGGTGCGCCTCGTCGCCAACAACTTCGAGACGCTGGCACTCGACCGCTCCATCACCTTCACGGTGCGGACACCCGGCCACGCCGTACCGGCGCAGGGCGATCCGACCCGGCTCCAGCAGGTACTGCTGAACCTGCTCTCGAACGCGTTCAAGTTCACGCCGTCCGACGGCACCATCCGCATTGAGCTGCGGGACACGCCGGGCGGCGACACGGCGCATCTCGAGGTGGCCGACAGCGGTCCGGGCATCGAACCGGAACGACGGGGCGAGGTCTTCGAGCGCTTCCATCAGCTCGACGGCAGCTCGACACGGAAGATGGGCGGCACCGGTCTCGGACTCCACATTGCCCGCGAGCTGGTCGACCTGCACGGCGGCAGCCTCGGGGTGGACGACGCGCCCGAGGGCGGCGCGCTCTTCGTGGTGGAGCTCCCCCGGGCGGCGCCTCCGGGCAGCGTCGTGCAGTTCGCCATCCCGGTACCGCTCGAGCGACCCGCCGCCGTGCTCCTCGACGGGCACCGTGTGTCGCCGCGCCCAGCCGCGCCGGTGACGCCGGCCGGCGACGGCGGCCCAGGGGACGACGCTCCCCTGGTGTTGGTCGTCGAGGACAACCCGGACATGAACCATTTCGTCTGCGACGCCCTGGCGGGGTCCTTCCGGGTGCACGGGGCGCTGAACGGCAAGGAGGGTTTCGCCCTGGCCCGGTCCTTGCGGCCCGACCTGATCATCTGCGACTACATGATGCCCGAGATGAGCGGCGACGAGTTGGTCCGGGCCGTGCGCGCCGATCCCCGCATGGACGCGACGCCGATCCTCATCCTGACGGCGCGCAACGACGCCACCGCGCGGATCGACGTCCTGCGCGAGGGGGCGAACGACTACCTCCTCAAGCCCTTCTTCCAACCCGAGCTCCGGGCCCGGGTCGACAACCTGATCAAGGTCAGGCAGGCCGAGCTGCACCTGCGGGCGCTGCAGGTGGCGCAGGAGCGGGACCGCATCGCGCGCGACCTCCACGATCTCGTGATCCAGCGCGTCTTCGGGGCGGGCATGCGCCTGAGCTCCATGCTGCCGGCGGCGGAGGGCCCGACAGCCGAACGCCTGCGCGAAGTGGTGGCCGAGCTCGACAGCGTGATCAGCGACATCCGCACGACCATCTTCGATCTGCAGACCGAGGCCGCAGTCCGGGGCGGGCTGCGGACCAGCGTGCGACATCTGGCGACCGATGCCGGCGAACGCCTCGGCTTCGAGCCCCGGGTGCGCTACGCCGGGCCCGTCGACACGGTGGTCGATCGCGAGATCGAGGAGCAGATGCTCGCCGTCCTGCGCGAGTCGCTCTCCAACGTCATCCGCCACGCCGCGGCGACGTCGGTCGAGATCGAAGTGACGGCCGGCGACGAGCTGGTGCTGCGGGTGTCCGACGACGGCCTGGGCGCGTCGTCGGACTGGGGCGAGGGTTTCGGGCTCAGGAACATGGCCGCCCGCGCCGACTCGCTGGGCGGGTCCTTCGCCCTGGGCGCCCACAATCCCCGCGGCACCGTCCTCCAGTGGCGGGTGCCCCTGGGGGGCCCGGCTCCCGCGATCTGAACGCCGCACCGTGATTGCAACCCCGTGGCGCCGTTCCTCCTACTGGAACAGGACAACCTGTTGTGGAGCCGTGGTCCTTCATGGCGGCGACCTCACTTCAGGGTGGAAGTCCCGGTCCCGCTGACTGGACCGGGCAGCACACGGGGGAACACCATGACGAACAGCCTCAAGGCCGCCGAAGGCAGAGTCCGGCGCCTGATCGGGAGAACCAACCGCTCGCACGGCACCACGACCTGGAGCTACGAGCTGACCAGCGAGGTGGACAACATCGAGGTGGTGTCGGGTCCGCGGATCCCACACGCTCCGGATCCATCCGTGCTGGCTGCGGTACGTCGTCGCCCAGGGCGAGTTCCAGTGCTGCGTGGCGGACGAGATCGAAGCCTGGTACCTGCTCGAGCGCCTCACCGCCGAAGGCATGGCGACCATCGTCGCCTGAGGCGAGCCCCGGCCTCGGGCGCCGACGCGCGGGCCCCTAAGCGAAGCGCTCCCGTAACGCCACCTCGGCTGCCGCCACGCCGCACATCCCGTGGACACCGCCCCCGGGCGGCGTCGAGGCCGAGCAGAGATACACGCCCTCGAGCGGCGTCCGGTACGGATTCCATCGCGCCACCGGCCGGAAGACCGTCTGGCGCAGCGTGGCCGCTCCGCCGTTGACGTCGCCGCCCAGCAGATTCGGATTGTGCGCCTCCGCCTCGGCGGCGGTGCGCACGGTACGGGCCAGCACCAGGTCGCGAAAACCCGGAGCGAAGCGCTCGATCTGCGCCTCCATGCGCTCGGTCATGTCCACCGACGAACCGTTGGGCACGTGGCAGTAGGCCCACAGCGTCTGCTTCCCCTCCGGCGCCCGCGTCGGGTCGACCACGCACGGTTGGGCCACCAGCACGAAGGGCTGCTCGGCGTGCCGCCCGGCCTGCACGGCCGCCTCCGCCCGCGCCACCTCGTCGAACGTCCCCCCGACATGCACCGTCACGGTGCGCCGGCAGGCCTCGGCGGCCCAGGGCACCGGCCCGTCGAGCGCCCAGTCCACCTTGCAGGTCCCGGCACCGGGCTTGAAGCGCGCCCAAGGCCGTCCGGCCCGGCGCGACAGCTGCGTGCCGGCCAGCGCGACGAACGCCCGCGGCGAGGTGTCGAGCAGCACGGCACGCGCCGGCGGGAGTTCGGCCAGTGACGCGACCCGGCTGTCGGTGTGCACCACGCCACCCAGGCGGCGCAGCTTCGTTCGCCATACCCTGCGTGATGGCCGCACTGCCGCCCGCGACGACGGGCCACCCGGCGCCGTGGCCGAGCGCAGTGAGGAGGAGGCCGAAGGCAGAGGTCAACGGGGCCGTCAGGGGCTCCATCGAATGCGCCGCCGTGCCGGCCAGCAGGGCGCGCGCCGCATCGGTCGTGAAGCGGCGCGCCGTGTGCTGCACGGACGGCGTCCCGACCAGCGCGAAGCGGGCGAGGGCCAGCGGGTCGCGCGGCACGCTGCGCATCGGCGACAGGACGTAGGGCACGATGCGGTCCAGCCAGTCCACCAGCGGGCCCACCAGGTCCCGGTAGGCCGCAGCGTCACCGCCGAGGTGGGCGGCCGTCTCGCCGACGTCCCGGTACAGCGCAGCCGCCCGCGTGCCACCGAGCGGGTGGGCGAAGGCGACCTCGGGCTGGCGCAACGCGACGCCGAGGCCGGCCAGGTCGAGCGAGCGGAAGAAGGGTGAGGCCACCAGCGCTGGATGCACCGCCGAGCACACGTCGTGACGGAACCCCTCGAGGGTGAGGGCCTGGGTCCGGGTCCCCCCTCCGATCGTCGGTTCCCCCTCGAAGACCTCCACCCCGAGACCCGCCCGGGCCAGCGTCAGCGCCGCGGCAAGGCCGTTGGGCCCCGAGCCGACCACGACGGCATCTGCACGCTGCACGCTGCGACGTTACAGAGCGTCGCCCTGCCGGGTGCGGCGGCCCCACGCGGGGCACTGGCGCACGGGCCGCAGGGTCAATAGGTTGCGCTCGCGGGCGGGAGCAGGCTCAGGACACGCTCAGGAGACGGCCCGCCAGATCCACCCACACGAGAAGGGGGTCCCCATGGCAGAGGTGCACGGAACCTACGAGCCGCGCTTCGAACCGGTCCGCGCCACGCTGGCCGACCAGCTCGAGACGGGGGCGGACCTCGGCGCCTCCGTCGCCGTCTTCCTCCACGGGGAGCCGGTCGTCGACATCTGGGGCGGCTGGGCCGACGCGGAGAAGACGCGGCCCTGGGAGCGCGACACCATCACCAACGTCTGGTCCACCACGAAGACCATGACGTTCCTCGTCGCCCTCATGCTCTACGACCGCAAGGAGCTCGACTTCCACGCGCCGGTCGCCCGGTACTGGCCCGAGTTCGCCGCCAACGGCAAGGAGCGGATCGAGGTCCGGCACGTCATGGGCCACACGGCCGGACTGAGCGGCTGGGAAGAGCCGCTCGCCCCCGAGGACCTGGCCAACTGGGAGCTCTGCATCACCCGGCTGGCGGAGCAGGCGCCCTGGTGGGAGCCGGGCACCGGCTCGGGGTACCACGCGCTGACGCAGGGCTATCTCATCGGCGAGATCGTCCGGCGCATCACCGGCGACAGCATCGGCGCCTGGTTCGCCAGCGAGGTGGCCAAGCCGCTGCAGGCGGACTTCTTCATCGGCCTCCCGCCGAGCGAGGACGGCCGCGTGTCCAACGTCATCCCGCCCCCGCCCATCGACATCGCCGCCATGGAGGGCCAGGTCTCCGAGCTCATGATCAAGACGTTCATGAACCCGCCCATCGACGCCACGATGGCGCATAAGGAATGGTGGCGGCGCGCCGAGATCCCCGCCGCCAACGGCCAGGGCAATGCCCGCTCGGTGGCCGCCATCCAATCGATCATCGCCGGGCGGGGCGAGGCCCGCGGCGTGCGCCTGCTCTCGGCCGCGGGCACCGACCCGATCTTCGAGGTGCAGGCGGACGGCATCGACAAGGTGCTCGGCGTGCCCGAGCGCATGGGCATGGGCTACGGGCTGAGCAACCCGCCCGAGATGCCGCTCGGCCCGCGCGCCTGTTACTGGGGCGGCTACGGCGGGTCCCTCGTCATCATCGACCAGGACGCGGAGTTGGTCGTCTGCTACGTGATGAACCGCATGGAGGCGGGACTCGTCGGCGACCTGCGTGGCACCAACATCGTCGCCGCCACCATCGAGGGCCTCGGGTCGTAGCGTCGAGGCCCACTGATTCAGGGCAGCACCGCCTCGGCTTCGATCTCCACCTTCCAGGCGGGGTCCAGCAATCCCGCCACGACGACCATCGTCGCCGCGGGGCGGACGTGGCCGAGCACGTCGCCGTGCACGGCACCGACGGCGTCGGCGTCCGACGCCGACGTGATGTACATCCGGGTCCGCACCACGTCGTCGAGCGAGGCCCCCGCCTCGGCCAGCGCCAACCCGATGATCTCGAAGCACCGCCGCGTCTGGGCCTCGGCACCCTCGGGAGAGCCGCCGCCCGGCAGCACCGGGCCCGTGCCCGAGACCACGACGCGCTCGCCCACGCGCACGGCCCGGCTGAAGCCGATGGTGGGCTCGAAGGGCGAGCCCGAGGAGATCCGCTGACGCCCGGCCATGCCCGGCATCCTCCCACCCCCGGGGCGCCGGGCCCCGCAACGGCCGGTACCCTTGTGGCCCAACGGAGGTCGGATGGGTCTGGGTCGGCGGCGGATCGGAGTCCTGGCGGGGGCAGGGGTCATGGCGGTGGGCGTCGCGGCGCTCGTCGTCGCCGCCGTCGGTGTCTTCTCCGGCACCCCGGCCGCGCCCAACAGCACCCACCAGGTGGCGATCGCCACCACGACCACGACTACGACCACGGCCCCGCCGGCGCGCCCAGGCCCACCGGCGAGCACGCTCGTTGCCACCACGGACGGCGCCATCCCCGGCTACGCGTCGCCCGAGTCCGCCACCCCCTCCATGACAGTGCCGGGCTCGTGGTTCGGCTACCCCTCCGAGCTGCCGGTAATCACGTCCGAGCCGGGGTGGCTCTACGTCCGCCTGGCCCAGCGCCCCAACGGATCGACGATCTGGGTGCGCCAGAGCGACGTCACGCTGTCGAGCACGCCCTACGCCATCATCGTCAACCTCACGACCATGCACCTGCAGGTGTTCGACAACGGCGCGCAGATCTTCGACTTCCCGGCCGGCATCGGCGCGCCGGACGACCCCACCCCGCCCGGGCAGTACTTCATGCCGATGCAGTACCCGCCGCCCGGGCCCGGATACGGTCCCTTCGTCCTCGTCACGTCGGACCACTCCGACACCATCGTGGACTGGGAGAACACCGGCGACGCGGTCATCGGGATCCACGGGCCGATCACCTCCTACGACGACTCGTTGATCGGGACGACGGGCGCCGCCATTTCGCACGGGTGCATACGGCTCCACGACGCCGACCTGGCGCAGCTTTCGATCATCCCGCCCGGCACGCCGATCGACATCGTGAGCTGAGCGCCCGGCCGGGAACAGGGGCGGCGCCCGCCGTGTCACATCTCGGCGCTGCGGCGGGTCAACTGCAGTGACACGCGACCCCGGAGGGCTGTGAGCAATGGCGATGGACGAGCCGGACGAGCTGGACGACAAAACCGAGCGCTTCGAGGAGCACCGGGCCCACCTGCGCGCCGTGGCCTACCGGATGCTCGGCTCGCTCAGCGAGGCCGACGACGCCGTCCAGGAGGCCTGGATCCGCTTCGACCGCACCGACACCTCTGGCGTCGAGAACCTGCGCGGCTGGCTGACGACCGTGGTCTCGCGAGTGTCGCTCAACATCCTGCGCTCCCGGCGCACCCGCCGCGAGGACCCGCTCGAGCCGCACATGCCCGACGTGATCCTGGACCGGCCCGGCGGGACCGATCCCGAACACGAGGCGCTCCTGGCCGACTCCGTGGGCGTGGCCCTCCTCGTGGTGCTGGACACGCTCGGCGCGGCCGAGCGGCTGGCCTTCGTCCTGCACGACATCTTCGCCGTCCCCTTCGACGAGATCGCGCCGATCGTCGAGCGCTCACCCGAGGCGGCCCGCCAGCTGGCCAGCCGGGCCCGGCGGCGGATTCAGGGCGAGCCGACCGTCCCCGACGTCGACCTGGAGCGCCAGCGCGAGGTCGTCGACGCGTTCCTCGCTGCGGCCCGCGACGGTGACTTCGAGGCGCTCCTCGCGGTCCTCGATCCCGATGTGGTGGTGCGCGCCGACCTGGGGGCGGCGGCGGGCGCGGCGGGCGCAGCCGGCGCGGCGGGTCGCGGTGCGCGGTGCGGCCGAGGTGGCCCGCCGGGCGATGCTCTTCGCGCAGATCGGCTTGTTGACGCAACCGGCGCGCGTGAACGGCGTGGCCGGGGCCGTCACCACCCGCGACGGAGTGGCGGTCTCGGTCGGGGCCTTCACCGTGCGCGGCGGAAAGGTCGTCGCCCTCGACATCCTGGGCGACCCCGACCGCCTGCGCACGCTCGACCTGACCATCCTCGACGCCTGAGCGCCACCGTCACACGCCGACGTCGTCGAGGAAGGCGCGCGCCCGGGCGAAGGCCGCCACCGCCTCGGGCACGCCGGCGCTGACCAGTCCCTGCCATCCGTGCACCATGCCCGGCCAGGACTCGGCCGTCACGGACACCCCCGCGTCGGTGGCCGCCCGGGCCAGTGCCTCTGTGTCCTTGCGGAGCGTGTCGTACTGCCCCGCCGGGAGATAGAGCGGGGGCAGGCCGGTCAGGTCGGCGTAGACGGGCGAGAGCCGCGGGTCGTCCAGCGCCACCTGACCCGCTGCGTACTCCCGGCCCCGGTTCCGGACCCACGCCGCGGTGAGGAAGGGATCGCGCGGTTGTCCGCCACCCTCGACGGGGTCCGGCACCGAGACGTCGAACCAGCCCGAGATGGACAGGAAGCAGGCGGGCGGCGCCAGCCCCTGCGTCCCGCGCGTCGAGGAGCGCGCCCAACCCCAGCAGGCCGCCGCACGAGTCCCCGCTGACCACCACGTGGGCGGGGTCGGCGCCACCTTCCGCCAGGAGCCCGCGGTAGGCGGCGGAGCAGTCCCGGTGCGCAGCGGGAAAGGGGTGCTCCGGAGCGAGCCGGTAGTCCGCCATCACCACGCGGGCCTCGAGCTGCTCGGCCAGCATCGCCCCGTAGAAGTGATAGTCGTCCAGCGGCGACGACACGAGGCCGCCGCCGTGGCAATGGAAGACGACGCGGTCACGTCGCGGCTGGCGTGTGTCCTCGTACCAGGCACAGCGCACCCCGCCGAGCTCCGCCTCGGTCACGGTCACGTGCGTCGGCACCGGGTGCCCGTGGAACGGCGCCATCATCGCCCGCACGGCGCGGTAGTCGGCGTCCGGGTCGGCGAAGTCGGACGGGACGAGGCCGAGGATCTCGGTCAGCTCGCGGCTGGGCACCTGGACCTCAGCCGAGCTCGTAGTCGGCCAGGTCGGGCTCCCGCGTCCGATCCCAGTACGTGTGCAGGTCGAAGGGCCAGTTCTGCGTCACGCGCCCGCGTGCGTTGCGGTACCAGGTCGGGACGTCCGCCACGCCCCAGACCATGCCGCGCGTTGCCCTCCTGCATCTCGCGTCCGTAGCGTTCGTGGACGTCCCGCCGGCACGACATCGTCCGGTGCCCGCCCCGCAGCAGCCGGCCGATGGCCTCGACGGTGTAGCGCACCTGGCATTCGACCATGATCAGGATGCTGCCGTTGATGACCAGGTTCGTGTTGGGCCCGTAGAGGAGGAAGAGGTTCGGGAAGCCCGGCACGGTCATGCCGAGGTAGGCCTGGGCGTCGCCGCCCCACTCCTCGCTGAGCTCGACGCCGCCGGAACCGAAGACCCTCATGGGCGCCACGAACTCCGAGGCGCGGAACCCCGTCCCGTAGATCAACACGTCCGCCGGATGCTCCTCGCCGTCCGTTGTCTGCACCCCGTGTGGGGTGATCGCGTGCGATCGGCGTCGTCACGAGGTCGACGTCGGCGCGGCTCAGGGCCGCCGCCCACCGCCCGTCGTCGCGCAGGGCCCGCTTGGCGAAGGGCGGGAAGTGCGGCACCATCTTCTCGAAGAGGGCATCGTCCTCGACCTGGGCCCGCAGGACGTCGAGCAGCATGGAGCGCACGAAGTCGTTGGCCGCGCTCACCGCTTCGGTGTGCTGGTCCCATTCGGGATCGACCCGGGCGGCCACCAGCAGCCCCTCGTGCATGAGCCAGAACTGCCACGACGCGGTCCCAGCGCCCGTAGCCGGGCAAGAGCGCCAGGAGCTCGTGGAACGGCGGCGGGAACGGGTCGCCGTAGTTGTCCGTCGGGAGCAGCCAGGGCGCGGTCCGCTGGTAGACGTCGAGATGCGCCACCTGGCCCGCCAGGTGCGGGACGAATTGCGCCGCGCTGGCGCCGCTCCCGATGACCGCGACCCGCCGGTCGGACAGCTCCACCGTGTCGTCCCAGGCCGCCGAGTGGAAGGACGGGCCGGCGAAGCTGTCCTGGCCCTCGAGGGCGGGAAAGGACGGGCGGTTGAGCTGGCCCACCGCGCAGACGACGGCGTCGACGACCTCGGTCGTGACGCTGCCGTCGGCGGCGCGGACGGTCAGCGACCACTCGCGCGCGGACTCGTCGAAGCGAGCCTCGGTCACCTCGCTGCGGAAGCGGATGCACTCACCCATGCCGAGATCCTTGGCGGTGCCTTGCAGATAGGCCAGCAGGTCGGGCTGCGCCGAGAAGCGCGAGGTCCAGTCGTTGGTCTGCGCGAAGGAGAAGCTGTAGAGCTGGTTCGGCACGTCGACACGGCAGCCCGGGTAGACGTTCTCGAGCCAGGTGCCGCCCACGTCGCCGTTCTTCTCGAACACCGTCACCGCGATGCCGGCCTGGCGCAGGCGGTGCGCCGCCGCCAGGCCCGAGGCGCCGGCTCCGATGACGGCGCAGCGGAAGTCACCGTCACCGTCGACGTCGGCCGTGTGCCACGAAGGTTCCCGGGGATCGCTGCCGGGAAGCGCGAGCTCCTCGGTCAGGAACCCGTCCCAATGCGCGGCGGCCTCCGCTCCGACCAGGAAACCGAAGATGCGCCGGCGCTCCTCCGGCGTCAGCCGATGGTCGGGCCGGCCCGAGACCAAGTGCTCGGACAGCGCGGCGAGAGACAGCGCACGCGCCTCGGCCTCTTCGGCTGCACCGAGGCCGCGCCCGGGCACGAGCAGCTGTGTCTGGTCCGGCTCGAACGCTTCCCGCAGCAACGACAGGTCGCCGGTCCGATGCGCCACCGCGCACAGGAGCGGGTGCACGTCCGCCGCGGCACAGGCCGCTGCAACCCCTGCCAGATCTTCCTTACCCATATTGGCAACGAGCCTACGCAGGCGCGTCGCCAGCCGGTGTCCTAGCCCCGAAGGGCTGTCCCTTTTGCGGCGCGACCCACAAGATGTTGTACCCGAGGTTTCGGAGCCATCCGCCCCCGATCAAGCGGACGGGGTGCCACCGCACGGCACTCACATAGGGGCAGTGCGCTTTCGGGATGGTCTGGCCAAAATCGGACCCAGTGCGTCTTGAACTACACGTCGAGCCGCAACTCGTCGATAGATCGACGTGAGTGAACGGTTACCTTTCGGCCAGGCAGGGCGTCCTGCGAACCCCACACGAAGTCGTGGAGAACCTCGCACCATCCGAGCAGCTGAAGATAGCCCGCTCACACATTCGGCGAGTAGCTCGAATCAATCTGGCTCGGCGGTGGTGGTGAGAGAGGTGATGCGGTGCCAAAGTCTGAGAGAGACACCGATACAACAAGGTCGTGAGTCTTGTACGGACCCGTGAACCCCTGCCGCCCGAGATACTCCGACGGGTAGATCTGTGGCCCGGCAGCGCCCGAACCGTCGGCATAGCGGAGGAAGTAGAAAGGCTGCGTGATTTGAAGCTGACGGACTCGGCCCATTGTGTCGACCCAAATCGCCAACTGAATCGGGATCGTGGTCGCTCTCGGAAGTGATCCCGCCGGTGAGCTTAGGTTCTCAAAGGATACGCCTGACGATCGGGATTCCTTGCGTGATGACCGCTGAAGATCCGCCAGTGTGATCGTGGTCCGGTACCCAGTTGCGATTGTTCCTTCTATGACCCTGGTCCCGATCTTGGTGACTGGCCCATGAATGGCATGGAGCACAGTGTCCAAGAAGCCTGCTGTCAACGACGAAGAGATACCTCCCTCCCCATCCATGCTGCCGGTCGCCAATCTGGCCGATGCTCCCGTGAGCCAGGGCCGGCTGAGTGGGGTGGGAGGGAAAGGAAGACGGAAGCCGCCGGACACTTTGGGCAGGGTTGCGAAGAGCCTTCCATTGAGCTGCCGTTGCTGCATCGCCGAAGTGGCCGTGGAGGATCCACTACACGTCCGGCTGATGACGTTGAGAGCGAGGCTGTGGCTTGTGAAGTCGATGGTGCCGTTTGCGGTTGTCCCTCCCGTGGGACACAACTGACTCGTGAGGAGGTGTCCGATCTTGGTGACACCGCTCGACTGATAGACGATGCGCACGCTTGCAGAACCCGCTCTCGCTGTAGCTGCTGCGACCGCGACTCCGAAATGTGGGGAGCGGGTTGGTATGTCGAGACGGCCTTGTCCGCCCCCACCAACGGTCCAGATCAACAACCCAGCGATTAGGGCTACACCAGCGAGTCCAACAGTGGCTGTCCGTAAGAGCCGTCGGCGGTGGTGTTGACGTGCTTCGGGAATGAGATCCTCGATTGCGGCAGGCTCGGAGGCTTGGCCAGTTGGCTCAGTCGAACGATGGAGAACCTGTGTCATCGGACCCCCTGGATGATCTCGATGAGTTCGTCTCGACGGTAACCCTGGCTTCGGGCGAGACGAACCAGCTCCCGAGCCTTGGCAATGAGGATGGACCTTTCCGGTGCATTGCCCACCACGGTGATACCTCTTCCTCTGCGGAACTCCAGAAGCCCTTCCTCGCGAAGCTGGCGCAGGGCACGAAGAACCGTGTTGGAGTTCACTCCGAGCACCGCTGCTAGATCTCTGGCCGGAGGCAGACGTTCACCAGGTCCGACCTCGCCGTCGGCGATCGCTCGGCGGATCTCGGCTGCCACCTGTTCGTGGAGCGGGGTCAGTTCATCGAAGTCGACTTGGACATCCTCCGTCTTCATGGTGATAGCTAGGCTAGCACTATACCCTCCAAGACAGAAGGGGCTTCGGGCGCATTGCCCTCAACCGCCGGGCGGGATGATGCCTAGACACGGTGCCCCCGTTCATTGCCGGACATGAGCCACCTAAATGTGGATGGTGCCATCGGAATCGAGCGACCAGCCAGGGTTGTGCGCCACTTCCCAGACGTACCCGTCAGGGTCGGCGAACGCACCAGTTGTGCCGCCCCAGTCGGCTATGGATGGGTGACGAACGATTGACCCTCCAGCTTGGACGGCTTCATTCAACACATCGGTCACCTCTTCGAGCGAGCGCACGTTGTAGGCCAACTCGGTTCCCCGGGGCGCCGTGGCCGCCTAGGGCAGTCCATAACCCAAAGACCATGCCTCCAGCTTGGAAGAAGCAAACCTCGTCATCGGGCTGCTGAGCACCCGACCAGCCGAGAGCTTCATAGAAGTCTCGGGCTCGGGCGAGATCTGAGACTCCAAGGGTGACCAGACTGACGCGCTGTTCCACTCAACGATTATGGCTACCGGTGATGACAGACGAGAGATCTCGGAGGGGGGTGAGTGCCCCCGTTTGCCGGACTGAGTCGCGTCGTCAGTCCCGCCTATTGCCGGCACGCTGCGAGCGGGGACTCTGGCAGCATGGCAGAGATGCCTGAAATCCGGATCACCGATACCGATAACGATGCCGCCATAGCCGAGTTACGGGACAAATTGGTCGCCCACAACATTGAGTCGACTGGTTATGGGCAGTACCGCTCCCTGAGCTGTTTGCTCCGAGACTCTGAACACCGACTTCAGGCGGGAATCTCCGGCTTCAGTTGGGGCGGCTATGCCACGATCGAATGGCTATGGGTTTCACCCTTGCTTCGTGGAGCCAGTCTTGGCAGTCAATTAGTGCGAGCTGTCGAGGTTGAGGTCCGAGCACGTGGCTGTCGGGTGATCCGAGTGAATACGCATACCTTTCAAGCACCCGATTTCTATCGAAAGCTCGGCTACGAACAGATCGGATACTCCGAAGACACGCCGATCGACCACGGAGAGTTCTTCTTCACAAAGCGGCTGCCCTGATATACCGCGCCTCGGGGCGAGACGTCGAGTCACCGCAGTCCATAGGGCGGCACACAACATCGAGAGGTCGCGCAGCAAGAGGGACGGCCCCTTTAACGCCCCATGTGCTTTCCGAGCTCGGCAATCTGACTGTTGACCTCGACCGTGCGGGGCAACTTGTCCATGGCGGTCGCCAGGCTCTCGGCGGTCCAGCGGTCGTCGGTGTCCACCGAGTCGGCGATCGACCACCCGGCGTAGATGCCGACGGACCCGCCGTAGACGCTGAAGACCTGGCCGTTGAAGGGACAGCCCGCGGACGCCAGCACCGCGACGAGCGGCGAGACGTTCTCGGGATCGAACAGGTGCTGCTGCATCGACTCACTCATGCCGGGCGTCTGCATGGTGAGCCGTGTCCGCGCCACCGGGGCGATGCAGTTGGCCCGTACGCCGTAGCGGTGCAGCTCCATGGCGTTGACGACCGTCATGATGGCGATACCCGCCTTGGCCGCCGAGTAGTTGGTCTGGCCGATGTTGCCGTGCAGACCTGCGCCGGAGCTGGTGTTCACGATGGCCCGGTCGGTGATCGTCCCCGTCTTGGCGGCGTCGCGCCAGACGTCCGCCGCGTGCCGCGTCAGGTTGAAGGTGCCCTTCAGGTGCACGGCAATGACGTCGTCGAACTCTTGCTCGCTCATGGACACGAGCATCCGGTCGCGCAGAATGCCGGCGTTGTTGACCACGACGTGGAGGTCGCCGAAGGTCGAGACGGCCTGGTCGACCATCGCTTTCGCCCCTTCGAAGGAGCTGACGCTGTCGGTATTGGCCACGGCCTGGCCGCCGGCCGCAGTGATCTCGTCGACCACCGACTGCGCGGCCGACACGTCGGCACCCGAGCCGTCGACCGCCCCGCCCAGGTCGTTGACGACGACCTTGGCACCGAGGGAGGCGAACAAGAGGGCGTGCTCACGTCCGATGCCCCGCCCCGCGCCCGTGATGATCGTCACTCTGTCCTGCAGCATGGTGTCCTGCGGCATGGTCCAGCCGTCCTCTCGTGTTCGTCGGGGACCGTCCGCCGGCGGGCGGGGTCCGGGCGAGACGATTGCAACGGGGCCGCAGCCTGTCAAACCGACGAAGCCGTCCAGGCCCCGATCCGCCAGCCCACGACCGGGGCCGCCGTACTCGTCAGGCGGTGGCTTCGAGCAGGCGACGTTCTAGGTAGCGGCGTTCGGCCTCGGTCCCCGCCAGGTCGAAGGCCCGGCGGTAGGCCTCGGCGGCCTCGGCACGGCGGCCCAGGCGTCGCAGCATGTCGGCCCGCGCCGCGGGAAGGAGGTGATAAGACCGCAGCTCGCCGTCCGGCGCGATGCCGTCGAGCAGTGCCAGTCCCGCCTCCGGCCCGTCGCTCATGGACACGGCGACGGCCCGGTTCAGCGCAATGACCACCGATGGCGTCAGCGCGTACAGGTGGTCGTAGAGCTCGGCGATCTCCGCCCAGTCCGTGGCCTGCTCGTCCCGGACGTGACAGGCCGCGATGGCCGCCTGGATCTGGAACGGGCCGGGCCGGGCCAGCCGGGTGGCCGCGTCGAGCCGCAGACGGCCTTCGGCGATGGCCGCCGCATCCCAGAGCGCGCGGTCCTGCTCGGCCAGCACGACGAGGTCGCCGTCGGCGTCGACGCGGGCTGCGCTGCGCGCGTCGTGGAACAGCATGAGTGCGAGGAGGCCGAGCGCCTCGGGCTCGTCGGGCATCAGCGTGCACAGGACCCGGCCCAGGCGGATGGCCTCGGCGGTCAGGCTGCCGCGGACCAGGTCGGTGCCCGAGCTGGCTGTGTACCCCTCGTTGAAGAGGAGGTAGAGGACGGCCAGCAGCGGCTGCCGTGCGCTCCACCAGCTGGTGCGGTGGCGGCACCGCGAAGGGGATGCCCGCGTTGCGGATCTTGCGCTTGGCCCGGACGAGCCGCTGCGCCATGGTGGCCTCGGGCACCAGGAAGGCGTGGGCGATCTCGGGCGTCGTCATGCCGGCAAGCGTGCGCAGGGTGAGCGCCACCTGGGCCTCGAACGACAGCGCCGGGTGGCAGCAGGTGAACATGAGGCGCGAGCCGGTCGTCGGGCACGTCCTCGTCCGGTGCGGTCGGTGTCCTCGCTCGCTGCAGCCATGACCGCGACCTCCCGCGTCTTGGACTCGCCCAGGCGCGCCCGCCGGGCCCGGTCGACGGCCCGGTGGCGCGCCACCGTCGTGAGCCACGCGCCGGGGCGGCGCGGGATGCCGTCACGGGGCCAGCGCTCGAGCGCGGTCGTGAAGGCATCTTGCGCGCACTCCTCGGCGAGGTCCCAGTCACCGGTCAGCCGGACGAGGGTGGCGACCACCCTGCCCCACTCGGCGTGGAACGCGTCGGCGACGGCGGCCTCGACGTCGGCCGTCACATCTCCCAGATCGGCCTCACTTCGATCGACCCGTCCTTCGCCCCGGGGATGCGGGACGCCACGTCGATGGCCTCGTCCAGGTTCTTGCAGTCGACGAGGAAGAAGCCGGCCAGCTGCTCCTTGGTCTCGGCGAAGGGGCCATCCGTCGTGAGGGTCTCGCCGTTGCGCACGCGCACCGTGGTGGCGTCGCTCGTCAGCCGCAGACGCTCGCCGCCCTGCAGCACGCCCCGCTCGGCCGCGTCCTTCATGAAGGCGGCGTACTCGGGCGACATGCCCTCCCCCGTCAGCTCGGCGTCCCGCTGGCCGGCGCTCTCGTCGAGGGCAATCATCAACAGGTATCGCATGGTGTTCTCCTTGGTGGGTTGGTTTCGCTCTTACGACGATCAGGGACCGCCCGGATCGACACCCCTGCCCCGAAACTTTGGTCAAGTTTGCCGTCCTACGCTCACCTGCCATGACGACCGCCGAGATCCCCGACCTCCTGGAGCTCGAGGTGGGCGCCATCGCCGCCGGCGGGGGCTGCGTGGCCCGGGCGCCCGACGGCAAGGTGGTCTTCGTCCGCCACAGCCTCCCCGGCGAGCGGGTGCGGGCCCAGGTCACCGCCGAGCACCACCTCCTACCTGCGGGCGGACGCCGTCGAGATCCTGTCCCCCTCGCCCGACCGCGTGGAGCCCCCCTGCCCCCACGCCGGGCCCGGGCGCTGCGGCGGCTGCGACTTCCAGCACGTGGAGATCGGGGCCCAGCGTCGGCTGAAGGCCTTCCGCATCGCCGAGCAGCTGGAGCGGCTGGCCGGGATGGACCTGGCCGTCGAGGTGGAACCGGTTGCCGGGCGACGCGGCGGGCCTGGGCTATCGCAGCCGGGTGCGGGTCGCGGTGGACGGCGCGTGGCGCCGTGGGCTTCCGGCGCCACCGCTCCCACCGGATCGAGTACGTCCACGAGTGCCCCATCGCCAGCCCGGCGGTCGCCGCGACCGGCGCCCTCGCCGTCCTGTGGCCCGGCACCACCGAGCTCGAGGTCGCGACCGGCACGGACCCGGCCGAGGCGGTGGTCTCGGTCACGCCGCGGGGCCGCTCCGCTCCGCGCCTGCCCGACATCGGCACCGGCGTCGTCGTCGGCGGGAAGATCCGCCGTCCCCCCGGCGCCGTGCACGCCGTCGTCGCGCGGCCGCTCCTACCGGATTTCGCCCGGGGTCTTCTGGCAGGTCCACACGGGCGCCGCGACGGCGCTCCTCGACGCGGTCCTGGACTTCGTCGGGCCGTGCGCGGGGGCGGCGGTGGCGGACCTCTACGCCGGCGCCGGCCTCTTCTCCGTCCCCTTGGCCGACGCGGTGGGCCCGACGGGCTCCGTCCTCGCCGTCGAGCGGGACCGGCGCGCCTGCGCCGATGCCCGCCACAACGGCGCCACCTTCCCCACGCTGCGTGTCCTCGAGGGCGAGGTGACGCCGGCGCTGGTGGAGTCCGCCCTGGGCCGGCCCGACATCGTCGTGCTGGATCCCGCCCGCGAGGGTGCCGGGACCGGCGTCATGCGGGCCCTGGCCGCGCGCACGCCCGCCGTGCGCACGGTGATCTACGTCTCGTGCGACCCGTCATCGTTCGGGCGCGACAGCCGCGTCCTGCTCGACGAGGGCTGGCGCCTCCGCGGGCTGCGCGCCTTCGACATCTTCCCCATGACCGAGCACGTCGAGCTCGTGGCGGCGCTGGAGCCGCCTGCCGATCGCGCTGACGTCGAGCGGCCGTCGGCGTTAGGCGTGCCCGCCGAGCTCGTGCTCGATGTGCCCGGGCGACTCGAACTGCAGCGTCGAGTGCGCCACGTCGAAGTGGTGCGAAAGGCACTCCTGCAGGTGGTCGAGCACGCGTCCCGCCTCCCCCGTCGTGAAGCACTCGTCGGTGACCACGACGTGGGCGGTCAGGATCGGGCAGCGAGGAGGTGAGGGTCCAGGCGTGCAGGTCGTGCACCGACTGCACCTCGGGCAGCTCCATCAGGTGCTGCCGCACCTCCTCCACGTCGATGTCCTCGGGCGTCGCCTCCAGCAGGATGCGCAGGGCCGGGCGCAGGAGCTCCACCGCCGCCTTCAGCATCAGCAGGACGACCACGAGCGAGGCGATGGCGTCGGCGCGGTCGAAGCCCCAGACGACGATGACGACGCCGGCGATCAGCGTGCCGCGCAAACCCGTAGAGGTCGGTCAGGATGTGGCGGTAGGCGCCCTCGACGTTGAGCGAGCGCCGGTTGGCCCGGGCCATGGTCAGCGGTCGCCGCCAGGTTCACGGCCACGCCCACCGCGGCGACGACGATCAGGACCGCGCCGTCGACCGAGGACGGGTGCACGAGCCGGACCACGGCGTCGTACGTCACCAGCGCCGAGACGACGAGGAGGGCGATCGCGTTGCCGGCGGCGGCCAGGATCTCGGCCCGCTTCATGCCGTAGGTGTGCGAGCCCGTCTCCGGGCGCGCGGCCAGCCGGATCGCCACCAGCGAGCCGGCGATGGCGCCGACGTCCACCAGCATGTGGCCGGCGTCGGCCAGCAGGACGAGCGAGTTCGAGGCGACGGCGGCCCCGACCTCGAACACCATGAAGGCGACGAGCAGGACCAGCGCGATGGTCAGGGCGCGGCGGTCGGTGTCCACCGACGGCCGCCCGGCGCTGCCCGTGATGGTGGCTGTCGTCAGCCATGCGCCGTCACGTGGTCCGCGTGGGAGAGCACCTCCTCGACGAGGCGGCGCACGTGGGCGTCGTCGAGCACGTAGAAGATCCGGGTGCCCTCCCGCCGGCTGCGCACCAGGCGGGCCAGGCGGAGCTTGGCCAGGTGCTGCGAGACGGCGGCCGGCTGGGCGCCCACCAGCTCGGCCAGCTCGTTGACCGGGTGCTCGCCCTCCAGCAGGGCGCAGATGACCCGCAGCCGCGTCTCGTCGGCCAGGAGCTTCAGCATCCCGACGGCCGAGCGGATCTCCTCCCCGGCGGCACTTCTAACTACCTGCGTAGCCACGCAGATACTTTACGCGGCCCCCGCTCGGGGCCACGGCACGACGTGGCGATCAGGGGGCCGAGGTGAAGCTCGACGTCGGGACCGGCTGCACGGTGCACGGCTGCTGCACCGACGACTGGGGCACGGCGGCGGTCAGCACGGCCTTCATGATCGGCCCGGCCACGCTGGCGCCGTCGGAGCTGTTGGCCTGCTGGGGCACGACGACCGCCACCGCGACCTGGGGATTGTTGGCCGGCGCGAAGCCGATCATCCAGGTGTCGGTCAGCCCGGTCGTCGGGTCGGTCTGCGCCGTTCCCGTCTTGACGGCGGCGCACAGGTAGGACGGGAACCCGACGCCCGAGGCCGTGCCGGTCGCGATCACGCCCTCCATGAGGGAGGTGACCTGCTGCGCCGTCTGGGCCGACGCCGACCGTCGACTCCGCCTTCGGCGTGTAGGTCTGCACCAACGAGCCCTGCGAGTCGTGGATGGACGACATGAGGTGGGGCGTCATCAGCACGCCCTTGTTGGCGATGCCCGCCGCCACCATGGCGTTCTGCAGCGCGGTGGTCTGCACGTCGTACTGGCCGATGGAGCTCTGCCCGAAGAAGGCCTGGGAGTTCGGGGCCAGCGGCGGGAAGATCGATTTGGACGTGTTCGGCAGGTCGATCCCGGGCACCGAGTTGTAGCCGAACAGCTCGGCCTGCTTGGTCATGATCGGGACGCCGAGCTGCACGCCGAGCTCGGCGTAGCCGGGGTCACAGGAGAACGGGAGCATCTGGGTCATCGTCCCGCCGCACGGCCCGGACTGGTCGCACAGCTGGCACGACGGAGTCGGAGAACTCTGGCACTGCGCGACCGGGTAGTTGAAGCCCGCCAGGCTCGGCTTGAGGTTGTAGGCGGCGGTGCTCGTCACGACCTTCATGGTGGACCCAGGCGGGAACGTCTCGCCGGTGGCGATCGGCCGCAACGGGAAGAAGCCCTCGTGGTCCTTCTGGATGTAGCTGTAGTAGGCCAGACTGCTCCGCCTGCAGCGACGTGCTGACCAGCGGGTTGGGGTCGAAGGTGGGGTTCGAGACCATGGCCAGGATGTTCCCGGTCGACGGCTGCATCACCACGACCGCCCCGTCCTTGTTCGCCCCGGGAGGCAAGGTGGTCAGCGCGTTCCAGGCCGCCTGCTGCAGCGCCGGCTCCACCGTGAGCGTCACGTTGTCGGTGATCGTCGGCTGGCTCTGGCGGAAGATCAGCTGGCTCAGCGTCTGGGGCGGCTGCTGATGCGGACCCAGGAACGAGTCGTACTGCTCCTCTATGCCGGCCGTGCCGTAGTAGAGGGCGGAGTCGTAGCCCGTGATCCCCGCGTACAGCGGGCCCTGCGGGTACTGGCGGACGTAGTCGTAGGGATAGTCGGTCCGATTGGTCCCCGCCGGCGTCGGGACCGACTTGGCCAGGACCGTCCCGTCCGCGGCCAGGATCATCCCGCGGGGGTTGGTGTACCTCGCTGCCGCGACGCCGGGATTGTTCGGCGAGTTCTGCAGCTGCTTGGCCTTGACGAGCTGGATGTTGACCAGCTGCGCCACCACGAGGCCGAGGCAGACCACCATGATGACGCCGAGCCAGCGGATCCGACGGCCCATCAGCCCGCCAACCGATTCGTGGACGACCCGATCACTGCGTGCATGGTAGGCGGCAGGCCTCGCGAAATGGCTTCATGCTCATTTTCCTGTGTGTCTTCTGTGTGCGCCATCCCCTGTGCAACCAGGTGCGGGACGGGTCTTTCGTTCGGTTATGTCGATCTGCAATGCCCATGCGGTCAGGTTCGACGGTCAAGACAGCGTGCCTCAGTGCCGATTGTTCTTATGGTGGGCGTTGATTTCCGCGGCTCGGGTACACGCCTTGACGGCGCCCCGGGAGACCGTTGGCGCGCCCACGGCGGCGGCGGACCCCTTCCCGACCCGAGAGGACTGATGTGAAACGACGTGCACGGAGGCTTTCCCTCCCGACAGCTTTGGTGGCGGGCACCGCCGCCCTGATCCTGACGACCACCCTGCAGGCGGCACCCGTCGCCCAGGCCGACCGAGGTGGCGCACGCCGCCGGCTTCACCGCCAACCTCACGTGGAGCAAGACGCTCGCCGACGCCAACAACCCCATCGCGCTCTCCTCGCCCAACGTCGCCAACCTGGACGGGCAGCCCTCCGTCGTCGTCGGCGACCGCGCCGGCCACGTCTACGCCTACCACCTCAGCGGCGGCACCGGCGTGGCCGGCTGGCCCTACAACGCCGGCGCGCCGGTCGACTCGTCGCCGTCGGTCGCCCCCATCTCACCCAACGGCACCGACTCGGTCTTCGTCGGCAGCGGCAACGCGGCCGAACCCACGATCGGCGGCTACCAGGCCATCACCAACACCGGCGGCGACCAGTGGTTCGTCCAGGAGACCAACCCGGGCACCGACCCGGTGCCGCATTCGGGCGTCTCCGCCTCGCTGACCGTCGGCAACTACGCCGGCGGCTACGGCGTGGAGGCGGGATCGCTCGGCCAGAACACGTACGCGCTGGGCGCCGGCAACGGGGCGATGCTGGGCGGGTTCCCGTGGTTCCAGGCCGACTCGGTGTTCTCGACGGCTGCGGTCGCCGACCTCTACGCCGACGGCAACAACGAGATCATCAGCGGCGGCGACTCGAGCGCCGGCGTGGCGCTACGGGCAGACCTACAGCAACGGCGGGCACATCCGCATCCTCTCGAGCGCCGGCAACGCGGGCGACGGGCAACCCGGCCGGCGGCCTCATCTGCCAGTACAACACGACCCAGAACATCGACCGCTCGTCGCCGGCCGTCGGCCAGTTCCTCGCCGGCGGCGGCGTCGGCATCGTCATCGGCGACGGGAGCTTCTACCCCGGGGCGTCGGACTCCAACAAGGTCTTCGCCATCAACACCGGCTGCGGCCTGGCCTGGAGCGACACCTCGAACGGGGTCACCGCCGACTCGCCCGCCCTGGCCAACGTGACGGGCAACGGGCAGCTCGACGTCGTCGAGGGGACCGCGGCGGGGACCATCTACGTGCTGAACGGCACGAACGGCGCCGTCGTCTGGTCGGCCACGACCAGCGGCCAGGTCATCGGCTCACCGGTGACGGCTGACCTCACCGGAGGCGGCTACCAGGACGTCATCGTCCCGACCACCGACGGCATCGACATCTTCGACGGCCGCTCGGGCGCGCGAGGTGGCGACGCTGGGCAAGCAACACGGCTTCCAGAACTCGCCGCTGGTGACCGACGACCCCGACGGCCACATCGGCATCACGGGCGCCGGGTACTACCGGCACGACGACACGGGCTACGTCGGCCACTGGGAGATCGACAACACGAACGGATCCGGATCGAGCGTCTACGAGTCAGGGGCGTGGCCGCAGTTCCACCACGACCCGCAGCTGACCGGTGACGCCGGGACGCCGCAGCCCACCATGCGAGGTGCCGTGCAACGCGCCTGCCGGCGGACCCAACGGCTATCTCCTCTCCGCCTCCGACGGCGGCGTCTTCAACTACGGGAACATCCCGTTCTGCGGCTCGACGGGCAGCATCCACCTCAACAAGCCGGTGGTGGCGTCGGCGCTGACCCATGACGGCGGGGGGTACTGGGAGGTGGCCTCGGACGGCGGCATCTTCGCCTTCGGCGATGCGCAGTTCTACGGCTCCATGGGCGGCAAACCGCTCAACGAGCCGATCGTCGGCATGGCCGCCACGCCGGACGGCGGGGGCTACTGGCTCGTCGCGTCCGACGGCGGCATCTTCAGCTTCGGCGATGCGAAGTTCTACGGCAGCACGGGCAGCATCCACCTCAACCGGCCCATCGTCGGCATGGCGGCGACGCCAAGCGGCAACGGCTACTGGCTCGTCGCCTCCGACGGCGGCATCTTCAGCTACGGCGACGCCAAATTCTCGGGCTCCATGGGCGGCAAGCCGCTGAACTCCCCGGTCGTCGGGATGGCCCCGGACGGCCGGACGGGCGGGTACTGGGAGGTGGCGGCCGACGGAGGCATCTTCTCCTTCGGTGCCCCCTTCTACGGCTCGACCGGCAGCATCCGCCTGAACGCACCCATCGTCGGCATGGAGGCCAGCGGGAACGGCGCGGGGTACCGCTTCGTGGCGTCCGACGGCGGCATCTTCAGCTACAACGCCCCGTTCTACGGGTCCATGGGTGGCAAGCCGCTGAACAAGCCCGTCGTCGCCATGGCGGGGACCTGATCCCTCTGCGCTGACGCCGACGCCCCTGAGCCGTTCCGCAGTATCCTGAACCCCTTTTCCCAGCCCAGCGGGAGAGGGGGCACGCGTGCGGAACACTGATGACGCCCGGAAGCTCGTCGGACGGCGCCGTGAGGGCCGGGTACTGGTCATCACCCTGGATCGGACCGAGAAGCGGAACGCCATCGACAGGGCGATGGCCGACGCTCTCGATGACGCCCTCAACGAGCTCGACGACGATCAGGACCTGTGGGCCGGGGTCCTGACCGGCGGCACCGACGTGTTCAGTGCGGGCAGTGACCTGACCGCCGGTGGTGACTACTCCACGGCGCGCGGTGGCGAGTACGGCATCATCCGACGTCGGCGGCGCAAGCCGTTGATCGCAGCGGTCGAGGGTCCCGCCCTCGGCGGCGGCCTCGAGATCGTGCTCGCGTGCGACCTCGTCGTCGCCGCGAGCACGGCCCGGTTCGGCCTGCCCGAGGTCAGCATCGGTGTCGTTCCCACCTGCGCCGGGCTCTTCCGGGCACCGCGTGCCCTCCCCCTCAACATGGCCAGGCAGCTCATCCTGACGGGCCGGCCGATCGAAGCCGGGCGCGCCTACGAGGTGGGCTTCGTCAACGTTCTGACCGCGCCGGGTGAGGCGCTCGCCGAAGCTGTGGCCCTGGCGCAGCAGATCTGTCAGAACGCCCCGGTCTCCGTGCAGTCGTGCCTGGCGGCCGTGAACGACATCGTCGCCGCCGAGGACGAACTGGGCTGGCAGCAGACCCAACAGGCGCTGGCGGCAGCGATCGGTTCACAGGACTCCCGCGAGGGCGTCAGAGCGTTCCTCGAGAAGCGACCGCCGGTCTGGACCGGGCGCTGACGACTGCCTGTCCACTCGGCGCGTGCAAACCTCCCGCGGAAAGGCCTATCTCCAACCCTGGAGGACATGCTCGAACCACCACTGGGGCGCAGCTGCGGTGAGCACATTCATGTCCCAGTAGTCACACCACCGGATGATCTTCCCGGCACGGATTTCGTGGACCGACGCCACGTCGAGCGCCATGGTCTCGCCGGTCGGCCACTCCCAGTGCTCGACGTGCTCGGTCATCACCACGTCCTCGCCCGCCACGAGGTGGCGCGGTTCGTCGAACAGTTTGGACAGCTTGTCGAAGGCGAGCCGGAGGCGGGCGGTGATCTCGGCGGGACCGCGGGCGACGTCGTCCTCGGGCGTCACGACGTCGGTGTACTCGCCCTTCTCGTCGAAGCGCGCCCCAGCGCCGCGAAGTCCTGTCGATAGAGGTCGACCCAGAAGCCTTCGATCAGCTTGCGGTTCTCTTCGCTTCGCGTCATGGTGCACTCCTGTCGCCGAATCCGGCGAGAGCCTAAGTGATCGGGCCTCCCACGAGCCGGTGCGGCCTTTCCGGCCAGGTCTCTCCGGCCGTCAGGCTTGCGCCAGGGCTGCTCAGGAACGTTTTTCTTCCGCGATTGTGCCGGTGTTGTGCCAGGTCAGGTCCGACGGCCCTAGGCGCTTGGAAGCTCGACCGGCAGAATTGCAGTGGGGGCGGAGTGGTCGCCGATGCCCTTGTGTACGGGTACACGCGTCATTCCGCCCCCCTTTTTCTCCTCCGGCGCCTCGCCTTGTCCGCTGGCAGCGGTGACTGTCGAGCGCATCTCTCCCAGGCTCGCCGAGACCCGACCACGAGCGAGATCCTCGACGTGCTTCGGGGGACGAACTCGGTGGTGCCCCGGTCGCTCCTCCCGTTGTTGCTGACCCGCCGTACCCGAGTGAAAGCGCTCGGGTAGCCTCGGGCCGCACGTCGGTCTGGAGGTCGAACGTCGGTGCGTCGGTCAGGGTGGACGTTCGCTGTGGTACTCGTTGTGGTGGTGGCGCTCGTGGTCGTGCAGCTGGTCCGCACCCCGCCGGCACAGAGCGTGTCGGTGTCCGAATCAGCCTCGCTCGACGTCGCAGGGTCCCCTTCCCTCTCATGGCCGGTCTCGGCCGAGGGAGCGCTCGAGGTGTCCGGCGTCGTTCGGACATCCGGGCGCCAGGTGGCGCGCCCGATCGCCAGCCTGGCCAAGATGATGACGGCGTACATCTTGCTGCGCGACCACCCGCTCACGGCTGGTGAGTCGGGCCCCTCCATCACCGTGACCCCGACCGACGTCGCCGTCTACGACCTCGACGCGGCGTCCTCGGGCTCAGTGCTGGCCATAACAGCCGGCGAGGTGCTGACTGAGCAGCAGGCGCTCCAGGCACTCCTGGTCGCCTCGGCCGACAACATCGCCGAGATGCTGGCGCAGTGGGACGCGGGCAGCATCACCGCCTTCGTGGCCAAGATGAACACCACCGCCAAATCGCTGGGCATGACCCATACGACCTACACCGATCCCTCCGGATTGGAGGACACCACGGTCAGCTCGGCTCGCGATCAGCTCGTGATGGCCATGCGGGCCATGGCACTTCCCGCCTTCGCCAGCATTGTGGCGATGCCGGAGGTCACGTTTCCAGTGGGCGGCACCGTCCAGAACTACGACTACGACATCGGCCACGACGGCGTCATCGGGATCAAGACGGGTTCGGACTCGGAGGCGCTGGGGTGCTGGGCCTTCGCCGCGACGCGGACGGTCGCCGGAACGGCGCGGACCGTCTACGGCGTCATGCTGGGCGTCCCGGGCACCTCCCTGGGACTGGTCGAACCGACCCTCGCCGCCGGGGTGGCGCTGGCCGACGCCGTGCCAGCGACCGTACAGGCGGTGTCGGTCGTCTCTGCCGGCGCCGTGGTCGGCCACGTCGATGCACCCTGGCGTCATGTCCAGGTTCCCGTCACGGCGGTGCGGGCCGTCAGCGGGCTGGCCCAGGCTGGGAGCAGGGTGGCTCTTCACTTCGACCTGCACGTGCCCTCCGGTGTCACGGTCCGAAAAGGGGAGATGGTGGGGCACCTGGTGGCGGACTTCCCAGGTGGTGCCGTCACGACCCCCCTGGTTGCCGGCGGCTCGGGTGAGGGACCGAGCCTCACCTGGAAGCTCACTCACCTCTGACCTCCCCGAAGCGTGGGCCTCATGGTGGAGACCACAAGGCACTTGCCGGCAGATCGTCTGACCACCGCGAGCACGTCAGGATTCCTTCAACCTTGTGCCGCGACGCAAGTTATTTTCTGAGGAGGGCGTCGATCTCTTCGACCGATATCTGGCCGGTGACATGACTGCCACACTGAAGACAGTCATGCGTGTGGCGCCATGACTGAATGAGTTGCGTGCCGGCCGCATTCAGCGTCACGGTGAAGGCCTCGGAGTCCTCCTTGAATTCCAGGCCGTAGTAGGTGCGCCACGGCGTCGTGACCGGACGCTCTTCGACCTCACCGCCCTTGAGGATCCGACGAAACCTCCGTCGTTCGGGATCGAACACCCAGGTGCTATGACAGGACTCCAACACCAATCGCTCCACATGGTCAGTCTGCATCTGCGACCTAAGACCGCCCTCAAGGTTTCCTTGACGTTGTGTGAAGATCCGCTGAGCCATCGGGATCCTGCTCTCGGCCGGTCCGGTGAGTGCCCACTCACAGGCAGCACGTAGGTCGGACAAGGGTGACGGAAAGCTTGGGTCCTTGGGTCATCATCCGCATCCTGAGGATGACTTCGAATCAGACCGCTACCACGGGGACCAGTCCCCTTCCGAGTCGGTGGTTTGCCCCACTTCGATCAGATACCCGTCAGGATCGCGGATGTAGCAACGAATCTCGTACGGATGCTGCTTGGGCGGCGTGAGGAATTCCGCTCCCCTGGCACTCCACTGCTCGTATTTGGCCTGGATGTCCTTGACCCGGATGTTGAGAAAGCTGCTGGTCCGGTCCGGGTCCGGTGGGGTCTCCAGGGTGACCGTGGGCTTGTCGTCGGTCGGGCCACCGCCGACATTGATGACGATGAAGCTGTTGGCCAGCGCGACATTGACATTCGTCACGTCTCCGGAGAACACCACTCTGCCGCCGAGCACTTCGGTATAGAACCGGCGGGATCGTTCGACGTCGTCCGAAACGATGAAGTGGCACACCACCATGTCTTCTTCGGGTCCATCGAGTTCAGCCAACTCGCGTCTCCTCAGGTGATGACTCGCTGCTCAGACGGGAACGAGTCGCTGTTGCGATGATCAACCACTCCACGACGTGACGTACCGGCGCTTGATGTTCATCAGGCCGTGCCACTAGGCCTTGCCAGCCTCGAGTGGCTCGGTGAAGAGATCTCCTTGCGCGGCTCCGGATCCAGACCTGCCTCCGCCTGCACCACGGAGCACGAACGCGACAGTGACCGCGACGACTGCTCCGGCGAGAGGACCAGCGATGTACACCCAGTAGCCCGTGAAGGTGCCGGACACCAAGTCGGGTCCGAACGTACGAGCCGGATTCATGGAAGCGCCCGAGATCGGGCTCCCCCATAGTCCGGCGAGGGCGATGTAACCGCCGACTCCGAGAGCTCCGAAGATCCCGACGTTCTGGGCGCCCGAAGCGGTCCCGAGAATCACACTGACCAGACCCGCCGTGAGCAGAAGCTCCATCCAGAATGCGGCCATGTCCGAGTAGCCGTGCGCCGGATAGTTACTTCCGTACTTCGCCGAGACGTTGATGATGGCGTGCAGCACCAATGCCGCGAGCGTGGCCCCGCCAAGCTGGGCAACGATGTAGCCGGGCACTCGCCGCCACTGAAAGTCCCTTCGCAGGGCGAACGCGATACTGACCGCTGGGTTGAGGTGCGCACCGGAGACCTTGCCCATGAACAAGATGATGGCCATCACGGTGAGCGCCGGAGCCACCACCGCCGCTTGATGACTGATCACTCCGGGGAAAGCGTGGCTCATCATGCCCGCACCGGCAGCCGCCAGAACCAAAAAGAACGTCCCAAGGACTTCGGAGAAGAGCCTCCGCCACTCCTGCCTCGGGTCCTTGAAGTCTTGGATGCGTTCCACCACGCTTTGCTCGTACCGAGCTAGCGGGCCGAGCACCTCTGCGGTTTCGGTCGCTTGTGTGGTCATGGTCAACCCCCTTCTCGGAAACGTGTCCCACGACCAAGAACGCGGGCAGACGGTCGAGTCCGTCGCGTGGAAACGTCCGAATCACGCTTTCGTTTTGAGTGACTAGCAGGCTTCCAAGACCCGTTGCAAGGGCCAAAGAGGCAGGACGACCGTCCGTGAAATGTCCACGCACGGCCATTCTCACGCTGTCGACTACATGGTGAGGGTCCTGGTAGAGAACCGCGTTGAGGCCAATGGGCGGCTCTCGCAACGAAGTGGAGGTCGACTCGAGATGATTTGGGAATGCCCCAGGGTCTCCCCGAGGCGGCACCTCGGAGGCATGCCCCACTTTCTTATTGCACCGTCAAAGTGGGACATCTCGAACCGTTGCCCAGATGCACCATTTGTCCGGCGCCTTCCGTCGGGCCCCGGTTTCTACCCGACTTGAGCGGGGGCGCCAACCGATCTCTCGCTCCTGAGCGAGACGATGCTGCTGATCAGGACGAAGACGAGGAGCAGCACGAATCCGATCAAGTCGAGAACAAGACCAAACGATGCGATCACACCGCCGAGGCCGAAGGCTTGCAGAAGGAGCAAGGGGGCGGCGAGGATCGAGACCCACCCAAGCCACCGAGGCAGGGCTCCACTCCTGAACACGAGCACCCCAGCAGCGAACGCGAAGAGACCGCCGAAGACGTCCGCGACGCTGTCCACCGCGTAGGTCAGCAGGTACAGGGTGTAGGAAACACTGTGGTCGTGTTGCGCACCGAATATCGCGAGCTTCCCGTCGAGCACGCCGTAGATCCCGATGTCGCTGAACGCATGAAGGGCAACAAACAGCATGCCACCGACCAGCATCAAGGAGCCGAGGGCACGAGAGCCCTCGGCATCGGTGTGCAGGACACGGTCGTACAGCTTCCACAGGTAGATCGGTAACATGGCGGCGTAGACGACGCAGAAGCCCTCGACTATCACCAGCCGGTTCCGATGATCGGCGAGCGTGTTCGCGATCTTGGAGGCCGAGTCGTTCTGGTTGATGCCGACCCCGAGCCCGATCGCGGACTCCGTCAGGACGGCAAGTACGAAGAGGATCCCTGCCACCCAGGCATACCGCTCCCAGCCGTATGCGGCCCGCGCGTTCGCCGGTGAGGTCCCTGCATCAACGATGCTGGTAGCCGTTACGTCGCCCTTCCTTGGCGGCGTCATGCCAAGGCGTCGTCATTGACGTGGACCCTCGTCGAGCCCCTCAGAGGGACCATAGACCCAGACCCTCCATTCACTTCATGCTTGCGGCCCCCTGTGAGGCTTAGATGGGCGTGGCTCACGTTACGAACCCGGTCTGGTATGCGAGCACGACGACTTGGACGCGGTCGCGAAGGCCGAGTTTCTGGAGGACGTGCGTGACGTGGGTCTTGACGGTCGTCTCGCTGATGTAGAGCTCCGCGCCGATCTCTGCGTTGGACAGGCCGCTGGGCGATGAGCCGAAGGATGTCTTGCTCGCGTGCGGTGAGCTCGTCAAGTTCTTTCGGCGGCTCGTGGCGAGGGATGCTTGTGAATTTCTTGATCACTTGTTTGGTGATCGCGGGTGAGAGGAGCGCGTCTCCAGCGGCGACGGTGCGGACCGCCTCGATCAGCTGTTCGGGGGGATCGTCTTTGAGCACGAATCCGCTCGCGCCGGCGCTGAGGGCTTCGTAGACGTATTCTTCGAGTCCGAAGGTGGTGAGGATCAGGATCCGCGCCGTGTTGTCGGCGGCGAGGATCCGGCGGGTGGCCTGGAGCCCATCGAGCTCTGGCATGCGAATGTCCATCAGGATCACGGTCGGGTCAAACCGCGCCGCCATGGCCACCGCTTCGAGTCCGTTGCTTGCTTCGGCGACGACTTCCATGTCTTGTTCGCCGGCGAGCAACATTCGGAAGCCGGCGCGGACCATGGACTGGTCGTCGGCGATGAGGACTCGGATCGTCATGGCCGGTCTGAGGTGAGTGGGAGGCGGGTGCTGAGCGTGAACCCGCCGCCGTTTGTCCTGCCTGCGGTCATCTCGCCGCCGTAGAGTCTGACGCGCTCGCGGATGCCGATCAGTCCGTGGCCGTAGCCGTCGCTCGGCGTCGCGCCGGTCCCGTCGTCGTGCACCTCGATCCCTACCTCGTCGGGCCCATACCGGACGGTGACCTCCGCGTGGCTGGCGCGGGCGTGCTTGAGCGCGTTGGTGAGACCCTCCTGAACGATCCGATACGCAGAGAGGTCAATCCCTGGCGGGAGCGGGAAACGCTCCCCATCGAGGTGCAGCTCGACGGGGAGCCCGGCGCGGCCGATCTCTTGCACCAACGAGTCGAGGCCGTCGAGGCCGGGCTGAGGTGCGAGCTCGACGCCGTCGCCGTCACGGCGCATCACGCTGAGCAGACGGCGCATCTCCGCCAGTGCGCCGCGCCCGGCCTGCTCGACACTCCTGAGCGCATTGCGATTCTCGGCCATCGCGTCGGGGAGCTGGTGCCTGACAGCGCCGACTTGCAGCACCATCACGCTGACGGCGTGCGCGACGATGTCATGCAGCTCGCGCGCGATCCGCGCCCGCTCCTCGGCCACGGCGACGCGCGCAGCTGCATCCCGCTCCTGCTCGGCCTGGGTCGCATGTGACTCCGCCACCTCGGCCTGCTCGACCCGGGCGCGGACAGCAAGGCCTGCAATCCAGGCGACGGCGAAGTCGACGGGAATGAAGACGAGCTGGTCGACCGAGACTCCGGGGATGTTGTAGACGAGGGTCGCCGAAGCGCCGACCACGATCGCCAGTCCGAGGCCGGCCCGTCGGAGGTCCCGAAGGTTCCCGAGCAGGAATGCAGCGACCAGCCCGATCAGGAAGAGGGAGTTGGGATACGGGATCAACAGCGGGTCGACGAACGAGATTCCCGCAGCCAAAAGCCAGTATCCCGCCGGTCCCGCAAACGGAAACCATCGCCGCGCGAACAGGGGAAGCACCAGGATCGCGAGCGCGGGAAGGCAGAACCACAGCGTCGTTGTCGGAGCTCCGGACGAACCGCGTCCGAGCACCACGTCGAGCATCGCCACGAATGCCACCAGCGCGATCAGCAGGTCGAACCAGTAAGTGCGGGCGAGATGTTCGATTCGGCTCACCCGCTGAACGTACTCCCCTCCTTCCGTTCCCGCCTCCTACCTACGTAGGAGTCGCAATCGTCGGATGGTAGGAGCGCCAACACAGCCTCCCGACGATGCCGATCTCGCCATCGCACCTTAGGTTCGACATATGGCACAACGAGGGTCGACGAAAGGAAGAACGATGATCGAGGAAACCAATCCGACCAAGCGCGACGGCAAGACCGTGGCAGTCGACCAACCAAGACCGCCGCCGCAAAGACCACGGGCATTCACCTGGGCCCGGATCGTTGCCCTGGTGGTCATCGGGGTGATGTTGTTCGGTCTGACGTACATCGGGTTCGCACCCGGCGACGCCGCGGTCTCGGTCCCGCAGGGGGCGCACGCCGGCCAGCTGACCATGCACCCGTGCACCTATGCCGCCGAGAAGGGCGCGATACCGCGCCGACTGCGGAACGCTCGTCGTGCCCGAGAACCGGGCAGACCCCCGGTCGCGCCTGATCGCGCTGCCGGTAACCCGGATCCTGGCTCGCTCATCGCACCCGTTGGCGCCAATCTTCCATCTCAACGGCGGCCCGGGCATTACCAACATGACGTTTCCCCAAGCGAACCGCCTGGCCGCCCAGCACGATGTCGTCATGGTCGGCTACCGCGGCGTCGACGGCTCTTCGGTGCTGAACTGTCCCGAGGTGACGGCGGCGCTCGAGAACTCCGCCGACTACCTCGCCAAAGCGTCGCTGAGTGCGTACTCCCAGGCCTTCGCCTCGTGCGCGAAGCGGCTTGAGCGAAGCGGCGTAGACCTCGCCGGCTACACGATGGAGGAGCAGGCCGGCGACATCGAAGCCGCTCGCGTCGCGCTCGGCTACCAGCGCATCGACCTGCTCAGCGAGAGCGCCGGGACCCGTCTGGCGATGATCTACCAGTGGATGTACCCGAAGAGCGTCGACCGCTCGGTGATGGTCGGGGTCAACCCGCCCGGGAACTTCATTTACAGCGGAGCCGAGATCGATCAGGGGATCGAGCGTTACTCGGCGCTGTGCGCGAAGCAGCCTGCCTGCCGCGCCCGCACCAAAAACCTCGCCGCGAGCATGCAGCACACGGCGGCACACATGCCGAGCAGTTGGTTACTCCCTGCCGATCAAGCCGGGCAACGTCCTGGTCGGGACGTTCCTCGGGCTCACGGAGGCGACCTCGGTGGATTCGCCACTGTCCGGGCCGATGACCCTCGACTCGTGGATCTCCGCCGCGCACGGCGACCCGAGCGGCCTGTGGTTCCTCTCGGCGATGGCCAATCTCGCCCTTCCCCACGTCGTTCACCTGGGGCGAGTTTGCCAGCATCGGGATGGCCGACGCGCAGCCCGTCGAGCGCTACTTCAGCTCCGGCGCGGACCGGGGCTCGATCATCGGCAATCCCCTCGGGGAGTTCTTGTGGGGGGCAGGAGGCCTTGTGCACGCCTGGCCGGCCAACCCGGGCGAGAACCAGTACACCAGCGTGCAGAACTCGAGCGTCCCGACGCTGCTCATCGGCGGGACGCTCGACTTCGAGACACCGGCCCAGAACGCCACGAAGGAGCTGTTGCCGCACCTTTCCAACGGGCATCAGGTCATCTTGTCCGGGCTCGGGCACGTGGACGACTTCTTTTCCTACGAGCCGAGCGCCAGCACGCAGCTGCTGACCACGTTCTACGCCACCGGCCAGGTCGACACGTCCCGCTACACCCCGAACGTGGTCAGCTTCGCCACATCGCAGACACGCAGACAGGGATTGCCAAGGACCTCCTTGCGACAATGGTCGGCTTCGCCTTGGTGGCAGTGATCTGGCTCGTGGTGTTGGCGATCCGGATCCGCCGCCGAGGCGGTACCGGCCGCAAGACGGGCGCATGGATCCGTTCGGCCGGTCCGATCGTGTTCGGACTCGGCGGATGGTTCCTCGGCGCACTGTTGGTACTGCGGTTCTGGCCTCCGAGCCGGCCGCTCGACGACCAGCTGCTGGCAGTGGTCTCGATCGCGGTGCCGATCTGGCTCGGGGTCTACGCCGGCTGGGTCCGCACCGACACGCCGAAGGCGATGCGGGCCAAGGGCATCGGTGCCGCTGGTGTCGGTGCGGTGGTCGGAGCCGTACTCGGTTTCCACGTGACCAGCGGGCTCATGGCGTTGATCACGACGATCATCGGTGCGGCGGTCGTGTCGAACCTGAGCCTGCTCGTGCTCGACATCTGGACCGAGCGGGCCGCCTCCCGGGGAACGGCCGCTCCGGCGGTGGATCTGTCGGAGACGGAGCACCTGGAGACGGAGCACCTGGAGCCGGCCCTGACCATCGGAGCGAGACCATGAAGACAGCGAAACTGGACCGATCGATGCATCAGACACCCACCACGTCTTGGCCGACCAGGGGCGCTCCGACGCCGACCACGACATCCGTCAGCAAGACCTCAGTCCTCGTCGGACTGTGCTTCCTCACTGCCACCTTCACCTTCGCGATCGGTAATGCGCTCATCCGCTCGTACTTCTCGAGCGCGACCGCCCACACTGCCCTCGTCGTCGGCGTGTTCCTTCTGGTGTGCTGCGGCCTCGCCGTCGCAGTCAACGGCGCTTCCATGCGGCGGATACTCACGCCGTCGGCACCACTTCGAGCGCGGGCCTACCTGGCGCTGAGGGTGACGGAGTGCCTCACACTTGTGGCAGTGGGCGTGTACTTCCTGACAAACCACGCGCACTGGAATGCGTATGTGCTTGCGGTCTACGCGGTATCTGGTGCTGCAGGCCTCGTCCTCTCGTCTGCCCTGCTGACTTCGAGGATCGTGCCGAGGAACCTCTCCATGCTGGGCGTCATCGGCTATCCCGTCTTCTTGCTGGGAAGCGTTTTGGCCATGTTCAACCTCATCAACGTGACGCACGGCGCAGGGATGCTGGCGCTGGTCATCGGCGGTCTCTTCGAGTTGATCCTGCCCATCTGGCTCTTCACCAAGGGGTTCACTTCCCACGGATCCGGGACTTCCTTGTCAGCGTCTACCGCTACGCGCTCCGCGTAGCGGCCTACGTCGGCTTCCTTGCTGATCGGTACCCGCCGTTCAGCTTCGCCGCTTGAGCGGAAATCGCTCCCCTGAGAACGAAGGAACATGACCATGTCAACCGGAACCGATGTCTGGGCCGATGTTCACCACGAACGCCAATCCCTATTGGAGCTGCTCGAAGCGCTCACACCGGCGCAATGGGACGCCCCCTCGCTCTGCGCTGAATGGCGAGTTCGAGATGTCGTCGGACACATGGTGAGCGAGACTCGCATGACCGTTGCTCAGGCTGCGTGGGGATTCGTGACATCGGGGTTCCGAATTAACCGGTACATCGCGAAGGATGCCCGACAGCGAGGCGCAGCTCCCGTCGCGATGCTTCTCGAGGATTTCCGAGGCGTGGTTCTCGCTCGCACGCATCTACCTGGCCTGTCGTCCTTGTCCATGCTTGAGGACATAGTCATCCACCAGATGGACATCCGCCGACCACTTGAGCGACCTCGCCACATTCCCGATCGGCGAATGATCCCCGTCGCTCGGGATCTCTGGACGAACCGCTTCTTTCCCGGCGCGAAACTATTCCAGGGCATTAACGCCATCGCGACCGACGCGGATTGGTCGGCCGGCGACGGTCTGGATGTCACCGGGCCCATCGAGGCGTTGGTTCTCACCTTGGCCGGTCGCTTCGCCGCGCTCGACCAGCTGCAAGGTGATGGAACAGCGATCCTGCTTATGCGCGCAGCGGCTCTCAGGGAGCCGCGAGGAGTTTATTGATTTCCCCGAAGGCCAGCTGGCCGACTAGTTGGAGGTACGTGGTACTTCTCGGAGCATTGAGCATGTAGGCGCTATGCCGGTTACCCAGCGGGACTTCCTTGGCTCCAGGACTATCCCCATGGTGCGTACGGGGGCAATGCTGAACCTGGCACCGAGCAGCGGTCAAGGGCGGCCGAAGGCCGGCGGAGCGGACCCTTGAGGGCTGCGCCCCAACCCACCCGAGACATTTCACAATGGAGTTGGCCGGCCGTCCAGCGGCCGGCCTGGATGCGCCTTGAATCGCCTCTGTTCGGCATTGACAGTGCGCAGGAAATCGGCAACCTTGTGGATCGAGGCCCCCGACCGCCTGCCGAGCCGGCGGCGAAGCCGCCGGCTCGAGTGAGGGCGGCTTGAAGCAGTACAGAGGCGCGGACATCTGGGGTCTGATCAGGGAGTTTGGACTCTTCCTTTTGTTGCTCGCTATTACTCGTCATTGCAGCCTGTTGCTCCTTACTGTTCGTTAGAACGCGCTGCGAATTGGTCATCGTTGATTCGCATTTCGGTTTCATCGGGACCGTTCCATTGAGGGGCAGCTCTGTCACATCCGACAGGCAGAGTGATCGCTCCGTAGTCAGGAGGTTGCGATGAGTAATCGGCGGCAGTTCGGCTCTTTGAGAAAGCTTCCCTCGGGGCGCTGGCAAGCCAGCTATTGGCACCTGGGCATACGTCACATCGCTCCCGTGACGTTTGCCTTCAAGGCCGACGCCAACGTCTACCTCTCGAGTGTGGAGACGGAAGTGCGTCGCGGACTCTGGATCGACCCACTTGGCGCCACGGTCCTCTTCTCAGACTGGGCGGAGCAGTGGCGAGCCACAACAGTCGATCTCAGGCCCTCGAACCGTGTACGAGATCTGGGATACCTGCAGCGGTACTTGCTCCCTCAGTTCGGGAGCATGGCGCTAGGCGACATCAGGTACATGACCGTGCGCACATGGATCTCGGAGCTCAGCACGAATGGGCTGGCGCCCTCGACAGTGACAAAGGCGGGGCAGCTGATGTCAAAGATCATGCGCTCCGCCGTTCAGGCCGGCCTCGTGACATCGTCGCCCTGCGAAGGGGTCAAGATGCCCCGGATCAAGCGCATAGAAATGCGCTTCCTCACAACGTCCGAAGTTGACCGCCTTGCCGAAGCAATGGACCCCCGCTATCGGGCCGTTGTCCTCCTCGCCGCCTATGGCGGCCTGCGGGCTGGCGAGCTCTTCGGTCTCAGGGCCAAGCGGGTCGACGTCCTTCGGCGCCAGGTGGCCATCGCCGAGACGGTTGTCGATGTCGAGGGCCACCTCCACTTCGGACCGCCCAAGACTCGAGCGGGCCATCGCACGGTTCCCCTCCCCCGTGTTGCCTCCGAGCCCCTCGGCCAACACCTGACCACGTTCGCCCGCACTCCCGAGGATCTCGTCTTCACGGCGCCTGAAGGCGGTCCCGTGTCGCTCAACGTCTGGCGTCGCCGCTTCTGGGTGCCGGCGACTAAGGCAGCCGGTCTGGGGCACTTGCGGCCGCACGACCTCCGTCACACGGCTGTCGCACTGTGGATCGCCGCCGGCGCCCATCCAAAGGAAGTTGCGGTGCGCGCTGGCCATACGTCTGTGAGCTTCACGCTCGACCGCTATGGACACCTGTTTCCCGGGTCTGAAGAAGTGCTCAACGACTCCCTCGATGCCCTTGCACAACGGGGTCGCGCAGAGGATGCATCGGACGAGCGTGCGCTTTCGTGCGCGAACAAACCCGATTCCTTCGCGCACGTAGCGCGCACGCCGGACGACAGCGAAGAAGAGCTCGACGACTCGCAAGGCCGTGAACAGGACTTATTGAGTGGGCGCTGCGGGACTCGAACCCACGACCTCAGCCGTGTGAAGGCTGCGCTCTAACCAGCTGAGCTAAGCGCCCTGGCGGATTTGCCGGACCATAACCGTAGCCTGCGTGGGCGTGGCCCCCTGCGGCGACGGGGTGATTTGGGGTGCCCCACCGGCGCCGGTACCCTGAGGTTGCCATGTCGCCCACCGCCGGAGACGGCAGCAGCAAGCCGCCGCAGACCTTGACCGGTCGCATCATGAGTGCTTTCACCGGTCCCCCGTCCTCGGGTGGCTCCGAGGCCAAAGCAGATCCTCCCGAGGTCCTGTCTCCCGACGAGCGCAAGGCAGCAATGACGACCTTGGACCGGACGGAGACCAGGTGGGCGCTCGGTGGGCTCATTTTGGCAGCCGTCGCCGGAATCGGAATCCCCGCCTATTACATAGTGGCGAACCCCCTGACAAAGGAGGACGGCAAATACGTTGCCGTCTCTCCTGACGCGGGGCTGGTCGGGGGCGTCATTCTGCTCTTCACTGTCGTCGGGTTCTTGGCCCTCTGGAAGCGGAAGCGCACGCTTTTGGCATTCGCTCTCTTCATCATCGGCCTTGCCTTCACCGTCTTTCTCCTGCCGGTCGGATTCGCCTTCATCGTTCTCGGTGGCTGGCTCATGCTGCGCGCCTGGCGTCTCAGCAAGTACGGCACCACCGATTCCAAGGTCATCCGACGTGTGGCGGCGACTCAGCCCCGCGGACGACAGCGCAAGGAAGCCGCCCGGTCAACGTCGAAAACGGCTTCCACTACTCCGGGTGCCCGCAAGCCACCGACCGCCAGCAAGCGCTACACCCCGAAGGCCCCGCCCCGGAAGAAGATCCCCAAAGCGACCGAGTAAGCGATCGATCGAAGGTCCGATCCGCGAAGGGTCAATCGACCCGCTCGATCAGCAGGGCTGAGCGCAACAGTCGCAGCGCGTCGGTACGCCGGCGCACGAGCGATCGGGCCGTCGGCTCCTCCCCCAGAGCCCGCAGCACCTCCACCTCTGTCACCATCCCGATCACCGTGGAGTAGATGGCCAACAACAACAGCCTCGGGTCATGGCGGCGCATCGCTCCGGCGTCCATCTCCGCTTCCAGGAACGATGAAGCCCGCTGCATGAGGGGGTCGAGCGCGAGTGTCATCTGGGTTGCCGCGGGCGGGCCCAGCCGACCCACCTCGCGCAGAAAGCCGAGCAGGTCGGGTTGGCGCGCCGCCAGGCGAAACACGGAGCGCACGACGGCCTCCACCCGCTCCCAGCCCTCTCCCGCCGCCCGCAAGCGCCGACTCGAGCGCCGTCGACAGATCGTCCGCGCTCCGAGCGATCACCGCCTCCAGGAGGGCGTCCTTCGACGGGAACCAGTACAGGATGGACTGCTTTGTGAGGTCGAGCCCTTTGCCCACGGCGTCGAGTGACGTGGCCTCGTATCCCCTGCTGGCGAACGAGGCCAGAGCGGCGTCCAGGATGCGGTCTTTGGTCGACGAGCTGGGCACTTACCAAATGGTAGACAGATTCCGCGGGCAGTGGTAGACATTTCTGATGCCCATTGAGCGGGATCTCCGTGGGAAACGTTTCTTCATTACCGGGGCCACCGGCTTCCTGGGCACCGCTCTGGTCGAGCGCATCGTCCGTTGCGTCCCCGAGGCCGAGGTGACGGTGCTCGTACGACCGGGACGCCGATCCGACGCGGCGGCTCGGCTCGCCCGCGAGGTGATCAAGAACGACTGCTTCGACCGCCTGCGCTCCGAACTGGGAGATGGCTTCGACGCCGAGGTGACGCGCCGGGTCCGCGCCGTGCCGGGTGACGTCAGCCGTGACGGGCTCGGGCTCGACGACGAAGGTCGCAACGCCCTCGCTGCCGCCGATGTCGTCATCCACTCCGCCGCCACCGTCTCCTTCGACGCCCCCCTGACCCAAGCGGTCGAGATCAACCTCCTCGGCCCATCCCGGGTGGCGGCCGCGATCGCCGAGACCGGATCGGCCGCCCACCTCGTCGCCGTCTCGACCGCGTACGTCGCGAGCACCCACCAGGGCGAAGCCAAGGAGGAGCTGCTCAGCGAGAACCGCTTCACCCTCGACGTCCCGTGGGAGGCCGAGGTGACTTCGGCCCGGCGCCTGCGCGATGACCTGGAGGCCGAGTCCCGCAAGCCCGAGAAGCTGCGCAACTTCACGAAGCAGGCTCGGGCGGAGATCGGAGCCGCCGGCGATCACCTGATCGCCTCGAAAGCCGAGAAGCTTCGCGATGAATGGGTGAGCAGCGAGCTGGTGACGGCGGGCACGGCCCGGGCGCTCTCGCTCGGGTGGCCCGATGCCTACCCCTTCACGAAGGCGCTCGGCGAGCGCGCGCTCGTGGAGCAGTGGGAAGGCCGGGTACCCATCACTTTCGTACGGCCTTCCATCATTGAGTCGGCGCTGTCGGAACCCCGGCCAGGCTGGATCCGCGGCTTCCGGATGGCAGAGCCGATCATCGTGTCCTACGCCCGCGGGCTGCTGCGCGAGTTCCCAGGTGTGCCAGAAGGGATCGTCGACGTGATCCCCGTCGACCTCGTCGTCGCCGCCATCCTCGCCGTCGCAGCGCGCGGCCCCGAGCCGGGACGGCCGAAGGTGTACCACGTCGCGTCGGGTGTGCGGAACCCGCTGCGCTACGGGCATCTCGTCGAGCTCTCGGAGGACTTCTTCAGCCGCAACCCCCTCTACGACGACCGGGGCCAGCCGATCAACGTGCCCGAGTGGTCCTTCCCCGGACGGGGACGCGTGCAGCGACAGCTCAAGCGCGCCGACGCCGCCATGACCTTCGTGGAGAAGTTGATCACTGCCTTGCCGATCCGAGGCAAGCAGGCGCAGATGGCCGCCCGGATGGAAGACAGGCACGCGCTGGCCAAGCGGGCCCTCGGCTACGTCGAGCTCTACGGGGCCTATACCGAGACCGACGCGCGATACCGGGTCGACAACCTGATCGCGCTCTCGGACGCGGGCGACGGTGACGACCATGCCCGGTTCGAGTTCGACCCGGGTGTCATCTACTGGGACCACTACGTCCACGAGATCCACCTGCCTTCGGTGCTCGAGCACACCCGCGTGCGCACCAAGCCCGGCAAGTCGGTGGTGGACAAGCGTCCGGACCGGCAGCGCCGCGCCATCCTCTCGCCGGATCGGCATCTTGCCGTGTTCGACCTCGAACACACGCTGATGTCGTCCAACGTCGTCGACACCTACGCCTGGCTGGCCAGCCGCCATCTGTCGCCGGCACGACGGGCACGCTTCGTGGCGGACCTCCTGCGGCAGGCGCCGTCCCTGCTCGCACTCGACCGGCGCGACCGCGGTGACTTCCTGCGCTCGTTCTACCGGCGGTTCGAGGACGCGCCCATCGAGCAGTTGCGCCAGGACTCGTGGGAGCTCTTCCACCGCCAGCTCCTCACGCGGTCATTCCCCGACGGCTTCGCCCGGGTGCGGGCGCACCGCGCGGCCGGACACCGGACACTGCTCATCACGGGGGCACTGGACTTCATCATTGAGCCCATCCGCCCGCTCTTCGACGACATCATTTGCGCAGAAATGGAAGCACGCGACGGCCGGCTGACCGGGCACCTGACGACGCTGCCGCCCATCGGTGAAGCGCGGGCCCTGGTGCTGGCCGACTACGCCGCGCTCCACGGCCTCTCCCTCGAGGAGTCGGTGGCCTACGCCGACTCGGCCAGTGACCTCGCGATGCTCGAGGCCGTCGGCTTCCCGGTGGCCGTCAACCCCGAGTCGCGGCTCTCCGCCATCGCCCGGCGGCGGGGCTGGCACGTGGAGCACTGGGCGAAGGCGGAGGGCGGGTCACACCGCCCGCTCCCGCTCGGACCCTTCGACGTGCGGCAGCCCAAGGCGGTGATGGGACGATGAGCACGCTGCTCTTCGAGCGCTCGCTGCCGCGCTTCGCCGCGGCACGTGTCGTGTCGTCCTTCGGGTCGGGACGGGGCGCCGGCGTGGGCCCGTTGCGCCTGATCGAGCGCGACGCCCCTGCGCTGCCGGCGGCGAACTGGGTGCACGTCGACCCCATCCTGTCGGGGATCTGCGGATCCGACCTGGCCACCTTGGACGGACGCAGCTCGCGCTATTTCGAGGACATCGTCTCCTTTCCCTTCGTGCCGGGCCACGAGGTCGTCGGCACGTTGACCGAGGACGCGCTCGGGGCCGAGGGCGGCGTGCTGGCCTCCGGCAGTCGAGTGGTGCTGCAGCCGGTGCTCGGCTGCGCCGCCCGAGGGATCGAGCCCATGTGCCCCGCCTGCCAAGCCGGTGACGTGGGCAACTGTGGTTACATCGCCTTCGGCCACATCCGCCCCGGCCTGCAGACGGGCTTCTGCGCCGACACCGGGGGCGGTTGGTCGACCTCAGGCCTCGTGGCGCACTCCAGCCAGCTCTACGCGGTGCCCGACTCGTTGAGCGACGCCGACGCGGTGACGGTCGAGCCCGTGGCCTGCGCGGTGCACGCGGTGCTCGGTGCGCCGATCGCGGAGGGTGACGTCGTGGCCGTCATCGGCGCGGGGACACTCGGCCTGCTCGTGACGGCCGCCCTCAGCCACCTTGCCGGCCTGGGCCGTTGCGCGGCGCCGGCGGCGGTCCTCGTCGGGGCGCGCTACGCGCACCAGCAACGCCTCGCCCGCGAGCTGGGGGCCACAGAGGCGCTGCCCTCGGATCAGCTCGGCCGCGCCGTGCGCCGCCACTCGCGCTCGCTGTCCTATGGCGCGGCGTCCGGAGTGACCGCGACACTCTCCGGCGGCGCTGACGTCGTCTTCGACTGCGTGGGCAGCCCCGAGTCGATCGCGCAGTCCCTGGCCATGGTGCGCCCGCGGGGCACGGTGGCCCTCGTCGGCATGCCGGGCAAGGTGACCGTCGACCTGGCCCCGCTCTGGCACCGCGAGGTCCGCCTGGCGGGGGCCTACGCCTACGGGACGGAGCGGAGCGCCGGACCTCGGCGCGGACGACGGCATCTCGACCTTTGCGCTGGCCCTCGATGTCGCGTCCGCGCTGCAGACCGGGCGGCTGGTGTCGGCCACCTACCCGCTGGCCCGCTTCGAGGACGCAGTCGCCCACGCCGGCGCAGCCGGCCGCAGAGGCGCCGTGAAGATCGCATTCGACGTACGGAAAGGACCGATCCGATGAGTCGCCGTCCAGGATTCGTCCTCGAGGTGGACAAGTCGACGCCACCGACCCTGTTCTGGAGCGGCGAGGCCTTCGGCCTCGAGACGCTGCCCGAGGGCAGTCGCGTCATTTACGCCCCCGAGCCCATGAAGGCGATCGAGGACCCCTATCGCGCCATCCGCCACGCCTTGCTCCACCCCCAGGGCGACCGCGATCCCCTGCCCGCTCTCCTGCGTCCGGGCATGAAGCTCACGATCTGCTTCGACGACGTCTCGCTGCCGCTCCCGCCCATGGAGGCGCCCGACATCCGCCAGATGGTGATCGAGACCGTGCTCGACATGGCGGCCGAGGCCGGCGTCGACGACGTGGAGCTGGTGGCGGCGCTGGCCCTGCACCGCCGCATGACGGAGGACGAGCTCCGCCACGCCCTGGGCGACCGGGTCTACGACGCCTTCGCCCCGCACGGCCTGCTGACCCAGCACGACGCCGAGGACCCCGACAACCTCCTCTTCATCGGCGAGACCGAACAAGGCGAGGAAGTGGAGATCAACAAGCGGGCCGCCACCTCGGACCTGTTGGTCTACGTCAACATCAACCTGGTCGCCATGGACGGCGGTCACAAGAGCGTGGCGACCGGCCTGGCCAGCTACCGCAGCCTGCGCCACCACCACAACCCGCAGACGATGCGCCATTCGAAATCGTTCATGGACCAGCCGGCCTCCGAACTGCACTCCTCGAACTGGCGCATGGGCCGCCTCATCGCCGAGTCGGGGGTGAAGATCTTCCAGATTGAGACGACGCTCAACAACGACACCTTCCCGTCGAACTTCGGCTTCCTCCAGAAGCGGGAATGGGAGTGGTCGCTGCGTGACCGGGCCACCTACGCGGCCACGTCGAAGGCGCTGGCCAAGGCGCCGCCACGCATGGCCCGGCAGATCTTTCATTCCATCCGCTCCCCCCACGCGCTGACCTCGGTGCAGGCAGGCGAGGTGGAGGCCGTGCACGCCCTTACGACGGCCAACGTGTGGGCCCAGCAGGGCGTCGACGTCGAGGGCCAGACCGACATCCTGACCATGGGGCTGCCCTACATCTGCCCCTACAACGTGAACTCCATCATGAACCCGATCCTCGTCGCCTGCCTCGGGCTCGGCTACTTCTTCAACATGTACCGGGGGAAGCCGCTCGTACGCGAAGGCGGTGTCGTGATCATGAAGCACCCGACGCGACCCGAGTTCCACCCCGGCCACCATCCGAGCTACATCGACTTCTACGAGCAGGTCCTCACCCAGACCATCGACCCGGTACAGATGCACAAGGAGTTCGAGGAGTCTTTCGCCACCGACCCCTGGTACATCCACCTCTACCGCACCGGCCACGCCTACCACGGCGTGCACCCCTTCTACATGTGGTACTGGTGCGCGCACGCCATGGCGCACCTGGGTCGGGTCATCGTCGTGGGCGGGGACCCGAAGGCCGTGCGCCGGCTCGGCTTCTCGCCGGCGAGCTCGCTGGACGATGCCCTGGAGATCGCGTCCGACGTCGTGGGGCCGTCGCCCACCCTGACGCACATGCACAACCCGCCGATCTTCATGTCGGACGTGCACTGATGGCGGGTTCGGGCCTGCGGGGCCGCGTCCGCTCCGCCCGCTTCCCTCTCGCCGCGCCCTCCTGGCCGACGACCGTCGAGCGCCCCGATCCCGAACGCAAGGTCGGGCTCGACTACGACCACGAGTGGTCGCGCCGCTACCCCGTCCGGCTGGCCCGGGCCATGGTGATGGACAACCTGGCCCGCCCCGCCGCCCGCGTCCTGGCTCCGGCGACCCTGCGGGGGCTCGAGCACCTCCAACACGTCGAGAAACCGGTAATCTTCGCCGCCAACCACCTCAGCCACATGGACACGCCGTTGCTGTTGACGACCCTGCCCGTGGAATTCCGCCACCGCACGGTCGTGGCCGCGGCCTCGGACTACTTCTTCGACCGCACCTGGAAGGCCGCGCTGTCGTCATTCGCCCTGGCCACGATCCCCATCGAACGAAGCAGGGTCAATCGCAAGTCCGGGGACACCGCAGCCGAGCTGATCGAGGACGGCTGGAACCTGGTCATCTTCCCCGAAGGAGGCCGCTCGCCCGACGGCTGGACCCAACCGTTCACGGCCGGTGCCGCCTACCTGGCCCGCCGGACGGGACGGCCGGTGGTGCCCGTCTACCTCCACGGCACCCGGCATGTCCTGCCCAAGAGCGCCGAGGGCGAAGCGGGAGCGCCGGGAGGATCGGGCACCGAATCGCGCGGCAGCAGCCGCTTGCGCCGCGCCCCGATCGCGGTGCTCTTCGGCGCCCCCCTCTCCCCGGACGAAGGGGAGAACACCCACCGATTCTCGGACCGGATTGAGGCGGCCGTCGCCACCCTCTCTCGCGAGGTCCACTCCGACTGGTGGCAGGCCCGGCGTTCGGTCAGCGCCGTGGCGCCGGTTGCGGGAGCCGAGGCGGCGCACAGAGGACCGGCGGCCTCGCCCTGGCGACGCGCCTGGGCGCTCGACGACCCCCCGGCACGGGAGCGGGGGTCGGAGTGGCCGGACTGAGCTCCTGAGCCCCGCGGCCAGCCAGTGGCAGGCTGGCGGTACCGGCGCGCACTCGGGTGCGCTGTCATGTCGAGCCCAGGAGGCGCCATCGATGCAGCTCATCATCCTCGGCAGTGGGAACCCACTGCCGCACGCGGAGCGCGCCGGTCCGTCGACTTTGGTGCGTACCGCGGCCGGCGACCTGCTCTTCGACTGCGGGCGCGGTGTGCTGCTGCGTGCCGCCGCCGCCGGGTCGACCGCGGGGGCGCTGCGCGGACTCTTTCTGACCCACCTGCACAGCGATCACACCACCGATCTCAACGACATCTTCACTTCGCGATGGATCACGTCGTTCCAACCCCAACCGCTCCCCGTCTACGGTCCCGTCGGCACGGCGTCGCTCCTGCGGGCGACCGAGGCGATGCTCGAACTCGACATCGGCTACCGCATGGCGCACCACGACGACCTGGCGTGGCGGCCGACCGCCGAGGTGGTCGAATGCGAACGGGGCGTCGTGCTGGAGGACGGCGCGGTCCGGGTCACCGCCGCGCCCACCGATCACGCCCCGGTCCGCCCGACCGTGGGCTTCCGGGTCGAGGAGGACGGGCGGTCCGTGGTCATCGCGGGCGACACGGTCCCGTGCGAAGGGCTGGACGAGCCTCTGTGCGGGAGCGGACATGCTGGTGCACACGGTGACGCGACCCGATCTGATCAGAGCGATCGGTCTCCCCCGGTTCGTCGACGTCCTCGACTACCACTCGTCGGTCGAGGATGCGGCCAGGACGGCGGCGCGCAACGGTGTGGGCACCCTGGTCCTGACGCACCTCGTCCCCGCTCCCGAGCCCGGCACCGAGGACGAATGGGTTGCGATGGCCGCGGCGCACTTCGTCGGCACTGTCGTCGTGGCCCACGACCTGCTCTCGCTCGACGTCGGCCCGACCGCCTGAGGCCAGCGCGGCTGGGAGCACTCAGAAGACGATGCCTCCCGCCTGGGAGCGCGGGATCGGTCGTCGGCACGATCTCCTTGCCCAACGGGGCGATGGCGACCGCGGCAAGCTTGAAGTTCCCGAGGCCGAGGGGGATGCCGATGATGGTGAGGCAGAGCACGACGCCGAGGACCAGGTGCGCCAGCGCCATCCACAGACCCGCCAGGACGAACCAGAGGACGTTGGCCACCGTGGAGGGCGCACCCGCTTGCGGGTTCGGCACGACGGCCCGGCCGAAGGGCCAGAGCACGAAGGCGGCCAGGCGGAAGCAGGCCACGCCGAAGGGAATGGTGACGATCAGGAGGCACAGCACCACTCCCGCCAGCACGTACCCGATTGCCAGCCAGAGGCCCGAGAAGACCAGCCAGAGCAGATTGAGCAGCGTTCGCATCGCGGTGGTCCTTCCTCAGTGCTTCTTCTCAGGTGCGTCTGTGCCGGCGGCGCTTGCCGCCGACGGTGGCGAGGCGCTCCTCGCGCAGGCTCTCCGACGCCTCGTCGTCCAAGGGATCGAGCGTCACGTCGCCGAGCGCCCAGGCGAGCAGCCGGTCGGCCAGCGCCGGGTTGCGCGCCAGCACGGGACCGTGGAGGTACGTCCCGACGACCCGACCCTGCACGGCGCCCTCGCTCCCGTCGCCGGCGCCGTTGCCCACGCCGGCGACGACCCGCCCCAGTGCCGCCGTTCCTTCCTGCAGCGAGGTCGTCCCGCCGTGGTTCTCGAAACCGGTGAGCGGCGGGAGCGGACCGAGGGCGTCGGGGTCGACCTCGACGAGCACCTCGCCCACCGCACGCGGCCCGGTCGCCTTCACCGTCTCGACGTCGAGGAGCCCCACCCCCTCGTGCGGCTCGCCGGCGGCGCCCGGAAAGGTCCGCCCGACGATCTGGAATCCCGCGCACACCGCCAGGACCACGGCACCGTCCGCCACGCGGCGCGCCAGCGTCCCGTCGTCGATGAGTGTCCGCGCGGCGCGGACCTGGGGTCCGTCCTCTCCCCCACCCAGGCAGTAGACGTCGGCCTCGGGGAGGGGGCGGTCCGACACGGCCTGCAGCAACGCCACGTCGTGGCCGCGCCACTCGGCCCGGCGGGCCAGCACCAGGCCGTTCCCGCCGTCGCCGTAGGTCCCCAACAGGTCGGGGTAGACCACCGCGACGCGCAGCGGTGCCGTCACGGCGCAGCCCAGCAGGTCGTAGAACGCGGTGTAGTTCCCGATGACGTCGACCACCTCGTCCGACCCTGCCGCGGCCCGGGTCACCGCCAGCACGGGCTCGGGCTCGGTGGTGTGCGTCACGCCGCCGTAGTGCAGCCGCACCGAGAGGTCGCGGTAGCGGTCGCCGGTGGCCACGACGGCGCGCCCGGTCAGGCGCTCGTAGGGGACGTCCCACAACCAACTGGGATCGGCGCCGTCGGCGATCCGGGCGTTGATGCTGACCACGAGCGGCGCGTCCGACCCCGCCACCAGGTCGAGCAGCTCGCCCCAGCCCGCCGGGTTCTTGGCCAGCATGAGCCGGGCCCGCACGTCACCGAACGACCGCACCGTGAAGCGCCCCGCCACCTCCTCGACCCCCTCCATGGCGGCGAGGGCCTCGAGGGCGTCGACACCGGATGCCTCGGCGGCAACGGCCGCCATCAACGCGTTGGACTGGTTGAAACGGCCGGGCAGGGACAGCCGCACCGGTGCGCTCCGGCCGTCGGCCCACTCGCCGCGGGCCGTGCCATCCGCCGCGACCACGAGCGTCGCCTCCGGATCGGGTCGGGAAAAGCCGCAGCCCGCACACGACCAGCCGCTCGTCGGTGAACGTGATGCGACCCTCGCACGAGGGGCAGCCCACGGCATCGTGCTGCCAGCGCAACCCGGCTCCCACCCAGTGCACGTCGCGGGCCACCCCGGCCCCCCACACCACGAGGGGGTCGTCGGCGTTCGCCACGACGTGGGTGTGCGGTGCGGCCGCCAGCGCCGCCCGCCAGCTCCCGGCGATCATGCGCACCTCGTTGGTCCGGTCGAGCTGATCACGCGACAGGTTCAGGAGCACCACGGCCGAGGCCGCCGTGGCGGTGAGGACACGCGGGCAGGTAGACCTCGTCGGTCTCGAGGACGGCGCGCCGCGCCTTCGTGCCGGCGAGCGCGGCGACGTGGCCCGGGGGCATGTTCGAACCGGTCTCGTTGCTCACGACCTCGTCACCCGACGCGCCGAGCGCCACCGTGAGCAGCCGGGTCGTCGTGGTCTTCCCGTTGGTGCCCGTGACGAGGGCGACCTGGCGCCCGGCGCTCAGGTGCTCGAGCAGCCGGGGGTCGAGGCGCAGGCCGGCCCGGCCTCCAGCCACGGTGCCCTGGCCGCGCCCGAGGCGGCGCGAGGTGGCGTTGACGACGCGCGTCGTCGCGCTGGCGAGCTGCGGCCTCACCGAGGGGGCTTGCTGCGGGCCAGCTCCTCGGGGGTCGGCTCGTGGCGCACCCTCGACTCGGGGGGCAACAGCGCGCTGATGGCCTCCATGATGGCGGCGGTGTCCGCCTTGGCGTCGGTGAGCGACAGCGGCACCGGGCGGCCCACCCGCACCGTGACCTTGGGCGGGTGGCGCACGAGGGTGAAGTCAGGCACCCGCGCCGAGCGCGGCCAGACCTTCTCGGTCCCCCAGATCCCGACGGGGACGACGGTGGCGCCGGTCGACGCCGCCAGCCTCGCCGTTCCCGTCTTGCCCTGCAGCACCGGGTCGAAGAAGTCGTAGCCGCGCGGGATGGTGCCCTGCGGGAGGACGATCACCACCTCGCCCGCCTTCAGCGCGGACTCGGCGGCCCGGAGCGACGCGCCCGAGCCGCTGCCGCGGTCGACGGGGATGCCGCCGATGGCGCGCGCGATCGTCCCGACGACGGGCGCGTCGAAGATCTCCTTCTTGCCGAGGAAGCGCACCGGCCGCCCGATGGCGCGCGCCACGAGCGCCAGCGCGGCCACGTCGAAGTAGCTGCGGTGGTTGGCGGCCAGGAGCACCGGGCCGCGACGCGGCACGTGCTCCACGCCGGAGATGTCGAAGCGGGCGTAGGGGAAGGACAGCTTGCGGACGAACGGGCGGAGCATGTGGTACGGCTCGAGCCCCACGACGCTGGGGACGCCCGGCGGGCGGTCCCAGTGCTCCACCGCCCAGCGCCGGGCCGTGGCGACCAGGGTCAGCGAGGGATCGGGGTTCACGGCGTGCGGCGTGCCGACGCTGGAGAGCAGCGGCACGTCGAAGATGCTGTCGCTGCAGGCGTGGCAGTCGGCCAGGTCGATCCGGTTCTCGTCGGCCCAGGCGCGCACGGCGCGGCAGCTTGCCGGTCCCCCAGACGAAGCCCTCGTAGAGGCGGCCGGTGTAGCGGCCGTCCTTGACCTCGTAGGCGGTGGCGATGAGATCGTCGAAGCCCAGCGCCTCGGCGAACGGGGCGATCATGTCGGCCGGCGTCGTGGTCGAGAGCACCAAGCCGGTGGCCCTCGGCCCGGAATTCGGCCAGGCGCTGGGGGGCGAACGGGGCGACGATCTCGCTCAGCGCGGAGACGGCCCGCCGGCCGGCCGCCTGGACCTGCTCCTGGTGCCAGCCCCGGGCCACCCGGGCCGCCGCCCGCACCAGGCCCATGGAGACGAGGTTCTCGCCCAGGCGGTCGTTGACCGCGTAGAGGATCTTGTCGCCCGGCAGCGAGCGCCCCTCGGGCAGCACTCCCTCCTCCACGAGGGCACGGTTGAGGATCTGGCCGGAGGCCCGGCACAGCAGGGTGCGGTCGAGGTCGATGAAGACGGCGCTCTTCGCCACGGGTAGGGAGCCTAAAGCATTTTGATCGCTCGTCCGAGGGCCCACGATGTCCATCCGAAAGGGGCCCGGAATTAGGAGAAGGGATCGCCGGGGGGGAGGGCGATCCCTTCTCAAGACTCATCAGGCTCAGAGGGGGGGCTTCCGATTACCTGCGGTCTGACATGTCATTTTGGCGATCTCTCGGCGATCAGTCAAGCAGCTTTAGGAGATACTTACTATCAGTTATAGTGATGGTAACGGTAACTCTGGCAAGCATTTCCAGAAGAGGTGGGCCATGGAGTTGAAACACTTGCAAGCACTGCTGGGCATCGCGGACACCGGCAGCTTCTCGGCCGCGGCCACGTCCATCGGCACGGTGCAGTCCAACGTCTCGGCGCACGTGGCCCGGCTGGAGCGCGAGCTCGACGTCCAGCTGGTCGACCGGGCCTCGGGCCGCCTGACCGAGGAGGGCGAGGTCGTCGTCGCCCGGGCCCGCCAGGTGATGAACGAGCTCGAAGCGATGGTCACCGACGTGACGGCGCTGCGGGAGGAGGTCGTCGGGACGGTGCGCCTCGGCATGATCGGGACCACGGGTCGTTGGCTGGTGCCCCAGCTCTTCGACCTGCTGCGGGTGCGGCACCCGCACATCCACCTGAATATCGCCGAGGGCTCGAGCGTCCAGCTGGAGCAGCAGCTCGCCTCGGGCCAGCTCGACCTGGCCGTGGTGACGTTCCCCCTCAGCGGCGACGAGATCATGGCGGCCCAGCTCTTCGACGAGGACCTGGTGGCCGTCCTGCCTCCGGGGCATTTCCTCGGCCAGGAGACCTCCATCCCCCTCGAGCGCCTCTCGGAGGTGGAGCTCCTGCTGCCCGCTCCGGGCACCGCGCTGCGGGCCGAGATCGACAGCGCCACGGGCCCCGCCCGGATCGAGCTGCGGCCCGCCATGGAGCTCGACGGCGTGCGCCTCATCGCCTCCCTGGCCTTCGACGGCTACGGGGCGGCCATCCTCCCGGCCACGGCGGTCCCGGGTCACCTGCGGGGCCGGTTCCCGGTGCTCCCGGTCGACGGGCTCCCCCGCCGGCGGGTCGGCGTGGCCCAGCGGCGGCGGGGCCTGCCGTCGGCTCCGGCGCGGGCGGTCATCGACGTGCTCGGGGTCGTGGTCAACGACGTCCTCTCCATGCCCGAGGGCATCCACCCCACCTGAGCCCTGCAGGCATCCCTGAACGGCCTCCCCGAAACACGGCCGGCCACCGGGAGCGGCCGGGGCAGCACCGCCGTGGCGGCCTCCCCGGAGCGCCGGAGGTGCAGACCTCAGGCCGGCGCGGTGGGCTCCCGCCACATGGTCCAGAGCATGGGCCCGTCGCCGGGGAGCGGCACCTCTTCGACGACCTCGAACCCGTGGCGCCGGTAGAAGGGCACGTTGCGCTCCTTGGACGACTCGAGGTAGCAGGGGATGCCCTCGGCGTCGCAGTGCTCGAGGACCGGCCGCATCAGCGCGCGCCCACGCCCTTGCCCTGCTGCTCGACGGCGGTGCCCAGCGTGGCCAGGTACCAGTGCGGCTCGTGCGGGATGCTTGGCTCCATCAGCGCCAACAGGCGCAGCGTGGTGGCGCAGGTTGGCCGCCACGTAGGGCAGCACGGGCAGCATGGTGAGGATCCCGCCGAGCCCCGTCTGGAGCGGCTTGCCGGCCGGGGCCCAGATGGCCGAGCCGCTGTAGCCCTCGGTCGTGTAGCAGCCCCCGAAGGGGAGGTAGTCGGCCCGCATCTGGGTGCCGAAGTAGGCGCGCAGGCCGGCCTCCCGGCGCGCCTCGTTGCGGAAGATGTGGGAGGTGACCGGGTCGTCGAGGAAGGTGCGCGCCAGCTGGGCCGCCATGGCGGCGACGTCGTCCTCCGTGGCGCGCCGGACTACTGGCAGGGCAGGCTCGGGAACCATGACGGAGTCGATGGTGGCAGAGGCCCCGCCCAGGCGCCACCCGGCGACGCCGTGGCGTGGGCCTGGCCCAGGGCCGCCAGCTCCGGCGCCAGCCGCAGCCCGACGTAGATCCCGCCCGATCGGCGTGAAGTGCACCCCGTCGCTGCAGCGCACGTTGATCTGGTCGACGGTCGGCGAGAACTTGTTGCCGGGTGAGACCACGGCGTTGAGGTCGAAGACGTAGACCCGGCTCCCGTCGCTCCCCGACGGCGTGCTGGAGGCCACCTCCCGCATGGTCGCGTTGTCGAGCGTCACCCGCGCCGGCGCGTCCTCGGGCCAGGGCGTGCCCGGCGGGCGAGGTCCCGCTGTCGTAGTACGGGCGTCGTCATCAGCACGACGCTGGCCCCCTTGGAGCCGAGGACGGCGACCGCCTGGCGGTAGCGGCTGGCCAGATAGCTGTCGAAGCCGGGCTCGCCGAGGTTCTGCCACTGGCCGCCGACCTCCTGGTCGAAGGTCTCGCCCCGCGCCAGGTAGACGACGACGTCGGGGTTGTAGGCGTCCACCCACTTGCGCCACGTCTGGAGCAGCGAGCTCGGGTTGTTGTCGACGTCGCAGGGCGCGTCGGGGGCCACCGTGTAGAAGAGCACCTTGATCTGCGTCTGCATCGACAGCGAGCAGCCCGGCGTCCCCTCGTTGACGATCTGCACGTGGTACTGCTGGGCCTCCTGGGCCAGACCGACGCCGAGCGTGCCGGCGACGGAGTCGCCGACCAGCAGGACCTTGACGGGCTTCGCGGACGTCGCCGCCGGCAGCGCGGACGACAGGTAGGAGGGCACCGTGGTGGTGGTCGTCGTCGGCGCCACCGACGTCGGCCGCCGGCACGCCCGGGGTCGCCGCAACCGTGGACGTCGTCGTGGAGGACGGCGCGCTGACCGCCAGCTGCGAGCCCTGCAGCTCCGCCGCCCCCACCGGCACCAGCGTGCTGATGAAGACCGCGCTGATGGCGGCGGCCGCGCCGATCGGCGCCGCCACCCAGGAGCGCCAGCGCTTCAGCGCACCGCGGCGGATCGGCATCTCGACCAGGTCGTAGCTGAGGGCGGCGATGGCCACCGTCACGCCGACCCGGGCCAGGAAGAGCGGGTAGACGCCCCAGTGCAGCCGCTGCCCGGTCATCACCAGGAGCACGGGCCAGTACCAGAGGTAGACGCCGTAGGAGATGCGGCCCCATTGCGGCAGGGGCGGCAGCTCCAGGAGCCGCACCACGAGCGAGCGCGGTGCGACGGCGCAGCCCAGGACGACGGCGCCCGCCGCCAGGCTGGCCACCAGGAAGCCGCCGCTGAAGGCGAAGGTCGAGGTCTCCGACGTCGTCGCCCACAGCGCGGCCGTTCCCGCCACACCGGCCAGGGCGAGGACCGACGCGAAGCGGGTGAACCAGCGCCGGGCGCTCCCGTCCCGCCACAGCGTCAGCCCGATGGCGATGGCGGCGCCGACCAGCAGGGCCTGGGCCCGCGTGTCGGTGCCGTAGTAGGCCCGGGTGGTGTAGCCGTCCGGCGCCAGGAAGGCCATGAGAACGGCCGAGGCGAGCGAGCCCAGGCAGGCGACCGCGAAGAGGATCTGCAGCCGGCGGCGGCGCATCCACGCCGGGTCGTCCTGCACCGGGGGCGGGCCGACGAGGAGCAGCTGGCCGCCGCCGAGCACGTCGACGGCACGGCGCTCGGCGACGCGGCGCGGTGCGGTCGGCGCGGCGTGTGGCGCGGCGGCGCGCGGCGTGTCGTGCCGAGCTTGAGCACGCCGAGGACCACCAGCGGCCACACCAGGTAGAACTGCTCCTCGATCGCCAGCGACCACGTGTGCAGCAGCGGCGACGGCTGGGTGGACAGCGAGAAGTACGTCACGCCGTTGTGGATGGAGTACCAGTTCGAGAAGTAGAACATCGTCGAGAGGGCGTCGCCGACGATGTGCGGCGTCGCCAGCACCGACGGCACGACCGCCAGGACGATGCCGATGACCGCGACGAGGAGGAAGAGCGCCGGCAGCAGGCGCCGGGCGCGCCCGGCCCAGAAGCGGCGGAGGCGGATGGTGCCGCTGCCGCTCCATTCCCGGACGAGGAGCGACGTGATCAGGAAGCCCGAGAGGACGAAGAAGGAGTCGACCCCGTAGAAGCCTCCCGGCACCGAGTTCAGGCCGGTGTGGAAGGCGATGATCGCCAGCACCGACAGGGCCCGAATGCCGTCCAGCCCCCGGATGTGGCCCATCGTCGGGCGTCCCCCGGGTGCGTTAGCGTCCGTGCTCATGCAGCATCTGGCCCCACCGTTCCCGGCGGCGACCCCTCCGTCCCATACTGGGGAAACGTCCGACCGGGGCCATCTCACTGCGGCCCACGCACAGCATTCCGGCGTGGCACGGTGACCGCCGCGTGCTGAGAATCGGGATCCTGGGGGCGGCCCGCATCGCCCCCTCCGCCCTGATCAAGCCGGCCCGCAGGACCGGGGGCGTCGCCGTCACCGCGGTGGCGGCACGGGACCGCGAGCCGCGCCGCGGAATTCGCCCGTAAGCAGGGCATTCCCCGCGTCGTCGGCAGCTATGCCGCACTGGTGGAGGACCCCGAGATCGACGCCGTCTACAACCCTCTCCCCAACGGGCTGCACGGCTACTGGACGATCGCCGCCCTGAGGGCCGGCAAGCACGTCCTGTGCGAGAAGCCGTTCACGGCCAACGCCGACGAAGCCCGGGCCGTGGCCGAGGCGGCCAACGGCAACCCGGGTGTGGTCGTCATGGAGGCCTTCCACTACCAGTACCACCCGCTGACCAAGCGCCTGGTGGAGATCGTCCGCTCGGGCGAGATGGGCAACATCACCAAGGTCGACGTGGCCTTCTCGGCCCCGCTGTGGAAGAAGGGCGACATCCGCTACCAGCTGGCGCTGGCCGGCGGCGCCACCATGGACATGGGCTGCTACCCGATCAGCCTGTTGCGGCTGCTGGCCCCCGGGCCGCGGGTGATCAGCGCCGAGGCGAAGCTCTCCTCCCCCGGCGTCGACCGCGCCATGGACGCCCACTTCTCGCTGCCCGACGGCGGGAGCGCGCACATCGGCTGCTCCATGTTCTCGTCCTCGGTGTTGCGCCTCCACGCCGAGATCACGGGCGACAACGGCAAGATCTCGGTCTTCAACCCATTCGCTCCCCAGCACGGGCACCGGATGAAGGTAACGACGTCCCTCGGCACCCGCAAGGAGCGTTTCAGCCGCAAGGCGAGCTACGACTTCCAGCTCGAGGCCTTCGTGGCCGCCGTCGAGGAAGGGTCGTCGTTCCCGACGACAGCGGTCGACGCGATCCGTACCATGGAGCTCATCGACGCCATCTACACCGCCGCCGGGCTTCCCGTGCGCCAGCCGACCCCGGTCGGCTGATGCCACTGGCGGCCGACGAGCTCGCCGCGCTGGCGGACGCCGCGCTCGACGCCGCCGCCGGGTGCCAGGCGGCCGAGCTGCGGGTCGAGCGCATCCGCAGCCAGATCGTCCGCCTCCACGACGCCCAGCCCGAGACGACGGCCGACGACACCAACTTCGGCATGGGCGTGCGCGTCGTGGTCGACGGCGCGGTCGGCTTCGCCGCCACGGTCGACGTGCGGCCGGAGGAGGCGGCCAACCTGGTGCGCCAGGCCCGGGAGATGGCCAGGGTGACGAGCAGGGCGGGCGGCGGGCGCGTCGAGCTGGCGCCCGAGCCGTCGCACGGTGAGGTCACCTGGACGAGCGCGTTCGAGATCGACCCGTCCACCGTGCCGCTGGCCGACAAGGTCGCCCTGCTGGCCGATTGGAGCAGCCGCCTCGGCGAGCATCCCGTGGTCTCGCACACGTCGGCGTCGCTGCTCGCCGTCTCGGAGCAGACGTATCTGGCCGACCTCAACGGGACGCGGGCCACCCAGCACCGGGTGCGCCTGCAGGCGCAGCTCGAGGCGCTGGCGCTCTCGGACAACGGCTTCGAGACGATGCGGACGCTGGCGCCGCCGGTCGGACGGGGCTGGGAGTTCCTGACCGGCCCGGCTGGCGGCTGGTGGCGGCGGTTGGGACTGGGACGCCGAGCTGGCGGAGATGCCCGAGCTGCTGGCCGAGAAGCTGCCTGGCCCCCTCGGTGGAGGCCGGCACGTACGACCTCGTGGTCGACCCGTCGAACCTCTGGCTGACCATCCACGAGTCGATCGGGCACGCCACCGAGCTGGACCGGGCCGTCGGGTACGAGGCCGCCTACGCCGGCACGTCCTTCGCCACCTTCGACAAGCTCGGCTCGCTCGCCTACGGCTCCCCGGTCATGCACGTGACGGGCGACCGCACGGTGCCGCACGGGTTGGCCACCGTCGGCATCGACGACGAGGGCGTGGCGGCCCAGTCCTTCGACCTGGTGCGCGACGGCACGCTGGTCGGCTACCAGCTCGACCGCTCCATCGCCCATGCCATGGGATTCGAGCGCTCCAACGGGTGCGCCTTCGCCGACTCGCCGATGCACGTCCCGATTCAGCGCATGGCCAACGTGTCGCTGGCGCACTCCGGCGACCGGGGCCCGACGCACCGAGGAGCTGATCGCCGGCGTCGACCGGGGCGTCTACATCGTGGGCGACAAGAGCTGGTCGATCGACATGCAGCGCTACAACTTCCAGTTCACCGGGCAGCGCTTCTACCGGATTGCAGGACGGGAAGCTGGCGGGGCAGCTGAAGGATGTCGCGTATCAAGCCACCACGACCGACTTCTGGGGCGCCATGGAGGCCGTGGGCGGCGCGTCCACCTGGGTGCTCGGCGGCGCCTTCAACTGCGGCAAGGGCCAGCCGGGCCAGGTGGCCCCGGTCTCGCACGGCTGCCCGTCGGTCCTCGTGCGCGGGGTGCGGGTGCTCAACAGCGACGGCGCGAGGAATCGGGACGCGTCGATGCCGGTGATCCCGGCCGCAGGAGCTGGTCGAGCGCGCGCCTGTCCTCGGCGGACGCGCTCGGGGCGGACGGCTGCATCGTGCTCGTCGAGGAGAGCAGCCACGTCGACGTCCGCTTCGCGCTGAACACGACGACGACCAACGGCGTCCAACGCGGGCGCTCGGTCAGCGTCATCGCGCTGTCCGGCGAGTCGGTCGGCTCGGCCCGGCGCAGCGGTGAGGTCGGCGCGGACGGCGTGGCCGAGATGGCGGCCGCCGCCCTGGCCGACGCGCGGGAGGCGGCTCCCGGCCGACGGACGCCTTCGCCCTCGTCGAGCCGTCCGAGACCCGCCCGGCACGTGACTTCGGGCTCGACCCCGAGGAGACCGATGCCGGCGGCGCTCGAAGGCGTGCTGTCGGCGCTGTCGGGCGCGTTCGGGCGCGCCCGCGCCCGCGACGCGGTGCTGGCGGGGTTCGCCGAGCAGGACGTGGCCACGCTGTACCTCGGCAGCTCGACCGGCGTCCGGCTCTCCCACGCGCAGCCGACGGGAGCCGTGAGCCTGGTCGGGCGGACGGCGGACGGGACCGGCTCGGCCTGGGTCGCCGAGCCCACCATCACGCCCTCGCTCGAGCAGATGGAAACAGGAGATCTGGCGCCGGCTCGACTGGGCCACGACGCAGATTCCTCTGGAAGCCGGCCGCTACGAGGTCATCATGCCGCCCTCGGCCGTGAGCGACATGATGGCCATGCTGGCCTTCGACGCTCTGGGCGGTCAGGACGCCGAGGACGGCCGCACCGTCTTCTCCAGGGAGGGCGGCGGCACGCTGGTCGGCGAGCGGATCACGACGTTGCCCTTCACGCTCTCGAGCGACCCGTTCGAGGCGGGCATCGCCTGCACGCCGTTCGTCGCCACCGAGGCGAGCGGGTCGGAGGTCTCCGTCTTCGACAACGGCCTGCCGTGCGCGCGTACCGACTGGCTGCACGACGGCGTGCTGGCGCAGCTGCGCTACCACCGGGCCGGCGCGGCGAAGTCCGGCGTCGCCATGGCGCCCTTCATCGACAACCTGGTGCTGCGCTGCGGCGACCACGACGGGGGGTCGCTCGACGACATGGTGGCCCGGACCGAGCGCGGCCTCTTGCTGACCTGCCTCTGGTACATCAGGCAGGTCGACCCGGCCACCCTGCTGACGACGGGGCTCACCCGCGACGGCGTCTACGTCATTGAGGACGGTGCGGTGGTCGGGGCGGCCAACAACTTCCGCTTCAACGAGAGCCCGGTCGACCTGCTGGCCCGGGCCACCGAGGTCGGCACCCCGGTGCGCTCGCTCGGCCGCGAGTTCGGCGAGTACCTGAACCGGACGATCATGCCGCCGCTGCGCATCCCCGACTACAACATGAGCTCGGTGAGCCAGGCCAGCTGAGCCTCAGCAGTTGCGTCGGCTTCAGCGGTCAAGCCTCAGCACGGCACGGCTTCAGTTCCGTGTACGGACGACCACGGTGCCGGCGGCCTTGTCCTGCAGCGTCTGGTTCATGGAACTGCCGAGGGGCCACAGGCCCGTCGTCAGGAGGCCCGCGACCCCGAGGAGAACGAACAGCACCTCCGCCGGCGGCCGCGGGCCGATCACGTTGTTGAACCCGATGACGTCCCCGATCTGCACCCAGAGGACGGCGAGTACGAAGTAGGTGAGGACGCGCCGCGACGTCTGCGCCGTGGTCAGGGTCGCCCCCGACGTGCCATCGATGGCGCGCACGCCGGCGGCCATCATGCCGACTGTCTGACCCCGGTAGCGCAGGAGCAGGTACGGGTACCCGAGTAGGATGAGCAACGACGCGACGACGACCGCGGCCTGGGCGGCCGGGGTCATCGGGTGGAGGCCCGGCGACAGGGGTCCACGGAGCGCGATGTCGGCGTCCCTGATGAGGAGCGCCACGACGAAGACCGCGACGTCGATGATGACCGCATCGAGGACGTAGCCGCCGAATCGCTGCCACCAGCCGGCGAGCTGCGCCGCACCTGAAGCCGTCACGACCTGGGGGCGGGCGGAAACGGGCGGGGGCGGTGTGCCGACGTGCTCCGTCCAGCGCCACCCGTCCCACCAGCGTTGGGTCGGCTGCCCGGCGGGATCGGGGTACCACCCCGGAGGGGGCAGCGACGGTGGGGGCGGTGGAGCCGGCGGCCAGGTCACTGCGGCGAACGATAGGTGGGCATCGGCGCCCGGGAGCGGACCCTGTGGCGCCGCCTCGCGGTCAGGCGGGGCGGCGCGCCTCGACCAGGATCCGGCGCGCCGTCGACACGAAGGGTCCCTGCCGTTCGATCTGCTCGTGCAGCCGACGGAGCTCGGCGCCGTACGCCTCGGGCGTGAAGCCCGGCACCGTCCACAGCACCTTGCGCAGGAAGTGCACCACGGCGCCGACGTCGAAGAACTCCACACGCAGCGCGCACTCCTGCAGCTCGACGACCTCGAGACCGGCCGCCTCCGCCCCGCGGCGGGCGCTCGCCGCGCTGCGGCTCTCGTTGACCGGCTTGGGCCCCATCATGAAGTCGGTCAGCTCGCGGTTCGTCCCCGGACCGATCTGCTGCGACAGGTACGTCCCGCCCGGTCGCAGCACGCGGGCGATCTCCTCCCAGAGCACGACGACGGGATGACGGCTCACGACGAGGTCGAAGGAGGCGTCCGTGAAGGGCAGCGTGGGCGAGTCCGCGGCGGCCACGACGTGGGCGCCCGACGGCTGCAGCGTCCTCCGGGCCGCCTCGACGTTGGGCCACCACCCCTCGGTGGCCACCAGGAGCGCGGGCGGCCGCGCCACCGTGGCGAGCACCTCCCCGCCGCCCGTCTCGATGTCCAGCGCCGCGGTGGCGCGGGCCATGCGCTCCCCCATCAGGCGCGCGTAGCCCCAGGGAGGACGCTCCTCGGTGGCGCGGCCCTCGAACCAGGAGAAGTCCCACCCCTCGACGGGCGCAGCGGCACCCTCGGCCACGAGTTGCTCGAAGGACGGCATGTCAGCCGAGTCGGCGACCCGTACAACGCGTCGATGAGCGCGCGGTTGCGCGTGCTCCGCCAACGGGGAATGACGTGATTCATGACGTAGCCGAACGCCACGCCGCCGAGCGGGATCGGCGAACCCCACCGCTCCCCCCGTGCCGAAATGGCCGAAGCTGCCGGGATTGGGACCGAACGGGCGTCGGGGCACCGTGGGCTTGAAGCCCAGGCCGAAGGTGACGTCCTCGTGCAGAATCGGGCAGTAGCCCTCGGACTGCGCGGAGGTCGCCTCGGCCAGCAGGTCGGGCGAGAGGAGGCGGCCGGGCTCGAGCAGCGCGGCGTACAGGCGCGCCACGCCCCGCGCCGAGCCGTGCCCGTTGGTCGACGGGACCTCGGCGCTGCGCCAGGCCGCCGTGTTCACGACGCCCATCGACGAGAACCCCGGCGGGTTGAAGTAGCTCAGCATCTCCATGCGGGCGTCCCCTTCCAGGCGCGGCGTCCAGCATGGCGGCGGGAGGACCCGGGCGCCTCGAAGAGCACCTCGGCGCAGCGGTGCTGCTCCGCGGGCGGGACGCCCGACGTGCAGATCGGCGTCCAGCGGGCCCGCCAGCGCAGCCAGCCGGCGACCGCAGGGCTCGCCGCTGACCCGCCGCACGACCTCGCCGATCAGGTGCCCGTAGGTGTTGGTGTGGTAGGCGTGGCGTGTCCCGGGCTCCCACCACGGCGTGGTGGCGGCGAGCGCTGCCGTCATCCGGTCCCAGTCCCACAGGTCGTCGTTCGTCAACGGCTCGCGTAGGGCCGGCACCCCGGCCCGGTGGCACAGCGCGTGCCGCAGCGTCGCCTCTTCCTTGCCCCCGGCGGCGAACTCCGGCCAGACCCGCGCGATCGGATCGTCCAGTGCGACGAGCCCGGCATCCACCAACTGGAGGGCGAGCAGGGCCACGAACGCCTTCCCGACCGAATAGAAGTCGACCAGCGTGTCGTGCCGCCAGGGTGTGGCGGCGGCGGGATCGGCCCAGCCGCCGACCAGATCGACCACGGTCACGCCGTCGACGACGATGCACAGCGCCGCGCCGACCTCGCCCCGCTCGGCGAAGTTCCGGGCGAACTCTTCCCGCACGGCGCCGAAGCCGGGTGTCGCAGTGGCCGGAGACCGGGACGTCCACGGGGCGACTCTGTACCGGCCCGGACCTGCCGTGCAAGCGGGGGGCCGTGAGAGGCGTCAGGAAGGTCAGGAAAGGCGCGGGAAGCTAGACGCGCACGCCGGAGCGGTTGATGGTCGACTCGTCCGTGCCGAGATACGACTCGATCACCGCCGGGTGCTCGAGCACCTCGGCCGGCGTGCCCTCGGCGATCACCTCGCCCAGCTCGAGGGCGATCATGCGGTCGCAGATGGCGGTCAGGAGCGGCATGTCGTGCTCCACGACCAGGATGGAGCAGCCCGTGTGCTGCTGCACCCGCATCAGCAGCGGCCCCATGGCCTCGGTCTCGCGCTGGGCCACGCCGCCGGACGGCTCGTCCAGCAACAGCACGCCCGGCTCCTGGGCCAGCACACACGCCAGTTCCACGATCCGGCGCGTCCCGGTGGACAGCTCGCCGACGAGCTTCTCCCGGAAGGCGCTCAGCCCCATCATCTCGACGAGCTGCTCGGCCTTCTCCGCCACGTCCGCCTCCGAGTCGAGCGACGCCGGCAGGCGCAGCCCCGCCGCCACCATGTCGCGCGAGCGCAGGTGGCGCTCCTGGGCCACAGCGATCGTCTCGGCCACCGTCAGCGACGGGAAGAGCCGGGCCTCCTGGAAGGTCCGTCCCAGCCCCGCCGCGGCGCGCATGTGGGCCGGCCAGGTGGCGATGTCGGCGCCGCCGAGGCTGATCCACCCGCCATCGAGCGGCAGGAACCCCGACACGCAGTCGAAGAAGGTCGTCTTGCCCGCCCCGTTGTGGCCGATGAGGCCGAGGATCTCGCCGTCGCGCAGCGTGAGGCTGATGTCCTCAATGGCCGTGATGCCGCCGAACGTCTTGCGCACGCCGCTGCATTCGAGGATCGACGGCGCCTCGGCCGAGGGCGGGATCCGCTTGCCCGGGTCCGCCATGACGAGGGCCGAGGAGGCGCTGGCGTGCACGTGCAGATCGGTCGGCCCGGCGTCGGGGGTCACCACGGTGCCCTCCACCGAGCCGGCGCCGGCGATGAAGACGGAGCGCAGGATGTCCGGCCGGTCGAGCAGATCGCTGGTACGGCCGCTGAAGCGCACCTCGCCCTTCTCCAAGAAGACGGCGCGCTCGGCCAGTTCCAGCGCCACGTTGACCGATTGCTCGACGACGACGATGGTCGTGCCGGTGGCGTGGAGCAGCTTGACCACCTGGAGAAGCTGCGCCACCACGGTCGGCGCCAGTCCGAGCGAGAGCTCGTCGATCATGAGCACCTTGGGCTTCACCATGAGCGCCATGGCGAGCGAGAGCATCTGCTGCTCGCCGCCCGAGAGGTTGCCCGCCTGCTGGTGGCCGCGTTGGCGCAGAATCGGGAACAGATCGATGACCCGCGCCCTGGCCTCGGCCACGGCTGCGTGGTCCTTGCGGATCATCCAGGTGCCCAGGCGGAGGTTCTCGTCCACCGAGAGTGTCGGGAAGACGCCGCGCCCGCCCGGCATGAGCGACAGGCCCTGCCGCGCCACCGCCTCCGCCTGCTCGCCCGTGATGGCCTCGCCGTCGAGCCACACCGCACCGCCGCCGACCTTGACCAGCCCGCTGGCGCCCTTCAACAGGGTCGACTTGCCGGCGCCGTTCGTGCCGAGCAGCGCCACGATCTCGCCCTCGTGCACGTCGAGGTCGACGCCGAAGAGGATCTGCACCGGGCCGTAGGACACCTCGACCTGCTGGCACGACAACACGACCGGGGTGTCGGGGATGAGTCCATCGGCGCCGAGCGCGGGCTGGGTTGTCAGCGGCACCTGCGCCGTGTCCTCGTCGCGGGTCTCGGGCACGGGGACCAAGGCGCGTGGTGCGGCGCCGTTGCCGGCGGCGGCAGCGACCGTGCCGGCGCCGTCCTCCTCGCTCAGCGCGTGCTCCAGGATGGACGTCTCCTCCGGCGCGTGGTCGACCAGCTCGACCTTGCGATCGGCCACCAGGCTGGGCACCGAGGATCTGGCGGCGCTCGGCAACGACCTTGAGCAACCGGTCCCGGACGCTCTGCACGCCTTCGGCCAGACCACCGGGGAGGAAGAGGAGAACGAGGAGCAACCCGATCCCGGTGAACACCAGCTGGTACTTGGGGAAGGAATAGCTCAACACCTCGATCAGCCCGACCCCCATGAGCACGCCGCTGATGGAGCCCAGGCCGCCGATGACGGCCATGGAGAACACCACCAGCCCGTACGACGGGTCGTAGGTGTCGAAGGCCACTGCGCCCAGCAGCACCGCATAGAGGCCGCCGGCGATGCCGGCGATGGCGCCCGCCAGCACGAAGCCGGCCAGCTTGGTGCGGACCGGCGGCACCGACATGGCGGCAGCCGCCTTCTCGTTGTCGCGGGTCGCCAGGAGGACGCGCCCCGACCGGGCCCGGCGCAGCCCCTGAATGAAGAGGATGGTCAGCACCAGAAACCCCAGGCAGCAGAAGTAGAAGGCCTTGTTGGAGGCCAGGTCGAAGCGCTGCCACAGCACCGGGCGCAGGAATGCCTGGGGAATGATGCCCGGGAAGTACGTCGGATTGAGGAAGAAGGTGTCCATCGCCACCCCCAGCGCGAGCGTGACCGCGGCCAGGTAGGCGCCGCGGATGCGCAAGGCCGGGATCCCCACCACCACGGCGAGGGCGGCACCGGCCGCGCCGGCCGCGGCCAGGCTCAGGAAGAGGTCCGCGTTCGCCTTCTCGATCAGGTCACCGGCCAGCACTCCTCCGACGCCGGCGAAGGCGAACTGGCCCAGGCTCACGTTGCCCGACCAGCCCGTGAGGACGACAAGGGAGATGGCGATGATCCCGTAGATGAGCGCCGCCGTGTACTCGAGCGTCGTGCCCGGCCCCGACACGAGAGGGATCACCACGATGACCACCCCGACGAGGGCCAGGATGCCGATCCGTCCCGCCACGACCTCGGGCAGCGAACGCAGCGCAGCGGGGATGGGCTTGAGGATGCCGGTCGACGAGAACGTCTCCTCGGCGTCGTCGGCGCGGCTCCGCTTGCGTTGCAAGAAGAGCAAACCGGCGAGGATCGCCACCAGGTTCACCACGTCGCCGATCGAACTGCCGTAGCGCGGCATGTTGAATTCGAAGAGCCCGCTGGTGATGCCGAGGGCGACGCCGGCGCCGAAGGCGAGCGGCAGGCTCTCCATGCCGGCGATGATGGCGGCCGCGAGCGCGGGCAAAATGAGCGTCGGGCCGGCCCCCGCCGCGATGGTGATGCCGGCCGAGGGTGTGCTGAGGATGCTCGTCAGGCCCGCCAACAAGCCGGCGATCACCCAGACCAGGGTGGAGAGCCGGCGCACCGGAATGCCCAGCAGCCGGGCCCGGTCCGAGTTGTCGGCCACCGAGCGCACGGCGACGCCGGCGTCGGTGCGCAGGAGGAACCAGCCCAGGGCGACGAGCACCACGGGGACGACGATGGCGATGAGGAGGTCGTTCCCGTTGAAGAGCACCGGGAAGATCAACACGTGGTGCGAGCTGAGCGGCGTGGTGACGCCGCCCACGATGGAGGGGCCGCCCAGCCATCCCGGGACGAGCAGCTGGATCCCCCCGAAGAGCTGCGCCAGGCCGATGGTGACCACCATGACGATCAGCCGCGGTGCGGTGAAGAAGCGCCAACGGATGACGAAGTCGACGAAGAGGCCCAGCGCCGCCCCCACCAGGAGGGCGATCCCGATGCAGACGAACCAGTTGACATGGTGGGCCAGGTTCAGCTCGACGGCGACCGTGGCCGCCAGCGCGCCCATGGCGCCGTAGGAGAAGTTGATGACCCGTGAGGCGCGGTACGTGAGCACGAGGCCCAGGGCCAGGAGCCCGTTGACCGCCCCGAACTCCGCACCGTTGAGGATCTGCCCCGCGGTGCCGAATGGGGCCAGAGGGCCGGCACCGCGAAGAGGAGGACCAAAGCCGCAGCCACGGTCAGCACGGTGCCGCGCAGGCGTGCCGGCGTGGCGGCCCAGGCGCGGCCGACGGAGAGGGGGACGGCGCCGCCCATCGAGCGCGCTAGCTCCCGCCGGACGCCGTGATCGGGAAGTTGGAGGGCAGGGGCAGCGCGCCGCCGGCATAGGAGCCGATCTTGGTCCGGGTCGTCGAGGCCACGTAGGCGCCCGCCTTGTCGTCGTAAGGCGAGACCTTGTTGGGATCCCAGTAGATGAAGGACCAGTCCATCTGCGGCGTGAAGTGACCAGCCGGGAAGGCCCACGTGCCGTAGAGGGCGTTGGAGGCGCCGGCCTGGCTGCCCGGGTAGGCCCGCATGCCGTTCTCGAACGTCTGCGGCGTCAGATCGGGACCGGCCATCTGGATCCCGATGGCCATCTCGTACATCTGGGCGTAAATGAGGTCCACCGCGTTGGCCGGCTCCGTGCCCGGGTTGACCTGCTTGTAGGCCGCGTAGCCGAAGGTGTTCTGCTTGGGCACCGTCGGTCCCTGGAACGTCACGCCGAAGGCGTGCGACCACTCGCTCTGGTCGAAGAGCTGGCCGACGATGTCCTGGTCGGTCAGGGCCACGCCGGCGACCACCCACTCGGGTGTGTAGCCCTGCTCGGCGGCCCGCGACGTCAGGTAGACGGGGAAGACGGGGTCGCAGCCGCAGACCACCGTCGTGATGCCGTCGTTCTGCAGCTGGCTGATCACGTTGGAGGCCTGGCTCGACAGGGTGGACAGGTTCAGCTGGTACTGGATGTTGTCGGTGATCGGGTGGCCGGCCGCCGCGGCCTCCTGCACGGCCGTCTGGGCGGCCGACTGGTACCAGGGGTCGCTCGGGGCGATGATCGCCACCTTGCGCGGCTTCCCCTGCAGGCTGCCGCCGGCGTAGGCGGCATTGCCACCGGCGAGCGACTTCAGGTAGAGCTCGCTGGTCGCCTCCACCACGTCGTTGGACTCGGTGTCGAGGCTCCACATGTAGGGGGCGTACTGGCCCATGAAGGAGGCGGACAGATAGGGCGCCCCGAACGAGATCACGTGCTGAGCGGCCAACGCCACGTCGTAGGGCTCCGTCACGCCGTTGAGCTCGGCGAAGGCGTGTTCGGTCTGGGCCGCGGTGACGGCGTCGGCGTCGGCCTGTTGTTGCCCGCTGCCGAGCAGCTCGTTGGTGATGGAGCCCTGGCCGTTGAAGAATTCGATGTTGAGCTTCCGGCCGTAGAACTGGAAGTGGTTGTCGAAGTAGGTGGCCATCGCGTCGACCGTGCGCTCGATGTCGGCCGTGGTGTCGGTGATGTTGGCGCCCCCGAGCGACGCCAGCGTCTGCTGGAAGCTCTCGGAGTCCGAGGTGATCCGGTAACTGACGTTGATGGTGTTGCCCGACACGCCGGCCGATGTCCCCCCGCCGTTGTTCCCGGAGAACGAGATGCACGGCGGCGAGTAGGGATCGCCGGGAACCTGCTCGGCCTGGCCGGGACAGCCCCCCGACTTGCCCGTGGCCGCGGCCGCGCTCGATGCCGCTGTCTTCGCCGCCCCCGCCGCGCCGGCCGCCCCGCGCCGCCGCCCGCCGCGCCGCCGCCGGCGGCCGTTGAACCCCCGGCTCCCGGTGCGGTGGTGGTCGTCGTGGCTCCGTCGGCCCCTGCGGCCGCGGCGCCGCCACCCGATTGGGTCTCGTGCACGACGTCCTGCTGCGGTGCCTTCGTCGGCACCAACAGAGCCATGAGGACGAACGCGACCAGCAGGGCCGCCAAGGGGCCGTAGCCCTTCAGGAGCCGACCGTTGGTCTTGGTCGACAGCCGCAGCTTGCTCGTGCCGCCTGGGCCGGCGCTGCCTGGTTGGGTCACTCCGATGCCTCCACTCCCGTCCGCGCTCCCCGTTGAACTGCAGTCGTCGACGCTGGCGCAGGGCATCCCACGTGAAAAGGGTCGCCACGAGCGCGAGCGCCCCCAGTCCGATCGGCGCCGCGACATTCCCGGTGTCGCACCCGCCGCCCGAGGGGCCGAGGCTCACGCAGTCCGACGTCCGCTGCATCGGTCCGAGAGCCTCCTGCTGGCTCCCGCTCGGCGTGGTGCTCGCTCCCGGCGCGGTGGCGCCAGTGCTGGGCGCCGTGAACGAACCGATGCCGCTGTTGCCCGTCACCGGCACGCTGGTGGCGCCCAGACTGCCCGCGCTGCCGATGTTGCCGGTGATGCCGGTGGTCGATGACGTCGAGGGCAGCGCGGCGCCGGCGCCGGCGCCGGCGCCGAACGGCGACGAAGCCGCCAGGTCGTCCGTCTCGGCGCTGGCCCCGCCGAATTCGAGGTTGAGATTGCCGCCGCCGGAGAGCACGCCCATTCCGATGTCCCCGATGGTGACCTCGTTGGCGAAGTTGCAGTCGGCACTGAGGAGCGCGTTGACCAGCGCCTCGCGCACCGGTTGCACGCTGTTCTCGTTGGCACCGACCACCTGCTGCCCGAGCGCGTTGTTGTCGATGCCGACGATGAGCGGGGTGATCTGCACCGTGCCGTCCGACAGCGTCGTCTGCGTCGGCCACTGGACGTTGAGGCCGATCGGCGACAACGCGGTGTTGATGATGCTGAGCACGCTCTGCGGGTTCGCACTGGTGCTGAGGCTCGAGAGGTCGACGGGCACGCCGTCCACGGTGAGCGAACCGATGGAGAAGGTTCCGGTCGCGGTGGTGGATCCCCCGGATTGCTGCGTGGCGTTCCACTGCAGGCCGCCGAGGACGACGGCGCCGCTGCCGAGCGAGATCTGCCCGATGTCCGATGTCGCCGTGGCGGTGCGAGTGGCGCCGTTGTCGATGGAGGCCTTCGCGCTCGACGTCAGCCCGTTGACGGCCAGTATCCCGCCTGGCACCGCGACGTTGGACGCCGTCGTCAGCGAGCCCGACGACGGTTGCGTCGTGGCGGTGGCCGCCTCGTTCCCGAGGCCGAGACCGTCAGGCGAGGACTGCGGCGTGATGCTGTCGGACAGGCTCTGATTGCCGTTGGTCGACTCCGCCTGCACCGGAGGCGGCACGTCGCTCGCCGGCAGCGTCGGGGGCGCATTGTTGCATCCCTCCGACTCCAGTGACGTGCCGATGGCACCGAGGTCGATCGTCTGGGACAGCGACTGGGCCTCCACCTCCTGGTAGTTCGAAATGGAGGTGGCGAGCGTGATGGCGTAATTCAGGCCACCGGTCGTCGGCGCCAGGGTGAGCGCCTGCGCCTGCGCCAGCGCATCGCCCGGGACGAAGGAGGTGTCGGCGCTCGAGCCCGATCCGAGCTCCACGATGCCGACGGCGCAGGCCACGACGCAGGCCAGCCCGATGCGGACGGTCGTCGGCGTGTAGCGGCGCTCCCTCACTCGAGTGCGCAGTGATCGGCGTTGACCCTTCACCAGGTGAAGCCTCCCCATGAATACAGGGAGCACAACGAACGCTGGGGCGATTCCCTACGGGTGCGTGCGCAATACCTGCCGGCACGCTTCCCGCCGCTGCACTGGAACGACCCGCCGTTCCATCCGCTCACCAGTCGCTTTCACCCCCCGCAGAGTGTCCGCCCCGGACCCGCCGCCCGGTGGTGGCCCGAGAGTAGCCAACGGGCCGGCCGGCCGCTCAGCCTCCTGGCGCGCCGTCCCGTCGGCTGACGAACTGCAAGAGGGGTGTCCAACCGGCGAGGGCGCGCACCTCCAGGCCTTCGACCTTCCCGCTGTCGTCGGCGCGCCGCAACGTCACGGCGTCGGCCGCCCACGGCTGCGCCAGGAAGCCCTCTCTTTCCTGCTCGGTCATGGCGCCGCCCTGGCGGCCCAGCGACACCACGCTGTCCTTCGTGAGCACGCCGCCGTACCCGTCCTCGGTCGCCACGAGATAGCGCTTGGCCTCGATGTGCAACCCCACGATCCCGGCCACCCGCTCCCCCAGCGCCTGCCGCACGGCCCGCGCCGCGTCGGTGGCGTGAGCCTCGTCGGTACCCCCCGGCAGCAGGTGGCCGATGTCGTGCACCAGCCCGGCCGCCGCCAGCTCGTCGTCGCCCGGGTGGAGATGGGCCAGCAGCGCCGCCGTCTGCAGGGCGTGGTCGAGTTGCGAGACCGGGACCCCGGGACTGAGCGGGAACTCCGCGCCCGTGGCCAACACCTCCATCATCTGATCCACGTCGAGATCCGGCACCACGTTGCTCATCGGTTCCTCCTTGCTCTTGCTCGACGTGCGCTGCTCGCGACTCTCTCGCATGCGGCCATTCTCCCCCGTTGCAGGTACGGTGACGCCCCGTGCCCTGGACACCCCCACCACGCAGCCCCTGGGCGGACAAAATGATCGCCCTCGGTCACGGGCTCGGCGACGACGGTCGCTCGATGGTCTCGCTGCATCCCGAGGTTCTGCAAGCCGCCGCCATCACCACCACCGGCCTCGACGACTTCGGCGACGACTGGTGGGAGGAGCCCTTCCGCCGCTTGTGCGCCTCCCTCGACACCGAGGCACGCCTCCACCTGCCCGGTCGCATCCGCACCCGGGGCGAGCTCCAGCTGATTTTGCAGAACCGCCTGCGCCTGGTCGACCTCTGGAACAAGGAACCGGCCGTCCTGGACCAGCCGGTGCACGCACCTATCGTTGTCACCGGACTAGGGCGTTCGGGCACCACGCTCCTGCACGAGCTGTTGGCCTGCGACCCCGACAACCGCCCACCGCTGCTGTGGGAGCTGCTCCACACCGTCCCCTACGACGACGCATCGGGCGACCTCTGCGACGACGAGATCAAGCTCATGGACGAGATCGTCCCGGCCTTCAGCGCCATGCACGAGAACGGCGGCCGGCTGCCCACGGAGTGCATCTTCGCCTTCGCCCACCAGTTCTCGAGCGACGTGTACACCGGCCTCTACAACGTGGCCGAGTACACGGTGTGGCGCAGCAGCCAGGATCAGAAGCCGATTTACGATTGGCACAAGCGCCACCTGCAGACGCTGCAGTGGGTGAGCGAGCGGCCGACGACGCGCTGGGTCGTCAAGGCGCCCTCACATCTCTCCGCCCTTCCCCTCGTCTTCTCGACCTATCCCGATGCTCGTGTCGTGATCACCCACCGTGACCCGCTGCGGGTCATGGGATCGCTGGCCGACCTCATGGCGACGTTGCACTCCATGCACTCGGAGCACGTCGACCACAGCGTGCTGGTCGAGTTCATGGCGATGGGCCTCGAGATGCAGATGGACCACGTCACGGCCGAGCGCGACGCCGGCGACATCCCGGCCGGGCAGATCGCCGACGTCGTGTACCGCGACCTGGTGGCGGACCCGCTCGGGACGGTCGAGCGCCTCTACGCCGGGTGGGAGCTGCCGATCTCCGAGGAGTTCCGCGCCGCCCTCGAGTCGTACCTGGCCACCCGCCACACCGGACGCGCCGGCGGGCACGACTACTCGTTCGCCGACACGGGGCTCGACCTGGCCACCCACCGTGCCCTGGTCACGCCCTACCAGGCGCGCTTCGGCGTCCCGTCCGAGGTCTGACAGACCTAGCCTTGGGCGACACAGCTGCGAGGAGGGACCATGGACTGGAGACTCGAGACCGTCGTCGTCCCGGTGTCGGACGTGGATCGCGCCAAGGCCTTCTACGCCGATGCTGTCGGCTTTCACGTCGATGTGGACCACAGCGCGGGCGAGGACTTCCGGGTCGTGCAGCTGACGCCCAGCGGTTCGGGCTGTTCGATTTCGCTCATGAAGAACGAGGAGGCGGCCGGCACCCTGCAGGGACTGCAGCTGGTGGTGCGCGACATCGACGAAGCCCGCCGCCAGCTCCTGGACGGTGGCGTGGACGTCCCTGCGTTCGTCCATTTCGAAGAGGGAGTCGCGGTAGAAGGGCCCAGCCCCGGACGGGCCGACTACGAGACGTTCCTCTCGTTCAGCGATCCCGACGGCAACGGCTGGATGATCCAGGAGGTCCCGAGCCGCCCGAGCTGAGTGCCGGCGCGGGGCCGAGACATGGCCCCGAGCCGGCACCGAGATCTCCTATGAGGAAGCGAGGTCCTTGATGTCGACCACCTCGGCCGTCGGGTGCGGCGGCCCATCGGCCAGGACCCAGCGCACGAGCATGTAGCCCTCGAGCCGCCCTCCGGTGTCGAGCCAGTTCTCGAGCCCGGGGTCGGAAGGCGCGATGACCATGCGCCAGGACCCGTCCGGCGAGCGCCGCGCCGTCTTGTTGTTGAGCGCCGTCGTGGCGTAGCGGTAGTCGAAGCTCTCCATCCACGGTGAGGTCAGCGTCAGCCCCCAGTAGAGGAACGGCTGGTCGGGCTCGTGCACGGTGACCACCAGGGCCTGACCCGGCTCGAGGCGGAAGCGCCCCCCGTGGTACGTCATCTCCGCGTTCGAGTGCGAGCGTACCTCGTCCTCCTGCGCCGCCACGTGCGCCGAGCCCGCCTGGCCCCCGAACGTGTTCATGTTGCCTTCGGCGTCGCGCCACATCTGCATCGCGGTTCCCCCCACGAAGGTGAGGAACATGGCGGCGAACTCGAGCTTGGACGCCAGCTCCTCCGTCGAGAGAATCGGGTGCGGCACGACCTCGCCCGGTTCCGGCACCAGCTCCACGCGCAGGCGGGCGAAGCGGTCCGGATGCTTTTCGAAGTACGTCTCCCTGATGGCCAGCTGCGCGGTGCCGGGCTCGAGGACGACGGAGTTGCCCGGCGGCGGGTCGGGCATGGCGGAGGCCGGCGCAATCAGGATGTCGACCTCGCCGTCCGGGCCGAGCTCGAACTCGTCGATGTGCGTCTGCGTCTGCGTCCCCGTTCGGCCTCCGACCGGCCCCTGCCCGAACGGCGTGCCGAAGGTCATGCCGAGGTAGGCGCACTCGCCCCGGTAGCCCAGGAGGCGGTAGGACCGGGTGTCGTCGAGCACGCAGAACGTGTAGTGCACGTCGGGGTTGTCGACGAGGAGCTTCTTGTACTCGTCCTGGAGGTCGAAGAGCTGCGGGTGCAGGGGGTCCGACTTCTCCACGATCCAGTCGAGGATCAGCCGGGTCAGTCGGGTCACCCAGCGGTAGCCCTCGGCCAGGTCGACGTCCGACTCCGGCACGCCCGTGGCCTGGCGGACCACATCGAGGGCCGCCGTCTGGGCCTGGACCCAGGCGTCGAACGCTGCATTGAGCCGGTCGTCTTGCATGCGCAGGGACGCTACCCATGTTTCGACGGAGTTTCCCGTTCTCGGCGCACCCGGGTAACTTCAGTCTGTGACCGACACCGCAACTGAGTTGACGCGGACCGACGAGCTGCTCATTGAGCTGCGGTCCTGGCTGAACAGCAACTGGGACCCCGACCTGAGCGTGGCCCAGTGGTGGGAGCGCCTGGGGCTGGCCGGCTGGTCGGCGCCCGGGCTGCCCGAGAACGCCTACGGCAAGGCCATGGCCCGCTCCGACGTCGTCCTGGTGCAACAGGAGATCGCCAACTTCGGCGCACTCGGCGCCCCGGCCGGGCTGGGGCTGCTCTTGGCCGCGCCCACCATCGCCACCCACGGCACGCAGGAGCAGATCGACATCTACGTGCGGGACATCGTCACCGGCCAGAAGGCCTGGTGCCAGCTCTTCAGCGAGCCGCAGGCGGGCTCCGACCTGGCCGGGCTGCAGACCCGGGCCGTCAAGGACGGCGACGAGTGGATCATCAACGGCCAGAAGGTCTGGACCTCGGGCGGCCAGTACGCCGACCTCGGCATGCTCCTGGCCCGCACCGATCCCGACGTCCCGAAGCACCAGGGCATCTCCTACTTCGCGTTCAACATGCTGCAGGACGGCGTCGACGTGCGCCCGCTCAAGGAGATGACGGGACACGCACTCTTCAACGAGGTCTTCATCACCGACGCCCGGGTGGCCAACTCCGCCTTGATCGGTGGCCTCAACAAAGGTTGGGCCGCTGCCAACACGACCCTCATGAACGAGCGGGCCGGTCTCGGCTCCGGTGGCGGCAACGCGGCCGGAGGCGGCCTGGCGCAACCGGGCACCGTCATGGGCATGCTGTCGCGGCGGGTGGGCGACCTGGTCGCTCCGCTGCCCGGCGCAGCGGGCGGCAACAAGAAGTCCCAGGCCCCGGGGGGCGCACTCGGCGCCATGCGCGGTGGAGCCGGCCTGCTGATCAGCGTGGCGCAGTCCCGCGGGGTCAGCAACGACGCCGGCATCCGCCAGGACCTGGCCCGGCTCTACACGCTCGGCGAGCTCGGCCGCTTCAACGGCCTGCGGGTCAAGGCGGCCAAGGAGCAGGGACACGACATCCCCGGCATGCCCAACGTGGCCAAGCTCTCCATGAGCCAGATCGTGCGCCTGACCCGTGACCTCGGCCTGCGCATCATGGGGCCTGCCGGCACGCTCCACGCCTACGACAGCGACGACAAGGCCGCACTGAAGCACGCCACCGGCGACCCGTTTGCCGGCGGCATCACCGAGATGGCGCTCTTCGCCCAGGCACCTCCCATCTACGGCGGGACGGACCAGGTACAGAAGAACATCATCGGGGAACGGGTGCTCGGCCTGCCGAAGGAACCCAACAACGATCGCGTGACCCCCTTCTCCGAACTGCCCAAGAACGCCTAAGCCGTCCGCGGCTGAGTCGGGCTGAACCGGGGGAGTCGAGTATGAGCCGCGAGGACCGCAGCCTGCGCGGCGCGGCCGCCGTCGTCGGGGTGACCGACGACGTGTCGCCGACCGGCGAGCTCGACCGCACGGGCCGCGAGCTCGAGGTCGCCATGGTGCTCGGCGCGCTCGAGGACGCCGGCCTCACGCTCGCCGATGTCGACGGCGTCTGCCACCCCGAGTCGGCCGTGGCCTTCGCCGAGTACCTGGGACTGCACCCGACCTTCGTCGAGTCGACCATGACGGGTGGCTCGAGCTACGAGGTCCACGTCGAGCATGCGGCGGCGGCCATTGCAGCCGGAGTCTGCGAGGTGGTGGTGAGCGTCTACGCCTCGACGCCGCGCAGCGATCGCACACGGAAGCGCCGGCGACCTCAGCGCGGCATGGCGGGGCCCAACCCCATGGCGGAGTGGGAGCTCCCCTTCGGGCTGCGCCTCCCGATGGGACCGTATGCGCTGTCCGCCGCCCGCCACATGCGCGAGTTCGGAACGACGTCCGAGCAGCTGGCCTCCATCGCGGTGAGCACCCGCGAGTGGGCGGCGTTGAACCCGCGGGCCCGCTACCGCGATCCGATCACGATCGCCGACGTGCTCGCATCGCGGCTGCAGGTGAGCCCGCTGCACCTGCTCGACTGCTGCCTGGTGACCGACGGCGCCGGGGCCTTCGTCATGACCAGCGCGGCACGGGCCCGGAACTTGCGCAAGCCGCCGGTCTACGTCCTCGGCGCGGCGACCTGCACCGATCACATGGGCATCACCCAGATGCCCGATCTGACCACGACACCGGGGGCGGTCTCGGGCGCCCGTGCCTTCGCCATGGCCGGCCTCGGCCCGGCCGACGTGGACGTGCTGATGGGCTACGACAGCTTCACCATCACGGCTCTCCTCCATCTGGAGGATCTCGGCTTCTGCGCCAAGGGCGAGGGCGGCCCGTTCGCCGCCGAGGTCGGCCTCGGCCCGGGCGGGTCGCTCCCCATGAACACGAACGGCGGCGGGCTCTCCTTCACCCATCCCGGCATGTACGGCATGTTCCTCATCACCGAAGCCGTGCGCCAGCTCCGGGGAGAGGCCGACGCGCGTCAGGTCGACGGAGCCAACGTTGCCGTGGCGCACGGGTCAGGCATGTTCCTTTCCGTCCTCTCGACGGCCGTCCTCGGGACCGAGGCCACCCTGTGACGACCGCGAGTCCCGTGCCCTCCGAACCCGCGGTGCGCACGCGCTTCGAGCCCCCGGTCGGTGAAGAGAGCGGGCCGTTCTGGGAGGCCACCCGGGAGGGTCGCCTGCTCGTCCAGTGGTGCGTCCGGTGCGACCGGGCCGTCTTCTACCCCCGGGCGTTCTGCCCGTTCTGTGCCGGCATGGGCGGGAAGGAGGTGGGTGGGTCGCTCGAGTGGCGTGAGGCGAGTGGCCGGGCCACCGTGCACGCCGCCGTGGTGGAGCACAGGCCGGAACTGGCCGGTGCGTCGTTCGCCGACGGTGCGCCTTTCTGCATCGCGCTGGTCGACCTGGAGGAAGGGGTGCGCATGATGACGAACATCGTCGGCTGTCCGCCGGATGACGTCCACAGCGGCATGGCGGTGACTGTCACCTGGGAACCACTGAGCGACGGCCGGCAGCTGGCGCTGTTCCGGCCTGCCGAGGGTGCCGAGGGTGCCGAGGGTGCCGGGGGGAACGGAGCGGGATCGTGAGCATTCCGGACGACAAGGGCGCTGCGGCGGCCCAGGGCATGCTCCACGCATGGTGGGCGGAGCGGATCCCGGACCGCCTGGCGCTGATCAGCCCGGACGGGGATCGCACCTTCGACGACCTCAACGCGCAGATCAACCGATTGTCCCGTGCGCTGCGAGCCCGCGGACTGCGGCCCGGCGATGCCCTCGCGCTCATGTGCACCAACGAGCCGGCCTTCCTGGAGGCGCTCTACGCCGCCCAGCGCATCGGGCTGCGCCTCACCCCCATCAACTGGCACCTCACCGGCGAGGAGGCGGCCTACATCGTTGAGAACTGCGAAGCCAAGGCCTTCATCTGCTCCGGCGCCCTGGGCGACAAGGTCGCCGTGGCGGCCGCGGCCGGGGGTCCGGGCCTCGTCAAGATCGACACCGGCGGCTTCCTCCCCGGCTTCGAGATGTACAACTCCGTGGTGGCCGCGGAGGACGGCTCCGACATCGAGGATCCGGTCATAGGCACCCAGATGCTGTACACGTCGGGCACCACGGGCCGGCCGAAGGGCGTCCACCGCGAATCCGCTGCCGTCAGCGCGCTCGGCCACCATCAACTTCTGCGGCTATGACGAGGACTACGAGACCAGTGTCGACGCCCACCTCCTGACCGGTCCGCTCTACCACGCCGCTCCACTCGCCTTCTCGGTGGCGGTCCCTCTCGTCTACGGCGTGGCGCTGGTGGTCATGGACCATTGGGACCCCATGGAGGCGCTGCAGCTCATTGAGCGGCACGGCATCACGCACACGCACATGGTCCCGACCATGTTCCACCGCCTGCTGGCCCTGCCGGCCGAGACGCGCGCAGCGCTACGACACCTCGTCGCTGCGCTTCGTGATCCACGGCGCGGCGCCGTGCCCCGTCCCGGTCAAGCAGCGCCTGATCGAATGGCTCGGGCCGGTCGTCGTCGAGTACTACGCCGCCACCGAGGGCCTGGGCACCCTCGTCGACTCCGCGACCTGGCTGGCGCATCCCGGCACCGTCGGCCGCCCCATGGCCCCCGGCCTGGTCAAGGTGGCCGACGAGAACGGCAACGACCTGCCGCCGGGCGAGGTCGGCCTGGTCTGGCTGCAGGCGCCGGCCGCCACGAAGTTCGACTACTACGGCGACACGGAGAAGACGGCCGGGGCCTTCCGCGGCGACTACTTCACGCTGGGCGACATGGGCTACATGGACGAGGAGGGCTTCCTGTACCTGACCGACCGCACCGCCAACCTCATCATCTCCGGCGGGGTCAACATCTACCCGGCCGAGGTGGACGCCGTGTTGCTCGAGCACCCGGCGGTGGGCGACGTCGCCACCATCGGGGTGCCCGACGACGAGTGGGGTGAGGCCGTGAAGGCCGTGGTTCAGCCGGCCGAGGGGGTGGCCGGCTCCGACGAGCTGGGCGCCGAGCTCATGGCCTTCTGCCGGGACCGGTTGGCCCATTTCAAGTGCCCCCGCAGCGTGGACTTCGTGGCCGAGCTGCCGCGGGAGGATACTGGGAAGATATTCAAGAGAAAGCTGCGCGAGCAGTACCGGACGGCAGAGAAGCCGGCCTCGGAAAACGAAACCGAACAAAACAAAAGGAGCTGAACAACGTGGGTATCTGTGACGGACGGGTTGTCGTCATCACCGGGGCGGGGCGGGGTATCGGGCGGGAGCACGCCCTCGAGTTCGCCAGCCAGGGCGCCAAGCTGGTCATCAACGACCTCGGCGCCGAGGTGGACGGGTCCGGCTCCTCCAGCGGTCCGGCCGGCGAGGTGGTCGAGGAGGTCCGCGCCATGGGCGGCGAGGCCGTGGCCAACGGCGACGACGTCTCGGACTACGAGGGTGCCGGTCGCCTGATTCAGACCGCCATCGACACCTTCGGGACGATCGACGTCCTGGTGAACAACGCCGGCATTTTGCGCGACCGCATGCTGGTCAACATGACCATCGACGAGTGGGACGCCGTCATCAGAGTGCACCTGCGCGGCACCTTCGCGCCCGACGCGCCACGCCGTGGAGTACTGGCGCAACCGCACCAAGGCGGGCGAGACGAACGACGCCCGCATCATCAACACCACGTCGCCGTCGGGCATCTACGGCAACGTCGGCCAGACGAACTACGGCGCAGCGAAGGCCGGCATCGCCTCCTTCACCATCATCGCGGCCATGGAGCTCGAGCGCTACGGCGTGACCGTCAACGCCATTGCGCCGGCCGCGCTCACCCGCATGACCGAGAACCTCGGCGGGGGCTTCACCCCGACCGAGAAGAAGCCCGAGGAGTTCGACCCGTTCGACCCGGCCAACATCGCGCCCATTGTGGTGTGGCTCGGCAGCTCCGAATCGGCGGGCATCACCGGCCGCATCTTCAACGTGCAGGGCGACCACATCAGCGTGGCCGAAGGGTGGGTGGAAGGGCCCGCGGCCGACAAGGGCGACCGCTGGGACCCGGCCGAGCTCGGCAAGATCGTGCCCGACCTGGTGGCCAAGGCCGCCCCGAATGCCAACATGGGCGGGCGGCGGAAGTAGCCTCGTTTCATGACCGCGGCAACGCCTCCGGTGTCCGGGACCACAGAGGTCACCCCTCAGGTACCGGGCCGCCAGGACATGGAGGCGGCCGTCCAGGTCATCCACGACAACGCGGACCGGCTCTTCCTGTGGGACTACGAGCGCGACCGGGGACAGCTCGTCACGCTCTACAACAAGGCCATGGGGTCGCAGTGGAACAGCGTGACGGACCTGGACTGGTCCATCGACGTCGACCCCGAGCGGCTGGTGGCCGAGCAGGACAGCCCGCTGCTGGCGGTGGCCCGCGTGGCCGGGACGCTGCCCGGCTCGCCGATCGCCGCGTGGACCGACCGGGAGTACACGCAACTCGGGATCGAGATGTTCAAGGCGAACCTCTCGCAATTCATGCACGGCGAGCAGGGCGCCATGATGACCGCGGCCAAGATCGTCGAGACCGTGCCGTGGATCGACGCCAAGTACTACGCCTCGACCCAGACCATGGACGAGGCCAGGCACACGGAGGTCTTCGCCAAGTATCTCCGCACCAAGCTGGGCGACGCGTACCCGATGAGCCCGTTCCTCAAGGAGCAGATCTGGTCGCTCCTGGAAGATCCACGTTGGGACATCGCCTACCTCGGGATGCAGATCGTCATTGAGTCGCTGGCGCTCGCCGCCTTCGGCGACATGCTCCGGCGCACCAACGAGCCGCTGCTGACCAAGCTGCTGCGCTACGTCATGTCGGACGAGGCGCGCCACGTCGCCTTCGGCGTGCTCACGTTGTCGGAGTTCTACCGCGAGCTCAGTGAGCCGGAGCTGAAGGAGCGCCAGGAATTCCTGCTCGACGCGACGCTGAATTCGCGGGCCCGGGCCACCACGCCCGAGGTGTGGGAACGGATGGGCACCACGGCCGAGGAGGTGTACCCCTTCATTGTGCAGGCCGCGCAGAAGGCGAAGCTGAACCCGATGCGGCGGCTTCGCCCGCGGCTTCTTCGCCAAGCTGGTGCCCAACGTGCGCAAGCTCGGCTTGCTCGACGCCAACAACGGCTATCTGCGCGCAGCGGTGGGGCGAGGCGGGCCTGCTCGAGTTCGAGTTCGCCGACGACACCGGCTCGGACTACGCGTCCTACGACGCGGTGGCGCAGGACCGGGCGGCGGCCGTGGAGTCGTCTGGGGCGCCGTCCGGGGAATGAGCGCGGCGCGCTCCCCCATTGCCAGGGTGCGTGCCATTTGCCTGGCGCTCCCCGAGGCCGAGGAGCGCCCGTTCGGTGGCCACACCGCTCCGGCGTTCCGGGTGCGGGACAAGCTCTTCGTGATGACGAGCGAGGACGGCACGTCCATGACGATGAAGGCGCCCCGGGGGGCGCAGCAGGTCCTGGTTGCGTCCGAGCCGGAGCGGTTCTTCGTCCCGAAGTACGTGGGACCCAAGGGTTGGATCGGCGTGCGGTTGGATCTGCGGGCGGCGCCCGACTGGGACGAGATGGCCGAGATGATCATGGAGAGCTACTTCCTCACCGCCCCGAAGCGGCTGGCGGCGCTGGTCGGCCTCCCCTCGACAGAGGGGGACGCACGGGGATGAGGGCCCGGCGCAACTGAGGCCCCTCTTCCGTCAGCGCCGTGTGTCTCGTTCGTTGACCACGACCGTGCGCCCGAACTTGTCGTGGAGGCATTGGCGGCCTTCGCTCTCAAAGGACCAGAGGTAGTCGACGGAGGGACCGAAGAAGAGGATGAGCCAGAAACCCATGGCGACCGCGGCACGAAACCATGCGGTCGATCGGTCGGGCGCTGAGAGGCGATCCGGCCGGTCGATCCGATAGAGCCGGACGCCCGCCGCCTTCATGCCGGGCGTCCGCCCACGCCGCCCGATGAACCAGGCCGGGTAGGCCACGTACACGCTCAACGAGGCCACGAAAAGGCAGAGCAACACGAGGGAGGCCGTGCTGAAGGGCCCGTGCTGATCGTTGAAGTGGGTCAGAGAGGCGGCAAAGCCGATGTAGACGAGCACCGGCCCGATCGTCATGTATGCGGCATCCACCAGGAAGCCGAGGACACGGAGCTCCGTGGACGCCAGGGAGACGTCGCGCAGGTCCCGTGCACCGGTCGGGGCGTCCCAGGAGAATGCGACCTCGGCCTCCGCCGACGGCCAGGACGCGCGCTCGACGTCCCCTGTCACCTGGTCCGCCTTGCCACTCTGTCACTCCGTCCCGTCAACCGGTGACCGGTCAACCGGTGGGCACGTCAACCAGGCATCGATCGGTGCCGGGCCGCGCTCCCCGTACGGGTGCGGGCCGCCCCCGGGCCGCACGTCGACGGCGATCGTGCGGGCGATCTTGTCGTGGATGCACTGGTGACGGCTGTCGCCCAGCGGCCAGAGATAGTCGAGGATCCAGGCGAAGAAGAGGAACCAGCCCACCAGCGCCGCGACCGTACGACCCCAGGCACACTTCCAACTGGGCGCTCCGAGGGACCCGTCCGGATTGAGCTGAAAGAGGCGAATATCCGACCATTTCATCCCCGGTGTCTGGCCGCGTCGCCCGATGAACCAGACCGGGTAGAGGACGAGCACGGTGCACGAGGCCAGCCAGCAGTAGAACCACACCCACGAGGCCGCGGTCATCGGAGGATCAGGGTTGTTGGTCTGCGGCAGAGAGATCGAGAACCCGATGAAGAGGACGAAGGGCGCAGACACCATCAGGAGCAAATCCAAGAGAAAGCCGGCCCAGCGACGACCAAACGTCGCGTAGCGGGGGGTCTCAGGCGGCGTCGGGACGTGCGTCGGGACGTGCGTCGGGGCGTCGGTCGGGACGTCGGTCGCGACGTCGGTCAGGGCGTCGGAGGGAGGGGCCCAGGTAGTAGGAGTACCCCAGGTGAACGGTGTCTTCCGCGGCGGCTCGGGCCACCGCATGCCCTCCTGTCCCCCTGACATCGACCCCACCGTAGAGTCCGGCGGTAAAGCCGGCGTTAATGCGCCGGGTGGAGCCCGGTGAGCGTGGCGTCCATGTTCTCGGTGTAGCGGACGCCGCCCTGCGTGACGCCGACGAACTCCTGCTCGCGCACGATCAGCCCACTGCTGGGGACGATCCAGAAGTCAATCGGGTTGGTGCCGTGCTCGGTGCCTGTAAAGGTGAAGGTGAGACGAGCGTGCGTCACGGAGACCGTCTGGCCGCCCACCACCATGGTCGTTTGGCCCAGCGACCGCCCGGCCATTCCGATCTTCTCCGCCGGATTCACCTGCGAGCATGTGGCCGACCAGTGCTGACCCGGGCGCGCCGCCGCAGGAAGCAGATAGGTCGAGGCCGGGCAATTGATCGTGGACGTGGTGGTCGAGCCGGCGATGGACTCGTCCGTCACCAGCTTCGGAATGGTCAGCGCCCCGTTGGGCGCGTTGCACACGCTGGTCGTCTCCGTATGCTGCGTGATCGGGACCCAACTGACGGTCGCGCAGTGCCCGTCGGCCACGATCATGGATGTGCTCGACGGGAACGAGCGGGCCACGCCGACGAGGTTGAGGCTCTCCCCCCCGCTGGTGCGGTACGTGTACACGCCGGGCGTAGGGAGCCGGGTGCGGAGGGACTCCATCATCTTGCCTGTCTGCTCCCGCCGGTACATGCGCAGCGCCTCGCGGAGGCCCACCGGGGATGACACCGTTCGGAAGACCAAAGCCCACGCCGTCCCGCTGGCGGCGCTGACGATCACCAGGGCCAGCACCATGACCGACAAGAACCGGTGCTGCTGGACCCATTGCCAGACGATCACGTGTACATCGTACCCCGGACAAGCCAGAGCAACCGGGCCCTGTTCAGGCCTGGTCAAAGTGGGTCAGGACGGGTCGAAGGGGGTCGAAGGGGGTCGAAGGGGGTCGGGCCAGCGTCCGAACGGTGTCAGGCCGGGTCGGGCACCCAATTCCCGTGGAAGCCCGCCGGCACACGCTGCGGGAGCTCGATGACGGCCTGAGCCTCCCCCTCCACATCGTCGGCATTGAGGATGTGGAGGGCCGAGGTGTCCGTGTCCGACGAATACACCAGCAGCATCAGCCAGCCGTCGGACTCGTCGGCCCCGGCCTCGCGTGGAACGAAGACGGCCTCGCCGACGCCGGCTCCCGGGCCGAAGGAGCGGGTCAGGCTCGTTCCCTTGCCGAAGTCGTGCCGGATCAGCCTCGTCTCCGTGCCGATGATGTCGTCGGACTCGCCGACCGCGACCGCATGGCCGTACCGATGGGGCAGGCCGACACGGCGCTCGTCGACGCGTGGGAACTCCTGCCCGCGGTCGTCGAGCCGCTCCTCCTTGACCGCTCCCCCATGGCCGTCGAGATGCCAGCGCTCCAGCGTGGGTGCCCCCTCGTTCGGGCCGAGCAGCTTGGTGCGGAACATGGACGGGTGGCGCACCACGTCGACGACGACGCCGTCGCCCCCGTCCTCGTCGTCGAAGGCGTTCATCGGGTGGAACACGTAGCAGGGCTCTATGTCGTGCCAGACCACCTCGGTCGACTCGCCGTCCCGGGGCAGCAGGCCGATGCGGGACTGATAGCCCTCCTCCCAGCGGTAGGGGAACGACGCACCCGCCGCAGCGGCATCGAGGCTGAAGGTCACCGGGAGATCGAGCAGGACGATGGAGCGCTGTGTAATGGCGCAGTCGTGCACGCTCACCGGCCCGCCCATGGCGACGCGCCGGCTGGAGCGCACCCTCGCCTGCGCGTCCATGATCGTCACCTCGACGTCGTTGCCCCAGCCGAAGAAGTAGGAGACGGCGTAGAGCTCACCCGTCAATGGGTCGCGCTTCGGATGTGCCGTATAGCCGCCTTCCAGCGTGGCGCCGAAATCGCAGGGGCCGATCGTCTCGAGCTCGTTGCTCAGTTCGTAGGGGCGTGCGCCGGCCTCCACGATGGCGAAGGTGCGCCCCGCGTGGCCGACGACGTTTGTGTTGGGCGCAAAGTCCATGCCGGCGTGCACCGACCCCGGTCGGGGCTCCTCGCCGAGCGCACTTGCGACCTGGGCCGAGCGCACCCAACGGTTCCGGTACCACTCGGCGCGCCCGTTCGCGCAGCCGGATCCCGTGCACCATCCCGTCACCGGTGAACCAGTGGTACGTGGAGGGCTCGGGGGCCGTAACGGGATTCGGCCCGTTGCGGAGGTAGCGGCCGAGGAGAGCTTCCGGTACGTGCCCGGTCACGACCAGCTCGGTCGCGGTGACCTCTTCGAGCACGGGCGCGAAATTGCCCTCCAGGTACGGGTTGGCGCTGACGGTCATGAATGTCCCCTTCGTTCGGCCGTTCGGCCGTTCGGCCTCTTCCGCCGCTCGGCCCCGGGCGAGAACGGCCATTCCAGGCCGGGCCCACCCACGTCCAACCTAGGCACGATCCCTGGCACGAACAACCGGTGACGAATTCTCGAGCGAAACCCCAAACCTCCCTCGCTTCCCCCGGCGCGCTAAGGTTCCTGTCCGAGGGCACCACCATCACAAGTTTGGAAATCCCTCTAGCTCGAGAGAGCTACCGGCCATGGCCCCTGCGAAACGGGTCAAATCTGGCCAGGAGAGGAGTGGATTTTCAATGGCAACTGGTTCCGTGAAGTGGTTTAACGGTGAGAAGGGCTTCGGCTTCATCACCCAGGACGGTGGGGGCCCCGACGTCTTCGTGCACTTCGAGCGCGATCAGCGGTACGGGCTACCGCAATCTCGAAGAAGGACAGAAGGTCGAATTCGAGACCAACCAAGGTCCGAAGGGCCTTCAGGCCGCGAACGTGCGCGCCATCGGCTAACGCCGACCGCACAGGATCACGACAGAACCCCGTCTCCTTGCGAGGCGGGGTTCTGTCAATTCCGGAGACTTCGGAGACTTCGATCAGCCGCCCGCCGATCGCTCAGATGCCTACCAGTAAGGCCGGCGCTGTTGCGTCGTGACGGCCAGCACCGCCTCGGCGTACTCCTTCCGGCAGACGACGAGATCGGGCAGCCACGCGTCGGGGTCGCCGTAACGCAGCGGCTCGCCGTCGAGCCGGCTGGCGTGCAGCCCACTGGCGACCGCGACGGCCACCGGGGCGCACGAGTCCCACTCGTACTGCCCGCCCGCGTGCACGTAGACCTCCGCTGCGCCGAGGATGACCGCGGCGATTTTGGCGCCGGCCGACCCCATCGGGACCATGACGCCGCTGATCGATTCGGTCACGTCGTAGGCCACATCGGGAGGACGGCTCCGCGACACCACGACTCGTGGCGGCTCGCCGGTGCGCAGAGGCGGCAGCACGGGAGGCTCCCCGGTACCGAGAACGAGATCGAGCGCCGGCAGGGCCACGGCCCCCACTACGGCGACCCCGCCCACGGCCATCGCCACGTGGACGGCCCAGTCGTTCCGACCGGGTTCGCGGAACTCGCGGGTGCCGTCCAGCGGATCGATGATCCAGAGGCGGCCCGTGCCTGCCACATGCTCGAGACCCTCTTCGGACCGCACATCGTCGTCCGGGTAGAGGCGGTTGATCTCGGACACGAGCAGTTGGTGGGCCATGCGGTCGCCCGCCGCCCCCAGGTCACGCAGGGACGGTGGGTCGGCCCGCAGGTCGAGGAGCGCCCGGCCGGCGCTCTCGGCCAGCTTTGCCGCGTCGCGATGCTCAGCAGCAAGATCCTCGGCCATCCCCCTTGTTTAGACCAAGCGACGGTCGGTGGCCCATCTGGTCAACTCGTGCCGAGTCGACAGCTGCAATTTGCGCAGGACCGAGGAGACGTGTGATTCCACCGTCTTGGCCGAGATGCTGAGGTCACGGCCCACCTCCTTGTAGGTGTAGCCGCGGGCGATCAGGCGCAACACCTCGCGCTCACGGGGCGAGAGCTGGTCGAACTCGGGATCGAGGCCAGGGGCCGGCGAACCGATCTGGGCGAAGGCGTCGAGCACGAAGCCGGCCAGGCGCGGCGAGAAGACGGCGTCCCCCGCCGCAACGCGGTAGACGGCCTGGAGCAGCTCCGGGCCCGAGATCGTCTTGGTGATGTAGCCGCGGGCGCCGGCCCGTATGACGTCGATGACATCCTCCGGGGCGTCGGACACGGACAGGGCGAGGAATTGCACCTCGGGGTGAAGGGGCAGGACGCCACCGAGCACCGCGTGCCCCCCTCCCCCCGGCAGGTGCACATCGAGCAGGACGACGTCGGGCAGCCGTTCACAGATGAGCTCGATGGCGGCCTCGGCCTCGTCGGCTTCGCCCACCACCTCGACCGCGTCGCCGAGCTCGGCCCGGACGCCGGCCCGGAAGACGGCATGGTCCTCGACCAGGAAGATCCGGGGCCGTCCGCGCGGCTCGGCACCAGGCTCGGTGGCCGTCACTTGACCCGCGCCCGCCGCGGCATGCAGAGCTGGACCTCGGCCCCCTCCCCGGGCGCCGAGCGGACGACCGCCGAGCCCCCGAAGCGGGCCATACGGGCACGGATGGACTGGGCAATGCCCTGCCGGTCTTCGGGCACGGCGTCGGGTTCGAAGCCGCGGCCGCGGTCCCGCACATAGAGCATGACCGTGTCCGCCTCGACCTCCGCGTAGACGGAGACCTGATCCTCGCCGGACCACTTGGCTGCGTTCACGGTGGCTTCGCGTGCCGCGTCGAGCAGCGCGCGCAGTGCTTCGTCCAGCTCACAATCCCCCACCATCACCACCTGCACGGCGATGCCGTGATCGGCCTCCACCTGTCGCTGCAAGAGGCCGACCCCCTCGGCGAGCATGGTGGCATCCTCCCCGATCGCGCCCGGGGGCCGGCCCTCGAAGAGCCAGGCGCGTAGCTCGCGCTCCTGGGCGCGGGCGAGGCGCACCACCTGCTGGGGATCGTCGGACGCACGTTGAATGAGCGCCAGCGTCTGGAGCGTCGAATCGTGGACGTGGGCCGCCATCTGCGCCCGCTCCTCGGCCAGCGCACGCGCCTGGCGTTCGGCGATGAGGTCCCGAACGAGACTGAGCCACCAGGGGCCGAAGATGACGACGCTCGCCGCGATGACCAGGGCGGCGCCACCAACGGGCCGGAGCGCGGCCACCGTGGTGTGGCCCTCGACCAGCAGCGCGATGCCGCCCGCTCCGATGAGAACGCCGGCGACGACGCGAGCGATGAGCCAGCGCCGGCCCTTCCCGTCATGAGTGTCCGCACCGAACAGGGGCAGGATGTCATCGTCGATGAACGCCTTCTCGGATGCGTCGGCGTTGCGCCAGATGAGGATCACCACGCCGACGGCCAGGAACGTCGGCCAGCCGAGGAACCCGACGAACCCGATGTGCAGGGAGCTGGTGATGAACTGCACCGCGATCAGCAGAGGGATGAGGATGGCGGCGACGGTGCGGATCCCCCGGCGATCGGAGACGACGCGCGAGTAGACGCTGTCGTTCTCTCCCTCCAGCGGGATCAGCATCCAGGCCAGGGCGTAGACGAGCACCATCACGCCGCTGCCGATGGCCAGCAGGACGAAGCCGATACGCACCCACATGGCGTCGATCCCCGTCGCCCTCGAGATGGCGCCACAGACGCCGCCGAGCACGCGGTTGTCGGGGGTGCGGCGCATGCACCGCAACCTCCGCCCGAGGTGGTGATGACGGCCGTCGTGCTCCTCGGACCACGGTCCATGGCGGTGGGACCAGTGGCCGTCGCCCCAGTTCCTGTTCCTCCTGCGCCCGTTGTCCCGGGTCCATCCGGCGTGGGGCGGTGGGGGCAGGGGGCCGGCCCCGTGGTCGGCTCCGGCCCCGTGGTCGGGCCCAGGGGTCGCCGGCGGGGGCGCGGGCGCGCTCGACGGCGGGGCTGTCGGGCGGCCACCCTCGGTGAGCGGACGCGTACCGGGATCGGGTGCCTCTGCGATACCCCGATGATCGCGCCGCTGCCACCCCGGGGCTATCCGGGACATCCCTGAGGACTCGGGGACGGTCTCAGGGTCTGACCAGGGTGTTGCCGGATTCACGTCTGACCAGCGCAGGCACAGGCTTGAGCCATGAACTCCGCACCAGATGAGACACCAGGCGCCTCAGGCGCAACGACAGGCGCAGCCGGCACGGCCGGCACGGCCGGCGCCACGACCAGCGAGCCTTCGGCGCTCCCCCCGAACCAGCCACCCGGCTACGGCGACGAGCAGCGGCTCCACCGCGGCGACCACGGTCGCATGCTGGCCGGCGTCGCCGTGGGACTGGCCGACTACTTCGACGTCGACCCGACGATCGTCCGGGTCGGTTTCGTCGCCCTGGCCTTCCTGGGCGGCTTGGCCGTACCTCTGTACCTGGCCGGCTGGCTCCTGATCCCCGACGAGGACTCCGACGTATCCGTTGCTGAAGAGCTGCTGGCCCGCGAACGGGCCCGCGGCGCCTTCTGAGCGGCGCACCGCGACCAGTACGACCGGCACGACCGGCACGACCGCCACCAACACACACAACCGACTCCAACACACACCGACAACAAAAGGAGAAGAGATCCGATGCGCTACCGCTGGGATCCCGCCTACCCGATGGGCCGCAGGGACACGCAGGACTACGACGCCCGCCTACGGGCATCGGACGACGAGCGCAACGCGGTCGCGGACAAGCTCTCGCGCCACTACGCCGAAGGCCGGCTCGATGAGGTGGAGTTCAAGAACCGCCTCGACACCGCCATGTCGGCCACGACCCGCGGCAACCTGAACGGCCTGTTCGACGACCTGCCACGGCTGCCGAGCGAGCCCGCTCCACCGCCGCCGCGGCACCGCCGGGTCCTGCCCTGGATCCTCGTCGTGGCCGTCGTCGCCATCGCTGCGGGCGCATCCGTGCCGTTCTTCCCGCTCTACCACGTGCCATGGCTGCTCTTCGCCATCGTCGGCTTCTTCGTGTGGCGGAGGGCCGGTGGGCATCTCGGTGGGTCCCACCGCCACCTGCACCACCACCACGACGGCGGGCGCCCCAGCTCGGTCATGGACCACTGAGCCGGCGCCGTGCACACACCGCCCACCCCAGCTGCACCGCACACCCTGGCTGCACCGCACACCCTGGCCGCACCGCACAACCTGGCCGCACCGCGCACCCCCACGACCGAGCGCAACCAGTACCCGGTGACGGACGGCGACCCGGGCACGCTGCGGTCCCTGGAGCTCTTCGCCGGCCTCCCCCGGGCCGAAGTCGAGGAGATCTCCGCCCGCTGCGCCGTCTCCACCGCCCATCCCGGGCAGGTGGTCCAGGCGCAGGACGTGCCCGTCCGGATGTGGCACGTCATCACGGGCGGGCACGCCATTGTGCAGCGGGACGGCACGCCGATCGGGCTGCTCGGGCGGGGTGACTCGTGGTCGGAGCACTCCATCCTCAACGGGCTCCGATCCTCCATCGCCGTCGTGGCGCTCTCGCCCCTCACACTGCTGACACTCAGCCAGCGCGACTTCTTCGAGATCCCCGAACACCACCCGGTCCTGGCCGGACGCCTGGTGGCGCGTGCGGCCTCCTCCGCCGACCGTCTGGCGCTCCCGGTGTTCAATGCCCTGCTCCACCTGGCCGATACAGAGTGCACCGGAGGGTGTCCCGAGGGCCGGTACGATTGAGCGCTTCCCCCTGACGCCGGCCGGTGGCCGCGTCGAACAGTCGAACACCCCCGAGGAGATCCCCCTAATGCGCACCCTGGCCGCGTGGTGTGTCCACCATCGCCGCATTGTCGTCCTGTTGTGGATCGCCGTGCTCGTCGTCTCGATCTTCTCGGTGTCGGCGGCCGGCACCGACTACTCGAACAACTTCAGCTTCCCCCACACGCAGTCGTTCGACGCCATCAACCTGTTGAAGTCCGTCGCGCCTTCCCACTCCGGCGACCAGGAGCAGGTGGTCTTCGGCACCTCCGGTGACGCCAAGCTGACCGACCCCGCGATCGGCCAGCGCATCAACACCATGGTGGACAAGATCAACGCGCTCCCCCACGTGACGCCGGTCACGAGTCCGTACGACCAGGACGGGAATCTCAGTCAACCCCACCGGTCCCAACATCAGCAAGGACCAGACGGTCGGCTTCTTTCAGGTCAACTTCGACAAGCAGACCCAGAACATCTCGAACACGGAAGCCAAGAACTTCGTCAATGCCATCACCAAGACCTCCGGTGACGGACTGACCGTCGCGGTAACCGGGCCCCTGGCCGAGCAGGCGAACAATCAGTCCTTCAGCAGCACCGGCCTCGGCGTGCTGCTGGCGCTGATCGTGCTGTTGCTCATCTTCGGCTCGATCTTCGCCGCCATCCTCCCGATCCTCTCCGCCCTCCTCGCCTTGGGCACGGCCATCGGGGTCATCGGCCTCATGAGCCACGTCCTCGCCATGCCCTCGATCTCACCGGAGCTGACCCTCCTCATCGGGCTGGGGGTGGGCGTCGACTACGCCCTCTTCATCGTGACGCGCCATCGCCAGGGCCTCGTGGCCGGACGCGACGTGGAATCGTCGATCATCAACGCCGTCAACACCTCGGGCCGTGCCGTGCTCTTCGCCGGGATCATCGTGTGCATCGCCCTGCTCGGCATGTTCGCTCTCGGGGTCAGCTTCCTGTACGGCCTGGCGGTGGCCGCCGCCATCGGCGTGGCTCTCACCATGGTGGCGGCCCTCACCCTCCTGCCGGCGATGTTGGGGTTCATCGGGCCCAAGGTGATGAGCCGCAAGCAGAAGCGGAACCTGGCCGAGAACGGCCCCCGGATCGTCGGCGCCGACAGCAAGGGCTTCTGGCCCAACTGGGCCGACCGGGTGCAGAAGCACCCGGTGCTGTCGGCCCTTGTGGCCCTGGCCATCATCGTGGCCATCGCCCTGCCGTTCTTCTCCCTGCAGCTGGGCTCGGCCGACCAGGGCACCGACCCGTCGGGAACGCCGACGCGCGTCGCCTTCGACATGCTCTCCAAGGGCTTCGGGCCGGGCTTCACCGGACCCCTCGAGTTGGTGACCGTGGTGCCCCAGAACCCCGACCCAGCGCTGGAAAAGGTCGTGGACGCCGTGGCCAAGCAGCCGGGACGTGGTCCAAAGCAGTCCCCCCACCACGCAGTACATCCCGAACAAGACGGGCGACGGCTACGTCGTGTTGACCACCGTCTATCCGACCACTGCCCCCCAGGACGCCGCCACCACCGATCTGGTGAACCATCTGCGGGACACGATCGTGCCGCAAGCGGTCGGCCACTCGGGCTTGGACGTCCTCGTCGCCGGGACAACAGCGATCTACATCGACTTCGCGCAACGTGCTGAGCTCGAAACTGCCGCTGTTCATCGGACTGGTGGTGATCCTGTCCTTCCTGTTGTTGATGACGGTGTTCCGAAGCCTGGTGATTCCCCTCACCGCGGCGATCATGAACCTGCTGTCCATTGGCGCCGCGCTCGGCATGCTGGTGGCCGTCTTCCAGTGGGGGGACCTGGGCTGGCTCATCGGCCTCAGCGGCACCAGTCCGGTCGAGGCCTTCCTCCCCGTGATGCTGTTCGCCATCCTCTTCGGATTGTCGATGGACTACCAGGTCTTCCTGGTGTCTCGGATGCACGAGGAGTACATCAAGTCGGGCGGCAACAACCGGGTCGCCGTGCGCAACGGCCTGGCCGCCACCGGCAAGACGATCACCGCGGCGGCGCTGATCATGATCCTCGTCTTCGGCTCGTTCATCCTCGGGGGCAACCGCGTCATCAAGGAGTTCGGCATCGGCCTGGCCGGCGGCATCCTGGTCGACGCACTCCTCATCCGGATGGCGATCGTGCCATCCATCATGATGCTGTTCGGCAAGGCCAACTGGTGGTTCCCGAAGTGGCTGGACCGGATTCTGCCCAAGCTGTCCGTCGATGCCGACGACCTGGCTTCCCAGATGCCCGAGGACCCGGGGCCCGAGCCTCAGCCCGAGCTGGTCGGGACGCTCAAGTAACTCCAGGAGCTCGAGGAACCCCAGGAGCTCGAGGAACTCGGGGGGCCCGAGGAGATCCGCCTCCCGGACCTACCAGGCGTAATCCTCGGGCGCCGTCCTGTGCCCGGGGAAGATCTCGTCCAGGCGGGCCAGCACCTTGTCGTCCAGCGTCACGTCGACGGCGTGCAGGGCCGAGTCGAACTGCTCGGGGGTGCGCGGCCCGACGATGGGGCCGGTGACCCCCGGCCGCGTCAGCAACCAGGCCAGCCCGACCGCGCCCGGCTCCTCACCGAGCTCGGCGCAGAGGTCCTCGTAGGCCTCGAGCTGGGGGCGCTTCGCCTCCAGCGTCCGCTTCACCATGTCGCCGTAGCGTCGGCTGCCGTCGCGCTCCTTGCGCACGACGCCACCGAGCAGTCCGCCGGCCAGCGGCGACCAGGGGATCACGCCCAGGCCGTAGTCCTGCGCCGCCGGCAGCACCTCGAGCTCGATCTGGCGCGTGAGCAGGTTGTAATGCGACTGCTCGCTCACCAGGCCCAGGAAGTTGCGCCGGGCGGCCGCCGCCTGCGCCTTCGCGATGTGCCAGCCGGCGAAGTTCGACGAGCCGACGTACAGGATCTTGCCCTGGGCCCGCAAGACCTCCATGGCCTCCCAGATCTCGTCCCAGCTCGTACGCCGGTCGATGTGATGCATCTGGTAGAGGTCGATGTAGTCGGTCTGCAACCGCTTCAGGCTGGCGTCGCAGGCCCGGCGGATGTTCAGCGCGGAGAGCTTGCCGTCGTTGGGCCAGTCGCCCATGTCGCCGTAGAGCTTCGTCGCCATGACCACCTTCTCGCGGCGGCCACCGCCCTGGGCGAGCCAGCGTCCGACGATCTCCTCCGTGGCGCCACGCCCCTTGGAGCGGCCGTAGACGTTGGCCGAGTCGAAAAAGTTGATCCCGGCCTCCAGAGCCGAGTCCATGATGGAGAACGAGGTGGCCTCATCCGTCTCGGGCCCGAAATTCATGGTGCCCAGGCAGATACGGCTGACGGTGAGGCCTGTGCGGCCGAGGTGGGTGAATTGCATGGGGCCGAACCTACCGGTCGATCCGGCAAGAGTGCACCGATTGGCCGACTTTTTCGCCGCCCCGCTACATTGAGAACACGATTTCCGACTTGAGCGAAGGGGCATGATGGCGCAACAGATCCCGCTGGTCGACTACCTGCAACTGGGAGACGACCCGCATTTGGTGGCGAACGAGTGCACCTCGTGCGGCGCCCGCTTCTTCGATCGCCGCAATGCCTGCGCGGCCTGTGGGGCCACCGATTTCAAGAAGGCCGATGTCCCGACGAGCGGCGAGGTGCGGGCCTTCACCATCGTCTCCTTCGCCGCCCCGGGGATCCCCGTGCCCTACGTGGCCGCCGTGGTCGACTGCGACGGCACCAGCGTGAAGGCCAATCTCATCAACGTGACACCCGATCCCGAACACGTGACGCTGGGCATGAAGGTCCGCCTGGCCACCGAAGTGATCGGCACCGACGACAACGGCACCGAGGCAGTCGGCTTCGGTTTCGAACCCCTGGGAGGTTAGGACGATGGCATCAGCATCGGAAGAGGTATGGGTCCTCGGGATCCACATGACCAAGTTCGGGAAGCACCCTGACCTCGACACCACAGACCTGGCTTCGCAGGCGGTCCAGGGCGCGCTGGCCGACGGCGGGGTGACCATGAAGGACATGGGCATCATCGGCGCCGGCAACCTCATGGGCGGCGCGCTGCCGATCGGGCAGGTCGTGCAGAAGCAACTCGGTCAGACCGGCATCCCCGTCTACAACGTGTCCAACGCCTGCGCCACGGGCGCCACCGCGCTGCGTGTGGCGGTCATGGCTATCAAGGCGGGCGAGACCGACATGGGGCTGGCCTTCGGCGTGGAGAAGCTCGCCGGCGCCGGGCTCTTGGCGGGCGGGAGCCGCAAGAGCGACGGCAACACCTGGACGCCGTCGGGACGCTACGGCTCGGTGGCTGCGATCGACGGGCGGATCGGGACCGACATCATGCCGGGGGTGTTCGCCCAGATCGGCATGGAGTACGGCCACCGCTACGGCGGCACCAGCTTCGAGCTCTTCGCGCAGATCAGCGAGAAGAACCACTCGCACTCCACGCTCAACCCCATGGCGGCCTACCAGAAGAAGATGTCGCTCGACGAGATCATGAACGACGTCATGATCGCCTACCCGAACACGCGTCCCATGTGCTCGGCCAACTGCGACGGCGCGGCGGCGGCCGTTGTGGTCTCGGGGTCGAAGCTCAAGACGCTGTCGCTGGAGCAGCAGAAGCGTGCCGTCAAGATCACGGCGTCGATCCTGACCACCGACCCGTGGGAAGAGGCGTGCCAGATCCTGCCCAACGTGAACGACCTGACCCGCAACGCGGCGGCCCAGGCCTACGAGCAGGCGGGTGTGGGTCCCTCCGATCTGAACCTCGTGGAGCTGCACGACTGCTTCGCCACGGCCGAGCTGGTGCACTACGACAACCTGGGGCTGTGCGAGCGCGGCGGGGCGGCCGACTTCTTCAAGTCGGGTGCGACGTGGCGCGACGGCACGACTCCGGTGAACGTGTCCGGAGGCCTGGAGTCCAAGGGCCACCCGATCGCCGCCACCGGCATCGCCAACGTGTGGGAGGTGGCCACCCACCTGCGCGGTGAGGCCGGCGACCGCCAGATTTCCGGCGCCAAGGTGGGCCTCACACACGTGATCGGGCTGGGCTCGGCCTGCGGGGTGCACATTCTGGAGAAGTCGGCGGCGTAAGCGCTGGGGCACGGACACGGTCTTCGGGCACGATCTTCGGGCACGGGCACGGGCACGGGCACGGGCACGGGCATTGTGATTGGTCTTCGGTTCGGTCGGTTCGGTCGGTTCGGTCGGTTCGGTCGGTTCGGTCGGTTCGGTCGGTTCGGTCGGTTCGGTCGGTTCGGTCGGTTCGGTCGGTTCGGTCGGTTCGGTACGTGACCAACTCGCCCTCGCAGGTCTACGACACCATCGGGCAGGGCTACCTCGCCCATCGCCGGGCTGAGCCGCGCTGGGAGGCGATCATCAACGAACAGCTCGGGGACGGGCACGTCGTGGTGAACGTCGGGGCGGGCACCGGGAGCTACGAGCCGCGGGACCGGGTAGTGGTGGCGGTTGATCCGTCGAGCGTCATGGTGTCGCAGCGTGCGCCGGGGACAGCTCCGGCCGTGCGGGCCAGTGGCTCGGCACTGCCGCTACCTTCGGGTGCAGCCGACGTGGCAATGGCCATCTTGACGATGCATCACTGGGATGACTGGGCGACGGGATTAGCCGAATTGTGCCGGGTAGCGCCTCGGCGGATCGTGTTGACCATGGACTTCGAGATGCACTCGCGCTTCTGGTTCCTGGAGGACTACGTGCCCGAGGTGGGTTCGTTCACGCGGAGTCAGGAGCCCGGGTACGCGGCGGTGGCTGAGGTCATCGGAGACGGTGCTCGCGGTGGAGCTGCAGTTATTCCCTTGCTCGTGCCGCGTGACATGCAGGACGGCGTGCTCGGCGCCTACTGGTGCCGGCCCGAGGCGTACCTCGACCCAGCGGTGCGGGCCAACTGCTCGGGGTTGGCGTTGGCTGACCCTGCGGTGGTGGCACGGGGTGTGGCTGCCTTGGTGGCCGATTTGTCGAGGGGTGCGTGGCACCGCCGCCACGCCGACCTTGCGGAGCTAGAAGCGATCGATCTCGGATACCGGCTGGTGGTGGCGGACTCGGGTATGGGCTGAATTCACGACTTGCTTGGAGGTTTAGGGGCAGGACGTCAAGAAGGCGTCGGCGATGCGATGGCGCCGACCACGAGTAGCCAGGCTGCCGTGATCATGTAGCAAGTGTTGGTGACGATGGCGATCGCTGCAATGTAAAGGCCGGCCAAGGGGACCCGAAAAAGAAGACCGCCGCGCCGATCATCTCAGCCAAGTGAATCAGGCTTCCGCCAGCGACGCGAGTGAGCCTCAGACCGTCGCTCATGCGAAGAGCTCTGACATACCCTGTGCCAAACACCGCTGCCGAAATGCCGCAGACGACGAACAGTTCTGCTCCGATTGCCCGATGGTTCTGACCTCCCATGAGCACGAGTGCACAGCGCATGAAGACCAAGGCCAAGCCGGTCAATGTGTTGATGGCTCGATTGCGGTGCGTTGCGTCGCCAGCAATTGCCTTGAGGTTCAGTGACATCGCCACAAAGACCAAACCGGTGAGCGTGATCGCGCCCGTTCCGACCAGAAGAAAGAAGTTGGTCCACTGTTCGGGCCTGTAGAGATCGGCGGCGATCATGGCGCAAAAGTAGGGCGACGGTCACACGGGTTGTCCGAAGTGAACCGAACGGATTCGGATGTTGTCGCAGCGTCTTCAAGATCGGGCGGAGCACGTTCCGACGCACTCCAGACACTTCGAACGGCTGCCTTTCGTCGTGCGCTGCCGAAACCCGGGCGCGCCAAAGAGCAGGGGTGCATCGCTTTTCATAGTGCCGGCCGTGAATCAGCCGGGCTCAACCCGGGGCGGGAGCGAAGCGGGTAGAGCTGCCGGTCGCCTCGCCGCCCCGTCACGCAGCGCTCGGTGGTGGCCGCTGGCGCTGGTCGCCCGGGTGCTCTTTTTGGTTCCGCAGACGGTTGTGGAAGCCGCAGAGCAGGCGGCCGTTCTCCTGGGTGGTCAGACCCCCGGCGGCGTAGGGCTCGATGTGGTCGCCCTGGCAGTTCTCGGCGGGTTCGTAGCAGTACGGGTGCGTACAGATGCGGTCGCGCAGCTCGATGGCCCGGCGGGTCCCTCCGCTGAAGAGGCGCGAGCGCACACTGACGTCGACCCGGTTGCCGAGTCTGAAGAGGGCCCGCTCGAAGTAGGCCGAGTCCATCCACGGGTCGAGGGCCGAGGGCGCGAGGACGGTGCCGTTCTCGAGCTCGCAGATGCGTCCGTGCATCGTCTCGTAGCCGACGAAGACCGAAAACAGCGGGGCGGGGCGGATGCCGTCGGCGGGGGCGGTCCGGCTGCGGGTGGCCATTTCGACGAGGGCGTCGGCCCGGCGCTGGCCCGAGGTGCGGGCCAGCTCGTCGATCCTCGCCGTGCGGCCCAGGCGCTCCTTGGCCTGGGCACAGTCGGCCTCGAAGAGGTCGTGCTCCAAGCGGTTGAGCTCGTTGGCCACGATGGAGCCCGAGACAGGGTCGAGGGTGATCTGGCCCAGCCACATGCCCGAGAGGCTCGTTTCCAAGTAGACGTTGCGCGAGGCCTTGCGCTCCTCCTCGGAGGCATCGGCCCCGTCGGGGTCGGCCATCTGCTTCCAATAGGCCAGCACCCGGTAGAAGTCGTCGAAGCCCAGTTCGGCGGCCTGGGCCACCAAGACGGCCTCGTCACGGTCCATGGAGGCCTCGGTGCGGTGGCGACGGGCCGAGGCGATGGCCTGGGCCTGGTCCTCACCGATACGACCGTCACGCCAGGCCTGGGCCACCTCGGGCAGGTGGCGCAGGGTGCGTCCCAGGCGGACCCGGCGCTTGGCGGCGGCCCGTGAGACCCGACAACGCGCCGAGAGCCACGAGGCCGCCGTCTTGGACCCATCGGCCGCCCACTCCTCCCCCGCCTCGAAGGCAGACGTGGCCTCGGTGACGAACGAGTCGAGGCGCGACTGCATTCGGTTGAGCCGCTCCATCGACTCGCCGTCGCCGTAGTTGGCGGCGTCGGAGGCGACGAGTGCGTCGAGCGCCTCTTCGAAGATGTCCAACTCCATGCATGAATGGAAGCACGCCGTTGTGCACATGTCGGAACGCAGAATTTCTCGAAACTTCTACGGACAATTCGCCATCCGGCGCGACCGTTCTTTACGGGACGAGTGCGTCTCTTTACGGGACGAGTGCGTCTCTTTACGGGACGAGTGCGCCTCTTTGCAGGGACGAGTGCATCAGGACAACAGAAGACAACAGAAGACAACAGAAGACAACGGAGGACAACAGAAAAAGCAGAAGATCAGGCGCCGCCGCCGGCCAAGAGCGGCACCGGGCGGGCCAGGCTCCAGCTGAACGTGTCCTCGATGTCAGCCAGCGCCAGCGGCGTCGCCAGGTCGGCGACGGTCGGCCCGACGCGGTCGGCCACGGACTGGAGCATGTTGCCGTCGAAGCCCCAGAGGTCGCAGGCATTGGCGCCGAGCATGCGGCGGATGTCGTCCTCGGGCATGCCGCCGAAGATGTACTGCAGCGTCTGGCGGTGCACGGGCGCCGCACCCTCCAGGTGGGGGTAGTCCGCACCCCACATGAGCTTCTGAATGCCGATCTCGTGGCGCATCTCGGCCTCGTAGCGCTTCATGAGCGAGCCGCCCATCCAGACGTGCTTCTCGAAGTAGTCGCGGGGGCGCATCTTGAGGTAGGACCGGACCGGTGCGCCACCGTGGGTGTCGAAGAACGACTCCATGTCGCGGATGAGCGACGGCAGCCACTGCACGCCGTTCTCGGTCACGACCACCTTGAGGTCGGGATGGCGGTCGAAGACTCCCCCGAAGATCATGAACCACAGCGGCCGGCGGGTGAAGACGAACACCTCGTAGAGGCCGAGCATGCCCCCGTGCTCGGCGTCGTAGAGGAACTTGGTGTCGGTCGCCGAGCCCGAGGCGCCGGTGTGCAGGTTCACGACCATGCCGTGCTCCTCGCAGGCGCTCCAGAACGGCTCGTAATAGGAATCGGCGTAGCCGGGCAGCCTGGAGGTCACCGACATGGCGGGGAGCATGACGCCGCCGAAGATGCCGTTCGTGCGTGCCCAGGCGACCTCTTCGACGGCGCGGTCCATGTCGTGGAAGTCGATCGGCATGACGCCGCCACGCCGGCCCGGCGCCGCCGCACAGAAGTCGGCCAGCCAGCGGACGTAGCCGTGCAGCGCGGGCCACACGACCTCGAGGTTCTTGTCGGTCGTGGCGCCCAGGTACATGGCAGGAGAGAGTCCGCCCGCCAGAATCGGTCCCGGCAAGGTGACCTCGGCATGGATCCCCTGCTCCTCGAGCACGGCAAGACGACGCCCCTCACCATCACCCGGCACGACCCAGTCGATGCCGTAGTGCGCCAACCAGCTCTGCGCCGCCGCGATGTCGACGCCCATGCCGGCGAGGCGCCGGGCCGCGGTGGCGCGGACGGGATCGGACTCGTCGACCTCACCCGGATCGAAGCCGCCGAACATGGAGATGGCGAGATTCGACATGTCGCCGAAGGCGGCCACGGCCTCACGGTGCGCCGGGTCCACGTAGGACAGGAAGTGGTCGAGGCTGTCCGGCGAGGCGTGCGTGTCGGCCGACACCACGACGTAGTTGCGGCCCAGCGCGACCGTGGCCGCTCCCTCGCTCATCCGACGCCCTCCCTGGTCAGTGATCCGCACACTATCGCCGGCACCCTGGCGCGGGGGCCTGGCCCGTCGCCGCTAGTTTCTGCAGGCGAGATGCACACCTCGTCCACCCTCATCCTCGTCCTGGCCGTGTTCGCCGCCAGCCTGGTGGAGATGGTCGAGGCCCTGACAATCGTGGTGGCCGCCGGCGTGAGCCGGGGCTGGCGCCCGGCGTTGGAGGGCGCTGTGGCGGCGCTCGTCGTGCTGGGCGTGCTCGTGCTCGTCGTGGGCGTGCCGTTGATCCGCTACATCCCGCTCGATGCGCTGCGGGTGGTCGTGGGCGCGTTGCTGCTCGTGCTCGGCCTGTCGTGGTTGCGCAAGGCGATCCTGCGGGCGAGCGGGCACAAGGATCCGCACGACGAGGACAGGATCTACGCGGCCACGGTCGCCGAGCTGAGCTCGGAGGACGAGGCGGCGGCGGCGTCACCGACCGCGGCCGGGACCCGCAAGCACGACGGCGTCGGGTTCGCGGTGGCCTTCAAGGGCGTCTTCCTCGAGGGCACCGAGGTCGTGCTGATCGTGGTCAGCCTGGGCGCGGCCCAGCACCGACTCGGCCTGGCCGCGCTCGCCGCGGCGGCGGCCGCCCTCCTGGTGGCGGTGGTCGGCCTGGTGGTGGCCCGTCAGCTGAGCGAGGTCCCGGAGAACACCATCAAGACACTGGTCGGTGTCATGTTGACGAGCTTCGGCGTGTTCTGGGTCGGTGAAGGAGCGGGCGTGCACTGGCCGGGCGGCGACCTGGCGATCCCCGTGCTGGTCGGGTTCTTCGCTCTCGTCTTCTTCGCCTTCACCGCCTTCATGCGCACGCAGCTCCCGGAGCCCGTCACCGAATCGGCGGCGCAGTGACGGGCGACTCAGTGAAGGCGGCGCAGTGAATGCGGTGACCCGGGCCGTCCGGGCCTTCGGCCTCTTCTGGTGGGACTTCCTCGTCGGCGATACGCCGGAGTTGGCGCTGGCCGTCGGCGCCATCGTCGGCCTGGCCTTCCTGCTCGCCGGCCAACACGTCATCGGGGCCATCCTGCTGCCGTTGGTGGCGGCGGCCTTCCTCTTCCTCAGCACGTATCGAGGGCGGCGGCGGGCACCTCGCGCCTGATCAGCGGCACGGGGCACGGAGTCATCGGCCCTGAGCACAGCATCACCGGCGGCGGGCGCAGCGCAGGCATGGTGGTGCTGCCGCGACCGGCGCGGCGGGTGGTGGCACCCTTTTGACGCGGGCTCCGCGCTGCCAGGCTCATTCCCAGAAAAGGCCCTTGGCGAAAAGGAGCAGAAATGAAAAGCAGATGGATCATGGGTGCGGTCGCGTCGATCGTCGCCCTCCTGGCCCTGCCGGCGACCGCATCGGCCGCCGGCTACATGCACCATCCCTTCCGGCACGGAGGCGGCCGGCCCAATCCCGGGGCAGCCGTCGTCTCCGTGGAGTCGGGTCCCTACGGCCCGGTGCTGGTGGTCGGTGGAGCCGGCGCCGGCTACATGCCGGCGACCTCGACGACGCCCGCCAGCTACCTGATCCCGGCCGGGACGTCGCTGTACACGCCCAGCATCGACCCTCCGACCTACGGGGCGTCGTTCTTCCACGAGTACCAGGCGGGGTGCACCACCACCGTCGTCGTCAGCGAGGCGGAGGGTCCCCTGTCGTGCACGGGCAGTGAGACGGACACCTCGGCGGACTGGCCCGCCTTCACCACGGAAGCGCCCCCGATCGCCGGACCGGGAGTGAACCGGTTCCTCCTCGGCGCGGTCTACCGCACGGATCTGGGCGCCTACCAGGTGACCTACGCGGGACAACCCCTCTACCTGTTCGACCCGGGCCCGGACTCGTTCTTCGGGGCGAACTTCTACGAGACGCTGCAGCCGCTCCCGCCCGAGCACACGGCGTGGTTCCTCCTGTCACCTTCGGGCACCCGGGCCACCGGTCCGGCCACCCTCGAGACCGAGTCGCCCCAGGCCGGGACGACCTACAACTCGACCGAGCTGGCGACCGAGATGCTGCCCGGTTTCGGCGGCGCGGCAGTCTCGGTCTACACCTTCAGCCGGGACTCGCACTTCAGCACCTGCTACGACGCATGTGCGAGGGACTTCATCCCGCTCGAGACCGTCGGGACACCCACGCTCGGCGCCGGCGTGAATCCGAGCGCCGTGGGAACCGTCTGGCGGGCCGACGGGACACGACAGGTCACGTACGACGGCCATCCGCTCTACATCTACAGCCAGGAGCAGCCGCTGGCCGGAGCCTCCGGCCTGATCACGACCGGTAGTGGCGGCAACGGCAACGGCGTCAGCGCCTTCGGCGGGACCTTCAGCCTGATCGCTCCCTGACCGTCCACTGCAGTTCCCGATCGGGCGCTGCAGTTGACTTCTCGCAACGACCCCGCCCACCCCGGCGGGGTCGTTGCGCGTCCCCCTGCCGGGCGATGGCCACACGCGCGCTCCGGCGTCAGGCGGCGGCCCACTCGACAGCCGCCTGCACCTGCGACGGCTCGAAGCACTCGACCTCGCCGGGCATCATGAAGCGGAACACGGAAATGGCGTGGCGAAGCCAGTCGTGGTCGGTCACCACGGCGCAGCGCCGCCACTTGGACAGGTCCCGGTGCACCAGCTCGGAGAGGTAGAGCTTGGAGTCCTCGATCGCTCCGCCCGCCGTCAGACCCGTGTACTCGTCGCCGAACACGAAGACACAACGGATGGCGCCGTGCCGGTCGATCAACCCGTTGAGCCCCGGAACCAGGACGGTCCGGTAGTCGTCCTTCTCGAGTTTGCCCACCACCTCGACGGCGAGCACTGTGTCGGGACTGCCGAGCTTCTGCAACATGACTCTCCTTTGCGGCCGGGACGGCGCGCGCCGGACCGCAACCCACTCTGGAGCGCGGCGGCGCCCGGAGCAAGCGACGGCGGCGCCACTCGGTATCGTCGGAGCGGTGCGCCACTTCCGCTTCGGCTACCAGGCCACGACCAGTGACCCGTCCGAGACGGTCCGCCTGGCCCGGAGCGCAGAGGAGGCAGGCTTCGACGTCTTCCAGGTGGGCGACCATGTCGGGGTCGAGCCGTCGGCGCTCGTCGGCCTGGCGGCGGCTGCGCTGGGCACCGAGCGGATCCGCCTGGGCACGCTGGTGCTCAACAACGACTTTCACCACCCCGTGCCCTTGGCCCAGGAGCTGGCGACGCTCGACCACCTCAGTGGCGGCCGCCTGGAGGTGGGTCTCGGGGCCGGGCACAGTTTCACGGAGTACGCCGCCATGGGCCAGAAGTTCGACCCGCCCGCGGTGCGCAAGGCACGGCTGGGCGAAGCGGTGGAGATCCTGCGCGCCCTGCTCGACGGTGACCGTGTCACCTACCGCGGGGACTACTACCGGCTCGACGACGCGGCGACCCTGGCGCCCCTGCAGGAGCACGTCCCCCTCCTCGTCGGCGTGAACGGCCGGACGGCGCTGGCCCACGCCGTCCGCCACGCCGACATCGTTGCGCCCACCATGCTCGGCCGGACGACGCGAAGACGGGCAGCACCACGATGTTCGCTGGGAGGCGGCGCGGCTCGACCACACGGTGGAGTGGATGCGCACGGCGGCGGACGGGCGCCAGGATGCGATCGAGTTGCACGCGCTGGTGCAGGCCGTCGTCGTCACCGAGGACCGACGTGGTGCTGCCGCAGCCATCGCCGAGCGCGTCGGGATCGACTTGGACGATGCGCTGTCCACGCCGTTCCTCTGCCTCGGGACCCACGCGGAGATCGCCGACCATCTCCTGGCCTGCCGGGAGCGCTGGGGCTTCACTTCTTTCAGCGTCCGCGATGCCGAGGCCTTCGCCCCGGTCATCACCCGACTGCGCGAGGCTGAGCGCGACTGCTGAGGTACGGCACCGGGATCACGGACCGTGGCCCACCGGGTGCGCCGGCTCGGGCTCGGGACCGGGTCGGGGTTCGGGACCGGGTCGGGACACGGGACCGGGTTGAGGCTCCGTTTCCGGGCCCTCCAGGGTGCGCTCGGGCAACAGCAGAATGGCTCCGACGAGGAAGCAGATGGCCCCGACGAACGTGCCCAGGTTGGTCAGGGCCAGGCTGAGGAGCTGCCCGCTCGACGTGACGTACGAGGCCACGGCGGAGACGCCGAACGCCACCGAACCCACCAGATTCAATGCGGTGATCCACCACGAGATCCGCGACGGTCTCCAGGCGAAGGCGCCGTCGCACTCTTCGGCCCAGGCCAACCAGCTGGACACGAGGAAGCAGATGGAGCCCAGGGCATCCGGGCGCCAGATCGGGTGGTGCTTCGACGATGCGCCCAACCCGACGAGGAGCGCACTCAGGGTGGTCCGGTTGAACCACAACGTCCCGAGCAGCTGGATCGCCGCAGCCCACCAGTCGATGCGGCGGTGGTGGATGCGCAGCAGGGACCCGAGCCCGTTGCGGTGTGCCGCGACGAGGTCGGTCGGGGTGGTCGCAACCTCCATGTACTGCAGACAGGAGGCGGTCGTGAAGAAGATGGACCCGACGAAGAAGGTGATGTTGTCCGGCGTGGCGCCGACCGTGGTGGCGTAGAGCGGGAACGAGCCCAAAGCGAAGCAGATGGAGCCGATGGCGAACAGCACGCCCATCCACCACGCCATGGCGAAGGGCGCCCACCAGGTCGAGCCGCCCGGGACGCGGCCGGCATGCTTGCGGTGCCACCGCGCGTCCCAAAGGAGGCGGGTGCCGTCGGGGAGCCCGAAGACCTCCCGGGTCACGAAGGGGCCGAAGCCACGGCTGCTCTGGCGCCGCCATCCCTGCGGAACCTCGACGTAGGCGGCGGCCATTGCGGGTCACGATAGGGCGGTGATGATCAGGGGGCTCAATAGGATCGAGGTCATGGAGGCCCACGTGCGGCACGCCCACCCGGGTCTCCCGGCCCTGCAGCAGGTCGTCCTCGACAGCACCGACGCCCGCCGGCTGGCCGAGTTCTACCGGGCCCTCCTCGGCTATCGCTACCGCGCCGGTGACGAGCCCCCTCCCGTCGGCGCCGACGACCCGAACGGCCGGGACTGGCTGGTCCTGGTCCATCCCTCGGGGGCGGCCCGCATCGCCTTCCAGCAGGTGGCCGAGCTTCCCCACTCGACCTGGCCCAGAGCCGGAACGCCCCAGCAACTGCACCTCGACCTGATCGTCCCGGACGGCCCGTCCCTGCGGGCGCAGCACGAGCGGGCACTCGGGCTCGGCGCCCGCCTCCTCCTGGACCGCTGTGACGACCCGGCGGAGCAACTCTTCGTGTATGCCGACCCGGACGGGCACCCCTTCTGCATCTTCGTTGACGACGACTGAACCCTGGTCCGCGGTGAAGGAGCGGGGTTGACTCGGGCTGACCCGCAAGGTCGATTGGACTTCGGAGACCTGCCAACGTTCAAGCAGGCACGACTGGGCGTGCGCACGACTGGGCGTGCGCACGACTGCGCCCCGCCACCTCACAGCGCCCCGACGGTGACGCCAAACTCCGGGGCCCGGTGGTCCGCGTCGGTCGCGTCCCGCTGGAGTGCTCAGTTCGTGATGGAGATGCACGGACTGGTCCCGCTGACCCCGCCCGAATAGGAGTCCAGGTCTACGAGGGTTCCTTTGAGGCCGGTTGTCCTCTGCCATCGGGTCTGTCCGTCCATCAGACGAGCGGCGATCGCCACTCCGAGGAGAAACGAGGAAAACCATGACAACCAAGACAATCGGATCAAAGGCAGATCTGCGGGCGGTTCTCGACGTCCTCAAGGGCGTGTACGAGGCGTGGGAGGCCAACGACGCCGAGGCATTCGTGGCCGATTACCTCGACGATGCCAGCGTGGTCCAGCCCGGCGTGTACAAGAAGGACCGGCAAGAGATCCAGGCCACCATGGCGGGCGCGTTCGCGGGCCCGCTCAAGGGATCGCGGGTAATCGACCAACCCCGAGACGTCCGGTTCCTCAACGCGGATACGGCCATCGTGATCAGCGAGGGCGGGATCGTTTTTCCCGGACAGGACGCAGCGCCGAGCGAGGGTACGGTGCGGGCCACCTGGGTGCTGGCCAAGCGCGACGGCCGCTGGTTCGTCGCGGCGTACCACTACAGCGCCGCGAACTAGCGATCGTGGTACGAGGCGGATCGAGTTACGGTCGCGAGTGGGTTCGGCCGAAATGCCCTGTCCTCCTGGCGCAGCCTTGATCGTCAAGTAGACGTGAGATGTCAGCGAAGTAGAGGAAGGAAGTTCTGACGATGGCTTTGTATGTGGCTTTGTGTTACTACGACCGAGACCGGTACTGGGATGAGCCTCCCGAGACCGAGTTCTCTCCCGAATATACGGAGTTCGCCCGGCGGGCCACCGAAGCGGGGGTGATGCGCAGCGGTGAGGCGCTTCACCCGGCGACCATGTCGACCACCATCACCGTTTCGGGCGGCAGGGGCGGCGACGTGATGTTGACAGACGGTCCGTACGCGGAGGCAAAAGAAGTCCTCGCCGGCTACTTCGTGCTGGAGACGGCCGATCTGGACGAGGCGATCGCCTGGGCGGTCCAGATCCCGGCCGCTTGGAGGGGCAAGATCGAGCTCCGCCCGATCGCGCCACACCACGCCTAGGCGTCCGGCTATGGATGCCGGCGACGCCTTGGTCAAGGTGCTGAGGGAGCAGGGCCCGAGAGTGCTCGGCACCCTGGTGCGCCAGTTCGGGGACCTGTCGGTGGCCGAGGACGCTCTCTCCGAGGCCACGATCGCTGCTCTGGGCGCCTGGCCCGCTTCGGGGATCCCGGAGAACCCGCGGGCTTGGCTGATCGTGGTGGCTCGGCGCAAGGCGCTCGATCTCCTGAGACGGGAGTCGGCCAGACCGGACAAGGAGACGGCGGCGTTCCGATGGGGAACCGAACGCGCGAAAGACGAGATGGAGGAGGTGATCGAAGCGATGGAGACCGAGAGCCAATTGCGAGACGACATGCTGCGCTTGGTCTTCACCTGTTGCCACCCCGCTCTTGGCCGCGAGGCCCAGGTGGCCTTGGCCTTGCGCACGCTGGCCCGTCTCGAAGTGGACGCCATCGCCCGAGCCTTCCTGGTGCCCGAGCCCACCATGGCCAAGCGCCTGGTACGGGCGAGGTCCAAGATCGCCACCGCCCAAATCCCTTATGCAATTCCCTCCGACGCGGAGCTCCCCGATCGTCTGGCCGCGGTGCTGGCCGTGGTGTACCTGATCGCCACCGAGGCCCACGCCCCGACCGGCGGGAACGCGGTCGCCCGGGTGGATCTGGAGGCCGAGGCCGTCCGCCTGGCCCGTCTGTTGGTGGAGTTGATGCCCGACGAGCCCGAGGTGCTGTCTTTGCTGGCTCTGTTGTTGTTCACCTCAGCTCGCACCCCGGCGCGAAGCGACGCCGAGGACCAGGTCGTGACCCTCGCCGACCAAGACCGCGGTCGATGGAACCGGGAGGCGATTGCGGAGGGATCGCGGTGGTTGTCTAGGGCTGTCGTCTTGTCGGGCGGTGCGGCTGGGCTCTACCAACTTCAGGCTCACTTGGCCGCGGTCCACTCCACCGCGACGAGTTGGTCCGAGACCGACTGGGACCGGATCGTCGGGCTGTACGACCTGCTCGGGTCGCCCGGAGCCAACCCGGTCGTGGCGCTCAACCGGGCCGTTGCGGTGACTGAACGCGATGGGCCCGAGCACGGGCTGGCCGCACTGGAGGCCATCGTCGGGCTGGAACTTTCCCATCTCTGGCACGCCGCTCTGGCCGACAATCTGCGACGGCTTGGCCGGACGGCGGAGGCTACCGGGGAGCTGGAAATCGCCGGCTCGCTGGCGCCCACCGAGGGCGAACGACGTCTGCTTCTGTCCCGTCTCCTCGACGTGAGGCCCGAGCCCGCCTGACAGATTCCAGGACCGCAGGTGTCCTCTACTGGTTTCGCCGTTCGTCCTCTCACCAAACGCAGATCCCGATTCCGGAGATCACATCAGAGAGGAGAAGCAGATGACTGGCAGCAACCCCGAACAGACGATCTCGCAGGAGAAGTACGTGTCCGTGGCCTCCTTCCGCAAGACCGGGGTGCCGGTCGCGACGGCGACCTGGATCGTCCCGCTCGACGGCGGCCGGGTCGGCCTCTTGACCTCCTCGGCCTCCGGCAAGGCCAAGCGGCTACGGAACAACCCGAGCGTGACGCTGCAGCCGAGCGACGTCCGAGGCCGGGTCAAAGCCGGCACCACGCCGGTGACCGGCACCGTTGAGCTGGTGACCTCCGGTCGGGACTTCGAGGCGCTCACGTCCAAGGTGAAGGCCAAGTACGGCCTGATGGTGCCAATCACCCGGCTGGTGGACGGTGTCCGACACCTGGGCAAGGGCCCCTTCCCCTATGCGGACACCGGCGTGGTGATCACGCTCCAGGGCTGATTGCGGCGACCGCTGGTCGCCCCGCCCGCCGGTCGGATCTGTTTCGACTGGAATCCGAAGCGCGAAGCGGGGGTGGCGTGCGCCGCCACCCCCGCTCGCTCCGTCGGTCGCCTTAGCCGTAGGTGGAGTGCGTCGTTGTAAAGGTCGGGCTGTTGCCGAGGCCGAGGTAGTCGGGTGGGGCGACCCAGACGCCTGGCGGGTTGTCCGGGGCGTAGCCCTGGTCGGCCGCCTGGTCGGAGTTGTTGAAAAAGGCGCTGTAAGCGATTGTCGTTGGTCCGTCCCACACGATCATTCCGCCACCCGCGGTGAACGCGGAGTTACCGGTCACGATGCTCTTGTTGATGGTCATCGGGCCCCCGCCGGCAAAGATGCCTCCGCCAACGAATGCCGCACTGTTGGCTCGCACGATGGAAAAGTTGAGCGTTGTCGGGCCAGTGTTGGACAGCCCGTTGGACAGGCCCCCACCACCGCCGAAGAAATCCGAACCGCCAGTTGAGGAGTTGTTCGAGACCGTGGACCCGGTCAGTGTCGCTGTGCCGTTGTTCATGATCCCTCCGCCGCTCGAGCCCGTGTTACCCGACACGGTCGAAAAGTTGAGCGTCGCCGTGCCGTGATTCTCGATCCCACCGCCGTTGCCGTCCGTCGTGTTACCCGACACGATCGAAAGGTTGAGCGTCATGACCGCAGGTGCGTCGTTCCAGATGCCACCGCCGTCACCGGATCCCCCGACGTTGTTCGCCACGATGGAATCGTTGAGGGTCAGCCTTCCGGGAGCACCCGTACAGAGACCGTAGGCCTGGAGGCTGGCGCCGCAATTCCCGATGCCGCCTTCGCCGTTCGTGGCGGTGTTGTGCGATACGGTCGAACCGTTCAGGGTCAACTGACCCATGTTGAACACGCCGCCGACGCCATATGCGGTGTTGTGCGTCACAGTCGAGTGGTTCAGGGTCAGCTGACCACCGTTCCAGAGGCCACCGCCAAGGCCGTCGATACCAACGCCGTTCTCGATAACCAGGTTGTCCAAGACGACGGTTCCAGCAATGACGTTGAGCGTTGCCCCGTACTGCGTTGCAACGCCACCACCGTCGAGAACCGCGGGGCCGGACAACGTCAAGTTGGTGTCGATGTAGAAGTTCCCCATGCAGGTCCCGTCCACCAGGAGCGTCGAGCCAGGGGCCGCGGCGTTGATCGCATCCTGCAAGTTGTCGGCCGGGCAGTGCACCACCATCCCGGCAGGGCTCGCGCCCGCAGGGGCTACACCCGACACCGCCAGAGAACCGCCTGCCATCACACTCGTGAGGGCCGCGACGAAGAGAGCACATGAACCGAAGAAGCCCATGACCAGTCTGCGCTCCCGCTTCTGCGGCAACGGATCACCGACTCTGCGTGGCGTTCGAACGCCCCTGATTCTCCTGATTGCCATGACATTCCTCCGTCTCGCTCGCGAGGAAGAGATCCCCGCCTCCCATGTCCCCAGCGATCGCGCCGAGGCACGGAACTGATCCTCGCTGCATCCGGTAAAGCCTCGGTAAAGTCTCGGTAAAGCCGGTGACGCCCTGCCCCGGTTCGCCGGGCCGGTGGGACGCTCCGGCACCATGCCCTAGGTCGGTGGCCGTCTCAACCTCGTGAAGACTCCGACGAGCGAGCCGCCGGACGTTCACCGCCGCAGCTCTGCGACCTCTTCCAGGTGTCCCAACTTGTTCGGGTTGCGCATGGCATAGATCCGACTGATCCGGCCTTGATCGATGACGAGACTCACTGCAGTGACGTCGCCACCCACTTCGAACCGAGCCCCGGGCATGCCGTTCAACCGGGCGGTGGTCGCAACCAAGTCTGAGAGATCCGCAACGCGAGCCAAGAACGCCGCCACGGTCTCGGCCCCGATGAGTGGCTTCCGTGCAGCCCGGACGAGACCGCCGCCATCGGCGATCAACACCACATCCGGGGCAAGCATCTCGACGAGTCCATGCAGATCGCCGGAGGTGATCGCGGCCATGAAACTCTGGAGAACTGCCTCTTGTTGGGCCCGGTCCACCGGCATCCGCGGCCGTCGCTCCGCCACGTGCTCGCGGGCACGGTGCGCGATCTGCCGGACAGCAGCCGGCGTCTTGCCTACGACCTCTGCGATCTCGTCGTATGGCGTCTCGAACACCTCGTGCAGTACGAACACGGCCCGCTCGACGGGTCCAAGGGTCTCGAGCACTGTCAGTAGGGCTATGGAGACATTCTCGGCAAGCACGGCATCGTCCGCCATGTCCGGACCCGTGAGCAACGGCTCGGGCAGCCATTCCCCGACGTAGTCCTCCCGCCGGCGGGACACCGATCGGAGCCTGTTCAGCGCCTGCCGTGTGACGATTCGAACCAGATAGGCCCGCGGGTCACGCACCTCGGCCCGATCCACGTCGGCCCAGCGCAGCCAGGTCTCCTGCACGACGTCTTCGGCGTCGGTCGCGGAGCCGAGCATCTCGTAGGCGACGGTGAAGAGCAGCCCCCGGTGCGTGACGAACGGGTCCTCGATCACGCCGACGAGGCTAGGGCGAGCGGCTTGAGGTCACAGGCGGCGGAGAACTCCTGGGACTCAATGCCCATGGCGACGTTGGAACGGGCCATGAAGTTGGCCAGCGCAATGAACGCGGTGAGTTCCACCAGAGCGGCCGCTCCGAGCGCCTTGAGCAGACGAGCCGACAACTCGTCGGTCACCGTCGGCGGTGTCTGCGTCATCGCCTCGGCGTACTCCATGACGTCTCGCTCGAGCGGCGTGAAGACATCCGACACTCGCCAGCGGGGCACCTCACGGGCCTTGTTGACGTCGAGTCCCTCGTTGTGGGCGAAGAAGTATCCGAGGTCCAAGCAGAAGCTGCAGCCGACCAGGCTGGCCGTGGCCATGTGGGCGAACGACTTCAGGTTCTCGTCACACTGGTTCCACTTCTGGGCCTTGCGACCGACGCCGAAGCTGAAGTTCAGTACCTTCCGGTTGTTCCACATCACCCCGACCGGCTCGGGCACCTCTCCGAACATCTTTCGGGACATCCGCTTGACCAGTGCGCCGTAAAGTCCAGTCAGTTCTGCCTTGGGAATCCGTGTGCTGCCGGCCATGATGCCTCCTGTGGTGACTTGCTTTCACCATGAGACACCGGCCACGACCCGAATGTGACAATTGAGTCGGATTTAGCGGACGGACGGTCGCCCGCAGATTGCCCCCATCCGCGCGCGCAGAGCACGGTGTCACAGGGCTGCTCCGGTGCGCCGAGAGGGTGCCACCCGGTGGCACTCGCAGGCGATGCGTTGGACCCGAGAGGCGGGGCGGCCTCGGGGGTCCAACTATTCAGTCCCACAGCGCGGGGAAGTACTCGGCGAACAGCGTCATAGCTCGCACGAACTTGTCATCGTCTGGGGATGGAGGAAGCCTTCTTCGTCGGCGTAGAGCTGGAAACCCTCTTCGATGGCGAACAAGATGGCAGACCATTCATGCGGCCCGACATCCCTGGGTGCCCATTGAGATCGTGGGCGCGGAAGTGGTGAATACCAGAAGCAATGATGCGGGCCAGCGACGGGTGCATGTCGAAGCGATCGGACGCCGTCCATTCCGGCGTTGGCGCGCGGTTCGGTGGTCGAGGTGGATCGATCTTCGTGTCACGGCCTCATTATCAACGGCCATCACCAATCCATCCGCTGATCCTGGCGCATTGCCGCCGCACGCTGGCCCAGCGCATGCGGGCACCTCATGAGTCAGCGTGAGTCGCATCTGGCGGCGAAAGGGTCAGGGCCCTAGGCATGCCAGGTCGAACGGTTCGGCACGGCCCTTGGAGGGTGTATCGACGAACGGCCCGCACGTGCAAACCTGTTGTCGTGGTGGACGAGCGTGGGCCGAAAAGCAACCCGCTCGCGGGTGTGGAGGTCACTCAAATCCTCGTCGTGACTGACACGCGGCGATCGAAAACCTTCTGGACCGAGGTTCTCGGCGCTGAGGTCTACCGCGGGTACGAATCGAGCGTTGTGCTCCGCTTCGGTGGGTCCTGGGTTCTGCTCGTAACCGGGGGTGGGCCGACACCCGACAAGCCGCTGGTCACCTTCGCCCCACCGGCGGAACCAGACCGGGTGAGCCACGCCATGACGCTCAGGGTCGAGGACTGCAACGTCGCCTACGAAGCCCTGAAGGAGCGAGGCGCTGAGTTTCTCACTCCGCCCTATGACTGGGGTGGAGAGGTTCGGTGCTTTCTGCGAGACCCCGACGGCCACCTGATCGAACTGAGCGAGGCGCGTTAGATGGCGTGCCTGCTCCGGAGCATCCGCGCTCTAGGCTGACAGGGGTGGGGCAGGAGCCTTAAGGATCTGGCGAGGACGCTGGCTACCTTCCAGGAGAAGACGGTCTCGCCGTCCTCCGTTGACGCCTCGAGGCGTATGGAGCGAGGTAGCCCAGAATGCCGCCCGTGAGCCAACCGCACGGCCCCTTCTAGCCCTCCTCCGTAGATCAGGTGATGACTGAGACGTTCCAGCTGCGCGTACCGACGTTGACAGGGGTGCCGGTCGGACGCTCTGTCGTCAGACGGCCCGACTCTCCTGCGCCGACGCCAGCCTGTCGCTAGTCTGGCCGGTCATGACGATCGATTTGCGCACCCGCGACGACGTCGACGTCGAGACGATCGACGTCGCGGACTTCTTCGGGAACCAGCTGCCCCGCCTGGCGTCGGAACGCTCTGCGCTGGCCGTCCCGGGCGCTCGCGAGCTCGGCGTCCGGCCGTTCACGATCGAGACGATGGCCGGCACCTGGACGCTGTCGCTCGACGGCGATGCCGTCCGGGTTGACGCCCGGCGGCACTGGGCTCGCCGCGGTGCGCCTCGACGCGGACGAGATCACCGACATCGTGCACGACCGCCGGACGCCGATGACGCTCCTCGCGGCCGCAACGCTCGACATGCCCAGCGGTAACATCAACGACTTCCTCGACTGGTGGGTCGTCCTCCGCTCCTTGCTCGATGTCCGCGCCGTTCACACCGCGGGTGACGTCACCTTCATCGACCGTGAGGGCGGCCCGCTCGACCTCCAGCGCTCGTTCAGGATCGACGACGATCCGGCCGAGCTGGCGTACTACCTTGGCGAGGCCGGCTACCTCCACCTGACCGAGGTCTTCACGACCGACGAAATGGCGCAAGTCTCCGCCGATATGGATGCTGCCCTCCCGCGCTATCACGACGGTGACGGACGTTCTTGGTGGGCCACCACCGCCGACGGCAACGCGCGAGCGGTACGCCTGCAGCGGTTCCAGGAGGAGAGCCTCGCGACCGCGACCTTGCTCCAGGACGACCGGCTCCTGCGCCTCGCCTCGCTCTCGGGCGACGGGCACGTGCCGCGGGACCAAGGCGGCAACAAGATTGAGGCGCTCGTCAAGCCCATCGGCGTCGTGAAGGGCATTTCCGACCTGCCGTGGCACAAGGACTGCAGCCTCGGGCGGCACTCCTCGCGCTGCTGCAGCCTGACGGTTGGGATCTCGGTCACCGGTGCCGACGAACGCTCGGGCCAGCTCGGGGTCGTGGCGGGTTCCCACCGGGCTCTCGTCCAGCCCGCATTCTTCCGCGACTCCTGGGGCCTGCCGGCGGTCCCGCTCCCGACCCGCGCCGGCGACGTCACCGTCCACTGCTCGTGCACTCTGCACATGAGCCATGCGCCGGTCGAGCGGGAACGCCGCGTCATGTACACCGACTTCGTCCTGCCCCCTCGCGCCGGTGACGATCCGGCTCCCTCGAGTGCGGGCGTCATCGATCAGGTCCGCGAGCGGGCCTACAAGGTCGTCAGCCAGGTGCCGTCGGGCGTACGACCTTGAGCGTCCCCGGTCACCTGTCGCTCCCCGACTTCGACGGCAACCACTCGGAAATATCTGACCAAAGCTTCAATCCTCCAAGCAGTCACAATCTCCTGCAGAGCCCAGGATACGTCGATTGCAATTCGGATGGCCGAGCTAGCCGCAATGGGAGCGGTCTCGACATCCAGCTACGCAGTCGTGAATGAGTTCGTCCTGCCAGCGGGTGGACTCCCAGTACATTGCGGGAGCGGAGTGAGGGTATCGTGACGAGAGATGTCGATCGAGACGCTCCAAGACCTTCTTGACGCTTCGATGACAGCTGCCTCCCCCTTTACTCGCTCGCTGGAAGGGGAAGAACGAACTGCTCACGAAGTCGCAGAGTTCATCAACGCGACCCGGAATGTCACTATCGCCGTGGTCAGGCGTACCGGGCTGCCTCACGCGGCTCCTGTCATCGGAGGCTGCGTCGAAGGAGAGATCTATGTAACGGTCTCCCCTGGGTCCGTATTGGCGAACTGCCTCGGTCGAAGTCCCGAAGTCGCCTTCACCGTCGCGGGGCTCGTGAATACCCTCATTGGCGCCGGCACGGCGGAAATGGTGGGTCGGGCCTCCGAATGCACCGAGTTGTGTGACCGCCTGGACCAGGCATCTCCGTTCGGCAAGTTCGCGCCTGAGGGCTGGAACGGCTTCGTCTATGCGTTGCGGCCTCGCCGCCTCTTCGCCTGGTAGATCCAGCTCTGGCACTATCCCCATACGGCTGAGGCCGCGGTTCGGCGCATCGTCACTAGCCAGGCGAGGCCGGAGCGATTCCGGACACAACGAAGAACCACCCGAGAGGCTTCCGCTGAGAGGCAACGGAAAGAGTGTCCGAGAACTCACGCCAGGACTCATGCTGCTGTCTGGTTCCCCATCCCTGATAGTCCCTGAGGACTCCGGCCCCACAGACGGCAAACCCGTGCCGACCGCCAAAGACAATGAGCTAGGAGAACCACCTGGTCAGCCCAACTGATCTTGCTGCACCTGCCCCGTTCGCCGGTAGGTGTCGCTCGCGGGTCCGAACCAGCGGTAGACGAGGGAAGCGCTAGGAACCCGCCGTGAGGTGCAGGTGGTCCGATGTATCGAGTTCCCCGAAGACCTTCTCGCTGGCCAGGCAGACGTGCTCCACGTACTTGGCGACGGGAGTCAGGTTCATGTACACACTCGAAGGCGACGAGCTCGCCGCGTAGCCGAACATTGCTGCGGCGTCCTGCGCCCACATCTCCGCGGTACTGTGCTTCGGCCGCCGCGATAGGCGGTACGTTGTGGCCCAAGAGGTTGGAGGCGACCAGCGTGACGAGCTGTGCGCGGTTGGCCCCAACTGTCGCTGGCGGTAGTGCTGCCGAAGCGGTGCTGACATCCGAAGCAAGCCGATGTGTGTCTTGTTCCGTCGGGTGCTCAATTGCGGTGGCATCAGCCCGTGCTATGTGCGTCATGTCGGAACAGAACGCTGATTTGGACGCCTGGGCGCCCGCCGGTCCTGAAACGATGACACCGAAGGCACACAGAACGACGACACCAATCCCGGATTTGCTGAGTCGTACGCTCATAGATTCTCCCAGGTTCAGGGCTTGGAGACCTCGGTCCCCCTCTTTCTCGTCCAGAACGTCCGAACGATTGAGCAAGGCCACAGGGCGTGGCCTCGAGCAACCTGTCCCCGTACCCCAGGGGATAGGTCAGTTCGGCACGGATGCCATGGAGGCGCCCACAAAGTAAGCCGGAGTGGGTCAACCGCACAGTCGATGCACGGTGGATTCACAGCTTGTCCATATGGATCTGAGATTGAGTTGTCACATGGGGCTCCTCTTCCCAGGCCGAGGGAAGCTTGGGATGCTCTTTGCCGCGATGACTGGCTGCGTCTCCGCTGCATGCGTCAGTCAGCCGGTCGGCGCCCAACAGGCCGAGCCAGCCAGCATTCCGACGACGGCCACTTTGGTCTACAACAAAGATTTCCCCGATCCGAGCATTCTCGTGGTGGGCCACACGTACTTCGCCTACTCCACCAACTCCGACGGTGAGAACGTTCCCGTCATAGAGTCGAACGACCTGTTGCACTGGCACGCGATCGGCGATGTCATGTCCGTCCTACCCTTATGGGCGAGCGAAGGCTATGTCTGGTCGCCATACGTGAGCCGTGCGCCGGCTGGCGGTTACCAGCTTTTCTTCAGTGCGTACGACGAGTCAGAAGGTGTCATGTGTCTTGGCCGTTCGACATCAAAGTCACCTCTCGGACCCTTCGTCGACGTGAGCGGAGTGCCCTTCTTGTGCCAGGTGAGTGCCGGAGGTTCGATCGATCCCTCTGTCTACCAATCAGATGGAACTGACTACCTCGTTTGGAAAGCTGATGGCGAGGGCGGGCAACCGCAGGCGATACTCTCAGCGCGTCTGACTTCCGACGATTCCGAGCTCGTCGGACAGCCGGACACTCTGCTTGGCGCGACCCTGAGCTGGGAAGACAGAGTGGTCGAACGCCCCGCGTTCATGGATGCATCCGGGGTGCTGCATCTTTACTTCAGCGCAGGGCATTGGTCGAGCGCGGACTACGCCATAGGCAACACCACCTGTTCAGCCCCGTTGGGACCTTGCGCAGGCGCTGCCCCCCAGCCTGTAGCGATCTCTTCGAGCGTTGCTACGGGGGCAGGTAGCCCAACGTTCTTCGCAGCAGATGGTCAAACCTACCTAGCCTTCTCCGCGTGGACGAATGGAATCGTTGGCAATGAGTTCGGTCATCGAGCTTTGTTCTTGATGAAGATAGGTAGCGATCAGGTCGCGACATGAGGACTATGTCGACGCAAGCTGTGAGCTCTGGCATAAACCTTCAGGATCTTCAGATCTTTTTCTGGGGAAGGTTGTTCCATTTGGCCTACGTGCCCCGCACCACTGCCCCGTACATTGACGCGGGCCAAGTGTTCTGCTCGTGGCGGCATCCTGCTTCTTCTACCATTGCCCTACGCAACCGAGGGGAGGCATTGGGGTGGAACCGCAGCCAGGCTGGGACAGCGCGTTAGGGCTCAGAATCGACGAGCTGACGCCGACGCGAGTCGTGGGATATGTCGACATCGATGAACGACATCAGCAAGCCTACGGCATCGTGCACGGTGGCGTGTGGGCTTCGATAGTTGAGTCCGTCGGCAGTCATGGGGCCGCGATCGCTGCCCGCGAGATCACGGGCAGCATGGCAGTCGTCGGCGTGGCGAACTCCACCGACTTCCTCCGTCCCCATCGGGCCGGACCAGTGCGAGCCATCGGTACGCCCGTCCTCGCTGGTCGGACGCAACAGATTTGGCTCGTCGAAATCGAAAGAGAAGACAACGGCAAACTGATCGCACGAGGGCAGTTGCGGGTGCAGAACTTGCCTACACCTCCGGAGCGCCGAGACTGAACGTGGCCCCCTTCCCCGGGATGAGGCGCCACGACCGGCGCCATGGGGATACACCCACCCGTATCAGCTTTCCCGTTGAACCTGGGCAACGGTGTCGTCAACGAGAGGCGGAGAATAGATGTCCCAACGATTGACCGCGTCGCTCTTCGCCGTCCGCAGCTCTCGTTTAATCCTGCTTGCTTTCGCATAGGAACTTAAGACTCATGTTCCACAGATCGTGACCGCGGTGCATGTGGCCAGGATTGGACTCGGCGAATTTCTCTGGGTTGGCGCCAGTGCCCGTCTCTTCCATCACCACGTAGGTGCTCCCCTCGCCGCGCGGTTCGAGCAGTCAGGTATGGTACGCGAACCATTGGTCCGTCTCGCCGTACCGTTTCGCCATGCGCCGGGACTGGGTTTCACCCTGCGGCACTTCGGGGGACGGGTAAGCGTCCCGCAGTCCTACGGTTGATACGGAGGTGCTTCCCCCCATCCCCATTTGGGGACTGGAGCGTGTTCCATGACAGGGGCGTCCTGCTGCGAGTTACCAAAGGCGATACGGGACCCCCATTCAAGGTAGGCAACCAACGCCGATCGGAACTCAGGATCATCGGGCATCCCTGCGTCGTCCGCCGCCAGTCGCATGAGCGTGGCGAACCGGAACCTCTGCTCTTCGCTGATTCCGAGATCCCGGTGCTTGCTCAACATTCGCTCGTAGCCGCCGAAATCGCCGGTGTATTGAGCGGGACCGCCAAATACCTCAGTCCACCATGCGGTCACATGACGGCGGTGGTCCTCGTGGACCCCTCCGGGAAAGAACTCCGACAGAAGGTCATCCCGCTCAACCCGGTCGTAGAACGCGTTGATCATCCGTGAGAACGCATCGTCCCCTCCGGCCCATTCGTAGAGCGTCGGGGGATTGGTCACCAAGCGAGAGTACCTGGAGATGTCACGCCTTAGAACCCCTCAAAGAAGGGTGCCCCGTACATTGCCGGGCCGGTGGGGCGCTTCGGCCGAACGAGGCGAGTGGATCTGAAGCGCTGAGCTCGTTTGCTATGCCCGACGGCGAATCAGCGTGCGCATCGGTCAGCGCAATTCGAGAATGTTCAAAATGGATCCGCTGTACTCTCGAAGAGAGACGCCTTGCTTGCAAGGTGCGCACAACGATGGGGGGTCGTGGATCTCCAATCCCTTGTGAGGATCAATCGGCTCTGACGGATTCGTCCTGTGTGTCCCCAGCAGTCGGGCCGGCGCCCAACGGAGCGCCGCTCTGCCAAGGTCGCATGTAGAACAGCCAGATAGTTGCGACCGCGAGCAGTGTCGCGCACAATACCCAGCCGAGAGCAGTGGAGCTGAGCCCCACGTATTTGAGGCCAGAGGCAAAGATCACAAACGTGATGGCCGGTCGGATGTACCGATCCGGGGCCCTCGATGAGATAAACGATCCTACGATGACGGCGGGGACGCTCCCAATAATGAGGGACGCGGTGACCGAAAACTCGATGTGCCCGAAGGCAAGAGCTCCGAGCGCGGCTGCGATCGTGAGCGGGACCGCCTGGGTGAGGTCGGTGCCCACTAATTGGTTGGCACCCAGCATCGGGTAGAGGAAGAGAAGCATCACGATCATCAAGGAGCCTGACCCGACGGAGGTCAACCCGACGATGAGCCCGCCAACCATGCCGATCAGCACGGTGGGGACGGGCCGCACCACGAGATCGTGGACCACCAACTTGCGCTCGTGGCCAGCCCGCCGGTCGAGGAAGAAGCGGATAACCATCGCTGCCGCCCCGATGAGCAGCGCCGCACCGAGCGCCTTCTCGATGTTGGTCTGCGACGCCTCGGCGTTTCCCAACAGATGGAGTAAGTAGGCGCCGAGGAAGGCCATCGGCACCGATCCGACGACCATCCAGCCGACCAGACGGAAGTTCACGGTCCTTTTGCTCATGTGCACGGCGGCCCCAAAGGGCCGCATGAAGACGGCAGCAACCAGATCGCTCGAGATGGCCGTCGAAGGTTTGACGCCGAACAACAGGATCAGCATCGGCGTCATCAGGGCCCCGCCCCCGGCCCCGGTCAGTCCGACCAGGAAACCGACAATTGCGCTTCCCAAGACGATGTACGGGTTGATATTCACCGTGCCCCCCTGGTCTAGATCGATGCCATCGGAATCAGGCCAAGGATCAACCTAATCCGGAATCATTCTCATCTTGGTGAGAGACCCCGTTCGCCGGGTAGCCCTTACCGCCGGATCAGTGGGGCACCTAACCGGCGGCCTGGGAGCTCGAATCGCCGCCGCTGACCCCGACGAGGATGCGGAGAGCTGGAGCTTTGTAGCCGCCATGACAGACGGACCGATATTGAGGCAGGCTCTCCCTGGAAGGCCATGGGCGTGGTCGACGACGAATGATCGCTCGATCAGTGACCACCGAACTTGATTCGATATCCGAATACCGCTGGACTGTCCTGAAGGAGAAGCGCCAGTGAGCGTGCATTCCAATCTCAAAGCGTGGCTGGAACGAGCCAACCTGACACACGGAGGCGAGCCGAACCAAGGATGGTTCGAGGAGACATGCCGCCGATCCCATCTGGCACTGCACTTCGCCAAAGAAGAGATGGAGCGAGAACTTCAGACGATCATCCGAGAGGGATACGGCGAGCAGCATCCCGAGGCCTGAAATGACTCCGAACGCCCCCTCGGAGACATGATGTGACGTGGAAATCCGGAAGGCCGTCCCGGGTGAGGCTGGTTTGCTCGCTGCGCTATGGCTCCGTTCTCGTAGAGCTTCAATCCCATCGATTCCTCCGACCGTCCATTCCGATGATGAGGTACACCAGTGGTTCGAGGATGTTGTGTTCCCGACCTGCGAAGTCTGGGTCGCCGACAGCGGCGGTGCCGCGATAGCCCTGATGGTGCTGGATCAAGACTGGATCGATCAGCTCTATGTGGACCCGACTGCAACGGGAAAGGGCGTAGGAGGGGCACTGGTCGAGTATGCGAAGGGACTGCGTCCAACCGGACTGAAACTCTGGACCTTTCAGAGCAATCTCGATGCCCGGCGTTTCTATGAAGCACACGGTTTCCTCGCCGCCGCCATGACGACGGGCAACAACGAGGAGCAAGCCCCGGACGTATGTTACGAGTGGCGGTCCTGACAATCAGGCTCAGTGGGACGGATGTACCCGTTCGCCCTTCGCCCGGAAGGTTGGGACACGTCGGCGAGCCAAACTCCGGAGTGGTCTAAAAGAGGGTTATGGACGTAAGTGGCCATACTCGAATATCCACTTTTCCGACTATCTCTGACCCCGAAATCGGGCCCCAATAGCGGCTGTCGCACGAGTCTGTCCGGTTGTCACCCATGACGAAGTAGTGATTTGGGGGGATCTTGAAGGGGTGGGCCAGATCGAAGGCCGTCCCTGGCGGACCCGGGTAAGTCGAGCCCTGAACTGAGGCGGGCAGCCATGTCTCATCTAAGCGCTTGCCATTGACCTCGACATATCCATGTCCGTTCAATGAGATGGTCTCGCCCGGGAGGCCGATCACCCGCTTGACCAGGTCAGAAACAGGAGGCCCGCCACAGTGCTCGTCTGATGGGCGCGTAAAGACGACGATATTGCCCTGCTCGACGCCGTGGAGATCGTAACTGAGCTTGTCGACGACTATGCGATCGCCCTTTTGCAGGGTTGGCTCCATGGACCCGCTCGGTATGAAGAAGGTCTGAACCACGAAGGTCCGCAGCAAAACCGCAAGACCTACCGCGACGACGAGAACGGCCAATGCCTGGCGGATCCATCGCCATCTCGTCGATGGTGTAGCAGGGGCTCCTTCGGTGGTCGTTGTCATGCAGATGATGCGCAAGTACACCGGTGAGTTTTATGCAGCTCAGTGACCACGGGAGATCTGGAGTTGAGACCTTCCGCTCCGTGGTAGCGAGCTCCCGCAGATGGAGACGCCCACAAGATGGTTGCGATAGCGATCAACACGATCGAGGCCGCAGTGCCAATGATGCGGTGCCAATGACGACTTGACGTGTTGGAGGTCATGGCGAAGGCCGACCACGACACGAGAGGATGATCGGGCACATCGGCGACGAAGGCACAGTAGGAACCTGTCAGCCTGTCCTCTACCTCGGTGTAACTCGGGCTCATCTCTCAAGCTCCCTTCTCAACGCCTCGATCCCCCTGTGAAGAAGCGATTTCACGGTGCCGTTCGGACAGTTCAGAAGCTGGGCAATCTGCTCGACGGAAAGATCTGCGTAATAGCGGAGCGCCAGCGCCTGACGCTGGCGATCTGGGAGCCTCCGGACAAGGAGGATGATCTCGTCGACTTCGGGGATCACATCGGGCGGGGGCGCCAAATGGATGACACGGCGCTCGATTTTGACCCGACGATGGTGATCCCGTGTGGCATTGACCACCATTTGTCGCAGGTACGAGGGGGCATCTTGTGGCAGAGGTCGAGCCGCAAAACGGACAAAGACGTCGTGGACGATGTCTTCTGCTCTCGCTCGATCGCCCGCCATGACTGAGGCCAAGCGGACCAAGGGGGCCCACTGCGCTCGGTATATTTCCTCGATCGTTGCCGGGGCCGTCATCGGGGAATCGGCAATCTCGAGCTGAAGATCCCTGACCATCGACACACTGCTTACACGTCTCAGGGTGGCAGAACGTTGCACCAATCTTGCTCGGCGGGTCCAGCCTCGGTGCCACCAAAGGCCGTGAGCGGGTGCGACTGAGGGTGCGGTTTGGAAACCCCTCACAGTGATGCGAGGCGTGGCCGACTGCAGGCGCGAGAGGAATCGGAGGTCCTGGGTCGGCAACCCACAAAAACTGCACCAACCTCTATGGCCCGGGTCACAGCGGTTGGTGTATGCGTCAGTGCGAGTGCCTTAGTGAGATATTCGCCTCATCACAATGTGCCCTCTTCGTTCTGGGGCTAATGCTCCTCGCGGTTTGTGGCGCATGCAGTTGTATGGGTGGTGAGCTTCCGAAACTACAGACGGGCCCGTACGCGGTCGAATGTGAATGGGCTTGAGGCCGGAGCAGCGCCCGAGCCGAGCGCGACGCCGCCAGAAGGCTCGAGCCCGTCGGCCACCATCACGCACCACAACACCATCACCGCGACGCGCTCAATCCGGAGGGCTCGTAAGGTGGGGCTTGGCTCTCCCAACAGTCTTGCACCGCCGGCTCGCCGCCTTTCAGGCGAACCATGCGCCGCCCGCAAGGAGGGCGAAGAAGCTGATCGCCAGAATCCGATCAGCTCAACTTCCACGTCGCTGCCGCCTGGTTGGCCTCGCCTTCCGTGGGAGTAAAGGTGGCTGTGAACCCTGTCGATGATGCAGGTACTTCGAACATGATCCACCCGCTTGTGGTTCCGCCACGCGCGTCGCTGATTATTCCGACCGGGAAGCCGGGACCTGATGCTGTGGCCTCGAAGTCCCCGTCATATCCTTGGCCAGTTGAGTCGTAAAGTGTGATGTCGTTGTAAATGTCCTGTGATACTTCGGCGGTGCCGACATTCTTGAAGGTAAGAGCGACGGCGACGAAGATGTCTCCAGGGCTCTTGGGTGTCACGGATCGCTCGGCTGGCTGGGCCGGATCTACGAACTGCGTCACAGTGAGGTCATAGACGGGAGGACCGTCGTCCGGGAATGACGCTGTGCCGCCAACCGGCAACTGAGATGGCCGGGTCGTAGTCGTTTTCCCGGTATTGCTCGTCGGGCCGCTGCCGCTCGTCGGGCCGCTGCCGCTCGTCGAGCCGCTGCCGTTCGTCGAGGCGCTGCCGTTCGTCGAGCCCGCCGATCCGAGTGAAACCGTGGTAGTCGTTGCAGCCACGGGCTTGTCGGTGTGGTTGCTACTCGCCGCGACGGCTGCGACGATGGCGATAACGATGACTGCTGCGGCAGCCCCCCAGAAGATCGGCTTTTGAAAGAGTGGTTTCCCGCCAGAAACGGGGTCCGCAACCGCCGTCTCCCCCGGTGGTGACGACGGGGGCGAGGGCGGGGCGAGAGCGTCTGGATCAGCCGTGGACGACGTGCCCCCCACACTCACGTGTTCTGATGGGACATCGTCCCGGCTTGCCTCCTGCGAGAGGTTCACCGAGCCTTGCCGAGTGAGAGAGGCATCTGTGGATGGAGCGAGTGGTGGTGGCGGCGTCTCGGGTGGATACCATTTCCCGTCGCCGGCCAGCCACCAACCTTCGCCCTGAGATGTATCGCTCATCGTTCCCCATCACGCCACGACGGTTCTGCCGCCGCCAGCCATAGATCACCAATGGCGGACAACCGCTGCTGTTGGCTGCTCACCACCGTCGCTAGAGTGCCACAAAGAGTGCCTCCGACCCGGCGACATGTGACAGTTTTGGAAACCAGTATGCGGCGATCTACTGGCATGAACGGAGCCGTAGTCCTGCTGGAGCGTTGGCAGCAAGTGTCTCGGAACTAGCGAGTTGTTGTATCGGGTTCTTGCTCGTAGTCCTTGCTCGGTTGGTGGATCGATGCAACGTCTGGCCTGGTCGCTCCGGTCTGCTCATCCCTGGAAATGTCGGTGCTCGTGCGGTTCGGGTGAGGACTTGCGGGGTCCAAGAGAAGTCCGCTGACCGGGTCGATCCGCAAGTCCAGCCAGCCGTCTGAGGCGGGTCCTCGGTATGCCCCAAGCTGTCACCCTCCCGGCACCGAGGATTGAGACGGCCTTCTGATGATCCACCACTTCGGTGGACCGGCTCCAGACGTCGCCCCAGGTCCCACGTTCGTAGTCGCCTCGAGCAAGGCGACGCAGGCTAGAACCTGAAGCGAGTCAGCCCGCCCGGCTCAGTGCCCAGTGTCACGGTCACCGAATGTGGCTTGATGCGGTAGACGTTCCACGGAGGTGGTCCCTGCGACGGCGCGTTGAATGGGGCGGTGAGACCTGTCCGAGTCTCATCGAGTTCGGCGGGCCACCCCTGGTCCGCCCAAGCCCGGGCAAGACGCGTCAGTGCCGCCGGGTCAGTCTCCCGCTCTGCTTCACCTTCGGCGACGACGTCGGCATCGAGGATCGACACCGCGATCGAGCAGCGCGGGTCGCGGGCGACGTTGCGGCCCTTCCGGGTACCCGATCCGGTCTGGAACCAGAAGCTTCCGTCGATCCAGAGCGCGCCGACCGCAGTCACGTGCGGGCTTCCGTCCCCGTTCACCGTCGACAGCCACGTCGTGCGAGCGTTGTGGGCGTCTGGAGCCGGCGGCGATCCGGCATCGAGCTTTTCGAGGACGTTCCCCCAGTTCACCGGGGGAAGCCCATCTGTTGCGCCCAAGTTAATGATCTCCATCACGTCTCCGTTCTAGTACTCCGGCAATCCTGCCCGGGATCGTGTCCCCCACTCAGAGCTGCTGCGTCATCGCTGGAAGATCGTTTCATGAAAATCGGACGGCCAACTCCCGAAAGAGTGACCCCGTACGCGGGTACGGCCGTGTTCAGGGGACGACCCTCCAGTCGGGTTGGGTTCATCCCCCCGCCGATCGGGCATCATGTGGGCTCGCCGACGGGGCCCGTCGGGTTGCCGGGAGGAGCACGCATGCAGAACGAGACGCGCGGTGTGGTCGCCAGAGAGAAGGGTGCGCCCGTCACACTCGAGACGATCCTGGTGCCCGACCCCGGGCCGGGTGAGGCGGTCGTCACCGTGCAGGCTTGCGGCGTGTGCCACACCGACCTGCACTACCGCGAAGGCGGCATCAACGACGACTTTCCGTTCCTGCTCGGGCACGAAGCCGCGGGCATCGTCGAGTCGGTCGGGGACGACGTGACGGACCTCGCACCGGGCGACTTCGTCGTCCTCAACTGGCGGGCGGTGTGCGGGGAATGCCGGGCCTGCCGGCGCGGCCGCCCCTGGTACTGCTTCGCCACCCACAACGCCACACAGAAGATGACGCTGGCCGATGGGACACCGCTCTCCCCCGCCCTCGGCATCGGTGCCTTCGCCGAGCGGACGCTGGTGGCCGCCGGTCAGTGCACGAAGGTCAACCCCGAAGCCCGTCCCGAGGCAGTGGGGCTGCTCGGCTGTGGCGTCATGGCCGGCATCGGCGCCGCCATGTACACGGGAGAGGTGGGCCTCGGCGACTCGGTGGCCGTCTTCGGCTGCGGCGGCGTCGGGTGCGCCGCCATCGCCGGCTCGAAGCTTGCCGGGGCGGCCGTCATCATCGCCGTCGACCTCGATCCGGGGAAGCTCGAGCTGGCCATTGCGTTCGGCGCCACCCACACCGTCGATGCCGGTGCCACCGACCCGGTCGAAGCCGTCAAAGGGCTCACGGGCGGCAACGGCGCCGACGTCTGCATCGAGGCCGTGGGCCATCCCAAGGTGATGGAACAGGCCTTCCTGGCCCGCGACCTGGCGGGGACGCTGGTGCAGGTCGGCGTGCCGACACCTGAGATGCGCATCGACCTGCCGATGATCGAGTTCTTCGGGCGGGGCGGCGCGCTGAAGCCGAGCTGGTACGGCGACTGCCTGCCCTCGCGTGACTTCCCGATGCTCGTCGATCTGTATCTCGGCGGCAGGCTCGATCTCGACCGCTTCGTCAGCGAGACGATCGGCATCGAACAGGTCGAAGACGCCTTCGCGCGCATGCAGCGCGGCGAGGTGCTGCGCTCCGTCGTCGTGCTGTAGCCCCGGGCAACCCGGCGGCGCCCAGCGCGTCGTCTTCGCTAGCTCCGGTCGAAGAGCTCGCGCCAGCTCTTCTCCTCGAGCTGCACGCCGAACTTCTTGGCCGCCGTCTCAATGCGCCGCCAGGCCTCGTCGCGCTCGGTGTCCGTCACACCCTCGACCTGGTCGAAGCGCGCCACGGCGTTGCGGACGTGGCTGGCATCGACCAGAGGTTCCTTGCGTTCCTTGGGGAAGGCGAACTCCTTGTCGTCGAGCTTGTCCTTTTCGGCCGTGCGCAAACCGGCCGCTTCCTCTCTCTTCTCCGTGGCCATCGGCACCTCCTCGCAGACGTGGATCCGGATCCACCGTATTCGGCGCCGGGCGGGATCGTGCTATTCCTGAGGCCATGTCCCTCCCCCTCGCCCCTTTCGGACCGCGCACCGGGCTGCGCGGCATGGTGGCGGCCGCCGACCAGCTGGCGGCGGCGGCGGGCCTCGGCATGCTCGACCAGGGCGGCTCCGCCGCCGACGCCGCCGTCGCCACGGGTGCCGCAATGGCCGTGGTGGCCCCGCACCTGTGCGGGCTCGGGGGCGACGTGCTGGCCATGGTGGCGCCGCCGGGGTCGCCGCCCGAGGCCCTTCTCTCCGTGGGGCGGGCCGGTGCTGGGTCCGATCCCGACCGGATGCGGCGCGACGGTATGACGACGATGCCCCTGCGGGGCGACATCCGCAGCGTGCAGGTGCCCGGCGCGGTCGACGGCTGGCTCGCCCTGCACGAGCGCTACGGGAGGCTGCCGCTCCATGACGTCCTCGCCCCCGCCATCGAGCTGGCCGAGGAGGGCTTTCCCGCCTCGATCATGCTGGCCCTGGCCAGCCATCTCGTGCACGCGCTCCCCGGTGCCGGCGAGCTGTGCCCCGACGGGCCGCTGGCGATCGACCAGACCGTGCGCCTCCCTGGCATCGCCCGCACGCTGCGCGCCATCGCCCGCCACGGCCGCGAGGGCTTCTACGACGGAGAGTTCGGCCGGGGCCTCCTCGACCTCGGCGACGGCCACTTCACGCCCACCGACTTCGCCACCAGCGCGGCCACGTGGTCGACGCCACTGCGCGCCAACGCGTGGGGCCACGACCTGTGGACCGTGCCGGCCCCGTCGCAGGGTTACCTGACGCTGGCCGGGGCCGTGGTGGCCCAGGCGGCCGGCCTCGGGCCCGATCCGGACGATCCCCAGTGGGCCCACCTTCTCGTCGAGACGTGGCGCGCCGTCGGCCACGATCGCCCGGCCATGCTCTTCGACGGCGCCGACGGCGACGCGCTCCTCCATCCCGAGCGCCTGGCCGCCGCCGCGGCACGGGTGCACGCAACCGAGGTGGCGCCCCCCGACGTGGCGCCGGGCGACGGCACCGGCTCCGCCTCCGGTACCCGGCCACCCAGCGCCGACGTGCCCCGCCTGGGCGACGGCGACACCACGCACCTGTGCACGCAGGACGCCGACGGCCTCGGAGTCTCGCTGACCCAATCGAACGCGCTGGACTTCGGGTCGCACCTCGTCGAGCCGACCACGGGCGTCTTCCTGCACAACCGCGGCGTCGGCTTCTCGCTCGTCCCGGGCCATCCGGCCGAGGTGGCGCCGGGGCGCCGGCCACCACACACCCTCTCCCCCATGCTCGTCACCGACACCGGCGGCGCGCTCGACGCATTTGGTCGGGGCCATGGGCGGCGATGCCCAGCCGCAGATCATCGTGCAGCTCCTGGCCCGCATGCTGCTGGCCGGCCAAGATCCGGCGACCGCCATCACCGCCGCCCGCCTCACCCTCGACGCTCCCTCGGCGGGGCCCTTCCGCCTCTGGTGGGGCGAGGATCTCATCGTCCTGGTCGAAGCCGACGCGCCCCCGGCCTGGCGGGCCGGCCTGACCGGGCACGGCCACCGGGTGCGGACCATCGGCGCCTTCGACCCCGTCGCGGTCGGCTGCGCCCAGATCATCCAGACCGAGCGAGACGGCACGGGCTCGAGGCGCCTGGTGGGGGCGTCGGACCCCCGGAGCCCCGCCGGCGCCGCGCTGGCCCGGTGACGGGGTCGGCCGGGAGGCGCCCGGACCGGGACCGGTGACAGAGTGATGGCGTGAGCAGGGCCCCCGGCGATCGCCTGACGATCGCGTCCCTGGCCAAGCAGGTCCCGCTGGCCGAGTCCCTGCGTCTCGCGGGCGGGCGGCTGGTGCGCACGGGGGTCGGGGTCGAGATGAACCCCTACTGCCGCCGGGCCGTGGCCGAGGGCGTGACGCTGGCCCGGGAGAGCGGCGGCACCTGCACCGTGGTGACGCTCGGGCCGGAGGGCGCCGAGGACGTCCTGCGCGAGGCGGTGGCCTGGGGGGCCGACGCCGGGCTGCACGCCTGCGACCCGGCCTTCGCCGGCTCCGACACCCTGGCGACGGCGCGCGCACTCGCCGCGGTGCTGCGCGCCGCCGGCCCATTCGATCTCATCCTCCTCGGGCGCAACTCCATCGACGGCGAGACCGGACAGGTCGGTCCCGAGCTGGCCGAGCTGCTCGATCTTCCCTTCGCCAGCGGAGTCCGCCGTCTGCAGGACGGAGGTCCGGTCTGGCAGCTCGAGCTCGAGCACGACGACGGGACACAGGAGGTGGAGCTGGCGCTGCCCGCCGTGCTCTCCGTGGCCGAGCGCCTCTGCGACCCCTGCAAGGTCGATCCGGCGGGCCGGGCCGCCGTCTCCCCGGCGCGGCTCACCCGCATGGACGCCAGCCGGCTGGGCCCGGGGCCCTGGGGCGCCGCGGGGAGCCCGACGGTGGTCGGGGCGACGCGGCCCATGGAGCACGCGCGCTCCATGCTGATCCTCGACGGTCCGGTCGACACGCAGGTCGAGGAGGCGGTGCGCGAGCTCAGCCGACGCGGCGCCTTGACGGCGCGCCCCGACCCGGCGGCGCCGCCGCCGGGTGACGACCGGACCGGGGACCGGGGAGCCTCCCGGATCATCACCGTCCTCGCCGAGCCCGGCCGGCAGCGGGTGACCGAGGAGCTCCTCGGCGCGGCGGCGCGCCTGGGCGACGAGGTGGGCGCGGCCGTCCACGTGGTGTGCCCCGACCCGGGCGACGCCGCTCCGTGGGGCGCGGTCGACCCCGCAACGCTGGGGGCGGCGGGGGCCGACCTCGTGCTCATGCTGCGCGGCTCCGCCGCCGCCGAGGACGTGGCCGATGCGCTCGCTGCGCTCGTGCGGGAGACGGCGCCGTGGGCCGTGCTCGCCCCGAGCACCGCGTTCGGCCGGGAGGTGACGGGCCGGGCGGCGGCGGCCACGCACTCGGGACTCGTCGGTGACGCCATCGCGCTCGCCGCGCGTGACGGCGTCCTGGTGGCCGCCAAGCCCGCGTTCGCCGGCGCCCTGGTGGCTGACATCACGTGCCGCAGCGCCACGCAGATGGTCACCGTGCGCCCGGGCGTCCTGCCCGCCCCGCCCCCGCGTCCGCAGCGCGACGTTCCGGTGCTGACGCGGACGGCCGGCACGCGGGGCCGGGTGCACGTGCTGGCGGACCGCCGCGACGACGACGTGGAGACGCTCGCCCGGGCGCCGGTCGTCATCGGCGTGGGGACCGGGGTCACGCCCGAGGAGTACGAGGAACTCAGCCCGCTCGCCGCCGTGCTGGGCGCCGAGCTCGCCGCCACGCGCAAGGTGACCGACCGGGGATGGGCGCCCCGTTCCCGCCAGGTCGGCATCACGGGACGCTCCATCGCCCCGAGGCTCTACGTCGCCGTCGGCCTCAGCGGGAAGTTCAACCACGTGGTCGGGGTGCGCGCGGCGGGGACCATCCTGGCCATCAACGCGGACAGGGACGCGCCGATCTTCGCGCACTGCGACGTGGGCATTGTGGGTGACTGGCACCAGGTCGTGCCCCTGCTCCGAGAGGCACTGCGCCGGGCCGCGCCACGGCGCGACAGCGCAACGATCAGCTGAGGCCCACGCCGGCGGCAGCGCGCACCGTCGCCACGACCTCCTCGTTGGAGGCGCCGGGACCGAGGACGGCGGCCACGCCGTCGGCCAGCAACACCTCGACGTCGGCCGGCGGGACGATGCCGCCGATGACGACGGGCGTCTCGAGGCCTGCGGCACGCAGGGCGCCCACGACGGCCGGGGCCAGCGTGAGGTGGGCGCCGTTGTGCATGGAGACACCGACGACGTCCACATCCTCCTGGGCGGTCATGGCCGCGATGCTCTCGGGTGACTGGCGCAGCCCGGCGTAGACGACCTCGCATCCGGCGTCGCGCAGGATGCGCGCCACCACACGCAGCCCGCGATCGTGGCCATCGAGACCGACCTTGGCCATGAGGACGCGGCAGAGGCGGTCCCGTGCTCGACGATTGTGGGCTGACCATGCGGCCATGCTAGGCCCGCTCCCCCGCGGCCCCGGTGCGAGGACAGCGATCAGCCCGCTCGCTCCCCGCGCACGACGCGCAGGTCGGGCGGGGCGCCGGCGCTGGTGCTCAACATCTTGCCGAACGCCGCCGCCGAGACGGGGCGCGCGAAGTAGTAGCCCTGGGCGACGTCACACCCGAGGCTCTTGACCGCCTCGAGTTGGGCGAGGGTCTCGACCCCCTCCACCACCGTCGTGGCGCCGATGGCCTGCGACAGCGCCACCATCGCGGAGACGATGGCCGACTTCACCTCGTCGTGCTCAATGTCGCGGACGAAGCTCTGGTCGACCTTCACGACGTCGATGGGGAACCGGGCCAGGTAACCGAGCGAGGAGTGCCCGGTCCCGAAATCGTCGATGGCCAGCCGGACCCCGAGGGTGTGGAGCCTCGTCAAGGTGTTCGACGTCAGGTCGATGTCGTCCATGGCCAGGCTCTCGGTGATTTCGAGGCACAGTTGCTGCGGGTCGACACCCGTTGCCCGCAGGACTGCGGCGACGTCGTCGGCCACGCCGGCCTGCTGGAACTGGCGGGCCGACAGGTTCACCCCGACCTGCAGGGTGACGCCGAACTCCTGCTGCCAGGTCTGCGCCTGCCGGCAGGCCTGCTCGAGCACCAATCCCCCGATCCCGAGGATGGTGCCGTTGTCCTCGGCCAGCCGGACGAATTGGGCGGGCATCAGAATGCCGTGGTCGGGATGGTTCCAGCGCACGAGCGCCTCGGCCCCGACGATGCGCCGGTCGGCCAGGGACACCAGCGGTTGGTAGTGGACCTCCACCTCGCCCCGATCGACCACGTGGTGCAGGGCCGTGTCGAGGTCGAGCCGGCTGATCGAACGCATGTCCAGCCGGTTGACGTCGAAGAGGGCGACCTGGCCACCGCGGCCGCGCTCCTTGGCCTGATACATGGCGACGTCCGCATCGTGCAGCATCTCGTCGCGGGACTTGCCGTACTCGCTCAGGGCGACCCCGATGCTCATGGTGGCCACCACCTCGTGCCCGGCACTGAGCGTGATCGGGTCGCGCAGCGCCTCCAGGACCGCCTCGGCCACCTCGGCGGCCTCGTCGGGCGAGGTGACGCCCTCGAGCAGGACTACGAACTCGTCGCCTCCGAACCGCGAGAGCGTGTCGCCCGGCCGCACGGCGCGGCGCAGGCGGTCCCCGATGACGCGCAGCAGCTCGTCGCCCACCTGGTGGCCCAGGTTGTCGTTGACCACCTTGAAGCGGTCGATGTCGCAGAAGAGCACCGCGACCTGGCTGCCGATCCGGTCCGCCTGGAGCAGCGCGTGGTCGAGATGGTCGAGGAGGAGCCGGCGGTTGGCCAGACCGGTCAGCGCGTCCTGGAACGCGTGCCGGGCCAGCTGCTCCTCGAACACCTTACGCTCCGAGGTGTCGCGGAAGACGATGACCGCGCCCGACGGCGACGCGTCCCCCACGACGGGTGACGCGGTCATCGTCACGGGGAAATGCGAGCCGTCGAGACGTTGAAAACGGGTGTCGTAACTGGTGACGTTGCGTCGCAGGGCGATCGCCCGCAGAGCCGGCTCGAGGAGGAACGCGGGCGTCTCCTCCGCCGGCACCACCGGGCCGTCGTCATCGGTCTCGAGGCCGTACCAGCCGAGCATGCTGGCCCCCGCCGGGTTCATGAAGGTGACCCGGCCGTCCCCGCTGACCGCGCACACGCCCTCCCCGAGGCTGCGCGTGATGACCGACAGCTTCTCCTGGTGTTGTCGCACCTCTGCGTAGAGCTCGGCGTTGGCCAGTGCAATGGCGCCGACCGAGGCCAACGCCTCGAGCAGCGCCCGGTCGGCATCGTCGAACGGCTCGGCCGGGCTGCGGCCCGCGACCCCCAGCCAGAGGGTGCGATCGGCGAGCTTCATCGGCGCCGCGAGCACCCCGCGACCCGGCCGCTCCGGTGTGAGCGTGACGTCGGGCGAACGCAAGAGCGACCCGGCGCTCGCCAGCACGGCTGTCCTGGTCTCCTCAATGCCCATGGAGCGGTTCATGTCGAGCGTCGCCCCGAAGAGGCCGTGCGGGCGGGACTGGTCGCCGCGCGGCGACGAGCGACCCCTGCCGAGGGAGCGCAGAGCACGCCTCATACCGCCCATCCTTCTCCTCCCCCCGGGACCCCTTCGGGACGGAAGGTAACACCGCCAAATTGTGACTTCAATGACTTTTTGCCTAGTCCGCGCCGGCGTCGGCTCTTTCGGCACCGGCTGGAGGGATCTTTCATGGTCTTGACCAGGATTTGTTCTACTGAGGTGACGGCCAGGTTGCCTCTGTGACCTAGGGGATCCACACCGGTGCCGGCCCGGGCTCGTTCACACCTCCGTGTCGGGCCGCCCCAGATCGCGCTGGCGGCGGACCTCACGCAGCCGGTGCCAGATCACCAGAGCCACGGCGATCACGGCGAGCGCGCCGAGGACGTACCCGGCGTAGCTGAAGGCCTTGAGCACGTGGTTGTAGCTGCCCGCCAGGTTGTAGCCGAGCGAGCACAGGGCGGTGCACCAGACCGCGCAGCCGATCACGGTGAAGATGGCGAACTTCGGGAGCGCCATCTCACCCAGCCCGGCGGCGAACGAGACGAACGAGCGCAGCAGCGGGATGAAGCGCCCGAAGAGCACGACCGGCTCCCCCCGGCGCGCGAACCAGGCCTCGGCCCGGTCGAGATCCTTGTGCGTCAAAAGGACGTACTTCCCCACCCTGTCGACGAGGGCCCGCCCGCCGAAGCGGCCGATGGCGTACCCCGCCGTGGAGCCCAGGAGCTCACCCAGTATCGCAACGATGATGACTACCGCGAGATCGAGCGGCTTGATTCCATGCACCTGACCGCTCGCCAGCACGCCTCCGTAGATCAGGGCGATCTCGGCGCCCACCGGGAGGCCCATGGCCGAGACGAAGCTCAACACGAAGATGGCTCCGTAGCCGGCCGACCTGAGAAACTCCTCCACCCCTACCCCGCTTCCACCGTCGGCACGGCGGTCATCTTTGGCGCGTCCAACGCAGACCGCAACTCGCCGGGCGAGGCCTCAGAGAGGCCCCGTCCGCACCGGCGCACGTCACACCGTGGTTCGGCCGCAGTTGCCCAGGGCAGTCGGCCTCGGGGGAACCCGATGTCCTAGTGTGACGCCGCCGGCTGGACCGGGAGGAAACGTTGCTCTTCATCGAATACGACGTGACGCCGCAGGGCGAGATCGAGGTCGTCGCTCTGATCAACGCGATAGAGGAGAACGGCGACGATGCCGACGGTTCGGACTGGCTGGCCTGGCGCGCCGCCGAGTTCGACGACGACGGCCTCGGTTGCGTCGGCGTCCCCGCCTCGCAGCTCGCTCTGATGGAAGACACCGAGGACGTCGACGAACTCCGCGCCATTGTCGAGCGGATCATCCTCGCCGACCGTGCGACCAAGGAAGAGGCGCCGCGGTGAGCACCACCCGGTCGCAGCTCTACCGCTTCGCCCGGGACCTCGGGAACGTCGAGGCAGTCGAGCACGGCTACAGCCGGGGCGGGCTCTCGGGCGCCGGCGGCGGTGCGGCGCAACGCCAGGCGCGTCGGGTCATCTACCGGGAAGGCAATCGCCAGATCAATCATTTCGTCCGCGCTCTCGGCCTCGGGCCCCGCCGCCGCTAGGCACTCTCCAGGGCCAGACCCGGGCGATCGCCGTGCACGCGCGGTCTACTATGACCGCGCCGACGGCAGACGCGGCAGGTTCCTGCACAGACAGCACAAGAATCAGGAGTACCGATGGAAGACAGCAAGGCCAAGGAGCTGCTCAGCATCGAGCGACGCCGCGTCGAAGGGTTGCTCAGCGCCATCGACGAAGCCGGGGTGGACGACCGGGTGGCCGCCGACCAGGAGGGCGAGATGTACGACTCGGCCGAGCCCCTGACCACGGAAGGCACCGACGACGCCGTGCGAGCCGAGCTCGAAGACAGGTTGGCCGCCGTTGGTCGGGCGGAACAGCGCCTGGCGGCCGGCACCTACGGGATCTCCGTCCGCAGCGGGGAACCGATACCCGACGAGCGACTCGAAGCGGATCCGACCACCGAGCTCACCGTCGAGGAGGCCGCCGAGGAGCAGGGTCTCAACCCTCTTTCGTAGGCTCCCCGTGCTCGGCGTTGGGTAAGCCCCGGCGCCAGTAGGCCTTGCCCGAGATCTGATCGGGTCGCAGTCCCCGTTCCGTCAAGGCCCGGGTCACCTCGCGGACGACTCCGGCCTCGGCAGAAACGTAGGCGTGTCCGACCCCAGCGGGAAGACCGACACTGGCTACCGCCTGGAGCATCGGGGCGGGATCACCCGGCACCGATCGGCCCGTTCGATGGACCCAGCGCATGTCGAGTCGATCTCCGAGCGGTGCCTCCGGCTCTTGTTCGTCGGCGGGCGCGTCGACCTCGAGAATCGCCGTCGCCACGGACCCGCCCGGGAGCGCATCGATCATGGCCAGCGCCCCCGGCAGCCCCGTCTCGTCGACCACGAACAGGTGCCAGTCGGCGTCGGGCCGCAGGGTGACCTTGCCGCGGGGCCCGATCGCATCGATCCGGTCGCCCGTCCCGGCCGCCGCGATCCAGTCCGTGCCCGGGCCCTTCCCGTGCAGGGAGACGTCGATCACCACCCTCCGCTCGGCGGGGTCGAATTTCCGGATGGTGTAGCGGCGGTTCACCACCTTGTCGCCGGCCAGTGGGACCCGCAGCATGAGGTCTTGGCCCGGCGTGTACTGCAGCCCCTCTATGCCAGGGGCCGTCAGCACCACCCGGCGGAACGAGGGGCTCAGTGCGCCGGCTTCGATCACGTTGAGGGGCCAGAGCGCGGCGTCAGCGAGCGGACCACCGGGACGCCCCATCATGTCGAGCAATCGATCAGTCGCCATTGTGCCGACGGTTTACCAGGAAATCCCCGGACCTCGGTCCGTGTCGCGGTCACCCAGTCGAGCCCTCCGGGGTGGAGGCTCGAGGTCACCCGTTGGCGGCGCCGGCCGGGGCGGGCGACGCCGCCGGTGTCCCTTCGGCTTTCTCGGCCGGCGCGATCCAGATGGCGACGACGTACGACACGACAACCGCCACGATGACGACCGGCATGAGAGCGACGGCGTCGGAGAGGAAGAGCAGGCTGGGGAGAAGCACGGCCGTCATGGGCATCTTCAACGCCCCAGCCACCATTGCCCCGACGCCCATGGCCGCCCCGGCGACCATCGGCAACCCGCCGATGTGGGAAAGGGCGATACCGCCGGCCGCGCCGATGAACATGCTCGGGAAGATCGGACCTCCCCGAAACCCACTCAGCGAGATCGCATAGGCCAGTCCCTTGCAGACGATCAGCAGAAGGAGGGCGCCGACGGTCCAACCGGCCGCCTGCTGGACCAGGGCCGGGAGCGCAGTCTGGCCGGAGAACAGGACCTCCGAAGAGCCGTGAGTCGTCCCGGCCGCGAAAGCGACGGCCAATCCCCCGACCGCCAAGCCGGCCACGGGAGTGAGCAAGAGGCGCCGCTTCTGCACGATCGGGCGCAGGAATGATGCCAGCCTGAAGATCGCGGTGGCGACGATCGCAGAGCCGAGACCGATGACGATCGCCCAGAGGAACTCGGATCCGGTGGGCGATCCGACGTGTGGCAGGGACCCCACGCTCAACGAGAAAGTCCCGAAGCCGGTGAGATTGTCGAGTCCCACGAAGATCAGGGCGCCCACACCCGCCGACAGCAATCCGGGGACCAGCACCAACTCCATCATCGGTCCGCCCAAGCCCGCCATCTCCATCAGGAGGAAGGCGCCGACGATGGGTGAGCCGAGGAGCGTGGCAATCGCGGCAAAGCTGCCGGCGACGCCGATCACGACCACCGCCATCGGCGGCGCGTCCCGCTTGAACAGGTGCACGGCAAGAACGCCGAGTCCGCTCCCGATCGCGATGAGCGGTGCCTCCGGGCCCAGGACGGCACCGAGACTCAGCGTGGCGAAGGCCGCGGCGATGATGCCGAACAATTCGACCGGTTGTACCGGCCCGCCGGCTTTGAAACCCTCCGAAGGCTCGTGGCCGCCCGTTCCGGGGAGGAAGTGAACGGCCAGAGCGACGAGCAGCCCGCTCAGCGTCAGCCACGGAAGCGGCCACCACAGCGGCTCGCCATGGAACCCGACGCTGGCAGGGAGATCGACGAAGATCTCGTGTTGGAGCTTGGCCACGGCGTCCAGGAAGAAGTAGGCGACCGCTGCCACGGGGACACCGATGACCGCCCCCAGGAGGAGCAGGACGATGTAGCTCCGGGACCTGATGATCGCCGCCGGGTCCGTGGGCGCCGCCGGTGCCGGATCGCCCGGGGCTGCCGGGTCGGTCACTGTCCCCTCCTACGATGCTTCATTCGACACTCAGGCTTGCACCCCCGCCGCGCACCGACGACCAGGGACATCCGCAGAGACTATTGAGCAGTGGTGCGGGCTGGGCGGATGCCGGGAAAGAGAGAGACCATGCCGCCTTCTCTCTGCGCCAGAAGCCCTGAGTAACGTGTGACCCCGAGACATGGACACGTCGAGAGCGGGACAGGGAATGGTGCATGCCTGAGGGACTCTCCTCGAGCGACGTGGCCGGGGAGATCTCCCGGCACAAGACGCACTCGGCCAAGCACGCGCAGGACAGCGAGGGAACCGAGTCGGATAGTGAGTCGCGGATCCACGACCGGACCCTGTCCGTCATTGAGGCAGTGATGCTGGCCATCGTCGCCCTGCTCGCCGCCTACACCGGCTACGCGTCGGCCAAGTGGAACACGGAATCGTCCGTACGGCTGGCCCAGGCATCAGCCGATCGGACCCAAGCGAACCGCGCCGAGTTGGACGCCCAGAACCTCCGCAACTTCGACTCGACGACATTCAATACCTGGTTCACCGCCTACGTCGCCGGTGACACAACCTCCGAAGCCGTCGCGGTGCGACGATTTCGGCCGGCCTTCAAGGTGGCCTTCGACGCCTGGCTCGCCACCGATCCGTTCACCAACCCGAAAGCACAGCCTGGTCCCACCTACATGCCCGAGTACAAGCAGCCCGAGCTCGCCACCGCCGCCACGCTGGACAACAAAGCCACCGAGGACTACACGCTCGGGGTGCAGGCCGGGTCGAATGCCGACAACTACATCCGGGACACCATCTACCTCGCCACCATTCTGTTCCTGATCGGGATCAGCGGCCACTTCCGCTTCTTGCGGATCCGCGTCAGCCTCGTCGTCTTGAGCGGCCTGATGATGCTGGTGGCCATCTTCGAGATCCTGACCTCTCCGCCCATCCCGTAGCGTGGACCGCGCCATGATCCGCCTCATCGCCGCCATCGATTCCCAGCGAGGCATCGCAACGGACTCGGGCATCCCGTGGAAGCTGCCCGGCGACACGCGCCTACTTCCGCGAGAAGACAGCGAGCGGGCTGATTGTGATGGGCCGAGCCACCTACGACGAGTTCGCGGCGCCGCTGCACGGCGGGGAGAACTATGTCCTCAGCACGACGACAGTGCCCCTGCGTGCCGGCTTTCAGGCGATCACCGGCCTGCAGCAGCTCCGGGACGCGCATCCGGACGAAGACATCTGGGTCATCGGTGGAGCCACGGTGTACCGGGAGACGATTGGTGAAGCGGACGAGCTGCTTTTGACGCAGGTCCTGAAGGACTTCAATTGCACCAAGTTCTTCCCGCCTTACGAGGCCGATTTCGCGCTCCAGGTCAGGAGCGCCGACCAGCACGAGAACGGCCTCACGTACCGGTTCGAGACCTGGCAGAGGCGCAAGCCGGACAGAGAGGCTTCCAGCTGAGCTCGTTGCAGATGTTCCGCCGGGCTGGCTGGAACGCCACGGGAGACTGCAGCCCAATACGCTGCTCCCCGTGAGCCTCATCTCCTACGGCCGGCGGTTGACCGAGCTGGCCGAACAGGGTCCGGAACGGCCGGCGATCACCTGCGGCGAGCAGAGCCTGACTCGAGCGGAGCTCGAGTCGTCGGCCAATCGCCTTGCCCGCGACATGGCTGCCGGCGGCGTCGAGGAGGGCGACATGGTCACGATCGCGCTCGCCAATTCGGTCGAGTGGTTCGTCGCCTTCGCGGCGTGCTGGAAGATCGGCGCCATCCCCCAGCCGGTGTCGGCCAAGCTGCCTCCGCGCGAGCTCCAGACAATCCTGGAGTTGGCGGATCCCTCCGTGGTGCTCGGCGTCCCCGCAGCGTCTGCCGGCGGTCGGCGCGCGCTGCCCGCCGGGTACCAGCCCGATCCAGACCTGCCCGATGGCCCACTCCCCGACGTGACCTCGCCGGCGTGGAAGGCACCGACCTCTGGCGGCTCGACGGGCCGACCAAAGCTCATCGTTTCGGGTGATCCGGCCCTGTACGACGAAGACGCGCCCCCTCTCTTCGGCCGGGCCGATGGGTGCATGGTCGTCCCCGCGCCGCTGTACCACAACGGTCCCATCGTGTGGTCTTGCACAGCCTGGTTGGCCGGAAGTCACGTCGTCGTTCTTCCCCGATTCGACGCCGAAGCCACCCTTCAGGCCATTGACCGCTTTCACGCCGACACCGTGTACCTGGTGCCCACAATGATGAAGCGGATCTGGCGGCTGCCCGAGGACGTCCGCGACTCCTACGATCTGTCGTCGCTGCAGCAGGTGTGGCACCTGGCCGAACCCTGTCCCCCGTGGCTGAAACAGGTCTGGATCGACTGGCTGGGGCCCGACCGGGTATTCGAGCTCTACGCGGGTACCGAGGCACAGGCCGCCACCGTGATCACCGGAGCCGAATGGCTCACCCACCGCGGTTCCGTCGGCCGGCTCACCTCGGGCGCCGTCATGATCTGCGACCCCGAGGGTCGAGAGCTCCCGTCAGGTCAAGAAGGCGAGGTGTGGCTGCGCTCCGCCCGCGAGCGGCCGACCTACCGCTACATCGGCGCCGCGGCACGGACCCGTGATGGCGGGTGGGAGTCGCTCGGTGACGTGGGATGGCTCGACGAGGACGGGTACCTGTACCTGGGTGACCGGCTCCAGGACATGATCCTGACGGGCGGGGCGAACGTCTACCCTGCCGAGGTCGAAGCGGCGATTCAGGAACACCCCGACGTATTGTCGGTGGCGGTCATCGGCCTTCCCGACGACGACATGGGGAACATCGTGCACGCGGTGATCGAGGCAGACCCCCAGACCATCTCCCGAGAGGATCTCCTGTCCTTTGTCGCCGAGCGAGTCGCCCGCTACAAGGTCCCCCGCTCAGTCGAGTACACGGATCAACCGCTGCGGAACGATGCCGGCAAACTGCGCCGAAGCTCCCTACGCGCCGAACGGACCGGTCGCGCGCTCGAAGCCTGAGCCGCCGTTTTCCTCGGAGCTCACGGTGCCGCGAAGGACGCGACGACACCGACGACCGCCAGCAACAGCGTGCCTGCGGTGATGAGACGGAAGAAACTCTCCCCGTGGGACACGGAGGAACCCCGCTTCGCCCTGGAGCGCGCCAGGACCGTGAAGACGACGCACCACACAATCACCGCGGCCCCGATGAGCCCGAGTGCCACCTCGTGGTCAGTTCCCCGCAGCGGCCAGACGTGACGCAGGAGGACTGCCACACAGACCACGACGGCCAGACCAGAGCGGTTCCAGGCGAGAACCGTTCGCTCCGCCGCGAGCCCGACGTCGGGCGGAGTCGGCGAGCTTCCCACGGGGCTCAACGGGTACCAAAGGCGGCGATCACCACTGCGATCCCACCGATGACCACGATGCCGATGGTCAGAACCAGTGGCATCCACGAACGCGGCAGGGGATCACCCCGACGCATCGCCCGCTGGTTGGCGCGCCACTGCCGGAAGCTCTCCGCCGCCACGAGCGCACCCAGGGCGATGAGTGGGAGCCCCAAGAGCCTGCGCCCCCACTCCAACTGGAGTTTGGGGAGGAGCTGCGTCGCGGCGACTCCCGTGGCGATAAGTGCCAAAGCCGTACGGTTCCAGGCCAGGAATGTCCGCTCGTTGGCGTAGGTGAACCTCACGTCGGGCTCATCGCCTTCGGCGGCCTCTCCCGCGTTCGACCCGGACTCCTGGTTAGACATAGGTCTCGCACCCGAAAGCTCGGCGTCGCTGACCATCGAAAGAAGTCGGCCGTGCCAGGGGGCCAGATCGTGAGGGTCGGCCAGCTTCTCCCCCGGCGCTATACCGCATCAGGCCCACCCCCAACAGTATCCGGCCCAAACCAATATCCTCAGGCTTTGCAGAAATGACACTGGCCCGGTCAGCCCTTCGTGCGCCGCCCGCACCCAGATGAGATGGCAGTGGGGTCTCCATGACGACAGCGCGCCGGGGTGGATGAGCTGATCCTCAGTCACTACCTCCCGGCTGAACCAGATGCGATCACCGACGCCGAATGGGCCGAGCGCGCGGGGAAAGGCTTCAGCGGGAGAACGATCGCCGGCAGCGACGGGCTTCGGCGGACGGTTCCCGCGCAAGGCCGTCACGCGGGGACGCCCCCTTTCCGAGCTGGGTGCTCCCCCGGACCCCCAGCGCGGTCGCGAACGCCCCTCACGCCTCCGTCGAAAGGACCTTGACTTTCGCCCACCCGAGAGGAAAAGTGAACCGACGCCCAGTTCTGCTTTTCTGTCGAACCACGAACCACGACCGAAGGGTCAACCAGGAGGCCTTCCGCCGTCGTTGTCGCGTGTGGGTGGCTTCCTGCCTCGCCCCCTCGCATCGGGACCAACGAACGGAGGCCACAATGGGCAGCGAACCGGTGAAAGCCGGAGAGTTCAGGCTGGAGGTCGTGGTCATTCCCGTCTCAGATGTCGATCGGGCGAAGGGCTTCTACCAGTCCCTGGGCTGGCGACTCGACGCCGACTTGGCCAAGGACGAGCAGTACAGGATCGTGCAGCTCACACCTCCCGGTTCCGTCTGCTCCATCATCTTTGGCACCGGGCTCACCGCCGCCCCGGCCGGCTCGTACGAGGGCCTGCAGCTCTCGGTCTACGACATCGACCAAGCCCGGGCCGACCTGATCGAACGCGGCGCTGACGTCACTGAGGTCTTCCATGACGTCACGGGCGTCTTCCATCACTCTGGGACGGAGGGTCGCGTGAACGGTCCGGCACCCGAACATGCCGATTACGGCTCGTTCGCCGCTTTCAGCGACCCGGATGGCAACGGCTGGCTCCTCCAAGAAATCAAGACACGGCTTCCCGGCCGATAAGGGAGAACACATGAGCAGCGACTACGACGTCATCGTGCTTGGCGGCGGCTCGCCGGGTGAGCACTGTGCGGGCGCCCTGGCGGGGGGTGGCTTGCGCGTCGCCATCGTCGAACGAGAGCTCGTGGGGGGAGAATGCTCCTACTGGGCATGCATTCCCTCGAAGACGTTGCTGCGGCCGGGCGAGGCGGTGCACGGGGCGAACAATGCCGCCGCGAGTGCCGAAGTGAACGTCGAGGCGGTGTTCGCCTGGCGCGATTTCCAGGTCTCGGACTACTCCGACGCCGGTCAGGTGCGCTGGTTGGCCGACAACAAGATAGACCTGCTGCGCGGCACAGGCCGGCTGGCCGGTCCGGGTGCCGTCGAAGTCGACGGAGTGCGCCACACGGCCGATCACATCGTCCTCGCGAACGGCGCCGATCCGGTAGTACCGCCGGTCACCGGACTGCGTGACCTGGAAGGAGTCTGGGGAAGCCGCGACGCGACGTCGATGAAATCGGTGCCGCGTCGGCTGATGATATTGGGTGGAGGGCCGGTCGGGGTGGAGATGGGTCAGGTCGTGCGTCGTCTCGGCGGCGAGGTGGTCATCACCGACATGGCCGAGCACGTGCTCGGCCGGGAGGCCGCGCCGCTCGGCCAGGCGCTCGGCGCGGTGCTCCAGCGTGAGGGCATTGAGCTCGTGCTCTCTTCGAATGTCGCCAAAGCGCGGCGCGACGGCGACGACTACATCCTCGAACTGGACGGCGGACAAGAGCTGAGGGGCGACCGGATACTCGTCGCAACGGGGCGACGGCCGCGGGTGAAGGGAATCGGGCTTGACACGGTGGGCGTCGAAGAAAACCCGCACGGAGTCCCCGTCGACGCGCGTCTGCGCGCCTCGGACGGTCTCTGGGCGATCGGCGATGTCAACGGGCTCTGGCCCCTGACCCATGTGGGCAAGTATCAGGGCGAGGTCGTCGCCGACAACATCCTCGGGAGACCGAGAGAAGCCAACTACGACGCGGTCCCGCGGGTCGTCTACACGGACCCGCAAGCGGCAGCGGTTGGCGCCAGCACGGGCCGCTACAGCGCCACCGTCCCTCTCACGGAGATCGCCAAGATCGCCACATACACGCGCGCCTACGCCGACGACAAAGGGTTCATTACCCTGTTGAGCGACGGCGAAGGGCTGGTTGGCGCCTATGCGCTCGGACCCGAGGCGGGTGAGTGGCTGCAGCAGGCCACACTGGCGATCCGCAGCCATCTGCCCCTCGACGTCCTTGCGGACACGATCCAGCCCTTCCCGACCTTCTCCGAGATCTACGTCGCCGCCCTCAAGATGCTCCGGCAGCAGGTCGCCGCAGGGTCGTCGCCGGCCGGCACCTAACGTCCAACAGAGAGTGAAAAGCCGAGAGCACCGCCGCCCCACTCCAGCTCTCGAGCCCGAGCCGGACACGCACTCGGTGCGACGGGGAGAGCTGAGCGGCGCGAGGAGGCCTTCGTGGAATTCCTGGTCACCATGACCACCCACGTCCCGGACGGGACGTCCGACACCGCCGTCGAGGACATCCGGAACCGCGAGGCCGTTCACTCGCTGGAACTAGCCAGAGAGGGCCATCTCCTTCGCCTCTGGCGCCCGCCACTGCAGCAGGGCGAATGGCGGTCGCTCGGCCTGTTCAGCGCAGCCGACCGGGCCGAGCTCGAATCGGTGCTCGTCTCCATGCCTCTGCGGGTGTGGCGCACCGATGAGGCCCTCGAGCTCTTGGCGCACCCCAACGACCCGGGCGGGCAGCCCGAGGAGCGTGCATCGGCGGACGGCGGAGAGTTCCTCACCACCTTCACCATCACGGTCCCACCGGAGACGCCGAGCGCAGTGGCCGATGCCACGAGCACGGAGGAGGCGGATCGGGCAAGGGAGCTGGCAGCGCAAGGAAAGCTGCGACGACTCTGGGCGCTGTCGGGCGAGGGTCGGACACTCGGGCTGTGGCGGGCCGGCGACGACGAGGAGATGGAGGCGATACTCGACTCCCTGCCGCTCCGGAAATGGTCGGACGTGGTGACCACCAAGCTCGCTCCGCACCCCAGCGACCCCGGATCGGCTCCCCGCTAACGGGGGGAGAGGCATGGGGACACAGGACCGCAGGGTCGTCATCGTCACAGGGGCTTCCCAGGGCATCGGCGCAGGGATCGTCGAGGGATACCGGGGACAGGACTGGGCGGTTGTGGCGACGTCACGGACGATCAGGTCCGCCGGGGATCCGGTCGTCCTCGCCGTGGCCGGCGACATCTCGGATCCCGCCACTGCGGACCGGATCGTCGCGGAAGCGTTGGAGGCTTTCGGACGTATCGATACCCTCGTCAACAACGCCGGGGTCTATGTCTCCAAGCCCTTCGTCGACTACACGGCCGAGGAGTACGCCGCGGTGGTCGGAGTCAATCTCACCGGGTTCTTTCGACTGACCCAGCTCGCGATCGCCCACATGCTGGCAAGAGGTACCGGCCACGTTGTCAATATCACCACCACCCTCGTGGACGTGGCCGATTCCGGCTCGCCGTCCGCGCTGACGGCACTCACCAAGGGCGGGGTGGCCGCAGCGACACGGTCGCTTGCGATTGAGCACGCATCTCGCGGAATCCGGGTCAACGCCGTCTCACCGGGCATCATCCAAACGCCGGTCCACCCACCAGAGAGCTACGCCGGTCTCGGAGAGCGACTCGTCCCGCTCGGGCACGTCGGCCAGGTCGACGACGTGGTCAACGCCATCCTCTTCTTGGAGGCGTCCCCCTTCGTGACCGGCGAAATCGTTCACGTCGACGGGGGCCAGATCGCCGGTCACTGAGGCCCCTGCGGTCCCTCAGGGCCGGCCGACCGAGTCCTGAACAGCTGGGCCCGCGACATCCACCGAGTGCGAGCGCGCGCCGAGGCCGCTCCCGTCCTCCTCACACCGCTCCAGGAGGCCACGATGAGTGAGACGAAGAAGCCCAGCAGCGCGGGAAGCGGGACGCCGACACCCGGCACGGTCGACACGAAGCTCGAAGTCGTCGTCATCCCCGTTTCGGATGTCGACCAGGCCAAGACGTTCTACGAGAGCCTCGGATGGAGGCTCGACGCCGACCGCGTCGAAGGCGAGTTCCGCGTCATTCAGTTCACGCAGACGGGATCGTCCTGTTCGGTCCAATTCGGTGAGAACCTCACCCCGGCCCAGCCCGGTTCGACCCTGGCCCTGCCCGACTGGTATGCCGACTACATGGTGCGCGAGCAGTCGGGCGCCGAACTGCCACTGTAGGAGGTGTTTACCCAAAGCCGGCCGGGGCTCCGCGCGAGCCGCCAACCAAACACGGGCGCAGTCGCTCGCTTCGCAACCCAAATCGATTCCCCGAACACGGAGGCAAGTGCATGCCGGACAACTACTCGCAACGTTACGGCCCCTGGGCTGTAGTCGCCGGTGCATCGGATGGCATCGGAGCCTGGGTCGCCCGGCTGCCATGAATCCACTGCCGGTGCCTTCGAAGATGTGCTCGTAGCGGGCAACACCGTCCGCATGCCAGATGCGTGATGCCAGGTCGGCATCCATCCGGTCGACCGCGTGGCAGTAGCGGTACAGCACTTCGGTGATCGCCTGCTTGGCGGCATAGGTTTCCAGCGACTCGGACAAACCCCTACCCCTCCACTCAATCTAGGGCGGCCAGAATCTCGTCGCCCCAGCGCTCCAGCTTCATCGGACCGATCCCGCGACACCCGGCCAGCTCCGTCAGCGTCCGAGGGCGAGCGTCGGCAATGGCAAAGAGATCCTTGTCCGAGAGCACGAGATAGGCCGGCATCTTCTCCGCCGAGGAGACGGAGGATCGCCAGTCCCGCAGCCGCTCGGCCCCCAGCGGGTTCCGCTCACGCGCGGGAACGAGCGTCACGAGCTTCCCCTCCACAGTCACTTCCGCGCCAAAGGAGACCCTCTCCCGGAGACTGCCGACCTGCACCACCACGCCGGAATCGCCGACCTCCACGATCTCGCCATGGGTCCCACCCCGGCTGATGTGCAGACCGGCGAGGGCCTCGACCTGCGCCGCCTCGAGCGGGCTGCGACCCTCCCGCCGACGGCGGTCGGAGCGGCCGCGCGGACGATGACCCGCCGGACCCCGCTCCGGAGAGGTTGGGCCCGGTGGCACCGGTCGTGGGTCACGTGATCTGGTCCCGCTGACCTCGTCGAGGAACTCCGAAGGCGCTTCGGAATCGGCCAGCAGGACGGCCTGCACCCTGGCCCTGGTCATCCCCACATGGAGCACCCGTCGCTCCGCATCGAGGTCGTGACCCAGCCGGTGCGGCAGCAGCCCCTGGTTCACCCCGAAGACGATGACGCGATCCCACTCCCGGCCCTTGATCCTGTGAATGGTGGACAGCAGTACGCCGGGCTGCGCGGCGTCCCGGGGCTGCAAGACCGAGCGGAGCCAGGTCTCGAACGTCGCCGTCTCAAGGTGGAGGCTGGCCACCGACTCCAGAGCGATCAAGTCGTCGGCGTGGGTCGATCGATCGACCTCGTCCCGGGAGGCGTCGAGGACATCGACCGCATCGCCCAGCCCCACGTCGAGTCTGATTGCCCTCAAGCCCGCCACCGACGAAGCGCCACAGGCCCGAGCGACGACGTCGAGGTCGGACGCATACCGCCGGAGCTTCTCGACGTCGCCGCCGGTCAGCCTGCCGGCCAGGCGCCGGACATCAGAGAGGGACGAATGCCCGGACGACGTGAGCATGTCGATGACGTTCGGAGCGATCCGGCGGGAGGGTCGCCGGATCGTCTCACGCAGATCATCGAGACGAATGTGCTCTGGGTCCGTGCCGATCCGCAGATATGCGAGAGCGACGCGGATGCCGGTCCGGTCCAGGACCCGGGCAGTGAGCGACGACTCGCAGGCGATACCCGACTCGGACAGCCCGACCAGCACCGGCAACAGGGCGGAGTTGACCCGGGCCAGGACGGCCATGTCGGTGGAATCGTGACCTGCTGCCAGCCATTCGCCGATAACGCGGACCGTCGTGGTCGCCAACTGATCCTGAGGGTCCCGCAGCACGACAAGGCCTTCGGCCGGCGACCGGTCATGGACAGCTGTTCCCGCTCGCGCCTGCGCCGACCTGATGACCTTGTCGATGCGTTCCGAGCAATAGGAGAGAAGGGAGGCGGCGCCGTCGACCACGTCGGATGGACACCGGTAGTTAGTCTCGAGGGCATAAGGCGTCGCGCCAGGAAAGTAGTCAGCGAAATCGATGAGAAATTTCGGCGTCGCGCCCGTGTACCCGTAGAGCACCTGGTCATCGTCGCCCACGCCGAAGCAATCGAAACTCGGCGCTGACAACAGCCGAAGCAGGAGCAGGTGCGCCGGGTTCAAGTCCTGGAACTCGTCCACCAGGAGGGAGCGGCACCTTGTCCTGACGATTTCGCGGGCGTCCGGTTGGGTGACGAGGATCTCGATCGCCCTGTAGATCTGCTCGTCGAAGTCGAGCGCGCCGGCGTCAGCGAGCGCCGAGCGATAGCGGTCGAAGCCGTCACCAATACCCACGGCGTCCGGGAAGCTCCCCTCCGCCGCAGTCGGGTCGATGAGTTGCAGCCGGATGGCCGACAGGGCCTCGAGGTAGGGGGCCAGCACGTCCGCATTCGACCTCCGGCGGATGGCAAACGTTGCCTCGATGAGTCTGCGGGCGTCTATCTCGTTGAGGACCCGAAGCCGACCGGCTGCGCCGAATTCGTTGCAGATGTCGTAGGCGAGGCTGTTGATCGTGCGGATGTGGGGTGAACGCCCGGCGAACCACTCCCCTGTGCGCCCCTTCATCTCATCAGCCGCTTTGACGTTGAAGGCGAGGGCGGTCACGGTTTCTGGCGCCGTCCCGCTCCCGACCACCAGGTGTCGCAGCCGTTCGGTCAGAACTCTCGTTTTTCCAGAACCTGCCGGCGCGATGACGCGCGCCGGACCGGCCCTGTGGCTCACTGCCGTCAACTGGTCGGGCGCCAGGTCCGCAGACACGCTGTCGTATCGAACTGTCTGCGGATGTCCTGCCTCGGCATTCCAGCGATGGATGACTGGGCTGCCGTCGGAAAGTTCCGGTGGGTGGGGAGGACCGCCGTCGATGTAGGCCTCGGTCCCGTCTCCCAGGATGACGTCGGCCGCGCCGCCGACAACCACCCCCCGATGGGCCAAGGTGCGGGCGGCTTTGACGGCGTGCCACCAGATGGGGCTCCCGGAGCGGGCGTCGTAGTTGTTCGCCCACACGAGGAACTGCAAGCGTTCGACGGGAAACTCGAAATCGGGCGTGAGGCCGTAGACGGGCCCGAGGTGGGTCTCCTCGAGTCGAAGCTGGTTCGGATCGATCCCCAACTCGACGATCATCGGCTGCCGGCCGAGCCAGGCCGCGTGCAAGCGCGCAATGACGCTCTTGGGCTGCGTCAACTCGGCTTCGCCGATGGGCACCCGTTCCAATTCGGCCCACGGTGCCGGCAGGTCGCCGCCCTCTATGACCACGGCCCCGCGGCCGAGCGCGGGCGGCCCGAAGATCACCGCGCCAACCTACCTTCGTGTTGTGACGGCCCCTGAAGGCCCGGAAGAGTCCTGCGGCACCACAGCGGAGAAATGTCGGCCAGGCCCCACCCGGTGGCCATGAACCGTCAGCTCATCAGCCTCCGAGGATGCTCGAACGCAGATTGACCGTGGCCCGCTGCTCGTACTGAGGGCAGAGGTACTTGGCGGAATAGATCTCCACGAGATCGGACTGGAACTCGGTCAGAGATTGCTTTTCCAGGGACGCCTCCACCTGCGGAGCGTTCTGGCGCTGAGCCAGATCGTGGCAACTGAGCGCGGCGTCAGCCACAGCTGCCAGGTCATTCACCTGGGGCCAATGTCGACCGACCTGATGGAGCAGGGTCAGGTACGCCTGCCGCGGTTGGGACGGCAGATGGGCGCTCTCGTACAGAGCCGCCTCGGCCAGCGCCGCGGCCGGCGCGCCCTGGGCGATCCGGGGCAGTCGGCCCGGGGGAAACGCGACCAGGTCGACATAGAGCCGGCGTTGCGCCAGGTTGCCGGACTGCCCCGGTGCCAGCGCGTGGTGCACCATCCACACGACACCGCCGATCTGGAAGAACTCCTCTCCCCCCGGCCCCGGTGCGGACTGCCCGGGTGTCGACGCGGAGAGCCATGCGTGGCCCAGCGGCTTGGAGCACGGCCCGGTCACCGAGGCGCAGCGGGCGATGCCGATCCCGTAGTTCGGGGTGCCCCAAAGATTGGCGGAGTAGAACAGCCAGAACGTGCCCCCGGACTCGACCATGGACGGGCCCTCGACGAGATTCCCTTCCCACGCCTGCGACGCGCCGATGAGCCGATGCGGTGGCCCGGCGGTCGAGAGCCCGTCGGCGGAGAGTTGCTGGGAATAGATGGTGGTCGGGAGACCGCAGCAGTCTCCATCCGTCTTCCACAGCAACCAGGGCGTGCCGTCGGCGGCGACGAACACGCTCGGATCGATGGCGCCGCCCTGTGCCGTCGGACAAATGAACGCAGACGTCGAGTCATCGATGAAGGGGCCCGAAGGACTCGAGCTCGTCGCCCTCGAGATGCACATGGCCGAGCTCGATCGCGTGGTGGTCTGCACGCACCCGGCAGCATGCGCGTTGTACACACAATCGAGTGGATGGACGGCGGGCGTGGCGTAGTACAGCACGTAGGTGCCGTCCGGCCTCGCCCATACGGAGGGTCGCCACTGGAATCCGGGGACCGTCCAGGTCGGGAGTACCGGTAGGGCGTCGCCCAGGTAGTGACCCTCGAATCCCGATGCCTCGGGCAGCTCGATCACCGGGATATGGGCACCTGCTGCGTAGGGTGTGGTGACGGTGCTGCTGGAGTAGACAAAAATGGAGGTCGTCGTCGGCAGGGCGGAGGGATCGGCGAAGTCGCCGTTGAACACGGGCGTGTCGTCGAGCAGAGAGGTCACCACGCTGAGGTGCACTCCGTTGGCAATGGACGGATTCCGACTCAGGGGGCCGAGCGTGGCAGCGTGCCCCGGGGGAAGCACGATTTGGCCGGCACGGGCATTCGGCTCAATCGGAGTCTTCAGGGGCCCGGTCGACGGTTGGCTGGCCGCCGACGGGCAACCGCAGGCGACCGTGCACAAGGCAACGACGACCACCGACAGTCCTTCGACGGAGCGCCGGATCCGCCTGATCCTCGACTCCATGCGGCCAAATGATATGAGAACCCCGGGGTGGGACAGGGATCAGACCGGTGCTGCTCGTTCAAAAGCGGACGACCCGGGCGTCAACTGTTTCGACAGGAGTCGTCCCAAGGCTGCTGGCCGTCGGCCTGATAGAGCGCGATGGCAAGGTCGTCCTGCTGCGCCGGAGTCGCCTGGTTCGGGGGGACGTTGACGAGCTGTGGCATGCCGGCCAGTTGGGCTGCCTCGTTCCAAGTCGGTTGGCTGAATTGGAAGCCGCCCATGTACGTTCCCCCCGGCGAGACGGCGCCGTAGTTCCCGCCCGACTCGACCCGCAGTACGCATTGGAGGAAGGGGGGAGCGCGGGGTCGCCGGACGACGTGCTGGCGCCGGTCCCTTTTGGCGCGGTGGAGGCCCCGGAAGGCGCAGACTGACTTGTGCTCGATGGATCTCCGCTGGCCGACGGGGAGGTGGACGACGGCGCCGCTGCAGCAGTAGCCGCGGCCTGTGCAGCCTGGACCGCCTTGGCGGCGGCCGCGGCCTGAACCGCCTGCTGCTGGGCCACGGCCGCGACGAGCTGGCCGGTGATCTCGGACTGCTTGGAATTGAGTTCGACCTGAGTCTGACGAGCGGCGCTGGCCTGCGTCGCCTGCTGGTCGGTCGTCGCTTGGTCCTGTGCCTCTTGCTGCTCGAGGGTGGCCCGTTCAGCATGCAGCCCGTCCTCGTCGGTATGAAGGGCGTCGATAGTGAGTTCGGTGTCACCGCTTGTCACGTCCTCGTACTCGGCCCTTGCAAACGTGTCGGCCTGGTTTCCCTCGAAGAGGATCCCGCCCGAAGGGTCCACGTTGACGTAGGCGGACACAGCCTCATCCTGAAGTCGCTTGCGATCGCGCGTCACCCGGAGGACGTCGGATTGGATCTGAGTCTGAGTCGACCCGATCTCGACCTCGTCCCGTTGGACCTTGGCGCGGTCGACGTCGTACAGCTGTTGATCGGCACCGATTTGGAGTTGCTCCAACACGAGGTCTTGCGCAATCTGGGCCGCCTGTGCCTTGAGGTCGGAGACCTGATCGGCCGCGACAGTTCCCGGAGACGCGACCACCGTTAGGGTGATCGCAGTCACGAGAGTCAGGCCCAGCATCCTCGCCCCAAGAGCGGCGCACCGTCGCGCACGGCATCGGAGACCTGGCTTCGTGGTCGGGCACTCCTCGACACCGGTCACGATTGAAGTGCATTTTTAGTCGCTCATCCGCTGAGGGCGCAACCCCGAGGGCGGTCGGCGACCTACTAGCTTCGTTTCACTGTGGTGGTCCCTACCGATCCGAGCACTGTCCCCGGCGGCAGCAACGGAGGCACGAAGCCTTCCTCCATCGAACGCATCCGACGCCTGGAGAGGTTGGAGCAGGAGCGCCTCGAGGAGCAAGACCGCAAGAACGAACGGCGCCGTCAGATCATCGCCGGAACCAAGCCGTCAGGCGGGCGCCACGATCTCGTCGACAACATCGAGCGAGTCACAAAATACCCGTTAGCCCTCCTCGGGATTGCCTGGTTGGTCATTGCCATCGCCGTCCTGACGAAAGACGTGAATGGCTCGGCCTCCACCCTCCTCGTCGGCACACTGTTCGTTCTTTGGGCGATCGTGTTGGTGGAGTACGCGGTCCGTCTGGTGATCACTCCCGATCGCCGCGGCTATCTCAAGCGACGGTGGGTGGAGCCCGCGACCGTGGTCGTGCCACCTCTCCAAGGTTGGCACTTGGTCGGCATGGAGAAGATGAGCCTTCTCGTCTACGAAGGCGAGCTGAGGGTAGAGACGATCCTCAGGCACCACAGCCTCTTCCGAGTGCTCATCGCTGCGGCTGGAACCCTCTTCCTCGGGGCCTGGTTGGTGCTTCTCTTCGAGGAGAACGCAAAGGGAAGCAACATTCACAGCTATCCCGACGCCCTCTGGTGGGCCATCGTCACGGTGACCACCGTGGGCTACGGGGACCGCTATCCCGTCTCGGCTGGTGGCCGCGCCGTGGCGGTAGTCCTCATGCTGGTGGGAATCGGACTCATTGGGGTGCTCACCGCCACTGTGGCGTCCGTGTTCGTGAAGGAGCACACCGACGCCAACAAGGAAGAGTTCAAGAAGGGACACGACGAACTTGGCCAGCAGTTGTCCGTCATCAGTGATCGCATCGCCGATGTCGAGCGGCGACTCGGCGCCACCTCAGCCGAAATGGCCAGCGTGGATGCCACGGCGGACGCAGAAGCAGTCGCAAATGGGCCGATCGAACCAGGCCCGGACGCAGCCAACTCGTGAGTGCCGCGTGAGACGGGCGCCACGAGCGACCCATTCCTCGTAGCGGACCGCTCACGAACTCGCCCGACGAGTGTCAGTGTCCGGGGCTCGGCTGAGATTAACCTGGGTGCCATGACGAGACGGGACGGCCGATGAACGGTATCGATTCCTTCTACCACCATGTGTTGGTGTGGACCGGCACGTTCAACGAATCCGGCGGTTGGTACGGCTTCTGGTCCGGCTTCGCCGGCGGCTTTGGCATTCTGACCATCCTCGTGGTGGGCTACAGGAAGATCAATTGCCACACCCAACGATGCTGGCGGATCGGCCACCACGACCTCGTCGTCAAGCATTCGGACACCGATCCCGGCACCACCTATCGCGTGTGCCGTCATTGTCACCCCGAAATTAAGGGCCGGCGATTCTCCCGCGCCGAACTCCGTACGATGAACGGCGCTCACTTGGCTGATAAAACGGCCACGACCGCAAGCTGACATTTTGCGGCCTTCGACCCTCTACTCGTGCTGAATGACGTGTCCAACAACCTGCCGATTGGACGGAGTAGAAGATGACACCGACTGATGCAGTGGCCACACCCTCCGGGCATACCTCCGAAGGCGGAGTCCTGGTGGGCAACGCCGAGGCGCGTCACCAGATGATCCTGTTCGAGGATCCGCAGTGCCCGTACTGCCGGCAGTTCGAAGAGCTCAATGGACCTGCCGTGGCGGCCGCTCGGAACGCTGGCGTACTGGCCGTCGAGTATCGGATGCGCTGCTTCCTGGGTGCGGAGTCAGTGCGAGCGGACAACGCTCTCGCCCTGGCTGCTGAGGCCGGGCATTTCGACGAACTCCGCCAAGCGCTGTTCTCGGAGCAACCACCCGAGGGAAGTGGAGGCTTCACGAGCGAGGATCTTCTGCGGATCGGTGCCCAAGTAGGACTGACCGGGCCGGATTACGTCGCGGGTGTGCGCGAGGCCCGATATGAGAAGTGGGTACTGAGAAGAGAGGATGCCTACCAAGCAGAGGACCCGCAGGGAACACCAGCGGCGTGGCTCGACGGCGATCAGCTCGACTCCACAGTGCTCTTCGACACCGGTCTGCTGGAGAGGCGACTTCGGGCCTAGAGGCTTCGCGGCGGAGCAACGCAGTACTTTGAAGCACATTGGGTCGAGAAAGCCATCTCCACTACCACGGTCACTCGGAGCTCGCAGAGCACCGCTGTGACCAGCGCTACCACCAATTGCGCTCGAGGGCGCGGTCTGTTCCTCCGGTTCGGTCCAGGCCATCGATCTCGGCCATGTCATCGTCCGTGAGAGTGAAGTCGAACACGTGAGAGTTCTCTTCGATCCGCTCACGGTGCACTGATTTCGGCAACACGACCAGATGGTGCTGAAGACACCACCGCAACAGCACCTGGGCCGTCGTTCGATCGACACGCGAAGCGATCCGCCGCACGGACTCTTCGGTCAGGTGGCGTCCCGTGCCCAGTGGGCTGTATGCCTCGAAAACGAGACCTCGCTCCTGTCCCTCGTGGAGGAGGGCACGGCGGTACTGGAACGGACTCAGTTGCACCTGATCCACCGCCGGAGGAACGACCGCTCGGGCCATGACCTCTTGGAGCTCATCGACATTGAAGTTGGAGGCGCCGATGGAACGCGCAAGGCCGAGGCGGTGGGCCTCCTCCATGGCGGGCCAGGCCCAGGTCGCCCCTCCCCCGGGCCAGTGGACCAGATAGAGATCGACGTAGTCCATCCCCAACCGTTCCAGGCTGTGCCCGAGCTCCCTTGTCGCGTCTCTACCCGAAGGGTTGAACTTGGTGGTGACGAACACCTCTTCACGCCTAATGTCGCTGCGACGGAGTGCCTCTCCCACGCTCTCTTCGTTGCCATAGGCCTGAGCGGTGTCGATGTGTCGATAGCCGAGCTCGAGAGCCCACTGCACTGCGTCGACGCACTCTGGGCCATTCGGTACCTGCCAGACGCCGAGGCCTAAGACGGGGATCTCATTTCCGTCGTCCAGCAGGCGCACTCGCTGGTTACTGGCGTTCGCAGGCTCTGACATTCTCGGTCCTCCTTCGGTCTTCAGAACCTAGCTCTGGAGGACTGCGAGATTCTGGAGATCAATCCTGGGTCGCTTCTGACGCTGCGTACCGGTCGGACATCAGGACTCACTCAGCGGACCCCTTCCGCTTTGCGGAAACCTGATGCTTGGGACGACAGAACCGCTATATGCCACCCCGCTTGATTCCGACAGTGCCACCCTCGGTAAATCGAATCGGGGGGTCGAGCGTATCGACGAGAAACATCTGTCGATCCCCCCGATCCCACGCCTCGCGAAGCCCTGGTGCGTTCAAATCGAAGTCCGGACGAACCTTCTGGAGCACGGCTCGTAGATCCATGTGCAACTCGTGCATTGTCGGTCGGCCCCAGTACCAGTAACCGTTGTAGAAGCTGAAGATCCGAAGCTCCGGCTCCAAAACAAAAGTGTGCGGGATCATGGGATTGTGAGGATCCGTGTACTCCTCGATGTCCAGGTCCTGCTGCACGGTTCTCTCGGGGTCACCCAGAAACGGCCAGGTGGCACCCAGCGAGTCGCGGAACTCGTTGAGGTTGAGCGGGTTGTCCGTGCTGATAACGACGAGCCGCGTGTATGCGACGCGGAACTCCGGATAACACTCCACCAAGTTCCTGAGAAAACGATGTTCTTTGGGGTCATACGATCCCCGGGACAGATGGAGGACCATGGGGTTGGCCCCCTGGAGCTCAGAGAGTTTCTGAAGCACCCCAGCTTGGTCCTCGAGCTGGTAGTCAGGAAAGGTTGCTCCGACTTCGACGTCTTCTCGCATGTTTTTCCCTCTCTTCGCTCCACTGACTCGTCGCTGGCGTTGCCGTTTCGGCGGGATAACGGTTGACGCCACAGTAGGGCGGGCGGTCTACCACCGGCCGAGGGCGCCACAACCACTCAAGCGGTACTCCAGGATTGGATCATCGGTGCGGGGTCCTGGAGTACCGAACGATCAGGTCCCACCGATCAGTGACTGCGCCTCGGCGGGCCCGACGACGAGATCGTGAAGGTCGCCGCCCACCTCGAGTCGACCCGTTTGTTCGGTCCCGCCGAGCTTCACCGGCACGAAGCCAGCCGTTCGGATCAGCCGCTCGACTTGCTCGCCGGCATGGTCGTCATTGGTCGCATAAAAAAGGACTGCAGGCTCGGATGCCCGGTTGGTCGAGGACTCCAAGATATTGGCCGAGAGGGTCCCGAACGCCATGGCCAACCCCGCCCCCGCCGGCAACCACCCGGAGACAACTTCGCCCGAGGATTGCCCTTCCGGCAAGACACGCGAGAGGTTCCCTTGCGCGTCGGCGCTGAACGGATTGCTCGGAACGACCACAAGCTTGTCGGTCAGCGCATCGGAGATCTCGTCGAGGACGCCCTTCAACACGGTGAAGCGCAGCGCGAGGATGACGGCGTCGGCGCCCTGCAACGCGTCGCCGTTGCTCGTGGCGACGACTGCGGTTGGACCGATCTGTGCAGCCAGCCGTCGTGCCGACTCGGGGTCCGCGCTCGAGAGCCGGAGGGTTTCGCCACCTGAGCCGAGCAGGCGGGCAATGGCCGATCCGATCCCCCCGGTGCCGATAATCGCCGTGGTCATGACCGAAACCTCCCGAGTGTCACGGTACTCACAATGGCGACCCGGAGCCCCGGGACCCCAGCAGGCCAGAGGCTCCAGGAGGGGGGGCGAACACGATGCCATTGAACCCCCGTCGACGCCCGGCCCTCCAGAGCTGACAACGCCGCCTTGCCGCGACTGCTATCCCCAACCTCCGGGCCCAAAGACGGGACGCTACGGTTCCAGGGCTGCCAGTTGCCGATCCCGCGGGCCAGAGGGCAAAGGAGGGCACATGAGCACGACCCCCATAGCCGACTATGCACTCTTGTCGGACCGGCACAGCGCGGCACTGGTGAGTCGGGCCGGATCGATCGACTGGCTGTGCTTTCCCCGTTTCGACAGCCCGTCCATCTTTGCTCGCCTTCTCGGCGACGAGGCCGGTCATTGGTCGATCAGCCCCACCGGCGCGACACAAGTGACTCGCCGGTACCTCGACCGGACCATGGTGTTGGAGACCACTTTCGCCACGCCGTCGGGGACGGTCGCCATTACCGACGCCCTGGCCATGGGCGACGGCAATCGGGGGCATCAGCTCGGCAATGATGCGCCACACCTTCTGCTGAGGCGTGCGACATGCGTTGAAGGAGAAGTCGAGTTGTCCGTGGAGTACGTCTTGTGCCCCGGGTATGGGCTGGTGACTCCGCACCTCGAGGCTGTAGACGGTGGAGTGTCCGCAGCCGCGGGCGGCGACGTGCTCGTCCTTTCTTCTCCTATTCCTCTGACTATCGTCAAGCAGGCCGTCTCAGCTCAGCTCCAGTTCCACCGCGGGGAGACTGCGGACTTCGCCCTGCACCATGGAAATGGGGCCGAGACCAGCCCGGCCAGGATCTGGAGCCAATCCGAGATCGGCACACGGCTCGAAGACACTGTGTCAGCTTGGGAGTCGTGGTCAAAGCTCCACCAGGCCTACGAGGGCCCATGGAGAGACCTGGTCCACCACAGCGGACGAGTGCTTCAGTCACTCTCCTTTGCGCCCACTGGCGCGATATGCGCGGCGGCGACCACGTCCCTGCCCGAGACGGTGGGCGGCGCCCGAAATTGGGACTACCGCTACGCCTGGGTCCGTGATGCTTCCTTTACGATCCAGGCTCTGTGGGTGGCGGCCTGTCCTGACGAAGCCAATGAGTTTTTCAACTACGTGACTACCTCCGCCGCCGGCTCGCTCGACCGCGGCGGGGACCTGCAGATCATGTTTGGCGTCGGTGGCGAACGGGACCTGACCGAGCACGAGCTGCCCAACTTGGAGGGCTGGCGAGACTCAGTGCCTGTTCGGGTCGGCAACGGTGCCTGGAATCAGCGTCAGCTTGACGTCTACGGCGAACTGCTCGGCGCCGTGTACCGCCTCTCCGACCACGTGTTCGACACCACGTCCCGGGTCGGACCGGCAGCCGACCCCGACAAGTGGGGTGCGCCTCCAGATCTGGCACCGGCCACCCGACGATTCTTCGTCGAGCTGGCCGACACTGCCGCCCGGCGCTGGCGGGAAAAAGATCAGGGGATCTGGGAGATTCGCGGCGCGCCCCGCGACTTCTTGTACTCCAAGCTGATGTGTTGGGTGGCTCTCGACAGGGCGCTGAACCTGGCCGACCCCCTGGACGCCTCCGACCGGGTTGACGCGTGGAAGCAGTCGCAGGCCCAGATCCGGGAGGCGATCCTGACCAGGGGCTGGAGCGACAAGGCCAAAGCTTTCACCCAGTCATTCGGCTCGGACGAGCTTGACGCGTCCAATTTGATGCTGCCACTGGTCGGATTCCTACCTGCCGACGAACCCAGGGTGCTGTCCACCATCAACGCGACAGAAGAACGTCTGACCGACGAGCGGGGACTCGTGTACCGCTATCTCTCCCACGACGGGCTCGAGGGCAAAGAGGGCACGTTTCTTCTCTGCACGTTTTGGCTGGCCCAAGCCCTGGCCAAGGCCGGGCAGGCAGCGCGGGCTCGCACCGTTTTTGAACGCGCCCTCGCCTTCGTCAACGACGTCGGCCTCCTCGCCGAGGAGGTCGATCCGGTCAGCGGAGAATTGTTGGGCAACTTTCCACAAGCCTTCAGTCACACCGGCCTCGTCAACGCGGCCTGGGCCATCTCCGAGGCCGAACGCCGTCAGAAATCACCCGCTGACAATGTCACCGGGACATCGCGTCCGTCGGGTCACACTTCGACCGCTTGAGGACAGGGGAATCTGGATACCGCAGGTAGGCGTGAACAGGAGCGAAATCCCCGAGCGAACAACGCAGAGCGCGACGCCGCTCGAACTCAAATGGATACGCAGGCCGCGCCCTCAGGCACCCCGGCGCATCGGGGGAATCCGCCGCTCACAGTGGATTTCCCATATGCGTTCAGCCGCCTCGAAGGACTCGACCGAATCGTCGATAGCCGCGGGTTTCGCCGATCCACGTTCCCTTCCACAGTCCTCGCAAACCACCATCCATCGACTGTCAGATCGCTGCACGATCTTGGGGTGATGCACTTTGCGCACTACCGATCACCTCCTCGACTACGCCTCCGCAAATCCGGACACTAACGGGGGTCCGATGGTGTGACGAGAGGGTCAGACAGATCCAGTTCGCACGCGAAGTTTTGGCGAACTGCGGTCGGCACCTCCCATTGCAACGTCCGAAGTAAATCGAGTAAGGCCGGCCGACTACTCGGGCGGAACCAGGAGACCCAGTGAGCGAAACGGCAAGAGCGACATAAGTCGAAGGCGCTCGCTTAGAGCCGGTAGAGCCGGCGCGCGTTGTCCCCCATGACTCGGGCCTGCGTCTCAGGACGCAGCGCGCCCATCTTCTCGGCGACGCTTTCGACTGGTGAAGGGTAGAGGCAGGTCGGGTGGGGAAAATCGGTTTCGAACATGATCCGCTCGTCTCCGACGATGTCCATAAGATTCTGCAACTGGCCATGGCCCTCTTCGAACCAGAACGTGGCGTACCAATTCTTTGCGAAATACTCGGAGGGCTTTCGCTTGAGTGCCTTGAAGTGATCGGGCGCGTTCTCGGACAGCTCGTAGTCCATTGTTTCGAGGCAGAACGGGATCCATCCGATGCCGCTCTCGACAGCGACCATGGTGAGATCGGGGTAGCGGTCGAAGACGCCGGAAAAGATCGTATTCATCACAACTCGGGCGCTATTGAGGAACAGCATGCCGCCACCGATGGCCGGCTTGACGTACTCGTCTTGCGACTCCCAGAAGTAGTTGCCGAAGAAATCCATCGCTGTGTTGCTCGAGCCGATATGGAAGTGCACAGGCATGTTGAGCTCAGAGCAGACCTTCCACAGTGGGTCCCACGCTCGGTTGGCCAGGTCGGGCGATCCGGCATCCTGGGGGTCGGAGGTCATGTTAATCCCGCGCAACCCGAGGCCCGCCGCCCTCTGCGTCTCTTGGATGCAGAGATCGACGTCCCATGCCGGCATCAGAGTCATCGGAATGAAGCGGTTGCCCGACGATGCCATCATCTCAGCCATGGCATCGTTGTAGATCTGGAGGCACATCATTCGGAGTGCTTGGTCAGCAATGACGTTGTTCAGCGTCGAGCCACCGAGGCCCACCACGTTGGGGAACAGGACCTGGGCATGAACCCCGCATTCGTCCATCAGCCTCAACCGGGCCACCGGGTCGAAGGCACCCTCGTGCACCCAGTCGAGCCCCCTTTCCAGCGCATCGAGGAAAGGGAGCTTCGAACTGTCGCGCGCAACGACGCCCCCTCCGCGGGCGAATCCAATCTCGTTGCCGTCGACGACCCAGGTCGCAAGGCCTTCACGCTCTTCCATGTGCAAGACACGGTTCTCGTAGCCTTTCGGGGCTCGGCTGGTCCAGAGGTCGTATGGCTCGGTGTAGTGGGTATCTGCATCGATGACCTTGAAACCTTCAGCTAGCTGTGCCATGTGAATTTCCTCGCTTCTCTGAATGCCTGCAGCGCCCTTGAGTCGCAGTATCCCACCCTCATTCCTTGCCGCCAACTCGCCCGCGACGTCTTCCCGAGACCGGAACAGTGCCCCGAGACCCGGAGCTCGAAGAATTGAGGCTCTCTGACGAATTAAGCCCCATGACCGCACCCAACCCCTCAGCCCTGCCCGGGAGGGTGAGTGAAAAACGGACTTCCTTCCCGACTTGCCAAGCTCGCAATCACTAAAGTCCTCACTGTGGAGATGAAGGGTGACGGCGGGGTCCACGCCAATGGAGCGACGTAACAGCTGATGGATCACTACCTCGCGCCTGAGCCCACCGATTCGATGCAGAAACCGAGTGCACTGCCTCCGGAGGAGGCAGTTCTCCAAGTTCCGACGCGACGTGTCGCGTCAGGACCGCAGATGTCAACGTCGAATGCAGGTTCGCGGATATTCGACCTCATCGCAGGGACTGTCAAGGTCGGGATCGGCGCAGCCACTCTTGTCGCTGTCGAGATCACGAGCAGGTCGATAGGAGTCGCGAGAGTCGTCGTACCCGGTTCCATGGCCGAGGGCCCTCTCGACGCAGTTGAGCGACACCTCGGACGGCGCCAGGGCGACGTCCACAGGAGCGAGAGGGAGAATCGCGACAACGTGGCCGAAGCTGCGGAGTCTGTGCTGAATCGGGTCGTCGTAGGAGTTGTCGACATGCTCGACATGGAGCAGTTGATCGACCATGTGCCGATCAACAAGGTTGTGGCCAGAGTCGATCTCCCAGGAGTAATCGATGAGATCGACCTAGCGGGGGTCATCCGTGAATCCACGACCGGACTGGGTGCAGAGACGCTCGATGCTTCCCGTGCCGGCCTCATGGCCATCGATTTGTGGAGTGCCCGACTGGTCGACAGGATTCTGCGGCGTAAAGAGCCGCGTGACTTGAGGGTCCCGTGGAATGCCAATGCTCGGTCGGAGGGTGCGAAACCTGAGGTCATCTCGTGAGTCGACACCTCGAGATCCGCAGTGAGCGAGGGCAGCAGCTCCAGGGCCTTCGGGCAGGCTTCGTTTCTCGGGCAGTGGCCAGCGGGACTGATGTTGTTCTCGTGCTCTTTGTCTATGTCGTTGGAGTGATCATCGTGAGCATTGCCTGGGATCTCTTTTTCTCGAAGTCGATTTCGGTTACGGATCCCCCGCATTGGTTGAACGAGCTGTTGGTGTGGATCCTTCTCGTCGTGTACTTGACTGCTGGCTGGTCCACCGGACGCACACTTGGGAAGCAGGTGATGGGCTTACGAGTCGTCCGTTCCGATGGGAGTCCCGTTGGGTTCTTGCGAGCGCTTTTTCGATCGGTCCTCTGCGCCTCATTCTTCCCGGCGCTTCTGCTCGCTTTGGTGAACCGCCGAAATCGAGGTCTCGAAGACGTAGCCTTTGGGACTGTGGTCACCTACGACTGGCTCCCAAAGAGCTACGAGCCGCTGGCTGTGCCCTCCGTAGACGCCCAGCCAATGATTGGAACGCGCAGTTCGTCAGTTCCGATTTTGCGCTCCTGACTTGGCTCACCCCGCCGTGACTATCGAAAGAGCTGTAATCATGACGATCCGTATCATGGGCCAACACGGATCGAGTCTGCCCGTTGGCGGTTCGTGTTGGAGTCGGGTGACGAGCGTGACGGACACGCTCATCCGTCGACGACGAGCTCGCCGTTGGTGTCGACGGTCACTTGTATCGAGCTCAGGCCGTGCGGCGCCGGAGGACTCACGACCGCGCCCGTGCTGGGGTCGAATTCCGAACCGTGACACGGACACACGATGAGGTTGACAGCGGAGGAATAACCGACCGTGCACCCGGCATGAGGGCAGATGGCGTCATAGGCGACGAACCGGCCCTTGGCGAGTTGGAGGACCAAGCCAGGATCACCCGTCTTCGGATCGGTGAAACGCCCCGCCCCGCCCACCGGCACCTCGCTGGCTGGGCCAATCGGAGTTCCGAGCGGTGCGGTCGTGGTCGGAGCCGACGACTCTGGTGTCGTGGTCGTCGGGACAGAGCCCGAAGCGCTGGACGCACCCGGGCCGGGCCTCAACGTCACGCTTTGAGTCCCGGAACTCTTTGCGCCACCTACAGCCCGTCCCAAGCCGGCCGCCGTTCCAGCAACCACGGCGCCGGCCGCGGCCGCAGCGACAACCGTGGCGCCTCCCAAAACGACGGTTCGGCGATCGACCGCGTCGAGACCTCTCTGCGCTGTAGTGCTGTGTCGCCCCACCGGGTCAGCCGCCAAGAAGGGGCAGCCGCGGACGTCGCAGCGACGTCCACCCTGAGCGCGACAGAAGTCGTTCTCGTAGTGACCGCACACCTGCTGGACCAGGGCGAATCGGATAGGAACGACCGTCAGCGGCCCGAGGTGGTACTCCCTCGCCACCCGAGCGGCGATCACCCCGTCGAGGGAGAGCACGCCGCCCGACCCGGCGAGGACCAGCGGGATCCAGGCGAAGACGAAAACGATGTCGGCTCCCGTGTAATAAGGCGAGGAATGAAAGCTTACGGTGAGGAAGAGTGTGATCGAGAGCACCATCCCGCCTGCTGCGGCGACTCGCGTCCACAGCCCCAAGATCGTCCCCAAACCAACAGCAAGCTCGGCCAGAGCAATCACAATGCCGATCGGTACGGCGAAGCGAAGGAGATGACCGAGTAGCTCATGCAACGGGCTGATCCGGATGGATGCGATCAGCTGTGCCTGAATGCTCGTTGGGCTATTCGCATTGAAGAAGTTCGGATTGGCCAGCTTCTGGAGGCCGGCGAAGCAAAAGGTGACGCCCAGGAAGGCACGCAAGGGCACGAGTGCCCAACCCGAGAGCGTGAGGGCTCGCGGCGGAGGAGCGTCGAAATAGACACGCCGCCGGCGTCGGCCGGGCGGGTGGTCGCCCGCGGGATTCTCGGGCCTCGTTCGTTGTGACACGACAGTCTCCTCGTTGTCGAAACGACGCCCCGAGACAGCAGACACATACTACGCCTTCTGTGCAGAACCCTTGGCGTTCGGTCTTCTCGAGAGTTCGCGCGGCGTGGCCAGGTCGGCAGGCCCCGAAGGCTTGGGGTCTTGCGTAGGTCCGTTCGCCGTCCCGATTGATCAGCTTCACGTTCAATATCATCGGTTCCCCGCTGTCCCATATCTGACCTCGAACTCGACGACAAGCGAAAGGCACGCTTCACAACCCTCTAACCGAGAAGGATCAGGTACGAGCGCTGCTCGTCTACGAAGATTGACACTGTTCGCTTGGGCGGCAAGCAAACGATTGACCAGTCTTCAGGTCGCCCGGCGACGGACCAGCCACAGAGTGACGGCCATGAGCAGGACCGACAATCCAAGCAGCCAGCCAGCCTCCATCCATTGGAACGCCCAGAATCGGGAGACAGGCTGGTAGCTCGTCACCTGGGTGTAGCCGTGTTGGACGAGGTACTGCCACGCGACGAGGGCGTACAGGTTCGGCCCCCCGCCTTCTTTCCCGGCGACTTGCGCTGATGCGCCCTCGAGGACCTGTTAGAGGGCTGACTGGCTAGCCACTTGGCCGCCTTTTGTCGTCCAGTCCTGCCTAATCACCCACACTGAACTTGGCACGTTCAATGACCTGGTCACGATTGGTGAGAGATAGTGCGCTCGCAGCCACGCCCCTGTCGCGATGGCGAGTCCGGCGTACGCCGCCAGCGCGGCAACAATGGCGGGGACGACCTTGCGGATCAGAATGCCGGTCAGGACGCCGATCGCGAAGGCAGCCAACGTCCATGCGCCGAACGCGACCCCGCGCAGGTCAAAGAGGCTGGGGACAAGCGAAGACATTTCGGAAAGATTCCGGGCCAGGTTGTCCGCTCCGAAGTACGGCTGGTAGTACCAGGAAAACATCACGCTGATGGCGCCCGGCCGCTGCGATCACCGAGACCTGCAACGGTCCGGCGAGCAGGCAGTTGGAGTACCCCGTTACAGGACAAGTAAGCAACACGAGCAAAGTGAACGGGTTGCTTCCGACCGGATAATTAGCTTCACTCTCGCGCGAACAAGCCCCGGTGTGGAGATCCTTGAGCACGACGCTCAAGCGACTGCAGGTGCCGGGTCTGATGGGTCCTGGCCGAGCATCCAAAGTCGATCTCCGGGTTTGAGGACGACGTCGCCAGTCGGCGTCAGGACTCGACCGTTCCGGGCGATCGAGGTCACAAGGGTGCCTTCGGGCAAACCAGCGGAGCGCAACTCCTTCCCGGCCAAGCTGGAGCCCTTAGTCACGGACACCTCGAACGCTCCGACTGACGAGCCGAGTGCACCGACCCGCTCAGCCGAGGCCAAAAGCTCTCGGCGATAGGCCTGGACCAAGTCTGAGACGGACATAGTGGCCACGACCTGACGATCGTCATCAAGCACTGGCACCCAGGACAGCTGTGCCGATGCAATCGACTCGAGCGCTGTGTCGAGCCGGCTATCTATTGAGACGACGGGGGCGCCCGCATCGGCGAACATGCTGACCGGCGCTTTCGGTTCAGGCGACTCAGAGAGCTCGGTCACCGAGATCGTTCCCTCGAAGCGGCCGGAGGCGTCGACGACTGGCGCCCCTGGAACGTCCGCGGCGCTGCAGAGTTCAAGACCCTCAGCCACTGTGGTCGATGCCGGCAATACGAGGCGAGGTGGGGCCATCGCACGTGCCGTTGGGATGGTGGCCAACAAAGGCAGTCCCGCCATGAAGCGCTGAGCCTCGGTGTCGGCACGCGTGCGTACCTGGCTCCGATAGATCGTGTCGTCGAAGTGGTGCACGATCAGCCAGGCCAGCCCCACTCCGACAAGCGCAGGGGTGAGTATCGAGAGGCTCCCGGTCATCTCGGCCACCATGAGCATCACTGCCAAAGGCGCACGCGAGATGCTGCCGAAACAGCACATCATGCCGACGATGACATAAGGCGAAGGATCGTGGCCCATAGATGGCGCGATGGGCTCGAAGAGACGCCAGACCGCCGCACCCATGAAGGCGCCGATCACCATGCCTGGGCCGAAGATGCCTCCCGATCCCCCCGAACCGATGGAGAGCCCAGTGGCGAGGATGCGTGCGAAGGGGACTATGAGCACGATCCACAACGGGATACCAAGCAGTTCGGGGCCGAGTGACTTCTGGATCCAGCCATAGCCTGTCCCGAGCACCTCGGGAATCACGATACCGATTGCGCCCACCATCAGCCCGCCGACGGCTGGCTTCACCCACCTGGGGACTCTGGGGATCCGCGAGAAGAGCTGGGCGATCCCGTAAAAACCTTTGGCGTAGAGGAGCCCGATGAGCCCGCCCAAGATTCCGATAAGGGCAAACCACCCCAGTTGGGCTGGGTCGTCGAAACGGTAGGTCCCGACGTAGCCGAAGAGGGGCCCGAAGCCCTCGACCGAACCGAAAATGGCGTAGCTGACCGACGAAGCGATGAAACACGGCAACAGTGCAGCCGGATCGAAGTCGTCGCGGTAGAGGATCTCCGACGCTAAGACCGCGCCGCCGAGCGGCGCCCCGAAGATGGCCCCGATGCCCGATCCGATCCCTGTCGCCACAGCGATGCGTCCGTCGGCGGGGTCGAGCTCGAGAGCGCGCGTGAGCAGCGAGCCGAATCCGGCACTGATCTGGCCGGTTGGACCCTCACGCCCACCGGAGCCGCCTGAGCCGATCGTCAATGCGGAAGCGAAGATCTTGACGACAACCGCGCGGAAGCGCACACCCTTGGGGTTGTGGTGCACTGCCGAGATGGCCGCGTCGGTGCCGTGTCCTTCGGCCTCAGGTGCGAAGCGATAGACCAACACGGCGCCGAGAAGCGCACCGGCGCCTGCGACCAGCGGGAGCGCCCAAGGCCGGGCCGCGTGCGCAGAGCCAGCGACGTTTCCCTCCCCTGCGGGTGTTGGCACGCTGTAGCCGGCTAGCACTTCCAAAAAGAAGTGCGTGCAGAGCCGCAGCGCCTCGTAGAAAACAACGGCGCCAAGGCCGGCGATGGCACCGATCGCGATGCCGAGCACGATCCAGCGCTGGAGATACGAGGCCGAGCGGAGTCGCCGACCAAGTGCCGCTGCGCCGCCGCGGGCTCGCACCGAGCGGCTGGGGCGGGGAGCATCGCTGAGCGGGTCTTCCCTCGAGCTCACAGGTCCCAGCCCGTACTCCAGTCCTGCTCGGGCACTTCGCCCGCTGTCTCGTTCAGATGCCGTAGCGCTACGACGACCCCAGATCGGGACTCCGGCGGGATCGAAGCGACAAGCTGTTCGATTTCGTGGCGTCGCCGGGCGGTCACCGCGTCGACCAGCCTCCGTCCCCCCTGGGATAGCGCGATCCTGACGTGGCGCCGGTCACGGCGGTCTGTGCGCCGTGTGACGAGGCCTTTCCTCACGAGGCGGTCGCACATCCTCGACGCGGTGGGGGGTGTTACCGAGACCGCGTCCGCCAGTGCAGCCACGCCCTGAGGACCTCGCGAGGCCAAGACCACGAGCGAGCGATATTGCGTGAGCGTGACCTCTTCTCCCACGTCAGCGAGGGATCGAGCGGCGATGGCGACCAGCACCCGGCTGGCGCTGAGGACCGCGTCGACCAGCTGGTCTTCAGACGGCGGGGCGAGGAGATTTGATTGCATATGACATCTATTGTTGTGGCTATGAGTCTTTTTGGCAAGCTGGCGCGTCCATCGGCCGTCCCTTGCCACCGGAAAACCGAAATCTGCCTGCCTGTGGGCAGGCGCTAGAGAGTCGCGTAGTTCGTCCGGCTGCAGTCGTTCCATGCTTCGCAAGATCGGCTGCTTGCGCCGATCTTCCGCCTGAGAACTTGTCGTGGAACAATGGCTGCACCTGATCGAAGCGAGGCACCATGGATCGATTCCGTCTGTATCGAGACGAACTCGCCTTTGTCGCAGCTGTCGTTCTCCCGCTTGGCATCGCGGCCGTTCTGGTCCCGTTCCGCGCTGACTTCGCAAACACGGCTGCGGCTCTGATCCTGGTCGCGGTGATCGTGGCGGTGTCGACCTTGGGCAATCGCGTCAGCGGATTAGTCGCTACTCTGAGCGCCACGCTGTGGTTCGACTACTTCTTGACCCAGCCATACGGGCGTCTCGCCATCACGCAGAGATCCGATATCGAGACGGCGCTGTGTCTGTTCGTGGTCGGCATCATCGTCACCGAGCTCGCGGCGCGCAACCGCCATCACCACGCCATTGCCAACGAGGAGGCGGACTTCGTCGCGGAGATTTATGGCGTCGCCGAACTTGTCGCATCAGGTGCTCCGGGTTCCGAGGTGGTCGAGCGCGTGCGAACCGAACTGATTGGTCTGCTTCATCTCCGTGCCTGCCGCTATGAGCACGGCCTCAGCGCTGGGCCCATGATGCGCCTCGAGCATGACGGGCACGTGCTACTCGGGGGACGACTCTGGGCTGTCGATCGGATGGGTCTCCCAGGACCTGAAATCGAACTGCTCGTAACCCACCGCGGCAAGGACCTGGGTCGCTTCGTCCTCACTCCGACCCCCGGCTACGAAGTTCCGTTCCAACCACGAGTGGTCGCTGTTGCCCTCGCTGATCAGGTCGGTGCCTCATTTCGGCCTCAGCTTCGGAGCGCCTAGCCCAGGAACCTGGTCGGCGGCACATACGACCTGGAGTGACTGTTCACGTCGTCGCAAGCAACATCACGACGAAAACGATATACGCCGCAATGATCGCTCCTCCCGAGACTCGCCCGAGGCCACGGCCGGCGTAGGCGAGCAAGAGGGTCAGTGCGGTCAACGCCACATACCACCCGGCAACAAGCAGCCCTGAACCCGATGGCTTGGCCAGTCCTACGACTGCAGCGGGGATCAACAGCCCAGCGGCGACGTTAAGCGAATTTGAGTTAAGTGAGGTACTGAGCGTCGCCGCACCACGGCCCCGGCGTGCCAGGTACACCGCCGAGACTGCATTGGGCAGGCTCGTCACCGCGGCGAGGACAAGACCACCCACCACGATCTCAGGGATGCCGAAGTGCCCTCCCAGTGTCGAAGCTCCTTGCTCCATGGCGACGCTGGCCAGCACCACAATCACCAGCGCTCCCACTGCCATTAGGGCGTCCCGTCTCGTCGCTCTGGGTGGATGGATGGCTTCTTCGAGCTCGAGTTCCTCCTCGACGACCGCCGCTCGCAGCCATGTCGACCACGTCTCAGGCAAGTGAAGGCGACGCAGGACCCCCTTATGAACGGTCAGCAGTGTGACATATGCGAACAGGATGACCAGAACCACGCTCAACCCCGCCCAAGCCGGAAGCTGGCCGCCAACGCTTAGCAGACAGGCAGCTCCCACGGACATGGCTACCGTCCCACCAAAGAGGATGACCTTTCGATGCAAGTCAATTCGCCCGGCGACGACGGCGCCCAGGCCGAGGAGCGCGGCCAGGTTAAAGACATTCGAACCCAAGACGACACCGGCCCCAATGGTTTGTTGATGGTGGGCCAACGCTGCGACCGACGCCGTGATCTCTGGCGTATCGGCGGCGAGCGCCGCGACGATGCCGAGATGGGCTTCTGAGAAGGCCAAACGCTCGCCGACTCGCTCGAGCCGAGAGACCAGAAGCCAGCTTGTCGCGAGACTGACACCCGCTCCAAGTATGAAGACGAACGCTGCCGACCCGACCGTCACGGAGGCTCAGATCCGAACCACCGTGTCCCAACCGGCTTGGGGCAATGCGTCTCAACGATTGGATTGGGACGACCCCGGTGGCACATGACCATTCCTTGCGCGCTATGACAGTGTGCCGACCAGGCTTTCCGGCTCTCCACCGAGGAGCATAGCGATGATGGTCTGTCAGGCAAGGTGATCGACGCTACGTCGTCCCAGCTAGGACCGGATTCTCATGACCAAGAGCGGAAGATGGGATTCGAAGCCGCAACCCTCACCTTGGCAAGAAAAAGTGGAGTTTCTATCGCCCGACTGGGTCTGCCGGTTTCGCCTGAAGTGCGGTTCGGTCCATACAGGTTCCAGCCCGTCCACATCGTCCGGCCCTGTAGTAGAGCGTGTTCCTACGACATGACCCCGGCGTCGATCCGGCGGATCCGGGGTGTGCCCAAATGACCTGCACCGACCTGCACGCCGCTCGGTAGGCTCGCCGCACGCCGATGGCCGTCGTCGACCCTTCTGAGAGTTCCCTCCGCACGGTTTGGATGCAGCGCGATACCGCTCTCCGTCGCTTCCTGCAGACGGAGACGGCGAGCGCCGCGCTTCTCCTTGGGGCTGCGGTCTCCGCTCTGATCTGGGCGAACATCGACGTGTCCTCCTATGACCACGTATGGCAGACGCGTCTGTCCGTACACGTCGGCCAGGCGGCCGTATCCCTGGATCTACGAGGCTGGATCAACAGCGGGCTCATGAGCTTCTTCTTCTTGGTCGTAGGGCTCGAGGCACGTCGAGAATTCGACATCGGCGAGTTCCGAGAGCGCCCCAGAATCATCCTTCCCGTTCTCGCGGGACTGGGCGGGATGGTGGGCGCGATCGGGCTCTACCTGGCGATCAACGCGGGTAGGACCTCGGCGCACGGTTGGGGCGTTGCGATGTCGACCGATACTGCTTTCGCACTTGGCCTTCTCGCCCTGCTCGGCAGGCATGCACCTGAACGACTGCGCGGCTTCATACTTACGCTGACAGTTGTCGACGACATCGTGGGCCTCGTGGTGATCGCCACGGTGTACACCCGTCACCTGACAGTCGGTCCCCTCATCATCGCCGTCGCACTGATGGCACTTGCCGCCTTCGCCGCGTCCCTCCGTATCCATTACGGACTGCTCTACTTCGCTCTCGCCGCGACCAGCTGGGTGGCGCTGATCGAGTCCGGCGTCGACCCAGTCGTCGTCGGACTCGCGGCGGGGCTTATCGCATACGCCGCTCCACCAGCCCGCACCGATCTGGAGCGGACATCAGATCTATTCCGGGATTTCCGGGAGCAGCCGACCGCAGGGATGGCAAGGCAGCTTCGTGCCGGCGTGCGGACCGCGGTGTCTCCCAACGACCGCCTGCAGCAGCTGTGGCATCCCTGGACGAGCTATCTCATCGTCCCGCTGTTTGGCCTCGCCAACGCCGGCATCCCCATCAATGTCGGATTCCTCTCTCAGGCCTACTCGTCGCCCATCACGCTCGGGATCGTCGTCGGCTATGTAGCCGGCAAGCCGACCGGGATCATGACCGTGTCCGCCCTCGTCAACAAGGCAACGAGAGGCCGGCTCCGTCCGCCGGTTGGCTGGATGGCCGCCCTGGGCGGCGGCACCCTGGCCGGGATGGGCTTCACCGTCTCGCTGCTGGTCGCCTCGGTTGCGTTCACTGGTGTCGAGTTGAAGGAGGCAACCCTCGGCGTGCTGACCGCGGCCGTGGTGGCAGCCCTCCTCACCTGGTTGGTATTCCAGATCACGAGGCGACTTCCGTCGCCGCTTCGCACCCGCGCGCTCCTGGGCCAGTCTCCCGCGATTGTGGACCTTGCCGATCCTGTCGATGACGACCGTGACCACATCCGCGGGCCGGCTGACGCGGACGTGACCCTGGTCGAGTACGGCGACCTCGAGTGTCCGTATTGCGGGCAGGCAGAACCGGTCATCCGGGAACTACTGACCGATTTCGGTGACCTCCGTTACGTATGGCGCCACCTGCCGCTCAACGATGTACACCCGAGCGCTCAGCTGGCGGCCGAGGCGTCCGAGGCAGCCGCGGCGCAGGGAGCCTTCTGGCCGATGCACGACCTGCTACTTGAGCACCAGGATGAGCTGACCCCTAAAGATCTGATGGGGTACGCGGAAGAGCTCGGACTCGATGTGAAGACATTCACAGAGGATCTCAGAAGCCACCGATGGATCGAACGCGTTGCGGCCGACATCGAGAGCGCCGACGTGAGCGGGGTTGCGGGCACTCCTAGTTTCTTTGTCAACGGTCAGCGCCAGATGGGAGCGTATGACGTTGCGACACTCAGTCGCGCCGTAAGGACCGCTCGGGCGCAGGCGGAAATCGGGCATCGCAGGTAGGCGGATCGCTCTCGCTCGTTCATTTCTCAACGGGCTCGGCGCCGGAATCTGAAGAGCGGAACATCCCGTCCAACCTGGTGCCCTTGACCCACCCTGACCCGAAGACGGGATGAGGGTATCGCCTCGAACCCGCCGCTCAGACACCGATGTACTTCGGCTGAGAGCTCCTGACACTGAGGCTGGGTCCGACTACGGCCGCCTCTGAACTCCGCTGCGTCGTCGCCAAATGGATCATCACCCATGGACACTGCTCGCAAAGTTATGAGCCCTATCCGTTCCGTCTAACTCCTCCAGACGGACTGATTGGGGTGTGACCGATTTAGCTCTCTACCTGGGCTAATAGAAGCCCACCCTCTCCGACCAGGGAAGGGCTCTCTGACAGCCAAATCCGATCCGTGGGATTTTTGTGGGATCCGACGGACCTTCGGGCAATCTTCGGGTCATTTTGCGAAGCGCTCCGGACGTGCCCGCTGGGCCACTCAAAGATCCGCCGTCACGGCGACACGACGAGCGTCGTGGCGACAGTCTCCCTGGATTTCGATTGCCAGATGCGCCTTGACTGATTCAGCCAGTGAGAAGGTCTGACCCACGAGAGGGGCCACTTGCTCGGCGCCGATCTTGGTGAGAATGGCTCGCCGTCCAATCATCCCAGCTCGGTGCCGACGATGCCCACGAAGCTGACGCCCTCGCCCGGCGCGCCGCCCAGGTTGTGGGTAAGTCCGAGCGTCCGTCCGGCTCCCACGGTGTCGATCTGGCGGTCGGGCGGGGCGACCCCGCGCAGCTGCAGCCAGCACTCGAAGAGCATGCGCAAGCCCGTGGCGCCGATCGGGTGGCCGAAGGACTTGAGGCCGCCGTCGGGGTTGACCGGCAGCTCGCCGTCGCGGTCGAACGTGCCCGCCAGCACCTCCTTCCACGCCGTGCCCCGCTCGGCGAAGCCCAGGTCCTCCATGAGGACGAGCTCGGTCGGCGTGAAGCAGTCGTGGACCTCGGCCATGGCCAGCTGGGCCCGGGGGTCGGTGATCCCCGCCTGCGCGTAGGCGTCGGCGGCCGAGCGCACGACCTCCTCGAACGTCGTGTAGTCGTAGCCGGGGTCGATGGGGCCGGCGGCAGGGCCGGCCACGAAGGCCAGCGCCTTCACGTACAAGGGGTTGTCGCAGTACTTGTGGGCGTCCTCGACCCGGCAGATGATGGCCGCGGCCGAGCCATCGCTCACGCCGCTGCAGTCGAAGACGCCGAGGTCGCCGGCGACGAGGGGCGCGTTGGTGATCGTCTCCATCGAGACTTCCTTCTGGAACTGGGCCCGCGGATTCACGCGCCCCGTTCTGATGGTTCTTGAAGGCGATCCGGCTCATGACCTCCTTCATCTGGTCCTTGTCCACGCCGTACTTGTGGGCGTAGGAAGGGGCGAGGAAGGAGAAGGCGGCGGGCGACGAGAGGCCGGGGTCGGTGCCGTCGCCCACGGCGCGGATGCCGGTCAGGCCCGAGTACCCGGTGTCCTTGAGCTTCTCGACGCCGATGGCCATGGCGATGTCGTAGGCACCCGAGGCCACGGCGTAGCAGGCGTTGCGGAAGGCTTCCGAGCCCGTGGCGCAGTAGTTCTCGACACGGGTGACGGGCTTGTAGTCGATTTTCAGGGGGCGCGACAGCGTCGTGCCGCAGACGCCCGAGGTCATGGTGCCCAGCCAGAAGGCGTCGATGTCGGCCAGCTCCAGGCCGGGAACCGAGGCGACGGCCTCGGTGGTGGCGTCGGTCAAGAGGTCGTCGACGCCCTTGTCCCACAGCTCGCCGAAGCGGGTGCAGCCCATCCCGATGACGGCCACCTGGTCCCGGATGCCCTTGCTGCTCACGGTTCGGTCCCATCTCTTTCCGTTGACATCAAGGCAGCCCAACCATCAGCGGTGCAGCAGCGCTGTGACGATATTTGGGTCAGCTGACTCCACCTCCACCACCTTGATGCGTGCCCGCAGGCCAGTCACGATCCGCACGCGGCTGTGTGGCACGCCTAGCGCATGAGCCAGCGCTCTGACCGTTGCGGCGTTCGCCCTGCCGCCGACGGCACGTGCGGCGACTCGAACGATGAGGACTGGAGGTTCCGAATCGCCATATCTGCCGCCCACTTTGGTCGTAGGTGCTCCCGGAGACACCCGAACGAATATGCGCATCAGCCTTTCGCCGATCGGATGGGGCGAGGCGCTTGGCTCATGGCGTGGGAATGACCGGTGGACAACGTGACTCTCGGGTGGGTGGTCGGTCGTACCTATTGGATGCGCTCGATGATGGTGCCGGTGGCCAGTGCCCCGCCGCAACACATGGAGATCAGGGCAACCGATTCGTCCCGACGCTCCAACTCATGCAGGGCGGTCGTGATCAGGCGGCTCCCCGTCGCCCCCACGGGATGCCCGAGGGCGATCGCGCCGCCGTTCACGTTCACCTTGTCGAGATCGGCGTTGTGGGCCTTCCCCCAGCTCATGACGACCGACGCAAAGGCTTCGTTGACCTCGAACAGGTCGATGTCTCCCATGGCCATGCCGGCCTTGGCGAGGACCTTCGACGTCGCCGCGATCGGTCCGTCGAGGTGGTAATAGGGGTCGGAGCCCACGAGCACCTGCGCGACGATCCTCGCTCTTGGCTTGAGACCCTCGGCGCGGGCCCGATCCTCGGACATCCAAAGCACCGCCGCCGCCCCATCGGAGATCTGCGAGGAGTTTCCGGCGGTGTGCATGCCGTCGCCAAGCACCGGCTTGAGCCCAGCCAATGCCTCGGCCGTCGTCTCACGGGGACCCTGGTCCTTGGCGACCACGACGCGCTCGCCACTGTGGTCTCCTCGCGGTCCTTCCTCGCCGACGATCGGTGCCTCGACGGGCACGATCTCGCGCCCGAAGCGATCCTCGGCCACGGCCCTGGCGGCCTTGAACTGCGAAAGGAGCCCGAGCCAATCGACGTCGGCTCGAGTAATCCCATGCTTGTCAGCGATCCGCTCTGCCGCGTGGAACTGGTCGGGAAGATCCCAGGGAAGATCGTCCGGGATGGCATGTCCGATGCCCCTTCCGACGTTGGCACCCAAAGGGACTCGGCTCATGGCCTCGACACCGCAGGCGATGCCGACCTCGATGGCACCGACCCCGATGAGGTTGTTCATGAAGTGGTTCGCCTGCTGGGACGACCCGCACTGGCAGTCCACCGTCGTGGCGGCGACCTCGTAGGGGAGGCCTTGGTGGAGCCAGGCCATCCGGGTGACGTTGAAGGCCTGCTCGCCTGCTTGGGTCACGCACCCACCGACGACCTGTTCGACCATGGATGGGTCGATGCCGGCCCGTTTGACCACTTCGACCTGGACGGCACCGAGCAGTTCGAGGGCCGAGAGCCCCGCCAGCCATCCATTGCGTTTGCCGATCGGCGTGCGCACCGCCTCCACGATTACCGGGTTGGACATCGATGCTCCTCTCGCTATTCCTTGGTTGTTGTTGGGCAGGGCACGATGGTTTTCCGCGCGGCACCCGCTACACCTGCACCACGGCGATCCCGCGCTCCCCCAGAGCATCTGAGGCGTGCTCTGTCCACCGCACGCGATGACCTGGGTTGGTGCTGTACCGCTGCTCACCGAGAACCGCCCGTTCGCCGCGCCACTCGTTTGGATGCGGTGCGCGGTCGCTGCCGCCCTGGCTCATCGGTTGCTTCCATCTGTTCTAAGAGGAGCTGGGATTCGGCCAGCGACGACGTGATGATGCGCTTGGCGACATCGAGCAGCTCGAAGAGCTTGGGGTCCCCCACCGAGTAGTACACGTTGGCTCCGACCTTGCGTGACTGGATGATGCCCGCCCTGCGCATCACGCCCAGCTGTTGGGACAAATGTGAGGCCTCGATACCGACCTCGGGGATCAGCTCGTTGACCGGCCGCTCCCCACCCTTGAGGACTTCGAGCACTCGGATCCGGGCCGGGTGCCCGAGCGTGCGGAAGAACTCGGCCTTCACCTGGTAGATGGGTGCCGTCATCAGCGAGTCGCTCCCAGCCGTTGCCATGACATATCCCTCCCTCCCCGCGAGCTCCTCATCGGGCCTGCGGGGCGCACTCGGTGCAGTCGAACAGTTGACAGTCTAACGAATTGATCAAATAACCAATTTCATGCACCGGGACCTCACAGATCATTCCCGGCGTAGGAGAGGTTGAAGCTCTTGTTGGCGAGCGGGAAGTCCGGGACGATCGTGTCCGCCAGCGAGACCGGTAGTGCCGGCCAGTTGAAGAACGATGGGTCGACCACCTTGACCCGGGCTAGACGTCCCATGTCTTCGACCTCGACACGCTGCGCGATGGCACCGCGCCATCCCTCGACGATGCCGACCCCGCTCCTCGTGGGCGGACCCGACGGACGCTCCGAGGAAAGCGCCACGTCGTCGAGAGAGCCGACCGCCTCGACGTAGTGCGCCAGCAAACCCAGCGAGGCCCGCACCTCGTCGGCCCGAACGCGAAAGCGCGCCAGCACGTCGCCGTCGGTCTGGACCGCCGGCGAAAAACCTTCGACCGGCGCGACAAAAGGATGGGCGATACGGGCGTCGATAGGCGAGGCCCGATGCTCGACCGGAGGGGCCGACGACGCCGAGCTCAGCGGCGTGGGCACGGTCGAGGACCGCGGCGCCGTCGAAGCGGTCAATCACGAGTGCGCTCGAGGTCGCCAGGCCGACCAGCAGCTCGAAGCGCTCGCGTATCTCGGCCAACTGGCCCGGTGTGGGCAGCGAGCGGACGCACGCGCCGCCGAGGATCACGCCGCCGCGCAGGAGGCGATGCCCGGTGGTGTCGCGGTTGAGCCGCAGGAGGTGCTCGCGCAGGTCGAGGGCCCAGGCCTGGGCGAGGCCGAAGCCGACGTCGTTGCACAGTGCGCCGATGTCGGCCACGTGGTTGTAGAGGCGCTCCAGTTCGAGCAGCGCGGCGCGCAGGATGCCGGCGTTCTCTGTGACTCCGAGCTGCCAGGCGTCCTCGAGGGCCAGGCAGTAAGCCAGGGCATGGCCGACGGCGGTGTCCCCCGAGATGCGCTCGGCCAGGGCCAGAGCCTGGTGGGCGTCTTGTCCTTGGAAGTGTCGTTCGATGCCTTTGTGGACGAACCACAGGCGCGCCTTCATGCGCAGGATGGTCTCCCCCGCCACCCAGAAGCGGAAGTGCCCCGGTTCGATGAGGCCGGCGTGGACCGGGCCGACCGGGATCTCGTAGACGCCGGTCCCCTCGACGGGGACGAAGGGGAACGACCGCCCATCGGCGGCGAACGGCGGCACCGCCCCGGCGTCGTGGCGCATCGGATGCCAGCCCTCGGGCCAGTGCTGGTGCAGGACCAGGCGGCGCGGTTGGGGGTGTCCCACGGGGACGATGCCGAAGAGGTCGGCGAGCTCGCGCTCGAAGCGGCTCGCCGGAAAAGAGAGCGCCGCCAAGGTCGGCACTCGGGGCGATGCCCGATCGAGCGACACGTGGAGCTCCACGCGGCGGTCCGGTGGCCCGGCGACGAAGAGATAGACGGCGCGCAGCTGAGCGCCGTCGTCGTGACCCGAGACCAGGGCGAGACGCATGCCGTCGGCGAACAGTGCCTGCGCGACGTTGAATAAGTCCCACGGCAATACCTGGCGGCCAGAGCGGTGACGTCCCGCGGGCACTCTGATCGCCGGCTTGGGATGCGGTCGGGATCACAGGGCCACCGAGCGGGCCGCTGCCTCGAGCAGGCTGGTGAGCGGCCAGGCGAAAACGCCGATGGCGGCGCAAAGCGCAAGACCACCGATGAGCGGTGCGAGGGCGAGGCGCGGCGTGGCATCCGCTGCCTTCGATTCGCCGGTGCCGAGCAGCATGTGGCGGGCATGACTGGCCACCGCGATGAAGATCACCACCATGGCCACCATGGCGGCGGTGGCTGCCCACCCGAGGCCGACCTCGAACTCGGCTCGGAACATGCCGAGCTCGCTGGCGAAGAGGCTGAAGGGCGGGAAGCCCAAGAGGGCTAAGAGTCCGACGCCGAAGACCCCGCCGAGGGCAGGACGCCGCGCCAGCAGGGACCGCACCCCGTCGATCTGGCCGGTGCCCTCGGCCGCCATGATCTCACCCGAGGTGAGGAACAGGACGCTCTTGGCCAGGCCGTGGCCGAGGATGTGCAGGAGGACGGCGGCGATGGCGAGCGGGATGCCGGCGGCCGCCCCTAAGGCAATCAAGCCCATGTGCTCGATGCTGTGGTAGGCGAGCATCCGCTTGTAGTCGCGCTGAGTGAGCAGCAACGACGCCGCGACGGCGAGCGATAGCAGGGCCACGATCACGAGCAGCGTGCGGGCGAACTCGGGCCCGACGCTGAGGTCACAGATGGCCTTGAAACGCAAGATGGCGTAGAAGGCGACGGTGAGGAGCACCCCTGACATCAGCGCGGAGATCGGGGCCGGGGCCTGGCTGTGGGCGTCGGGCAGCCAGCTGTGCATGGGGGCGAGTCCCACCTTGGTGCCATACCCGAGGACGATGAGCGCGAAGGCAAGACGCATCACCGAGGGATCGAGGTGGCGGGCCCTTGCCATGAGCGACGTCCAGTCGAGGGCGTGGGACGAGTGGCCTCCGGCGTGGATGGCGGCGAGGTAGACGAGCACTGTCCCCAAGAAGGCGAGGGCGATCCCCATCGAGCAGATGACGATGTACTTCCACGATGCTTCGAGCGAACCCTTGGTGCGGCGGTGGCCGACCAGGAAGGTCGTCGCCACGGTGGTCGCCTCGACGGCGACCCAGATCACCCCGAGGTTGGCCGCCAAGACGGCGAGGACCATCATGGTGACGAAAACCTGGACCAAGACGGCGTAGAGCGTGGCTCGCCGCTCGGTGCAACGACCCGTCGCGAGCTCGCTGGCGATGGTGCGGACTCCGAGCCAGGACGCCAGCACGGCGATGGCGCCGATGACCACCACCATGAAGGCGCTCAGGGCATCGGCGCGCAGCACCCCGAAGAGCCCTCCGAGAGCGCCGTGGCGGACGACTTGGACCGAGAGCGCGATCCCAAGGGCAAGCATCGCCGCGTTGGTGCCGACCGCCGCCCAGGCCGCCCAGGGCCGCCAGCGCGCAGCCGCACACACGAGGGCGCCCAGCGCGGGGAGCACGAGGATGAGCAGCCACGAGCATCAGTCGTGCAGCTCGGCGAGTTCGTCCAGATCGACGTCGCCGAACTCATGGCGCAGACGCTGGGCGAGGACCATCAAGACGACGACGCCGAGCAGCACGTCGAAGCTCACGCCGAGCTCGATCAAGAAGGGCACCCCCGCAGTGACGAGGAACGCGACGAGGACGATGCCGTTGTCGACGAGTAACAGCCCGACGATCTGAAAGATCGGCCGGCGCCGGGCTACCAGCACGAAGAACCCGACGAGCAAGGTGGCAAAGCCCACCGGGACGAGCGATCCGGCTGTTCCTCCGACCAGGTGGGTCAGCATGTGGGTCGAGGCGAAGGCGAGCAGGATCAAGGCGGCGGAGACGACGAGCGAGGCGGGGACGTTGACCAGCGGGCGTCGCTCGCGCTCGGTGGCGTCGAGCGACCCGATGCGGCGCAGCAGGGCGGGGATGACCACCGCCTTGATCGCCACCACGACCACTGCCGTGGCGACGAGACCGGCGTCGTGGAAGTGCAAGCCCAGTGTGGCGGCCACCGCTCCGAGGGCGAGGCCCTGGACGGCAAGCACCCGCACCACCGCACGAACGGCGCTCAGCCACAAGACGGCCACGGCGCCGACGAGCACGGCACCACAGAAGAAGGTGAGCGTTGAGTTAAAGGTCTGGGTGCTCATGCGACGACCACCGAGATCACGGCGAGCACCGAGAGGACGAAGGCGCCAGCCATCAGCTCGGGCACCCGGAAGAGTCGGAGCTTGGCCATGAGCACCTCGGCCGCGGCCAGCACCACGCCCAGCACGGCGACCTTGGCGCCGGCCGCCACGAGCCCGAGCGCGGCAGGTGCCCCGGGCCTGGAGCCGTCGCGATCCCCCAGGGGACGAAGAGGACGGCGAGCAGGGCGACCAAGAACCCGAGGCGCATCGCCTCGGCCAGCTTGACCAGGGCGAGGTCGGGGCCGGCGTATTCGAGGACCATGGCCTCGTGGATCATCGTCAGCTCGAGGTGGGTGCTCGGGTTGTCGACCGGCAGGCGCCCGCACTCGGCGACGATCACGATCACGAGGGCCACGACGGCCAAGAGGCGCTGGGGGCTGGCGAGCCAGGCCGGATGGGCCAGGGAACGGCTGACGATGGTGGGAAGGTTCGACGAGCGGGCAGGAATCGAGAGCGCGAGGACGGCCACCAAGAGAGCCGGTTCACTGAGCGCACCGATGGTCATGGCCCGGCTCGCTCCCATGCCTCCGAACGCCGTCCCGGTGTCGAGGGCGCCGAGGGCGAGGGCGACCGAGCCCAAGAGGAGCAAGAACACCACCGCGAAGAGGTCGGCCGAGGGGCCGAAGGCGGGGGCGGTAGCGAGGAGCGGCGTGATGGCCGCCGCCACCGCCACCGATCCCACGAGCACGAGGGGGGCCGCCGAGAACATCCAGCTGGCCCCCTCGGGGCGGGTGCGCTCCTTGCGCATGAGCTTGCGCAGGTCGAGAAGCGGCTGGCGAATGGGCGGGCCGGCCCGACCCTCGAGTCGGCAGCGGGTCTTGCGCATGAGGCCCAAGAGCAGCGGGCCGCCCACAACCAGGCCGACGACCTGGAGCACGGCCACGGCGACAACGGAGGTGAGCGGCCAGGGCGCGCTCATGCGACCACCACCAGCACGACAACCAGCGCGACGAGGCCGAAGGCCAGATAACGGTGGACGCTCCCGTTGGGGACGCGGCGCGCCTGGCGGCCCCACCACCCGAGGGCCACCGAGAGGGGGCGGTAACCGTGGCGCTCGAAAGCGTCCCGCGTCGTGGTGTGAAACGTCGCCGATTCGACGTAGTAGCGCGACTCGGCGCTGTGGCTGACGTCGAGGTCATGGGTCGGGACAAGCACGTCGTCGAACACCCGGGACAGCGGCTCGGCAAACGACGTCGCCGTGTACTGCATGCGCGCCGTCTGGACCTCTCTCCCGCACCCCCACGCTTCGGTGCGGCGCAGCGCCCCGCGCTGGGCCAGCTGGCGAACGAGGGCGGCCAGCGACACCGCCACGACCAGCCCAAGCGCCAACAGCCCCGGAGCCAACATCCCCCGCACCCCGGTGAGCCCGACGCTCCACCCCTGTGCCAAGGGGTGTGCCGTGCCGTAGCCAAGCCCGCTGCGCGCCGCGTCGACTACGGCGGGGAGCACCAGAAACGGCGCGACACCGAAGACCAGACATAACAGCGCCAACAGCCCGGCGCCGCCCCACATGGTGGCCGGGACCTCGCCCGCGGATGCGGCGTCGTCGCTGCGGGCCTGGCCGAGGAGTCCGACCCCGATCGCCTTGACGAACGTCGCAGCGGTCAATCCACCGGTGAGGGCGAGCACACCCACCCCAAGAGGCATGGCGATCTCGACGGCGGTGTCCCCCGAGGGCAGCCCGTGGAGCAGACTTTGAAGGAGCAGCCACTCGCTCACGAAACCGCACAGGGGTGGCAGGGCGCAGATGGCCAGGCCGGCCACGATGAACACGGGCGCGCTGCGCGGCAACCGCTTCACCAGGCCACCGAGCCGGTCCAGGTCGCGCAGCCCGGTCGCCTGCTGGAGTGAGCTGGCCGAGAGGAACAGCGAGCCTTTGAAGACGGCATGGAACACGACGTGCAAGAGGGCAGCCACAAGGGCAACGACCGCTAGCGGGCGGTGCCCGGTGGCAGCGAACAGGCCCGATGCTCCCACCCCGAGCAGCATGAGACCGACGTTGTCGGTCGTGGAATACGCCAGCAGTCGTTTGAGGTCGGTGCTGGTCGAGGAGTGCAGCGCGCCGAAGAGGGCGGACAGCCCGCCGAGGGCCATGACGAGCAGCCACCACCACGGCGGCCCGCCGCCGAGAAGGGTGTCGCCGACCCGGATGATCCCATAGATGCCGAGGTTGACCATGGCCGCCGACATGAGGGCCGAGACCGGGCCGGGCGCCTCGGGATGGGCGCGCGGCAGCCACACGTGCAGCGGCACCGCACCGGCTTTCGAGCCGAAACCGACCACCGCCAACACGAAGGCCGTCGAGCGCACCCAAGGAGCGAGGTGTGGGCCGTGGGCGGCGATCACGGCGAAGGACTGGCTCCCGGAGCGGTCAGCCAGCAGCACCAATGCCAAGAGCAACGCGGCTGCGCCGAACTGGGTCATCACCCCGTACCACTGGCCGGCCCGCTGGACCTCGTCGCGCACGCGATGGTCGGCCAGCACCAACAGCAACGACGTCACCGCCATGAGCTCCCACAAGAACAAGAAGGTGCCGACGGCCGACGCGGCCGGCACGAGCAGCAGCGTCGTGACGAAAAGGGGGAGCACGCACGACGCAGTGCGGCTGGAGAGTCCATGGCCCTTGTAGCCGAGGCGAAAAACCATGGCGCACAATCCGACGCTGGCCGAGACGGCGACGAAGAGCGCCCCGAGCCGACCGAGACGGAGAGAGAATCCGAGCAGCGGGAGCAGCTGGGTGGCGTGCACCGTGGCCGCGTCGCCGGTGGCGAGCACGTCGGCGGCCAGCACGAACCCGCAGACGCAGGCGGCCAAGATCAGCGCGACCGACCACTGGACCCGAGCGCGTGGCGGCGCGCTGGCACCAACCAGCGAGGCGGCAAGGCCGAGCAGGGCCGTGGCCACCAAGAGGTCGGCTCTCACCTCCCCGACAAGCCCCGCAGCGCGGCGATGATGGCCTCGGGCTCAGGCGGGCAGCCGGGGATCTCGACGTCGACGGGCACGAGGTCTCCAACCGCGCCGGCCACCCCGTAGGCGCCGCGGAAGACCCCGCAGTCCCGGGCGCAGTCCCCCACCGCCACGACCAGCTTGGGTTCGGGCACCGCTTCGTAGGTCTTGCGCAGCGGGTCGGCCATGTTGTGGGTGACCGGCCCCGTGACCAGCAACCCGTCGGAATGGCGTGGGGAGGCCTCGAGGCGGATGCCGAAGCGCTCGGCGTCATAGGTCGGCGAGAAGCACGATGCGATCTCGAGCTCGCAGCCGTTGCACGACCCGGCGTCGACGTGGCGGAGCTGAAGCGAGCCCCGGCTGCGTCTGGCGGCCTCGGAGGCGGCGCCATCGTTGGCCGTCGGCGCCCCGAGGTCGGCGGGGCGTTGGCCCAGCCGCCGTACGATCTGGCGAAGCGTTCCCTTTCTCACCCGGGCGTCAGGACGTCGGCGATTCTGCGCTCAGCCGCTTGTCAAGCGCGAGGAGCTGGTCGCGCAGCGCGGCAGGAAGCCGGTCGCCGAAGCGGGCGTAGTGCTCCTCGATCAGCTCGACCTCGTGGCGCCACGCGTCGTGGTCCACGGCCAACAGCTCGTCGAGCCGGGCCGGAGCGAGGGCGAGTTCTTCTGTATGGAGCGCGCGCCTGGTAGGGACGCGACCTATGGCGGTATCGAGCGCGCCAACCCGCCCGGTGCAGCGCTCGAAGATCCAAGCCAGCACCCGGGAGTTCTCGCCATAACCGGGCCAGAGGAACGCGCCGTCGGCACCGCGGCGGAACCAATTGACGTAAAAGATCTTTGGCAGCAAGGCCTGGTACGGCGCCGCGGCCCCGACGCCCAGCCAGTGGGCGAAGTAGTCGCCCATGTGATAACCGCAAAAAGGCAGCATTGCGAAGGGATCGCGCCGCAGGGTGCCGACGTCGCCGGCCGCCGCCGCGGTGGTCTCCGAGGCCATGATCGAGCCCAAGAACACCCCGTGGGCCCAATCGAACGCTTCGGTGACCAGGGGGACCACCGAGGCACGGCGCCCGCCAAAGAGGATGGCCGAGATCGGGACGCCCTCGGGATCCTCCCATTCGGGTGCGATCGAGGGCACCTGGGAGAGCGCGGCGGTGAAGCGGCTGTTGGGGTGCGCGGCGGGAACCGACGACTCGGGCGTCCAGTCCTGGCCACGCCAGTCGATCAGGTGCGCTGGGGCGTTCTCGGTCAGACCCTCCCACCAGACGTCGCCCTCGTCGGTCGCGGCCACGTTGGTGAAGATCGTGTCGTGGCTGAGCGCGGCGATTGCATTGGGGTTGGTGTGGGCTCCGGTGCCGGGGGCCACGCCGAACATGCCGAACTCGGGGTTGATGGCCCGCAGGCGCCCTTCGGGGCCGAACTTCATCCAGCAGATGTCGTCGCCGATGGTCTCGGCCTTCCAGCCCGGGATCGTCGGCACCACCATGGCCAGGTTGGTCTTGCCGCACGCGCTCGGGAAGGCCGCTGCCATGTAGCGGGCCTCGCCCTCGGGGTTGGTGAGTTTCAGGATCAGCATGTGCTCGGCTAGCCAGCCGTCGTGGCGAGCCATCACCGAGGCGATGCGCAGCGCAAAGCACTTCTTCCCCAACAGGGCGTTGCCGCCGTAGCCCGAGCCGTAGGACCAGATCTCGCGGGTCTCGGGAAAATGAACGATGTACTTGCGATTGGGATCACACGGCCAGGGCACGTCCGCTTGGCCCTCGTCGAGCGGCATCCCCACCGAGTGGACACACGGCACGAAGGGGCGGTCAGTCCCCAGTTGGTCGAGGGCACCTTGCCCCATGCGGGTCATGATCCGCATCGACGCGGCCACGTAAGCCGAGTCAGTCAACTGCACCCCGACGTGGGCGATGGGGCTGCCGAGGGGTCCCATGGAGAACGGGACCACGTACATGGTGCGTCCTCGCATTGAACCCCGGTACAGCTCTCGCAGCTCAAAGCGCATCTCGGCCGGGTCTCGCCAGTTGTTGGTCGGTCCGGCATCCTCGGAGCGCTCACTGCAGATGAAGGTGCGGTCCTCGACCCGGGCCACGTCACCTGGATCCGATCGGCACAGATAGCTTCTTGGACGCCGCGCCGAGGCCAACGGTATGAATGTGCCAGCGTCCACGAGCCCACAACACAGCTCCTCGTACTCCTGTGCCGAACCGTCGCACCAGTGCAGCGCGCTCGGTTGGAGGAGTTCCGCCCATCCTTGGACCCACTCGTAGAGCGCCTTGTTCGGCACCTCTGCACTCACGTCTGTCCTCCTTGTGTTCTCGCCTTCGCCTCGGGGATGAAGAGCACGACCTCGGCTTGCCTGTGCCGCACCCGACGAGCGATCGAGAGCGGCTGGGCTTCGACGAGCGCCCGCGGCTCGAACGCAGAGGACGGGTACGACCCGATCAGCCTCCGTCCCCCACCGGCGGAGGCTTCCCGGATCGCGACGTCGAGCAACTCCGCGCCGATGCCAAGGTGTCGGCGCCCGGGCGCGACCGCGACCTGAGCCCAGAAAGTGGCTCCCGACGTGCGCGCCAGGGCAACAGCCCCGATTAGGGCGGTGTCGTCCTCGAATGCCCCCCAGGCAACTATTCGTCGGGGAACGCCCTGCATCGGGGCCGCGAACTCCGCGAAGAACGTCAGTGCCGCAACCGGTCGAATCGCCTTGAGCCGAGCGCCCGACGCGGACATCGTCGGATAGGGGTGGGGTTCGGTTTCGATGGTCGTGTAGGTGGACACCGCTTCTCCGGGGGTTGGACCACAAGGATGCCAAGGGCTGGCGCTGAGCTAGCGTACTTCGCGAAGCGATCACCTGACGAATCGATCAATTGCTCATCCTTCCCATTCAGTTGCTGCGCCAACGAGGCTCGGCGGACCCCACTTGCCCGCGGGGCATCCCTCCGTGCGCCACAACGCCCAAGGTGGCCGTAGTGAACCCGAATCCGCCCCGCCAGCTGGGACCCGACCAATGCTTGGAGCTTCTCGCCAGCTGTCAGGTCGGAAGGGTAGGGACCTCCATGGGCGCCCTCCCGGTCATCTTGCCCGTCAACTACGTCGTCTTCGACCATGACGCGCTGATCCGCACCACAGCCGGTACCAAACTCGACGCCGCGGCGCGCGGCATCATGGTGGCCTTCGAGGCCGATGCGCACGATCCTGACGGCAGAGCAGGATGGAGTTTGCTCCTCGTCGGCAAGACCAGCGAGGTCAATGATCCCGTCAAGCCCGAGCGCGCCGAAGCCGTGGCCACGTCACCACGGCCCGATGTAGAGGGAGAACTGCACTACGTGCACATCAAGGCTGAGCGGATCTCGGGCCGTCGGTTCGGCCCGTAGTCACGAGGATGAGGACCCGCCGGCGAGTTCCATATGAGATGGCTGACGTTCGCCGCTGGCTGGCTGTGAGCCGCACTGGTGGCGCTCGTCGGAATGATCCGCCGTGTGATGCATCCAGAGAGGAGGAGTAATGATCAACCACCGCGTCACTCAGCCTGATCAGGATCTGGTTCGCCTCTACCTCAAGGACATCGGCAAGTATCGACTGCTGAGCAAAGAGGACGAGGTCCGTCTTGCTCAGGCCGCCGAGGCCGGTCGCTGGGCCCGGGCCGAGCTGCTCGGTGACCGGACGGTTACCGCATTGCGCAAACGGGAGTTGTGCCGCATGGTCGGCGCCGGCGACGAGGCGGTCGACACATTCGTCAAGGCCAACCTGCGTCTGGTGGTGTCCATCGCCAAGAAGTACCAGGCCGGGCCGCTGCCCCTGCTGGACTTGGTCCAGGAGGGCAACCTTGGCCTGATGCACGCGGTTGAGAAGTTCAACTGGCGCAAGGGGTTCAAGTTCTCGACGTATGCCACGTGGTGGATCCGCCAGGCCATCGCCCGCGGCATGGCGAACGGCGGTCGCACCGTGCGACTCCCGACGCATGCCGACGACCTGCTTACCCGGGTGACCACAGCCCGCAGTTGTCTCGAAAGACGGCTGGGTCGGCGCCCCACCACCGCTGAGATGGCCGTCGACTTGGAGGTCGACGAGGAGAAGGTGACCGAGATTCTCCGCTACGCCGTTGCACCGTTGTCGCTGTCCCAGCCCCTGGGCGAGGATGACGCCGCTGAACTCGGCGACATGGTGGAGGACCACACGGCGATCTCCCCGTTCGATGCCGTAGCCGGAAAGTTGCTCTCTGGTGACGTCGACAAGGTGCTCGTCGTCCTCGACGGACGCGAACGGGAGATCCTCCGGCAACGCTTCGGACTGGATGGGAACGAGCCACGCACGCTTGACGAGGTCGGCAAGCGCCTGAACCTGAGTCGCGAGCGGATCCGCCAGATCGAGTCCCGGGCCATGTGCAAGCTCCGCCATCCCTCGACGCAGTTACCGCCCCTTGAGCTGGTGACCGGCTGACGCGACTGGCCACCACACGGCTGACGATGGCGCAAAAATAATGGAGCAGGCACTAACCCATCCCGCCAGGCCCGAGTGGAGCGTCCCTCCCAGCTCCTCGATCGTCCACCCCACAGCCGGGCCGTGCGGTGCTGTCTGTTTCTCTTCCTCTGCCCTGATATCCATCATGATCGCCATGGTATGTAAGAGGTGCAGCACGCTGATCGCAGCCCGACCTACGAGCAGCCCACCACCCCTCTTCTCGGTCCGAGAGGGTCGGGTTAGTTAGGCCGGATCCTCAACGACTCTGAGGCAGTGGCTGCAGCGGTCCGCCTCGGGGGTCTCCGCCCAAGCCCGCAACCGGGCGCCATACAGAATGAGCCTGCCACAAAGGGCGCGGGAAGCCAGCGGTGCCTCAACAAGGTGCCAAATGCCACTCTCGTCGGGCGACATGACACCACGGGGGTCAATCTCGTCTCCCGCCACGGATCCACGGTAAGGCGCACGTGGCTGCCGTCGATAGAGAGAAAGGTCCTATTGACGACCATGAAGACTTGCCGCCGTGGGGGGACCCTACGCTGCGGCCACTCGGGCTGTCCTTCAGGGGGCGCCAGGTCTCGGTAACGTTGGAGCCCATGTTGTCAGTACACGACGAGATCTTTGACGCTCTCTTGGCTAAGGGGGAGGCGGATTCCGAGCCGTCAGAGAAGAGAGCTGCGACACCTGCTCTGCGGCAATAGCCGCCTCCCCGTCCCCGTTGCCGCGTCAGTGAAACATTTCAGCGATGTTGCTGTTCTGATGATCTTGGGTGCAGATGACCAACACGAGCATCAGGCGACAGGCTCTCCCACGCGATGGCATCCGCACCGGTTTCTGTCCCCTCGCCCAGTCCACATCTCTTTGGGTTACCCGAATCGGACGCAGCCAACCCTGGGCAGCTGAGAGTCAGATCCAGTATGTGCTTCCGCGGAACGAGATCCATAACACCGTGGGAGATGATTCCCTCGGGCCCGGATAGCGCGAGAGGGTTGGACGGGTACCTTGGCTTGACGTGATAGCGGCGAATCGGGTGGTTAACTTCGCGCTGCAAGTGGCTCGAGAACCCGGTGACCGCCATGAGAAACTCGCCAGTCTCTTCTCGGGTCCTGCTTCCGGCTCGGTATCGTTGGTTTCAACTGTACGCCTTGAGCCCACCGACCAAGCACCGGTGCCCAGACCTTTGTTCACCATTGACCATGGTGTGACGCAGGCATATTGTGCGCAGAACGACAGCGAACGTACGGTGTTGCGTGGCGGAGCCTCGGGAGATCGTCGTGCCGCCACGTTCCGTGGAGCGTTTGGGACGACTGCTGGGCCCAGATCGTGCCGCTCGACTTCAAGAAGCCGCCGAAGGCGCCCGCCGTGCCCTCGGTGGACGGCGGCTGTGGCACGTGAGCTCGACCGCCACCGGCGGCGGCGTGGCGGAGATGTTGCACCTCTTGGTGGGCTATGCCGACGAGGCCCAAGTCGACACCCGCTGGGTCGTCATCGACGCCGACGCTCAGTTCTTTGCAGTCACCAAGCGGCTGCACAACCGCCTCCACGGAACATCTGGAGATGTCGGAGCGCTCGGTCGGGATGAGGATTCCCACTACAGCTCTACCCTTGAGGCCAATGCGGCTGCGCTAGGTCGGATCCGGCCCGGCGACATCGTGATCCTCCACGTCCCCAGACCGCCGGTCTGGCCAGCCCTTTGGTGCGTCAGGGCGCACGCGTCGCCTGGCGAAGCCACATCGGCGCCGACCTGCCCAACGCATATACCCAGGAGGCCTGGGATTTCTTGTTGCCGCACCTGGGCGCATGTCACGCCTTCGTCTTCTCCCGTGCGGCGTTCGTGCCGCAGGAGCTGTCATCGGCTGACGTCTGGATCATCCAGCCCTCCATTGACCCGCTTTCACCAAAGAATCGCCCGATGCCTCGTGACCGGGTCGCGTATCTCCTGGCCCGCATGGGTTTGGTCGCCGGAGAGCTGGCCGTGTCGGGAGACGTGGTCTTGGGAGGTGCAGGGCCGTTCCGACCTGGGGGTCGAGCCGTAGTCCAGGTCTCTCGTTGGGATTACCTCAAGGACATGCTCGGCAGCGAGGATTGACGTAGCCCGCTGACGGTCCACCACTGCAGAGGCAGAACTGGTCAGCGTGTGGGTGTGTGCCCGAGCCAGGTCTGACCCTATGCAAGTCCGGCTGACGTCCTTTGGGACTGTCCTCAAGACGATCCGTCGGCCCGGCTCGGACACTCACCCGACGCCAACCGGTCGGACGGAGTGACCTCATAGGAGCCTGCCTTCACAGGCCCTTCGCTGTCCTGTCCATCGTTCCGGCTGTGCGGTGTCACCCACCCCAAGCGAAAGGAACAGATGACGATGGCCACTATCGTGCGGACGATCACCGGAGGGGTCGACACTCACCTCGACGTCCATGTCGCGGCAGCGCTGGACGACCGGGGGGCGCTTCTCGGCACCGAGAGCTTCCCGACCACGCCGCGGGGCTACGTGGCGTTGTTGGGTTGGCTCGAGGCCTTCGGGACCGTCGAGCTCGTCGGGGTCGAGGGAACCGGCAGCTATGGGGCCGGACTAACCCGCCACCTGCACCGCCAGGGGATCTCGGTGGTCGAAGTGGATCGGCCCAACCGCCAGAAGCGCCGGCGCCAGGGCAAGTCCGACACGCTTGACGCGGTGTCTGCGGCTGCACAAGGTGGAGATGCCAACGGATTGGCCAAGACGAGAACCGGAAACGTCGAGGCCATGCGAGTGTTGCGGGTCGCTCGGTCCTCGGCTCGGCGCAGCCGGACCCAGGCCATCAACCAGATGCGCAGCCTCATCTCGACCGCCCCCGACGAGCTGCGCTCCGAACTGCGTGATCTCTCCATCTACAAGGTCCTTCAACTGGCCAGCGCATTCCGACACACCGCAAAGACCGACGTCACGGGGGTGACGAAGCTCACCCTGCGCACGCTGGCACGCCGGGCTCTCTCCCTCGAAGACGAGGTCAAGGAGATAGACCGACTCCTCAAGACCCTCGTCGCCCAGACAGCTCCAGAACTCAATGCCATCAATGGCGTGGGCACCGACGTGGCCTCGGCGCTGCTCGTCGCCGCCGGCGACAACCCAGAGCGCCTCAAGAGCGAGGCCACCTTTGCCAAGCTCTGCGGGGTCTCACCCCTCGATGCCTCGAGCGGAAAAACGAACGCCACCGACTCAACCGAGGTGGTGACCGTCAGGCGAATTCCGCCCTCTGGCACATCGTGTTCACCCGCATGGTGTGCGACCCGAGAACCCAGCACTACATCGAGCGCCGCATAAAGGAGGGTCGGACCAAGAAGGAGGCGATCCGCTGCCTCAAGCGCTACGTGGCTCGCGAGGTGTTCGCTGCGCTCCCGAGGTCAGAACTCGCCCTTGACAACCCATAGGAGCATCGTCTTGGAGGGCTTCGCCGAACACGTCGCGGGGCACAATGACGCCAGACTCGCGCTCGTGGGTCCTTCCGTCGACGGCGTGGTCGACGACCCAGAAGGTTCACAAGTCCTCGCCGAGTGCCTCACAGCCTGGGAAGCGCTGCCGAGGCGAGCCCGCGATCACGTGCGCCTCGTGGCACTCCCCATGGACGACATCGTCACGAACGCCCTCATGGTCAATGCCACGCAGCGCCACGCCAGCATCGTGGTGCAGAAGAGCATCCAAGAGGGGTTCGGACTCACCGTCTCGGAGGCCATGTGGAAGTCCAGGCCGGTTGTGGCCTCCGCCGTTGGAGGGATCATCGATCAGGTGCCGCCGAATGCTGGTGTGCTCCTCGACGACCCGCGAGACCTCGACCTGTTTGGCCGGACTGTGAGATCACTGCTGGAGCAGCCGGAAGAAATGGCCGCGCTCGGGCGAGGAGGCCGACAACACGTCGGGACAACTTCCTGAGCGACCGCCATCTCATCGATTACGCCCGGCTTGTGGAGCACATGAGCCAGCAGTGATTCTCTTTTGTCTCAGCGGAAAGATGTAACAGCACGGACTGAGCTGTGAGGATCTCGGGCCGACTTGCTCCTCGACTTCAAGGTCACCAGTGGCACCGCAGGCCACGCACCGACGTCACGAAGCTGAGGGGTTGGGATTCCGTGGCTCCCCCGGCTCTTTGGCTGAAGAACCTCGACCGTCAGGTCGACATTCCTCCGCAACAACTCGAACTCGAGACGCAGCCGCTCGATCTTGGGGTGTGCGAAGTTCCTCGGAGATACGTCGATGCCGTATCGGGCGGCGAGACAGACAAGCCCCCGGTCGTAGGTGACCTCGGCGACCAGTGCAGTTCCCGACCATACGCCCGCCCCGAGATCCCCAGCCGGCAACGCGGCGCGGCAGTTGCGGACATAGTCGAGCAAACCCTCGTCATCGAGATCTGAGTCCCATATTTCCAAGGCGCCAGAGAGGACTGTGACGTACATGCTCATGTGAGCAGTGTGAGCGTGTGAACAGAGGGTGAACTACGGAGAAACGTCCCATTGCGAACCCGCAATCTTCGTTACCTCGGTCTTAGGACCTTTGTCCTTAGTCCATGGGACGTTTGCGCCCATCCCAATGAGCCCCCGGGCAGAGACGATGGAGGTGGATCTCCTCACTGGGAGGGATCACGAAAAAGGAGATTCAGATGCGACGCAAGGTTTTCGACAAGCTGGCCAGTGTCGGCGGGGTGGTTCTGGTCATCGTGCTGGCCGTTGCCGGCGGGCTGTTGATGTTCGGCTACAGCTTCGCCAACAACTACGTCCACACCCAGCTCGCTGAGCAACAGATCACCTTCCCCCCGGCGGCGGCGTTCAAGCACCCGGTGCCCGGAAGCGAGATCACCCCGTCGATGATCCCCTCGGTCTCCCAATACGCCGGACAGCAGCTGCTCACCGGTCAGCAGGCGCAGGTCTACGCCAATGACTTCATCAACGTGCACCTCGGCGAGATCGGCGGTGGCAAGACCTACTCCGAGCTCAGCGCCGAGGCCATGGCTCTGCCCAAGGGCTCGCCGGCCTACACCGCAGCCGAGGCCAAGGTCCAGACCGTCTTCCAGGGCACCACGCTGCGCGGTCTGCTGCTCGAGGCCTACGGCTTCAGCCTGATCGCCGAAATCGCCTTCTGGTGCGCCATCGCAGCGTTTGCCCTCGCTGGCATCATGGCGGTGCTGGTCGGTTTCGGCTTCGCCCACGCCCGACGCACCGGCGAGGACGAGGAGCTTCTGCCCAGTCACACCCCGGAAAAGGAGCTCGTTTCGGCATAACGCCAGCGAACCCTCCCCAGTGAGGAGCCAACACCGGCCCGTTCAACAACAGCGGGCCGGTGTTGCGCGTCCGGTGGTCAGGGCCAAATTCTCATTGAGGGCGGCGAAGCCAGATCTAACCCCGACCTAGGGTCACCGTGATGCCGCCTTTGTCTCAGCCGCTTGCGCTACCCCCCGCCCAGTTGGCGACCCTTCGATCGGCCATGCGCGACCTGCAAGTGTCCATAGGCGACTACTACCGGCGTAGCGAGGGATCCGGCGTGGAGGCCGAGGTGCTCGCCACGCCTGCACGAAGCTCCATTGGGTTCGTATGGGTACTCAACGAACTATTTCGAAAGCAAACGAGCAGAACCGCCGAGTACTGCGCCATCTTCGAGCCACCAATGGGCTTGCAGGCGGAACTCATTCAGGCGTTTGAGTACCTGCGGCACGTCACGCAGCATATCGATCCCGTCCATCCGCAGTCCGCGGCGACAGTCGGTGGCGCAGGCCTCGAGTTCAGAACCTACGCAACGTGGAAGGAGGTCCCATCGTCCGTGCATGAACGGCTTACCTCAAGCACGAAGGCTCTAAAACCAATCTATGAACGAAATCTCCAGGGCCAGGAGGTCGTCGGCACGCTGCTCAATGCCGCGTGGTTCTTCGCCGAAGTGTGCCCCGACATCGTTCATCGCCAAGCCAATGGAGAGTGGACTGGCTTCCCGCTGCGTTATCAGGCGGGCGTGTCGGCGCGCCTCCACCCCGAGGAGCCCGAGGATCAGGTCGCTGCGCTTGCATGGATGGCGAGGCGGCGTCCGGGCGGGGACCTTCGCGTTGTCTGCGGCAGCATCACCGACGCCACGAGAGGTCCGATCCTGTTTGGGTTGACCTTCACGGGCGGATGCGCATTCGTGCCTTTCTTCGAGACACTCGACCAGGTGAACGACGACATCGCGCTGAAGTTCGAATACTACGAGGCCGACGTGGCAGCAAATACGTTGGAGAAGGGACCAGAATTCGGGATGCCCGCAAGTCGATCTGTCCTTTGCAGCGAGCAGCCGGTTCCGCAGTGGGCCGGCGCACCGCTGAGCGAGGCCCGCGAAAGGAGGACCACGCGACGTTTGCACGCCTCGATTTCTGGAACACCCTGTGGTCGCTGGAGGCAGGTTCCGACGCCCAGTCCTTCCTGACTCGTCGGGAGAGGCGACTCAATGCTTCGCAGCTCCATCTTTGAAGTATCACTGGCCAGGCCACGAAACTCTCGATCACGAAAAGATTGTTCTGATCCGAATTCGGATCGGATGCGGACTTTGGCCTGAGATCGCCCTACGGCAAATTCACCCGGTGAAGGAACGTTGCTATGACCTCTGGTCCAACGACCGGGAAGGAAATGTGTCCTGGATGAGCATGAACCGCATCGACCAGTATCCCGGTCGTGGCTCAGGTAGATCGTGCCGAGACCAGAGGAACCCGATCAGCGTGACGGCCGCAGCGGCAAGCCAGATAGCGACCCCGGCGACCAGCACCCAGGGTGTGAATCCAAACGAGATGGTGATGACGCCCGCGACGGCGATCGCCAGCCCGAGGTATCCCGCTCGGAGGGCCCATACAGCCATCCTCCAATGCTCGTCCTGCTGCAGCTCCGCCGGCCTATCCACACAGGGATTGTTCAACCACCGCACGAACTTGTTCATTGGTTCTCGAGGCTGGCTCATTGTCCACGCTCGCTCATCTGGGTTCCCACACGGGGCGCCTCGTCAACCGCAACGAGGACGGGCGTCCTGACGACGGGATCGACAGACAGCCGATAACCGCTTTCTCCGTGTTCGCCGAGATCGAGTCCGATCACTTGCTCCTCGGGCCCAACCTTGAGGCCGACGGTCTTGTCTGTCACCCAGAGGACGAGCCAGGTCATGACGAACGGCCATCCGAGGGCGACGAGGGCCAGGAGCGACTGGCGCCCAAGTTGCAGCCATCCTCCCGAGGCGCCCGCCGCATTGACGACGAGGCTGGCAAAGACACCGGTCAGGACGACACCAATGACCCCGCCCACCATGTGGACGCCGACGACATCGAGCGCATCGTCGTAGTGAAAGACATTCTTCAATTGCACGGCGCCGTAGCAGAGGAGGCCGGCGGCCGCGCCGATGATGATCGCAGCCCAGCTGGGCACGTACCCGGACGCCGGCGTAATGGCAGCCAATCCCGCCACGGCGCCAGCGGCGATGCCCAAACCCGATGGCTTGCGGTTCCGGACCCACTCAATGACCATCCAGGTCAGCATGCCGGCGCAGGCGCCAAGTTGGGTATTGACGAGGGCAGACACGGCCACAGAACCCGCGCTGCCAGCGCTGCCCGCGTTGAATCCAAACCACCCGAACCACAGGATCCCGGCTCCAAGGAGGACGAACGGCACGCTGTGGGGCTTGTCGACCCGCCGACGCCGGCCCAGGTAGAGCACGGCGGCCAAGGCCGACGCCCCAGCCAACTCGTGCACCACCGATCCTCCCGCGAAGTCGAGCGCATGCAGTCCGCCGCTGCCGAGAAAGCCCCCGCCCCAGACCCAGTGGGCGAACGGGCAGTAGACGATCAGCGACCAGAGCGCGATGAAGAGCAGGTAGCCGCGGAAGTGCATTCGCTCAGCGAAGGCGCCCGCGATGAGAGCCGGGGTGATGACGGCAAACATCATCTGAAATGCCATGAAGAGCAGGGCGGGGATATGTGGGGCAAAGGAGTTCGGAGTGCTGCCGACGCCGTGGAGCATGACATTGCTGAATCCACCGATGATCCCCCAGTGATCCGGTCCGAAGGCGATCGAGTAGCCGACCACGACCCACAGCAGGCTCACGATGCCAATGGCGACAAAGGACTGCGCCATGGTGGCCACCACGTTCTTCTGACCGACAAGGCCCCCGTAGAACAAGGCGAGCCCTGGCATCATGAAAAACACAAGGGCGGTCGAGATCAGCACCCAGGCCGTATCTCCGGAATTGATCACAGTCCCTCTCTAGGTTCAAGGTCTTTTCGACACGTGACGCGACGTTGCGTTCGGCACATTGTGCCGGAGCACTCCCCGTGAACCTTGAGGACCAAAGTCCCATCCGGCACCCACCTACCGCCCTTCTTCGCCACACCGCCGCGCACGGCGGTCAGCCGAGGTTTCTCTACGCCGTGGCGCGGCGATAGAGATTGAGCGAGACCACGAAGAAGACCACCAGGATCCCGAGGCACCATGCCAGGGCCTGCCAGAGGTCGGGGGCGAGAGGCCCGCCTTCGAAAAGGGCACGCACCGAATTGATGACCACGCTGGCCGGCTGGTTGCGCGCGAAGGGTTGGAGCCACCCGGGCATGGTGGCCACGGGAACGACAGCCGAGCTGGCGAAGAACAGGATGAACATAGGGAGAATCGAGGCGATCTGAGCCGTCTGAGGATCCCGGACGGCAAGTCCGACGGCGGCGTACACCCAAATGAACGCGTAGCCGAAGAGGATGATCAACGCGATTCCCGCGAGGCATGCGCCAACGGAACTGTGGAACCGGAAGCCCACGAGGAGGCCGAGTCCGATCATGAAGCAAAGCGCCAGGACACTCCGGCACAAGTCAGCCAGGGTCCGGCCGGCCAAGAACGCAGACCGTGCCATGGGCAGGCTCCGGAACCGATCGACCATTCCAGCCTGCAGGTCCTGCGCCAACGTAAGCGCCGTAGTCATTCCTCCGATCAGCACCGCTTCGAGGAAGATGGCGGGCACCACGTAGTCCACGTAATCGAGGCCCGGGATGTGGATCGCCCCCCCGAGTACGTAGCGGAAAAGCAGAAGAATGATGGTCGGCTGGACGACAGAGAGAACCAATAACTGCGGGGTGCGGACGATTCTCTGGAGATTGCGCTTCGTCATGCCGAAGAAGTCGCGGACGGACAGCCGCAAGCTCACCGACTGAGGTTGGATGTTCAATCGCTGCACCGCAAGGTCGCTCATCTTCCCGACTCCGGAGCTTCTACCGGAGCCTCTGCGGCCGCCGGAGTCGGTGGCCCGGTGAAGGAAAGGAAGACGTCATCGAGTGAAGGGCGTCGGATTCTCAGGTCGTCAAGCACAACGCCGCGTTCTTTGAGCTCGCATCCCGCACCGAGGAGCACGTCCACTCTGCCATTGACGCGAACGCTGATCTTCTTGAGGTCACGATCCATCTGCAGACCACCCTGACCGAAGGGCTCCAGCAGTCGGGCCGAACGCTCGAGGTCGGCCGGGTCAGTGAGCCGTACCTCGAGAATGTCGCCGCCAATCTGATCCTTCAACTGATCGGCGGTTCCACTCGCGACCACGCAGCCCGCGTCGAGCAGCACGATTTGGTCGGCGAGATACTCGGCCTCCTCCATGTACTGCGTCGTCAGAAGCACCGTCGAACCTTCATCAACGAGCTCCTCGATGAAGGACCACAGGTCGTTCCTCGTCCTCGGGTCCAGCCCGGTAGTGGGTTCGTCGAGCAAGAGAACCGGGGGCCGTCCGATCAGGCTTGCGGCAAGGTCGAGGCGCCGCCGCATGCCGCCGGAATACGTCTTGACCGCCCTGTCCGCCGCCCTGGTCAGGCTCATACGCTCGAGCGCGTCCTGGGCCCGTCGTCGATATTCAGATCGTTCCAGGTGGTAGAGGAGGCCGACGAGCTCCAGATTCTCTCGTCCAGTGAGGAGCTCGTCGACCGAGGCGTACTGTCCCGCCAGTCCGATGAGCGACCGGATGGCCTTGGGCTCTTTCTGAACGTCACGCCCCGCCACTCGGGCGACGCCCGAATCGGGAAGGACGAGAGTGGTCAGAATCCGAATCAGGGTGGTCTTCCCTGCCCCGTTCGGCCCGAGGAGTGCCAGGACGGTACCCGGCTCGACCGACAGGGAGACATGATCCAATGCCTGGTTCGACCCGAAGCGTTTCGACACCCCTTCGACCTCGATGGCCATCATGGTGGATTTCGCAGGGCCATTGAGGTTCGAGGCGTTTGTGCCGTCGACCCTGTCTTTCACCGATGCAGCGATGACCACCGCGATTGTCCCTTCTCGTCTCTGATACGGCGGAGCGCCGTCACCGTTCGCATGATGACAGGCGTGGTCGCCCATGTCTTAGGGACAAACGTCCTGATCCCGGCGCAACATGAACCTTTTGGACCCGGCTCGGAGGTGGCGCCACCCAGAAGGGACTTAGGTCCCGCGCTGGAGGGGCTTTTGGGCCTACGGGACGAGTTGCTCGATGCAGTCCAATGGAACCGGGATGGCCCCCGCCGTCCCGACCCGAGAACAGGAGACAGCGATGAACCGCATCGAAAGCCGCCGGAACGTCCCCAACACGCATCGAACCCGACGGCCCTCATTGAGTCCCTACTACATGGACGAGACAGCCTTCACGCTCGCCGACATCCGTCGGGATCGCGCGCTGGACACATCGTCCGTCAAGGGTTGAGAGAGCCTGTCCCCTCCGAAGCGCTACTGCACTGCTGACCGGTTGCCATGACGTTCTTCGATCTCATTCTCCGCAACCTGTGGAAGAAAAAGGCCCGTTCCGTCGGACTGCTTCTGGCTGTCGCGGTCGCCGTGATGACCGTGGTAGCTCTCGACGTCACGAGTAGCGGTCTCGAACAATCGGCCGCCGCGATCATTTCCATCGGCAAGGCCGACTTCACCGTGGCCCAGAAAGGCGCTTCAGACACCCTGTCGAGCACGATCGACCGCAACGAAATGACCCGTATCCAAGAAACGCCAGGCGTGCAGAGCGCCGTCGGCGTCCTCGTGGAGACCGAACACATCAATGCCGACAATCCTGTCTTCATTGAGATCGGCATTCAACCCGAAGATCTGGCCGCGTTCGGAGTGAAGATCGTCGCCGGACACAGCTATTCCGCGACGAGCGGCAGCGAGGTGATGCTCGGCTGGACAGCGGCAGCCAACCTCGGCCTCCACGTCGGCGATCATTTCCAGGCCAACGGCACCCTGAACACGGTTGTCGGCATCTATTCCACCGGCAATGCCTTCGGCGATGCCGGGGCTATGTTCCCGCCGCCGGCCATTCAAGGCTACAACCGCCTGCCCGGGATTGTCACCCTCGCCTTCGTAAAGGTGCGGCCGGGTTACTCCATCACGTCCGTAGCGGCTCGGGTCGCCTACGACCAGCCTCAGCTCACCACCATCCGTACCGCCAGTCAGTTCGGCAGAGCAGACACGAGTCTGGTGTATCTGCAAGCGGCCGTCAACGGCAGCACGGTACTGGCGATCCTTATCGGCGCCATCATCGTCGGCAACACCATGTTGCTCTCGCTCTTCGAGCGGACACGCGAGTTCGGGCTACTCAGAGCCTTCGGCTGGACCCGGCGCAGGACCGTGACGCTGTTGCTGGGCGAGAGCCTCCTGCTCGCTATCGTCGGTGCCGGCGTCGGTGTCGCCCTGTCCTTCGTCGTCACGACCGTGCTGGCTCAGCTCCCGGCGCTCAAAGGCATCCTGCACCCCAACTTCACCGAGGGAGCCTTCTGGCGTGCCCTGTTCACCGCTCTCGTCATGACCTTCATCGGCGCCCTCTATCCGACCATCCGTGCCGCCATCCTCTCCCCGCTGAAAGCGTTGAGCTATGAGTGACCGTCCGTTGGCCGTGGAGGTCAAGGGTGTGACGCGAGTCTTCCCCGGTCAGGTCAACGCCCTCGCCGGCGTGGACCTGACTGTCGCCGCCGGCGAAACGGTGGCCATCACGGGACCGTCGGGGTGCGGCAAGTCGACGCTGCTCCACCTCCTGGCTGCCATTGACTCCCCCACTACCGGTTCGGTCATCGTCGGCGGTCACGATGTGGCAGGGATTCGCGATCTCAGTCGCTACCGGCGCAACGAGGTAGGGCTCGTCTTCCAATTCCACAACCTGCTTCCTCAGCTCAGCGCCCTCGCCAACGTGGAGATGCCCATGTTCGGCACCCACCGGTCGACTCGTCAGCGGAAGTTGCGAGCCCGCGCGCTCTTGGCCCAGGTCGACCTTGCAGGGTGCGAAAGTCGCCTGCCGACAGAGCTGTCCGGTGGTGAACGCCAGCGGGTGGCCATTGCCCGAGCTCTGGCGAACGACCCTCAGGTTCTCTTAGCCGATGAGCCGACGGGGAGCCTCGACTCGGCGTCCACCAGTCGGTTTCTTGAACTGATCGAGCAGCTCGGTTCATCGGGAACGACTATCGTGATGGTGACACACGCTCCAGACGTGGCGGCACACGCCCACCGGATCATCGCAATGCGAGACGGACGCATCATCGACTCGACGGAGGCGCTCGACCACGATCGCTTCGTTCTCGCCACCTGATGTCGTCTCGAAGATCCGTGCACGCTCGACCGCTGATGCGAAGCGCACTCCTGGCTTGCAGCGGAGTCGCCCTCGTTGTGGTTGTGGTGTTCGCACCAACATGTCCTTCGGCGGGTTCCGAGGGGAAGACGGTCCGTGTGGGTCTCTTCGGAGACTCCCTCGCGGTGCAGTCGGAGCCCTATTTCAACTTCCTCGTGCAAGCAGGCGGCAAGGCGGAGGTCACCGACTTCTCCTATGGCGGCACGGCGGCTTGCGATTGGCTTTCCAAGATGCGCAAATATGCCCGAACCGAACATCCGCAAGCGGTGGTTTTCGAATTCATAGGTAACACATTCACAGCTTGTATGAAGGGCTGCCTCTTCGGATCGCAGGCTTCTGTCACGCTTTACTGCTCGGCCATTTCGACGGCGATCAGCGTCTTCCTCGGCTTGGAAACGCACGTCTTTCTGATTGGGACACCGATCACCCGGTCGGAGTGGACCTCCCATGATTCGAAGTGGGACGCCCTTAACCTCGCCTTCGCCGGGTTGGCGGCTAAGCACCCCTCTCAGGTGACCTACGTCGACGCGGGAAGAGTGGTTGAAGGGCCACACCAGTCCTTCGTCTCGACGTTGCCCTGCCTCTCCTTCGAGCCCTGCACCGGCCCCACGATCGCCGGCGTCAGAACCAACGTGGTTCGTTCCCCGGACGGGATCCACTTCTGCCCGAACCAGGTGGGCAACGCCGTGGGTGTCGTGCCCGGTTGCGACACGTACAGCTCTGGCGCTTTTCGCTTTGCCGCCGCGATGGCCGGCCCCGTGATTCGAGAGTTCGGCCTTGCGAAGACTCAGCGGAACTGAGGAGAGGCATAGAGATGGCTGGGAGTTCCCCTAGAGACGACCGCCTCTCAGGCTTTCGAGGTGTCGCCCCTACCGCTGCGAGGCCTGACCGAGTGAAGGGCGCTGAAGTGCGAAAACGCCTCAAGCGTGCAACGGATTCGTCACGGGGCAGGAGTCGTTACATCTTTATCAATCGTCACCAGCTGAATGTCTCCCGGGCTTTGCCGGCAGTACGATCCACCTCTCACCACGCGACTGCGGCATGAGCTGCCGGAGAACGTCTTGTCTTCCCTTGTAGCAGCACCACCCGACACGATGGCTCTCGAGTCGGCGCGCCCGATCGCCCTTTCCTTCAAGGACGTCACTCACCGCTACGGCTCCCGCATTGCCCTAGACGGGCTGGACTTGGAGGTACTCCAGGGTGAAGTGCTCGCGCTTCTTGGACCGAACGGAGCCGGCAAGTCGACCACAATTTCGGCACTTCTCGGTCTGCTCCGACCCCAGGAGGGTCGGATCGAGGTTCTCGGTAGCGACCCGCGACAGGCCGTGGCCGACGGCCGAGTGGGAGCCATGCTCCAGTCCGGCTCAGGCATCGGCCTCCCGCCCGGCGTCCGCGTCGACGAGGCCGTCGGCCTGGTTCGGCGGCTTTACAGACGGCCAGCGGCACTTGACCAGATCGTCCAGCGCGCGGATATTGGTTCTCTCCTGCGACAACGGACCGACCGTCTCTCGGGCGGCCAGGCCCAACGTGTCCGCTTCGCCATCGCCATTGCGGGCGATCCCGACATCGTCTTCCTCGACGAGCCAACCTCGGCTATGGACGTGGAGTCCCGCCAGGGCTTCTGGCGAATGATGCGCGATTTCGGGGACGAGGGCCGCACTGTGCTCTTTGCCACACACCATCTGGCAGAGGCTGACGAGATCGCCGACCGCGTCGTCGTGCTCAACCACGGAAGAGTGGTGGCAGACGGGCCTGCAGCCACCCTCAAGGCAGCTGTGGCCACGCGACGGCTCCGCTTCGTCACCAAACAACCGGACCTTCCCGAGCTCTCCAACCTTGATGGCGTCACCGAGGTGAGCGTCTGCGGCACCGGCGTATCGATCGACTCGCTTGATGCTGACGCCACCATCCGGGACCTGGTGGGACGTGGTGTGCAGTTCCGTGACCTGGAAATCACCGGTGCTGGGCTCGAGCAGGCTTTCGTCGCCCTGACTGCATGCGGTGGCGCTCATGTAACCAGTGCAGTGATGCCCACAACAATCGCCTCCGCCGGAGTCGTCGCTCAGGATGACAAGTGATGAGTTCTCCGGTCGCTCCGTCGACCCTGTCCAAGCATCGGAGTACGCAAGGTAAGACCGACACCACACCCCGCGAAGGCTGGCGGAGCCGCCTGACACCACTCCTGGCCTTCTGCCAATTCGAGGTGGGGCGCCTGATCCGGAGCTGGAAGTTTCTCGCCATCACCATCGGCTTCCCGGTGGTCTTCTACATCCTCTTCCTCGGCGACCACACCGCAGGCAAGGTGGTCGATGGCACCGTGCCCTGGCGCGTCTACCTGATGGTCTCGATGTGCTCGTTCGGGGCGTTGGTGGCTGCCCTCAACGCCGGAGGCACCCGGCTCTCGATGGAACGAGCCTCTGGATGGGCCCGCCAGCTGCGTGTCACTCCGATTCCGGCGTGGTCGTACGTTGCCACCAAGGTCATCGCCAGCATGTTCGTGGTGCTCCCCGTGATCATCTTGGTCGAGGCGGTCGGTGCAGGCTTCGGTGACGTCCGACTGGGTGCCACGACATGGGTGGCGCTGACCCTCTTGCTGTGGGCTACTTCGCTCCCCTTTGCCGTATTGGGTGTCTTCATCGGCTTTCTAGTGGCGCCCGAAGCTGCGTTTCCTGTTGTCACCGGTCTTATGTTCGTTCTCGGTTATTTCGGGGGTCTGTTCAACCCAGTTGACCAAATGCCCGGCTCGCTCCAGTTCCTTGCACACCTGATGCCGAACTACCACCAGGTCGCTCTGGCCCTAGCCTGTGTCGACGGTCAAACCCTGGCACTCAGTCATTGGCTGATCCTGGCCGGCTACGTGGCGGTCCTTGCATTGGCGATTGCGTGGAAACACCGAGTCGAAGAGGCCCGGGGGGTCGCTTGACTGAACTTTTCCGGGTGCCGCAGACCTCGCTGCGTCTCTTGCGCCGGCGATTGCAGAACACCTGACACATTGTTAGGACCTTCGTCGATATCGTAAGGACCTTTGTCCCTACGGATGGGTCCACCGAGCGACCTACCGTACCCTCGGTGTCCACGAATGAGGATCCTCATGGAGTTCTGCCGCCCAACGGAGACGGCATCTGGCACATGGTCCCGTGGGCCCTGGCCCGCGAGGCGATTTGCGGAAGCGTTATCGAGTACGGGGCGAGCCTAAGGACATGGGCCGAAACGCCTCCCGAGAATCGGTGCGACACCTGCGTTCGACGATCTCTAGGAGATCTGGCGTGAGGAGTGACGCGGATTCGAATCGGCTTGGCGAAGTTCTGAATACGATCTCGGGTCCAGTCATAGAGGTCTTCGCCGACATCTCGTGTCCCTTTGCCCATGTCGGACTGCGGACGATCCACACACAGCGCGCGCGTGCCGGTCGCGGCGATGTGGCGATCTGGGTCCGGGCCTGGCCGCTCGAGGTGGTCAACGGGACGCCGCTCGACGCGTTGGCCACCCGTGACCACGTCAACGAGCTTCGAGAGCAGGTTGCCCCGAACCTATTCCGTCATTTCGACATCGCCCGGTTTCCGAGCTCGACGCTGGGTGCTCTCGCGTTGGCTAATCGGGCCTATCGGACCGACCCCCATGTTGGTGAGCTGGTCAGCTTCGCCCTCCGAGAAGCTCTCTTTGAGAATGGTCAGGACGTCTCAGACAGCATCACGCTGGAGCACATTGCGCACACTTTTGGTGTCGACCTGCCGGACGAATCCGATCGTGCCAGCGTCGTATCAGACTGGCATGAAGGGCAACGACGAGGCGTACTCGGCTCGCCGCACTTCTTCTGCGGCAGTGCAAACATCTTTTGCCCCTCGCTCAGAATCAAGAAGGATCCCGTCATGGGTCCGTTGATTACCAGAGACACTCCGCGGCTGACGGACTTTCTGGCGCGGTGTCTGCCTCCGACGTCATCGGCCTGCGCCGACTCTGGGAAATAGTCGCTCGCGCTTTCTGGCCAGTACAACTGGCCTGGTCCAACAGCAGCGAACCGACCCACCCCAAGGGCGGGCGCCACGTTCACCCGCGTGTTGAATCAACTCTGGACAAGAAGGGACCTTCTTCCGTAGTGGGCGAACTCGTGAGCCCGTAGGGTTACACGGGGAAACCTGATTATGCCGATCTCGCAAGCTTCAGCGGACTCGGACTCAAGACTCTGGGAGGTGCATCATGAAGGCATTGATCTACAAAGGTCCGGGCAAGAAGGCCTGGGACGAGGTGCCAGATCCGAAGATCGAACAGCCGACCGACGTGATCGTCAAGATGGTGGCGACGACGATCTGCGGTACCGACCTCCACATTCTCAAGGGTGACGTCCCCGAGGTAGAGGCCGGCCGCATCTTGGGGCACGAAGGGATCGGCGTGATCACCGAGGTGGGCGACGGAGTCACCCAACTGGCCGTTGGCGACCGAGTCATCCTGGCGTGCGTCAGCTCATGTGGGAAATGCTCGAACTGTCGCAAGGGCCTCTACAGCCACTGTCTCGACCCTGAGGGCGTGGCGGGAATCGGGTGGATCTTTGGCTACATGATCGACGGCACTCAGGCCGAATACGTACGGGTTCCCTTCGCAGAAAACTCGGTCTACAAGGTCCCGGAAGGCATGACCGATGCCGAGGGCATCCTGCTCTCGGACATCTTGCCCACTGGATTCGAGATCGGTGTCCAGTACGGGCACGTTGCCCCAGGCGATGTCGTCGCCGTGATCGGCTCGGGTCCCGTGGGCCTCTCGGCCGTGATGACTGCACGGCTCTACGGGCCGTCGAAGGTCATCGCCATCGATGTGGACGCTTCCCGGCTGGCCCGGGCCACCGATTTCGGTGCCACCAGCACAGTCAACTCGGGGGACCCGGACTGGAAGGAGCAGGTTCTCGCGCTCACGGACGGTCTGGGCGTCGATGTCGCGATCGAGGCAGTCGGAGTTCCCGAGACGTTCACCATGGCCACGGTCATCGTGCGCCCGGGCGGCAACGTCGCCAACATCGGCGTACACGGCAAGTCGGTCGATCTCGCCCTCAACGAACTGTGGATCCAGAACATCGACATCTCCATGGGCCTGGTCAACACGAACACGCTCGGCATGCTGCTCAAGCTCGTTGCCGAGCACAAGCTTCCTGCCGAGAAGTTCGTGACACACGAGTTCTCATTCGACCAGATACTCGAGGCGTACGAGGTCTTCGGGCACGCGGCGGACCACGACGCGCTCAAGGTTCTCATCCACTAGAGCGCGCGTCAGCGTGGCATCGGCTCAGACAACTATTCCCGGCGGCGCCTGTTGTGGCACGAGTCCAATCCCTCAGCGCACTCGACGCAGCTTTCCTGCTCGCGGAGTCAGAGACGACGCCGCTACACATGGCGTCCGTGGGAATCTTCGATGGCCGGCATCTGTACGACGCCGAAGGGGAGTTCCGCATCGCCGACATCCGTCGCCTGATCAACAGTCGTCTGGCTCTGGTGCCGAAACTAAGGCAGCGAGCCTGTCCGGGCCTGCTCGGTCAGGCACCGCCCGCGTGGCTCGACTATCCCGATTTCGCCATCGAGGACCACGTACGCGTGTGTCAACTGGCTCCTCCGGCTACGGAAAACGAACTTCGCCGGCTTTGCGCCCAGCTGATGTCGGTTCCGCTGGATCGGACACGCCCCTTGTGGGATCTGACATTTGTCGAAGGCCTGGACGACAGTCGTGTGGCTCTTATCGAGCGACTTCATCACTCCATGGCCGATGGATTGGCCGCGGCGGAATTGGCCACCGTGCTCTTGGACCTGTCGCCCGAATCGTCTCCGCTTGAGGAGCCCGTCGCACCTTGGAACCCATCTGCCAGCACACCGGCCTGGCAGGCCGGGGAAGAGACCTCTTACGCTTGGGTGCGTTCCCGGTCCGCGCGGCCAAGTGGTACGTGGGGACGATCCTGCACCCCATTCGGCGCAATCGGGAGTTGGCCGACCTGGCTCGAGCGTTCGGCACGATCGTCACACCTCGCATCGTGGCCCCCAGGTCATCCCTGAACAAACCGATCACGAGCGCACGATCCGTGGATTTCGTCCGTCTGCCGCTGCAAGACGTGCACGAGGTCGCTCGTTCGTTCCACAGCACCATCAACGACGTTCTCTTGACCCTGGTATCGGGCGGCATGCGTGCCCTCCTCATGAGTAGAGGCGAGTTGAAGGAGAGCAGCGAGCTCCAGGTCCTCGTGCCCGTAGGACAGCTCAACGCCGAGGGGCGGGATCTCGGCAACAGCGTGTCGGCGCTCTTTGTGCGCCTGCCGCTCGGGTGTGACGACCCCGTCGACGTGCTCATGGCCGTTTCGGCCGAGGTCGGCGAGGAGAAGCGCCGCCACCAAGCCCTGGCCGCTGCCTCCGTCTTGCGATTCCTCGAACCAGTCCCCCAAGACCTCCTGGCCAAGGGGGCGGGGATCATGCACTACCAACCCTTTTTCAACCTCATCGTGACGAATGTTCCGGGTCCGCCTGTACCGCTCTATGCCCTCGGTGCCAAGCTCGTCGAAGCCTTTCCGATCCTGCCCCTCGTCGGAAATCAGAGTCTGGCCGTGGCTGCGCTGTCGTACGAAGGTCAGCTGAATCTGGGAGTGCTTAGTGACCCGGTCACGTGCCCCGATGCCGCCGTCTTCTGTACCGGGGTCCAGACATGTCACGAATCATTGGTTGCACGATCCCTAAGCGCCGCGGCAAGACCATAGTCAGTTCGCTTCCTCGGCCTTGGGTCATTCCGGACCCTTCATTCTGAACGTCGCTAGGAAACGTCATCTCGGTGGCGAATAGACGCCGAGATTGTCATTCTCCTTGAATGTCGCGCCTGCTGAACCCGAATCCTCCGACGAAAGCACATGCCAATCCGACCAGGGTCATGATGCCGTTGGCCTCCCAATTCGGAGCCACAGCGGGCGCAGAGGCCATGTGATGAAAGACCGAGGTGGCCAGCGCCCAGTGATTGATGGCGCCGATACCTCCGACGATCACAATCAGGAGCGACCAGCCCAGAAGTCCGTACACGGCGATCGATGTCAGCCGGGGTCGTATCCCGAAGACGAGAACGCCGAAACCCAAGATGACGATCGCGGGCGCCACGAGGTTGATCCCAGCGCCCAACAGTGTCGTGAAGGTCACGCCTGCGTGCTGACTCGCTGTACCCAGCCAGGTAAAGAGCGCCGCAGCAGCACCGCTGACAAGCAGGAAGGCGCAGGCCACTGAGAGCCGTCCCCCGAGCCAGGACGAGCGCGACACGGGTCCAATCAATATGTGGTCGAGCCTGCCCTCGGACTCTTCGGCGCGGGCAGCGGTGATCTGGCCGGCGGCAAGAAAGGCGACCAGGACCGCGAGGATCAGAAAGCACGCGCCAAGCACAGCACGTGCGCCAGTCCCCGTCGCTCCGAGCTTGGAAAAGACCTGCTCGGTCGAACCCGAGAGAGTGGCACCAGCCGACCTGGCGATAAGGCCAAAGAGAAGCGCCGACAAGGAGATCGACACCCACCAGCCGATGACACTCGCCCGCTGCATTCGGACGGCAAGCCCCGTCGGACTGAAGAGCAGCCGGAGATGGGCCCGGGCGTGCACCCGGTCGGGCACAATGCTCTTTCCGACGTCACGCCGGCCCGCGAGGGCGACAGCGCCAACGGCGAGCAGGGTGCTGAAGCCGATGATCGGCAGGAAGGCCAAGGGTTGCGGCGACGTAAGAGGTTGGAGCTCCTCGACCCAGCCCAACGGGGAGACCCAGATCAGCCAATGGAAGCCCACTCCGGCATCGGCGACCAGGCGGACGGCATAGCTCACGCCGAGGAAGGCCGCTCCAAGGGAAGCGGCCTGGCGGCGGGTGGCCGCCAGCTGGCTGGTGACGGCCCCGACGACGATGAACATGACCGCCGTTGCCACCATGGCCAAGGCGAAGTACAGCGAGGAAGCTCCACTGATCCCGATAGTGGAGTCCCGGCCCGACAAGGCAGTGATGATGGCGGTCGTGACCCAGAGGGTGAGGGCTCCGACGCCGAGGCCGGCGATGCCCTGGGCGGCGGCGCGGCGCGGCGTGGTCGGGCCGCCGAGCAGGAGGTCCCAGCGGCCGGCGTCCTCTTCGCCACGGAGCAGCCGCGTGCTGGTCAGGAGCCCCCATACCGCACCGAGAACCATGAGCGTCATAGAGATCTTGAAGGCCGTGAAGCCACCCACAGTCTGAAGCTGGGGAGCTGGGCCGAAGAGTGCACTCATGGCCTTGTTCGAACCGTAGGCGGCGGCCAAGACATCACGCTGAGCGGCGTTGGGATAGATCTTGACGTAGCTGATCTCCGACGACGCGATAGCAACGCCGAAGATCAGCCCCCAGAGGACACCCGAACGAGCAGCCTTGCGGGCAGCCACCAGCGCGACAACCGCCCCGGCTGAGCGCTCGACCCGGACCGGCGACGTCACCGGCGCCTGCACGGTGCTGTCAGGGGGCACTCCCACCGCCCCCGTAAAGCGCAAGGAACAGCTCTTCGAGCGAGGGCTCGCGGCTCGCGAGTTGTACCACCCCGATGTCGGTCAAGACCTTGAGTAGGGGCTCGATCCGGCCTCGCACCTGGCAGCGAACCGTGTGACCTTCGATCTCCACCGAACTCAAGCCGGGGATGTCCGAGAGATCTGGGATCGGTCCCTCGAGAGTCGCCTCCACACTCAGAGCACTGAGGTGGCGCATTTCCGCCAACGTGCCTATCTCGATGAGCTTCCCAGCGCGCAAAATGCCCACCCGGTCGCACAGGGCTTCCACCTCGCTCATAATGTGCGACGACAAGAAAACGGTCTGGCCGCGGTCTCGTGCTTCTCCGATGCAGCGACGGAATGCCTGCTCCATCAAAGGATCCAATCCGCTGGTTGGCTCGTCCAAGATGAGGAGATCCGGCCTAAGCATCAGGGCGGCGATCAGGATCACCTTCTGGCGGTTCCCCTTGGAGTACGCCCGGACCTTCTTCGTCGAGTCGAGCTCAAAGCGGTCGATCAGCTCGTCCCGATAGCCGAGGTCGACCCGACCATGCACCCGTCCGAGCAGTGCCAACGTTTCGGCACCGGTGAGCGAGGGCCAGAGGTTCGCCTCACCGGCCACGAAGGCCAACTGTCGGTGCGTCGCGACGGTCTGACGCTGGCAGTCGAGACCGAAGATCTGACACCGCCCGCTCGTGGGTTGGCTCAACCCGAGAAGAAGACGGAGGGTAGTGGTCTTGCCTGCACCGTTGGGCCCGAGGTAACCGACCACTTGGCCCTGCTCCACTTCGAGATCGAGGTGGTCGAGAGCAACCGAGTCACCGTAACGCTTGGTCAGCCCCTCGGTACGTATGGCTAGCCCTGCCATAGCCACCTGCCTCCGCTGTCTTTGGTCCGTCTACGGTTATAGGCGGCCGAGAGCATCCGTTCGGGGATGGATGTCCTCGCGTGCTCCGATCCAGACGCTCCTTCCACTCACATCTCCTTTCGAGGAGCTGTTCGTCTCGTTGTCACGGCATGAGAGCAAAATGGAGGGGCGCGAAGATCTCGGACCCAAGGACCTCGGTGCTGGCAAGGTCGACGATGCGCGCCTAAGAGGAGTGCTCAGAGGGCACGCGGCAATGGTCGTCGCGAAACACAAGCACCGGACAGTGAGCATGGGCGACGCAGTGCTCACTGACCGAGCCCAAGAGGAGCCCGACGAGCTCGCCGTGTCCTCTCTGTGCCACAACGAGGAGAGCGGCGCCATGCGAGGCCGATTCCAACACGTTCGCCGGATCGCCTTGCACAACCCGACCCTCGATGGTGAGATCTGGGTGGTCAGCACGCTCGCGCTCTATCAGATGGTCGAGCATCTGCTCGGCACTCATATTCGGATTGAAATCGGAGGGGAACGGACCCGACCAGGCCAGAGCTGTCGGCCACTCCCATGCGGCGACCACATCGATCCGCGACCGCGTTGCGGACGCGTAGTCCTCGGCCCATTGCAATGCTTTCAACGACGCCACTGAGCCGTCGACTCCGACAACGACACGCGGTCGAGTGGGGGTGGGTGTCGCTTCTGATGTCGTCATGGTGTGACCTCCTGGGATTGGTTTCGCCGAGTCAATTGGCGCCGCCGCAGCCGGCCCATTCGGCAAGACGATGGTTCCTCCCTGGCCGTCCAGAAGTCGAATGGCGTCGGTGAGATTTCCGATGGCCGCCATTTTTCCCGTGGCTTCGACGAAGCGGCACGCTCCCTCGACCTTTGGACCCATCGATCCGGCAGCGAAGTCCATGCCGCGGAGGGCTTCGACGGTGGTGTTCCCGATGGCGCACGCGCTCGGCGTGCCGTAGTCACGTTGCACATTGGCCACATCGGTCAGCAGCAAGAGGGCGTCAGCCTGCAAGCGAGTAGCGAGGAGGGCAGTGGTCAGGTCCTTGTCGACGACCGCATCCACGCCTCGAAGGTCCCCTTGCTCGTCCCGCACGACTGGGACCCCGCCTCCGCCGGCGCAGATCACGGTCCGGCCAGTCTCGAGCAACGACCTGATCTCCTCCAGCTCAACGATCGCCGTTGGCTCAGGTGACGCAACCACCCGGCGCCAACTGGTGCCGTCCTGCCGCATTGCCCAACCGTGCTGGCGCGTCAGCTCTCTTGCCTGACGCACCGTGTAGAGCCGGCCCACAAACTTGGTCGGCGCCGTAAAGGCCGGATCTGCGGCATCGACCTGGGTCCGCGTCAGCAGGCAGACTGCTTCGTGGCCCGGGGCGGCATGTTCGACCGCCGCCAGGAGCCAGCTCCCGATCAGACCTTGGGTCTCTGCGACCAAGGAGTCGAATGGGTAGGGGCGGGCGAGTGCGGGGTCTGCCCCACTCTCGAGCGCCAAGACGCCAACTTGAGGACCGTTACCGTGGGTGATGACGACCTCGTGCTTCTGGACGAGCGAGGCCAGGGCCTGGGCGGCGATCCGGACGTGATGCTCTTGGATATCGGCGTCGGGTGCCTCGCCACGCTCGAGGAGGGCGTTGCCACCCAAGGCAACGACGATTCTCACGACTGAGCCGCCTCTCCCGCTCCGCTCAGTGTCGCGACCATGACCGCCTTGATGGTATGGAGGCGGTTCTCAGCCTGGTCGAAGACGATCGAAGCCGAGGATTCGAACACTTCGTCGGTCACCTCGAGAGCGGAAAGCCCGAACTTGTCGTACAGCATCTCGCCCAATTCGGTATGACGGTCGTGCATGGCCGGCAGACAGTGCATGAACTTCGTCTCGGGGTTCTCGGTCTGCGCCATGACTCGTGAGGAGATCTGGAACGGCCGCAATTCCTCGATCCGAGCCGCCCACGTCTCCGTTGGCTCTCCCATCGAGACCCAGACATCTGTGTAGAGGAAGTCAGCGCCCTGCACCGCATCCTCGAGGTCGTCGGTGATGCTCAGGCGCGCGCCGCTTCGTTCGGCCAGGGAGCGGGCGATCGCAATGATGTCTTCAGCGGGCCACAGGGCGCGGGGTCCACAGATCCTCGTATCCATGCCCAGCAAGGCCCCGGTGACCAGCAACGAATTGGCGGTGTTGTTCCGAGCGTCACCGACGTAGCAATACGCGATCTCCTCGAGTGGCTTCTTCGAGCTGATCCCGCATGGTGAGCATGTCGGCCAGCATCTGCGTGGGGTGCCAACGATCCGTCAAGCCATTCCAGACCGGAACGCCGGCGTATTGCGCCAAGATCCTCGACATCTTGGTGAGAGAACCCCCGGAACTCGATCCCGTCGTACATCCGCCCGAGCACCCGTGCGGTGTCCCGCACGCTCTCCTTCTTCCCGAGCTGCGTCTCCCCGGGGCCGAGATAACTGACGTGAGCGCCCTGATCATGCGCGGCCACCTCGAACGCCGATCGGGTCCTGGTCGATGTCTTCTCGAAGATCAGGGCGATATTGCGGCCCACGAGCCACAAGGGCTCACAGCGGTCCCGCTTCTCGTCACGCAATGTGATCGCGAGATCGAGCAGGTACTGGAACTCTTCCTTGGAAAAGTCGACTTCCTTCAAAAAGCTTCGTCCGACGAGGTTCATGATGGGCTCTGTTCTATGGATTTCGGTTGGTGGGATGGTGTGTTGCGGAGCGATCAGGCCGAATCCCGCTCGATCGGGCAGGTCATACACCGAGGGCCACCGCGGCCGCGACCGAGCTCCTCACCGGCGATAGTGACGACCTCGATGCCGTTCCGGCGCAGCATCGTGTTGGTAGCGACATTGCGTTCGTAGCCCAACACCACGCCGGGAGCGACGGCCAGGTAGTTGGTCCCGTCGTCCCACTGCTCGCGCTCGGCTGCTCGAACGTCCTCGTCGGTGGGCAGCACGGTGACCTCGATCGACCTCGAGCACCTCGGCCAGGGTGTGCCAGAGGTCCGCGTTCTGCGTCACACTCAAGCTGGTCGGGGTCTGACCCGGTGTCACTGTCCAGCTACGAAGGTTCTCGGTCGAAGTACGGATAGAGCACGAAGGTCGATGTGTCGACCATCGACATTACGGTGTCGAGGTGCATGAAGGCGTGGCTGTGCGGCAGCTCGACGGCAATGACCTGGTCGCCTGGTCATGGCTGAAAAGAGACTTGGCGACCGTCTCGACGGCCATCGGCGTCGTTCGTTCTCCCATGCCGATAAGAACGAGTCCGATGCCCGATGACGTGGACGTCGCCCCCTTCGATCGTGGCCGGCTGGTGCGGCACGTCGTCGTCGCCGTAGTAGACGATGTACTTGGCGTCGAACAGCGGGTGGTGCCTGTAGATGGCCCGGGTGTGGAGTGTTTCTCGTTGGCGAGCCGGCTTGGCCATCGGGTTGATGGTCACCCCGTTGTAGATCCAGCAGGAGTTGTCACGCTGGAAAAGATGGTTCGGGAGGGGGGTGAGGATGAAGTCGTCAGGCTCGGAGCATGTCCCACTTCAGGCTGTGGGCTCCGCTGGGGTGCAGATCGGCCTTGAGGACACCCCCGACCAGATAGTCGGCCAGCTGCTTCCCGTCGCAGGTCCTCGAAGAGCTCACGAACGGGACCCACCAGCGACGGGCCCAGATTCTCCGGCGTGCACACCCGGTCGAGTACGAAGGCCCGTCCCTCAGGGATCTCGAGGGTCTCGGCCAGCAGCTGCCCGTAGTAGTGGACCTGGACGCCCTTGTCCCGGAGGGCCTGGGCGAAGGCGTCGTGCTCCTCCTTGCCTTCTTGGCCCACATGACGTCGTCGAAGAGCAGCTCGCCGATGTTCTCCGGAGTGAGTCGGGAGAGCTCGAGACCGGGACGGTGCACGATCGCCTCGCGGAGCTGGCCGACTTCTGAATCGACTTGGAAGTGTCACTGTGATCTCTTTCCTGGTGGTGGTCGGACGTGGTCGGATCACGCCGATGCGACGGGTTCGGCAACGGGCTGCTCGGAGCAGCTCCGTCGGCTCGCTCAGACTCACCCAGACGCTGACGACGAGCGTTCAAGAAGGCGTAGAGGACCAGGCCGGCCAGAATCACGACGAGTGCCTGGTAGACGACCTGGTAGCCCGAGGCGAAAGTCACCCACATGGAGAACAGGACGCTGGCGCCGGCGACGCGAGGTCTCGGGCCAGCGGCCAGCCGTTGCACCCGCCGACGACGAGAGACCAGGAAGGTCAGCTGGGCGATGGCCGACATGAAGTAGGGGATGGCGACCGTCACCACGGTGAGGTCGACCAGGTAGGTGAAGACCGTCAGCCCCGACGTGGTGGTGTAGCGCCAGAACATGAGCAACGACGGCAGGGCGGTGCCGACCACGATGCCGAACCACGCCGTTCCCTTGCGGTCCGTCCAGGCGAAGGGCCGCGGGAACATGTCGTCCTGGGCGATGGCCCGCGACGTCTCGGTCACGATCAAGGTCCAGCCGTTGAGCGCGCCGATACCCGAGATCACTGCGATGGCGGCGATGAACTTTCCGGCCCAGGCCTCGTGGGGGAAGATCGACTGGAAGGCGTTGACGAACGGCGAGCCGGTGTTGATCAGCGTGTGGTGGGCCACCAGTCCCATCACCACGGCGGTCACCAGCACGTAGAGCATGGCGCTGAGCACGGTGCCGATCATCGACGCCGCGCATGACGTTCACTCCGCGGGTTCTTGACCCGCTTGGCGGTCATGGCCGCCGCTTCGACGCCGATGAAGGAGAAGAGGGCCACGCCGGCGGCGATGCCGATGCCGCTGTAGAGGCTGCCGCCCGAGGCGTTGAATGCCCCGAAGTGGGCGTTCTGAACGAAGAACCATCCGACGACGCCGACGAACAGAAGGGGGAGGAACTTCAGCACGACGGTGACGTTCTGGAACCACGCCATCTGGCGGATCCCGACCAGGTTGATGATCGCCGGCACCCACAGTCCGACCATGGCGATGCCCAAGTTCTCCATGCCCGAGGGATGCGTCCAGCCGAAGAGGGCGTCGACGTAGAACACCCAGGACGAGACGATGGCCGCGTTGCCGGCCCACGCCTGGATCCAGTAGCACCAGCCGACCAGGTAGCCGGCGAAGTCGCCGAACTCGTGGCGGGAGTAGGCGTAGAGCCCGCCGTCGCTGTTGGGCACCCGCTTGGTCAGCTGGCCGAACAGGACGGCCAGGAGCATCGCGCCGACGGCGATGACGCCGAGCACGACGATGCCCATGGTGCCGGCGCCGGCGATGACGGCCGGCATGGTGAAGACGCCGGTGCCGACGATGCTGCCGATGACCAGGCCGGTCGCCGAGGTCAGACCCAGCGCGTGGGCCTTCTTTTGGTTTCTTGGTGAGAGTCCCGGTTCGAGAGGCGGCGAGTCTTTAACAGGCGGCCGGGTGTTCGTGATGGTCATCAGATCTCCTTTGGGCTGGGCCGCGGTCGCTCCTGCGAGTCGGCGTCATATTGATCTTGAGATCTGCGGCACTCGTCCTCTAGGGACCAATGTCCTGACGGGCAGGGACGTTGGTGGTCAATGGGCTCGTCGGAGGAACGCAGCGCGGCGTCGCGCCTGATGTCGCTCCCACAACTGTCCGGCCTATTGCGGACTTGGAGCGAGCTGGGCAGAAGATCTTCGAATAGGGACCATGGTCCCTATTCGTCCACACCATCTGCCCTACCTATTCCGCCCGGTTTTCCATACCGTCGAGATGTGGTCGTCGGGAGGCTGCAGTTATCCCTATGGAGGGACAAATCGAACCGTGTTTGCCGAGCGCCGCGTCTGCAAGAGGCGAAGGAGTCAGGCGATGGAGGCAGCGCTAGTCAGCATCATGCCTACCTCGTCTTGGATTCCGTGAGCAGGCGACCTTGGTGCCCGGATTACGGCCTGCTTCAACCCTCTTCCGTCGAGGCTGGGGGCCCTGAGATGTATGCCGACATACTCTCCAGCGTTCTCAACGACTGGGTTGACGAACTGAACGGCGAGGCGCTGATCGAATTCGCACAGGCGTGTCGAACACAAATGCTCGAATCGGCCCGCGAGAGCGCCGCCGTTGCCCTGGCGGCCGAACTCTCTTATGACCGCGCGCTCCTCAAGGTCTGTGAGGCGCACGGAATCGCAACCTCAACGCGCCGATTCACTCGGCCCAGGGAAGAACGGTCGCGGCTCGAACGGGAGCTGATAGGCATCGGCATCGATCTCGTGTCCTCACCGAGTTCCTGGCCAGATGGCTAAAGCTGAGTCTCTGAAGCGTCCTTCGCCACCTTCAGTTTGGTGGCATAGATAGCCGCTTCTGTGCGACTCGACATCTTGAGCTTTCGCAAGAGACCGGTGATGTAGTTCTTCACCGTGTGTTCGGCGAGGAACATGGCCTCGGCGATTTGTCGGTTGGTCTGCCCTTCGGCGATGAGGTCGAGGATCCGCTTCTCCTGGGGTGTGAGAGCCAGGAACTCTGGGTCCGTCTTTGGCGGATTCGAAATCCGCTCGACGACCCGCGCCACGATCCTCGGGTCCATCAAACTCTCCCCGGCCGCCACACGGTGGACATCGCTGATCAGATCGCGAGGCTTGATCTGCTTGAGCACATAGCCGGCCGCTCCCGCCATCACACTGGCAAAGATCGCTTCATCGTCGGCGAAGCTGGTGAGCATCAAGCAGCATCAGATCGGGCATCATCGACCGTGCGTCTCGGCAGACCTCAATACCGCTGCCACCTTCAAGGCGGACATCGAGGATGGCGACATCCGGCTTGGACAGGGGGATGCGCTCCATGGCCTCGGTCGCCGTGGCCGCCTCGCCCACGACCTCAATCTCGTCATCGGACTCCAGGAGCAGCCTGATCCCCTCCCGGACCACCTCATGGTCGTCGAGGAGGAACACGCGGATTGTCATTCCGCCATTGTGCCAGCGTCAGCCCCCTCTCCCGTTCACTTTCCGGCCCTGAACCCGTCCTCGCCCCATTGACGCTGAGTACGATCACGGCTATGCCGTACCATCGCATCAGCGACCCCGAGAAGCTGGGACGCCTGATGGACTCCATGCTGATGATCGAGGCGGACATCGAGCTCCCCGTCCTGTTGGGTCACCTGGTCGAAGAGGCCCGGACGCTTGGTAGATGCCCGCTACGGGGCCCTGGGTGTGCTGAATCGAGCCCGGACCGGTCTCGAGCAGTTTCTGACCGTTGGGCTGAGCGAGCCCGAGGAGCAGGCCATCGGACCTCGGCCGACGGGTCGTGGCGTCCTCGGACTCCTCATCACCGACCCCTCCCCCCTCCGATTGCGGGACCTCGGTGCGCACGAAGGCAGCTACGGGTTTCCCGCCGAACCATCCGCCGATGAAGTCCTTTCTCGGCGTGCCGATCAGGGCGAAAGGCGAGGTCTTCGGCAATCTGTATCTGACGGACAAGGTCCGTGCGGACGACTTCACAGAGGAGGATGAAGCTCTCACGGAAGCCCTCGCTCTGGCGGCTGGCATCGCGATCGACAACGCTCGCCTGCACGACCGTGTTCGTACGATGAGCGTCCTCGATGATAGGGAGCGGATCGGTCGCGACCTTCACGACAAAGTGGTGCAGCGTTTGTTCGCGGTCGGCATGGCCCTGCAGGGGGCAGCTCGCATGCCCGATCTCGACATCGTACGCGAACGGATCGACAAGGTGGTGGACGACCTCGACGCCACCATTGACGAGATCCGCACGACGATCTTCGAACTTGGTGAGAGCGCGCTGCCCGGAGGGCTCCGTCATGCTGTCGTCAGTTTGGCGGATGAGCTTGCGCCTACCGTGGGCGTCCGTCCTGAACTCACCTTTGAGGGTGCCATAGACAATGCCGTTCCGCAACAGACGGCCGATCACTTGCTGTCGGTGTTGCGTGAGATGTTGTCCAACGTCGGCAAACACGCGCTGGCGACTCGCGTTCTCGTCATCTTGGCCGTGGGCAACGACGTCGTCCTCGAAGTTGTCGACAACGGGGTCGGATGCGCTCCGGCATCTCAAGGCCAGGGTCTCGGTTTGACGAACCTTCGGGGACGCGCCGAGAAGCTGGGTGGAACATTCGACATTCAGTCAGCGGAGAACGGAGGAACAAGGGCCATCTGGCGCGTTCCCATTTAGGCGATCGAAGCGGGTTGAAGAGCTCGAGACGATGTCCAATGTCTTCTCGACGGGCCCCCCGCAAGGGGTTGATGACGACTCGGGATACCCAGCTTCTGCGAAGACCGCCAGCATGGTTTCGTTCTCAGCCGCCATGGCGGCCCTGAACTGCGACACTCCTACCATCCTGGCGATGTGAGCCAATCGGCACAGCAGCTCCGAGGCGATGTACTGGTGTTGGTAGGCGTCAGCAACCACAAAGGCGACATCCGCTTGCCGCGAATCACGAAGCCGGTCGTAGCGTCCGAGTGCGATGAGCACTTCATTGCTCTCGACGACGAGTGCGACACGATTCCAGCCGTCCACGCATGTCAGGCGCCGCATTTCCTCGGCACTAAGCACGGGGTCATCCGAGAAGTAACGGGGGAAATGGGCTCGACCTGACAGCAGTCGGTGGAACTCCACTAGTGCGGGTCCGTCATCCGGAGAGACGGCGCGGACGAGGGCATAGGTGCCATCGCACAGAGGTATCTCCTCGTCTCCGTGTGCGTCGCCGTGCATTTGCGGTCCGGACTGCGGATCCATGCTCTGGAGGTTGACGGAATTGTCAACGGGTGCATAGAGAGTTTCGTCCGCGGCCCCCAGGTCTTTGGTCCTGATCGCGGCCCGTGCCGTCGCCGAATCGGGACCCCTGTCCCCGCCGGCCAGGACCTAGGTCCCTACCTCTCGCCTGCCCTGACCAGCCAAGATCAGCGTGTGACTACGGCGCCAAGCGGCGAGAGCGCACAGGACGATGACAGCGAACTCCGGGTCGTCGTCGGTGTCGATGGGTCCGAATGTGGCAGGCGAGCACTCGTGTTCGCCGCTGATGAAGCGGCGCTCCGCGGTGCGCTGCTCGAGGTCGTGAGCGTGTACGGGAAGAGCTCATATGTGATGGCCTGGCCGGTCGTGCCCGTAGGGCTCGACCAGGCGAAAGCCGGCGTCATCGTGGACGAAGCCTTGGCGCAGGTCCGAGAGCTTGAGCCCAGGGTCATCAGCAAGGGCGAAATGCGATACGGGTCGGCCGGAAGGGTTCTCGTCGACGCCAGTCGGGGTGCAGCTCTGTTGGTCCTCGGTTCACCCGGTCGCAGTGCCTTGCTCGGGCCCGTGTCCGAGCATTGTGTCCACCATGCGGTCTGTCCGATCGCGCTGGTCCGTTGATGGAAGCACAGAAGTCCCTCGTCGACCGGGGGTACAGCCGCGACCTCGACTCGGCGGCCGGAACGTCACGCAGCGAGACCTCTGATGCACTGGCGGAAATCGACGACGTGCTCGATCAGTGGTCGGCACGACGGACGGACTTTCGCCGCCGGCGCACCGAAGCTGAATTCGAGCGTCAAGAGTTCGTTCGTCATGCCGAAGGACTTGCCGTCAGTGTGCTCCGGCCAACGCTCCAGGCGGTGGCGCAGAGGCTCAGGGCGTGTGGTGGGGACGGCACGCTCGTGGAACGACCACGGGACCCTTTCCATGGCCTTCGCCTCACGCTGTGGATGGCGCTCGACAGGAAGATCACCGTCCTCGATCGCCCAGACCTCTATCCCTACCTTCGGCTGGACCTGGACGTGGCCCGCAGAAGGTTCACCATCTGGGAGGGGGACATGTGGGAGCGGCAGGGCGCCAGCCGCCTTGCTCGCCCGTGGCTGCTGAAAGACATCACCGGAACGGTCGTCACCGAACGGGTCCTTGCCATCCTTCGCCGAGCCGCCAGCCACAGGGTGATCTCATGAAGGCGGTTCCGACACCCGGAAGTTCGGCAAACCCCTATCTCTCTCAGAGGGCCGAAATCAAGAGGTCGTCGTATGCCCCAGACTGAACAACCAACCGCAGTCCGGAAAATTGTCGTCGGCATCGACGGATCTGATGGGTCCGTCAAAGCACTTGACTGGGCCATTGGCGATGCGGTGCGTTCGCCGGCGTCCCTCGAACTCGTGACGGCATGGGTGTTCCCCATGGCGTTGGGGTACGTCTTTGCCAAGTCGCCTGATGAGGTACGAGCACCAGCTGCAACTGATCGCTGATGGTTCTGTGTCTCACGTCGCGGCAGTTGCCCCTGGGATCAGCGTCAGCTCCATCTTGCGCGAAGCGGAGGCGGGCCCCACTCTGGTCGATTGCAGCAACGGAGCTGACCTGCTCGTGGTCGGATCACGAGGCCACGGCGGCCTGCGCGAGGTGCTGCTGGGGTCGGTGGGCACCTACTGTGCGCGACATGCCCACTGCCCGACTGTGATTGTCCGGTAGGGCAGATGCAGCCAGCGATCCGCCCTGGGAACGGACCGTTGCCGCCGGCGCTCCCCTGCCCTTGACCTCCGCAGCCTCGGACCGTTCGTCGCCCTCGGCTGGCCAAAAGACCAAGGTCATCCTTCGTCGGGACCTTTCTCCCTATGGGATTTCCAGGTGCCGGGCGCACAATGAGTGGTATGGCCTCAACTCCCCATACCTCAGCTCCCGCAAAGCCCGCCGCTGGTTCCGCTCCACAGTCCAGTTCGGCCAATCTGACTGAACCCAGCGACCTGGCGCGGAGGGTGATCCACCGTCGGAATGAGCTCGGCCTCACGTCCGATGAGCTGGCCAAGCGTGTGGGCGTCGATCCCACCTATTTCAAGTACTTCGAGCGCAATGCCGACGCCCGTCTGAGCGCCGGAACCCTCAATCTCATCGCTCTGGCCCTCGATACGACCTCGATCGCGCTGTCCGGCGGCGACAACGATCGGGCGCCAGGGAGGGGCCGAGCAGGTCGACATCCCTCGCTCGACTCTCTGGACAGGGAGTCCTGTGACGCCCACCTGGCTGCCGGCGGCGTAGGGCGAATCGTCTTCTCGACCGAGAGGGGTCCCGTCGCGCTTCCCGTCAACTTCGAGTTCACTGAGGGGGAGATCATCTTCAGTACCGACGAGGCGAAGGCCGACTGGCTTGCGCAGCAACCGATGGTCGGCTTCGAAATCGATCGGGTCGAGGAGATCTTCAGCGAGGGCTGGAGTGTGCTTGTCAGCGGGCCGGCGCGGCGAGTCGTCGACCCCGACGAGTTGCGACGCGTGTCGTCGCTCGACCTCGAGACCTGGGCCGGTGATGACCGCCACGCGGTGGTGAAGATCTCTCCCGTCACTGTGACGGGTCGCGTCATTGTGCACAGCCCACCTCCCGATGAAGTCTGAGCCGGCGCCAGTACGTCCACTGGGTCATGGTTCAGCTTCCACCGAGACGATGGCGGTGGGTCTTCAGCGTCGCCGTGGCGTGACCGCGAACGGTCCGGGGAGCGGTCGAGTGCAGACCTACCGTTGAGCGATGAAGAGTACGAGCTGATCGACGCCTATTGGCGGGCCGCTAACTACTGCTCGGTGGGTCAGATCTACCTGATGGACAACCCGCTCCTGAAGGAGCCGTTGCTCCCTAAGCATGTGAAACCACGTCTTTTGGGTCATTTCGGCACGACGCCCGGACTGAATCTCATCTACGCCCATCTCAATCGGGTCATCAAGACACGAAACTTGAACGTGATGTACGTGACGGGACCCGGCCATGGCGGACCCGGCATCGTCGCCAACGCGTACCTGGAAGGTACTTACAGCGAGGTGTATCCTCACATCGGCCGGGATGCTGAAGGACTACGGAGACTCTTCCGCCAGTTCTCCTTCCCGGGAGGCATCCCGAGTCACGTCGGCCCCGCAGACTCCGGGCTCGATCCATGAAGGCGGCGAGTTGGGCTACTCGCTCGTGCACGCCTACGGCGCCGTGCTGGACAATCCGGAGCTCATCGTCGCTTGCGTTGTCGGAGACGGAGAGGCCGAGACGGGGCCTTTGGCTGCGAGTTGGCACTCGAACAAGTTTCTGGACCCGGTTGGCGACGGCGCGGTGCTCCCCATCCTGCATCTCAACGGCTACAAGATCGCCAACCCGACCGTGCTGGCCCGCCTGGGCGACGATGAGCTGACGAGCCTCCTCGTGGGCTACGGGCACCGTCCTATCTTCGTGCGAGGCGACGAGCCGGCCGACGTCCACCAGCAACTGGCCGCTGCCCTCGACGACGCCCTGGAAGACATTGCCACGATCCAGGCAGCCGCTCGGAGTGGCGCAGCGACGTCGCGACCGGCTTGGCCGATGATCGTTCTGTGCACGCCCAAAGGATGGACCTGCCCGAAGGAGGTCGACGGCGTCCCTATCGAAGGGACCTTCCGCGCCCATCAGGTACCAGTGGCCGACGTCAGGGCCAACCCCGCGCACCTCAAGATCCTCGAGGACTGGCTCCGGAGCTATCGGCCCGAGGAACTGTTCGACGAGTCGGGCGGCCTGCGACCAGCGCTGCAGGCTCTCGCCGCCGACCGGGATCCGGCGTATGAGTGCCAATCCCCACGCCAATGGGGGATTGCTGCTTCAAGACTTGAACCTTCCGGACTTCCGCAGGTATGGCGTCACGGTCGAGACACCTGGCGTCGTATCGGTCGAGCCGACGCGGGTGCTGGGGAGCTTTCTCCGGGATGTCATCAGGGGAATCCCTCCACCTTTCGGATCGTCGGTCCAGATGAGACGATCTCGAACCGGCTGTCTGCAGTGTTCGAGGCGACGGATCGGGTCTGGGAAGCCGAGACGTTGCCCGGGGACGAGTTTCTAGCGACGCATGGCCGCGTCATGGAGGTGCTCAGCGAGCACCTCTGCGAAGGGTGGCTGGAGGGGTACCTCCTGACCGGGCGCCACGGGCTCTTCAATTGCTACGAGGCGTTCATCCACATCGTGGATTCGATGCTGAACCAGCACGCGAAATGGCTCAAGACCTCGAAGGAGATCCCGTGGCGGCGACCCGTCGCTTCCCTCAACTACCTCCTGTCTAGTCACGTCTGGCGCCAGGACCACAACGGGTTCTCCCATCAGGATCCTGGCTTCATCGACCATCTCGTGAACAAGAAGCCATCCATCGTCCGCGTCTACCTCCCACCTGATGCCAACACGCTCCTTTCCGTGGCGGACCACTGCCTTCGAAGTCGGGACTACGTCAACTTGATCGTGGCCGGCAAGCAACCCGCACTGAGCTATCTGACCATGGAGGAAGCAGTGGATCACTGCACCCGAGGACTTGGGATCTTCGAATGGGCGAGCAACGATCACGGCGAACTTCCCGATGTAGTGCTCGGCTGTGCCGGCGACATCCCGACACTTGAGACAGTTGCCGCTGCGTCCATTCTCCGCGAGATGATCCCCGACCTCAAGGTTCGCGTGGTCAACGTCGTGGACCTGATGCGGATGTCCCATGAGACACAGCACCCCCATGGGCTGCCTGAGGTTGAATTCGACGGCTTGTTCACCAAGGACCGGCCCGTGATCTTCGCCTACCACGGCTATCCATGGTTGATCCACCGTCTTGCCTATCGGCACACCAATCATCACAACTTCCATGTGCGCGGCTACAAGGAAGAGGGAGCGACCACGACGCCCTTCGATATGGCGATAATGAACGACATGGACCGCTTTCACTTGGTCATGGACGTCATCGACCGCGTGCCGGGGCTTTCGGAGCAGAGCAGCGCACGTCCGGCAGAGGATGCAAGATGCGAGACTGGATGCCCGGGCATACACGCGTGAACACGGTGAGGATGATCCGTCGATCACGGACTGGGTATGGAGGCGATAGAGCGAATTCGCTCTCACGTCGACACCTCCATGGAGCACACAGACGGGTCCCGGGCCTTTCAAGAGCGCCCACCCGGAGATGATCGGGCGGATACCTGAGCGAATTCCGGTCGCTCTTCCAGGCGAAACACGTGGGTTCTTCTTGCGGGTTTGGACTGTTCCATGATTTGTCTTGACTGCTCTATAGCTGCGGCCCTAGAGCACAGAGATCTCTCCTGGGCCTGTCGTCGTGTCCATTGCAGCCTTCCCACGGGCAGGAACTACCTCCGTACCCATAATGGGAACGTTTAGGGCAGTCCGGCACACGTGATCTCGAACCCAGTTCGCTCCAGAAGCAAAGCCCGATCTCGGAGCGACTTCCAGTCAGCTCACGAGTCCCCCCGCACCAGTCATTTGCGCCGCCTGAACCAAGCAGATGTCGCCGTTCGAGCGACACCACGACCGCAGGCGGGATCGTCCGCGTTGGCCATCTTCGACCAAGACGGAGGCCAATTCGCCAGCGCCGTCCTGCGTGAGCCGCAGCTGCTCGCTCGCCTCGCCTATTCCGAATGAGTGTCGGCCAGAAGGTCACGCGGCTCACCTCGAAGATGGGGTTCGACGGCGCGGCCGCTGACCTTGAACGGGACGATCTCAAACACCCGGACTCCCGGCAGCGCGACCATCGGGGTGGGCAGATTGGCACACAAGCGTCCGATCTCGTCGTACGTCACCGTGTGGGCTACCCCTTCGACCACGACACTCCATCCGCTGTGCTGAGTCACTTCGACTTGATCAGCCTCAAAGGTCACGGCCGAACCATCGAGGTGAAAGGCAGCCCATCCCGGGCCGAGACGAATCACGATCCCTCCGTCCACTATCGTGAAATTCACGGGGATGACATACGGTGATCGCTCACCGTTGACAGCGACTCGCCCGACGCCGCCCGCGGCGGCTTCGCGCGCCAGGTGACGACGGCACGCGTCCTCACCCAGAACGACCGATCCTCGTTGGTCGAGCTTCACTTTTCCTCCCATTCGGGGTTTGTTTAACACCATTCCGTCGACCGCCTCAGCAGCCCATTGATCACTACGAATGAATGTGACAGAACTGCCAAGCCTTCCGTTCCGATTGAATCGCTTGCCTCATGACGATGCACTGCGTCAACGCACCACGATCGTGTTGCATGGAGCGTGGTGCAGGACATATTGCGATACCGATCCCAAAAAGATCCCAGTTATCTCGGAATGTCCTCGCGTGCCGACCACGAGAGCCGTCGCTCCCTTGCTGAGCCGAGCAAGCGCCGGCCCAGGGGAATCGAGCACCGTTTCGCCCTTCACTGCAACAGAGGGCTCGAGCTCTTCGGCTCGGCGAATGGCATCAGCAACTACGGCATCGGCAACCTCATGTATCAAAGCATCTGCAACCACGAGCCCTCCCGCCGCGGGCATTTCGTGGTACGCACCCACCACAAGGAGCGGCGTGTCTTCATTGGCCGCCTGCCTGGCCGCGAACTCAAGGGCGCGGGTGGCGCATGCCGATCCATCCACGCCTACGACGATGAGACGCTCGCCGGCCTTCTGACCGGCTGAATCGTTGGATTCCATGGCGACCTCCTCAGAGTCCTAGTGACGCCTCTATCGTCCCCTGGTCAGCGAGCTTTCGCCTAGGGAGGAAGGTCCTAAGACCCAAGGACGGGAGTCCTCCATTTGTCGGTCGCCCGGGACTTCGCCGTAAGCGACAGATCGGGCAGCATGTGCCGCCCGCAGATCACTCAGCGGACAACCGTGGTTATGCAGTGCGCGTGATGAAGCACGTATTCCGAGGTTGAACCGAGGAGGGCGCTGACGATCTGCCCGCGTCCTCTTGTCCCGACCACAAGTGCGGAAGCACCCTCACTGACGTCAGACAGCACGGGACCTGCTATTCCGCACGCGACCTCGCCTTTCGTGAGCACCGTCGGGTGCTTCTTCTGGACTGTCTCTAAGGCTTCACGAACAACGGAATCAGCCCCCTCCTGGTCGAGGCCAGTCGTGAAGCCGTATCCGGGGAGTCCGTTGTACACGGTGACGACTTGCAAGATCGAGCCCGTGAGAGCGGCTTGGTCGCCGGCATACTCCAGTGCCCTCGACGAGCAGGGTGAACCCTCAACTCCAACCACGATACGCAACTCTCGAGGGACCTGAGGCTGTGGTGATACCGGCGGTGTCGCTTCGTCCGACACGGTTGCGCTCCTTTCGCAATTGTCGACGGTTGTCCAGTCAGATGTCTACGCCAGTTACGGCATGTCCCAGCTGTCAACCCCGCGAGATGACGGCCTGCACAGCATCAAAGGCTTCATTCACGTCGTGGAGGAGTTCATGCACGCCTTGGCGCAATGAATCGGCGTTGGCGACTGCGTCCTCGTATGCGACGCGAAGCTTCGTAGCGGCCACGTGATTCACATTGCGTGCCAGATCGAGTTGTTTCTCCGCCTCGTCATGGAGGTCGAGCGTCGCCAGGTCCACCTGGACCCTGAGCTCATCGATTCGAGTCTTCCAGGCATCGAGCCGGCGCATCACTTCATTGACTCCGACCATTTCATCGGGAACCACCTGTTGATCATCGGCGCTAGTTCCTGAACCGTTTTTGGTATCGGGCATTCTCCATCCTCCTTGTGCATGGTACTGCTTTACATTTCCAACCGACGTTGGTCCGCTCATTGATGTCAGCCGCCCGAGGGACGAGCTGATTTCTGCCTCAGCGCACGTTCTTCTGACCATCTCGCGCGCCGCGGATTTCAGCAAGGGTGGGGGCAATCTCGTCGAGAACGTAAGGACTCAGCGAAGGCCGACCTGTTCGAGGGCTTGTTCGACGTGGCTTGACACTGTTCACCTCAGACATCACGGACCCTTTCAGTGGTGAGAACAACGCGTTGGGTTCATTGGAACCTGAATGACCATCGTTGGGCTAGAGAAGAAGGCCCTGTGCACCTGGGACTTTGGTCCCTCCTGGCGGACTGGCTGTTCCGAACCGATCAACCCCAGACCTTCGAGCACTCACGTGGAGCCAGTTTGGACAGCGCGCTCTCGAGGTTCACGGACGCCGCAGTATGGGATGTGTCGATGACGATTGCCGAAGGCCACTCGTCCATTCCCGTCTCCATCACATCTCGTACGGCGACGGTCGCTTCAGAGAAATCATCTCCGCCCGCGAGGCGTTCCTTGATACGGTCGGCTCCGATCAAGTCGTCACACACGCAGCAGATGGAGAGGAGCTCGCTCTCTGAGTCTTCGGCGACCCGAGCAGCCAAGGCTCGTTCATCGGCGCTGATCCAGGACGCATCCAGAACCACCGACTCTCCCTCCGCAAGCCGTTCTCGCGCTGAGCTCAGGAGCTCCTCGTATACAGCGGCGCGGGATTCTGGCGCATAGCGGTCGGGGCCCTCTGTCTGTTGCCGGCGGATCTCGTCGGAGCGGATGAGAGGCCACCCCATCTCAGCCGCCAGTCCAGCGGCGAGTGTGCTTTTCCCGGTTCCCGGGAGGCCTCCGACAAGGAGGACTGCCGACCGGGCACTCCGGAGGTGCTTGAGGGCCAGTGCCTGCAGATCGCAGGCTGCATTCCAACCGACACCGTTCTGCTCGGAGCGAAGGCAGGCGACCTTTGTCCTCACATACGCGCGGAGCCCAATATGAAGGTGCAAAAGCGAGGGCGGCAAGCGATGTCCTGAGTGTCGTTCGTAGGCTCTGACGAACAGGCTGGCTGCATCTGGGCGGCCCAGGCGCTCCAAGTCCATCGCCAAGAAGGCAATATCGGCGCAGACATCGTCCGAGCGCAATCTGTCCGAGAACTCGAGGCAGTCGAGAATACGGATCCCGTCGTCTAGGCAGTAAATGTCAGAGGCTTGGAGGTCGCCGTGACCATCACAGACACGACCCTGCGCCAATCTGGTCTCGAGCAATGCCCGGTGCGAACTGAGCCAGCGAGCGACCAGGCACCTGATCTCTACCTCAATCTCGCGGTCCAATTGAGGGTCGACGAGCCGCGCGACCTCGTCGAAGTTGTCCTTCCATTTGAGCGCCAGAGCCGAAGGGCTGGCGCATTCTGAGATCTCCGCGGACCGGACGGCCGTTCGATGGAACGAAGACAGGACTGCTGCCACGCGGTCCAGCCACGTCTCGATGTCCTCGCCGCTCTGCAGCAAGGAAGCCAACTGGCGTCCCTGCGGGAGGGCGCGCATCACCACCATATGGTCGACCGGTTCGCCATCCATCACGAGGTCGGCTACCCCGAGGTACACGTCGGGGGCCAACCGGCGGTTGAGCTCAACCTCTCGGTGACAGTCCGCGGCGCGCGCTGTGCGATCCCGGAAATCCACAAAGTCGAGATGAACGGGCTTGTGGATTTTGTAGACCTTGTCTCCGAAGAAGAGAAGGACCGAGATGTGCGTCTCCACAACCCGCACTGGTGCAGTCACGAAACTCGGTGATTCGGTCACATCGTCCTCACAGATCCTTGGCTGGACTTTTCCGGCGACCTCAGGAATCGACGGACCCATGTCGCGATCGCTCAGCTGGGCACACCGTGGTCTCGGGTATTCAATCGACGGAACAAGGCAAGACACCTCCTGCCTGCCGCTGAGTGGACCATCGACTTGCTGATCCCCAGTTCGAATGTAGTGAGTGCGAAAGGGCTTCGACAGAGACGAAGGTCACGGCCGTCGGGACGTTGGTCCCTACGGAATCGGCGCTCGTTGGACTCACACTGGTGAGATGACCCGGCCTGGCCGATGTAGGCGTCGACGTCTCATCACCGAATGCCTTTTGACGTCGGGGCTCTGCTGGGTCAGTAGGGACTGACATCGTGGCCGTAGCCATCCGCCCCTCGAACGACGAACTCGATCTGGGTCGAGCCGCGCTCCTTTCTCCCGAGGACACTCTTGCGGCCGTCGGCAGCCGACCAGAAGGGCTTACGTCGAACGAAGTGGAGGACCGGCGTCGCCGCTTTGGATCAAACGCTCTCTCCGTTCATCGCGTGCGAGCCACAGCAGTCCTGTTCCGCCAGATCAAAAACCCGATTCTGCTCCTGCTGCTTGGCGCTGCGCTGGTGTCAGGCCTCACCGGCGGCGGTACCAATGGTGTCATCATCGCGGTGATCGTCCTCCTCAGCGTTGGCTTGGGATTCTTCAACGAATATCGAGCCGAAAGGGCCATGGCGTCACTACGGGCTCAGATTCGACAGGAGGCCGAAGTCCGGAGGAACGGTCAAACGTGCCGAGTCCTGGTCACGGAACTGGTTCCAGGCGATGTTGTCATTCTCCGGATCGGAGCCATCGTTCCGGCCGACCTTCGCCTGCTCACCGTTGACGAGTGCGAATGTGACGAAGGAATTCTGACCGGGGAGTCGATGCCAGTGGTCAAAAGTTCGGTGACCACCTCGGGATGCGACCCGCACGACCAGTCGACGTGTGCCCTCATGGGGACGATCGTGCACGAAGGTTCAGCCGTCGGTGTTGTGGTCCAGACGGGCGCGAGAACTGCCTTCGGCAAGATCGCAGCCGGGTTGTCCGAACATCAGGACCAGACGGCATTCGAAGTAGGACTCTCGCGCTTCTCACGGTTTTTGTTCGGTGTGGCAGCGGCCCTCACCGCCTTCATCTTCGTCGTCAACGTGGCGCTTTCGAGGCCGCTTATCGAAGCGCTTCTCTTCTCCCTGGCTATCGCTGTCGGCATCGCACCCGAAATGATGCCCGCCATCGCCACCGTGAGCCTCTCGGCAGGTTCCAAAGCGTTGGCGGCAAAGAAGGTGCTGGTGAAGCGCCTGGTGGCCATCGAGGACCTCGGCAATATCGAGATTCTCTTCACCGACAAGACGGGCACCCTCACCGAAGGTCAGATCACCTTCGAGCAGAGCCTCGACGCACATGGCCAGCCGAGCACTCGTCCCTTCTTGCTCGCACTCGTCTGCAACGAAGCGGAGACGACCGACCACGGTCCGGTCGGAGGAAACTCACTGGACCAGGCCCTTTGGTCGGCTCCTGGCGCCGCCTCGGGAGCGACCGTCGCTGTCGAGGCCTCTCGATACGTTCGAAAGGGGGTGCTCCCGTTCGACCACGAACGCCAACTGGCTTCCGTGCTCGTCGAAGAACCCGAGGGAAGCCGCCTCGTCGTGGCCAAGGGCGGCCCTGAGGTGGTCCTTGCTCGCTGCGAGGGCGTCCCCGACGGGGCCCAATCGACGCTCGAGACGCTCTTTTCGGAGGGGGCCCGTGTGGTGGCCGTTGCCACCCGTTCAGCTCAGGGTGTGACGTCGCTGACTGCTGCCGATGAGCAGGGACTTGAGCTGGCCGGCTTCTTGACCTTCGCCGATCGACCCAAAACTGACGCTGGAGAGTCTATCGCCCAGCTCAGAAGGCTCGGGGTGGACGTGAAGATCATCACCGGAGACAACGGGCTCGTTGCCGCCAAAGTGTGTTCTGATATCGGGCTCGAGTGTGCCGGAGTGCTGTCGGGCCCAGAGGTCGAGGCGCTCGATGACGACGGGCTCGAAGCCGCCATATCGGCCACCACAGTGTTTGCACGGATCAGACCCGACCAGAAGTCCCGCATCATCAAGGTGGCCCGCCGGACCGGGAAGGACGTGGCATATCTCGGTGATGGAGTGAATGACGCTGTAGCGTTGCACCACGCAGATGTCGGCATTTCGGTGGACTCCGGAACCGATGTCGCCAAGGACGCCGCCGACGTCGTCCTCCTCGACAAGGATCTGGGAGTGCTGGCGGACGGCGTGATCGAGGGTCGCCGCATCTTCAACAACACCATGAAGTACGTCCTCATGGCGACATCCTCGAACTTCGGCAACATGTTCAGTGCAGCGGGCGCCTCTGTCTTTCTCTCATTTCTCCCGATGTTGCCCTCACAGATCCTCCTGAACAATCTGCTCTACAACACTGGGCAGCTGGTGATCCCGACCGACCATGTCGACCCAGAGGCATTGGCCCGTCCAGCAGCGTGGGACATGGCGTTCATCCGCCGATTCATGTCCGTGTTCGGACCGGTGAGTTCCATTTTCGACTTTCTGACCTTCTGGGTCATGCTCGCTGTGTTGCATGCCGGTCATGTCGAATTCAGAACCGGCTGGTTCGTGGAGTCGATCGCCACACAGACCCTGGTCATCTATGTGATTCGGACACGGCGGGTGCCATTCTTCAAGAGCAGGCCCAGTTGGCCGATGCTGATTGTGCCAACTGGAGCCGCCTTGGTCGGCGCCCTGCTGCCGTACACCGGGCTCGCTCACCTACTCGGATTCACGCCGCTCCCGACCAGCTTCTTCCTTCTCCTTTTCGGAATGGTCGTGGTCTACCTGGTCCTTGTCGAACTGGCTAAGACCAGGTTCTACCGAACCCCGCAGGCGCAAACCCCTCGCATCTCTGCAAGTCATTCTGAACGACTCGAGCGGCGGATCAGGCGCAGGGTCTCGCGGTTCGTTCGCTTTGTCGCTCCCGATGGGTATCGGACCTGAGCGAAACAGCCGAGTCCGTGACCGCGCGGACAGGTGCTGAGGCAAAGGACCCTTGACCTGCCCGCCGAGGGACCAACGTCCCTACCCGAGACGACCCAATGCGAGGACCATGAGGCATGCGAATCGAGTCTGGGCTCTGCCTCTGCCTTTGGGGGGCGGAAGCCGCCGGTCTTGGCGATAGGAAGCTCTGATTGGTCGTGCGGCCGAATCCCACAAACTATCCACGCGAGCTTGGTGCCCAGGTCATCTTGACAGATGGCACCTGGTGTCTCTTGCGTCCGATCCGGCCCGACGATGCAGAACGGCTCATCGAATTCCATCAGCATCTCTCTCAGCGGTCGACGTACCTGAGGTTCTTCACCGTTCATCCGAGGCTGTCGGCGGAGGAAGTCAAGCGCTTCACCACCGTGGACTATGAAGACCGCTTGGCCCTCGTGGTCGAGCGGGACGGACAGTTGATCGCCGTCGGCCGGTTTGACCGGATCGTCGGCACCCCGGAAGCCGAAGTGGCGTTCGTCGTGGCCGACGACTATCAGCACCACGGCCTCGGGTCGCTGCTGCTCGACGAGTTGGCACGGGCTGCAAGGGCGCGCGGCGTCAGAACATTTGTGGCCGAGACCCTCTGCGAGAACAAGCCCATGCTGGACGTGTTCCATCACTCCGGCTTCGATGTGTCATCGAAAATCGATTGCGGGACCGTCTGGTTGCGCTTCGGCATCGAGATTACGGAGTCGTACCGTGATGCCCTCGCCGCACGCGACCAAAGTCGCCACGTCAGGCGTCTTCCAGTGGTCGAGCCAATCGAGAGTTCTGGCCGATGCTGATAGTCGCTGGTCCATCCGGTGTGAACGCACATGACGGGGGCACGTTCCACCCTGAGCAGCCGGGCAGGATCTTCTCGGTGATGAATGGAGTCCGTGATCTTCACCTTGACGATGCCATCCAGTACGTCGGCGCGCCTGAAGCGGACCTCGAAGCCCTGACGCGAGTGCACACGACCAAATATCTCGACGAACTCGAGAGATTCTGTCTGCAGGGCGGCGGACAAATCGATCCAGATACGTATGCCGGCATGGACTCCTTCGCGGCGGCACGTCGAGCTGCCGGCGCCGGCCTTGAAGCGATCAGAATCATGGAGCTGCAGGATGAGGGCGTCGCCTTCGTCCCCGTGAGGCCGCCGGGACATCATGCTGACGTAGACCGCGCAATGGGATTCTGCTTGCTCAACAACGTTGCCGTGAGTGCGGCAGCCCTTGCGGCACAAGGTCAGCGGGTGCTGATCATTGACTGGGACGTCCATCACGGCAATGGAACCCAGTCAATCTTTTGGGATGACCCGCGAGTTCTGTACGTCTCAACCCATCAGTGGCCCCTGTTCCCGGGCACAGGAAGAGCCGAAGAGGTCGGGAGGTCCGAACGCTGTCGGCCTTACGGTCAACATCCCGCTGCCACGGGGTGCCACCGGAGACGTCGTGCAACGCGCTTACGAGCAGGTCGCCCACCCGGTGATCGACCGCTTTGCGCCAGATTGGGTCCTGGTGTCCTGTGGATTCGATGCTCATCGGGCCGATCCTCTCGGTGAGCTTGCCCTCTCAACCGGGGATTTTGCGCAGCTCGCTCGTCTAGTGCGTTCTTTTGTGCCTTGCCCGGGGCGTCTGGCGTTGTTCCTGGAAGGCGGGTACAGCGCCCGTGCACTGCGCTCGTCGACAGCCGCCGTGTTGGGTGCTCTGCTCGACGTAACGGTAGGCCTTGAGCCTCCCACGTCTGGAGGGCCTGGGCGAGAGGCGGTCGCGTCCGCTGAGACTGCCCGCATTGTGGCAGATAGCCGACAGCAATTAGGGAGTCCAACGGTGAACGCAATTGACGAAAGTCGCGGTGGGTTTCGATGGCTCGAGTGATTCCAGGGCGGCACTTCACTGGGCCGCCAGTCTCGCAGCAAACACTCATGCCTTACTGAAGGTGGTTCACGCTGTGGGCCTTTTGGAGGGTGCTGGACTCTCACACCACGTGGCTCCACTGGGCTTGACCCGCTTTGACGGACAGATTGATTATGCCGCTTGAGTGTCGCCGTGGGCGGAGTGCTTCCTTCTCCTTTCTTCGTAGACGGCCGGGGTGAGATCCCCAAGTGAACGTGCCGGCGTTGGCGGTTGTAGAACACTTCGATGAACTCGAAGATGGCTCGGCGGGCCATGATCCGTGTTGGCCATCCCTGGCGGTAGATCAGTTCCTCTTTCAAGGTGGCGAACCAGCTTTGGCCACCGTGTTGTCCCAACATTGACGGGGTCGCGAGAGCGACTGGACAACATGGTGGTGGGCCAGGAGTTGGCGAAACTGCTCTGAGGTGTATTGGGCGATCCTCTGTCTGCGTGAAATATCAGCCCAGGTGCGGGCTGACGTTGCGCTATGGCCATCTCGAGGGCGTCACAGACCAGGTCGGCTCGCATGTGATCGGCCATGGCGAAGCCCACCACCTTGCGGCTGGCCAGGTCGATGACGGTCGCCAGGTAGAGCCAGCCCTCCCAGGTGCGGATGTAGGTGATGTCGCCGCACCACGCCGTGTCGAGCTCGTAGGCCTCGGGCGAGAAGACCCGCTTGATTAGGTCCGGAGCGAGCGAGGTGGCGTCGGGGTCAGGAGTGGTGGTCACCTTGAAGCGGCGCTTGCAGCGCCCGATCAGGCCACGGCGCACCATGAGGCGGGCCACGGGCTTTTGCCCGACGCAGATGCCCTCCTCGGCCAGCTCGGTGGTGATCCGAGGTGCCCCATAGGTGCCCCGGCTCTTGGTGTGGATGTCGACGATCTTGTCGCCGAGTTCGGCGTCGGAGACTGAGCTTCCCCCGCCTTGGCGGACACCGAACGTGAGGCGCCGAGAGGCGTCTCTTGGAAGGATGTCCCTATGCCAGTGCGCTATCCAGACGAGTTCCGCCAGCGGGCGATCGAGCTGGCCCGAACGGGTGACAAACCGGTCGCTCGCCTCGCGGCCGATCTCGGCATCGCCCCCTCGTGCCTGCGGCGGTGGATGAAACAAGACGACATCGACGGCGGCCGGCGAGACGGCCTCGACACCGACGAGCGGGCCGAGCTGGTGCGCCTGCGCCGTGAGCTGCGCACGGCCCAGATGGAGGTCGAGATCCTCCGGCGGGCGGCCGCGTATTTCGCCAAGGAGACGCTGCCGGGCCCAAAATGATCGTACACCTTCATCGCCCGGGCCTGCACGGACCTGCCCGTGTCGGCCTGCTGTCGGGTCATGAGGGTGTCGACCTCGGGCTTCTATGCCTGGCAGGCCAACCCGGTGCGATCCAAGGACCTCGACGACGCCTACTCTGAGCGACACCATCGTGGACATCTGGACCATGAGCCGGCGTTCCTATGGCTCGCCTCGGGTCCACGCCGAGCTCAAACTCGGCCTGGACGTGCGCTGCTCGCGCAAACGGGTCGAGCGCCTGATGCGCCAGGCCGGAGTTGCCGGCATCCACCGGCGCCGCCGGGGAGGGTGCACGAGGCGGGATCTCGATGCCCGAGCCCTCCGACGACCTGGTCAAGCGGGCCTTCGACCCTGCCGAGCCGGACCGCCTCTGGGTGATGGACGTCACCGAGCACCCGACCGAGAACGGCAAGGCCTACCTGGCCGTGGTCCTCGACGCCTTCAGCCGCGGAGTGGTGGGCTGGTCGATCGCCGATCACATGCGTTCCGAGCTCGTGGTCGACGCCCTCCAGATGGCCATCTGGCGCCGTCGGCCACCTGCTGGTCAGACCATTGCCCATTCGGATCACGGGTCGACCTACACGTCGTGGGCCTTCGGCCGGCGACTGCGCGGGAACGGCCTGCTCGGCTCCATGGGATCGATTGGTGACTGCTTCGACAACTCGGTCGCCGAGAGCTTCTTCGGCACCCTCCAGCTCGAGCTGCTCGACGAGCACCACTGGGAGAGCCGCCACCAACTCGCCCAGGCCATCTTCGAGTGGATCGAGGCCTGGTACAACCCGCGGCGACGCCACAGCTACTGCCAGATGCTCAGTCCCGTGGACTACGAAGCCGCACACGCGGCATGATCAGCAACCAACAGCAACTGTCCGCTGGAGCGGGGGAAGCTCAAAGTCCGGTAAATGTGGCGAAGAGCACCATTGCTCGCAGGCTCGGTTCGATTGCGTCGGCAATCAGGTAGACCTGCTCGACGGTAGCCACGGGGCGTTCGGCTGTGCGGTCGGTCGAAGCCCCCACGCAGGAGGCAGGGGTTCTTGGCGATCAGCTCGTCCTCGACAGCTGTAGCCAGCACGGCGTGGAGCAAGCGGTAGGCCTTGGCGATCGTTGGAGCGCCGACTTGTCCTGCGGCCTGCAGGCTGGCGTGCCAGCTTCTGACGATGCTCGGGGAGATTTGTGACAGCTCGCGTTCGCCCAGTCTCGGGAGAATGTGGCGTCGCAGGGCGATCTCGTACTGCTCGCGGCTCCGGGGCCTCAGATTGGGCTTCTGAGCGAGCCATTGGGCCGCGTAGTCGTGGAGCGTGATCTTGCCCCTCTCGGGCGGTAACCAGGTGCCGCGGTCAAGGTCGGCCCGAGTGGCAGCAAGGAAGGCGTCCGCATCGCGTTTAGTCCGGAATGTCGTTGGAGCCGGACGCCACGTTCCGTCGATTCGGTAGCGAGCCTGCCATCGGCCCGATGGCAGCTTGCGTGCTGCCCCATGCGCTGCGCGATTTTGTCTGGCCCATCGGAGATCAATTTAGAGGAGTGGCATGAATGTGGCACACACCCTTGTCGATGCTCGACGGAAAGGCCGGCCTCTTGAGATTTCAGGCCGCTGACCTGGGCCTTCTTTGGAGCGGAAGACGGGATTCGAACCCGCGACCCTCACCTTGGCAAGGTGGTGTTTTCCGTCTGGACGGTCGACCTCAGTCCCGCACCGTGCGGTTTCCGCCCACCCAGTTTCCCACCAAGTCCGCCCCGCCTGCCCCCGCAGTAGAGCGCTCTACCGCGGATTGCTGCTCAACAACGAAGGCTTGGAGAGGGTGACCCGGACAACGTGTATCTGCCGAGCCCTGGGGCGGATTGGTTCCTACCTGCGCGGTCATTTCAAAATTGGGCGCGAATGCCCGTCTTTCTCATATGGAGTCGATAGCGCGGAACTGCCCGCCGGCATCCCCGCCAGCCCTGGCCAGATGAGGTCCGTCAGATAATGCACCACTGCGGCACGGCTCATCGTCTGCTCCTCGAGCCAGCGATCGGCCGCAGCTCGGACCAAGCCGACGATTCCGAATCCCCACAACTCTGCCGCCCCTGAGTCCTGCCCGGCCTGCCGCATGAAGTCGCCGATCACCGCTGTGGCGTGCAGGCCCACGATGGTGGCGTAATCGCCCAGATCCCGGTGCTGGAGCACGAAACGGTACAACTCGGGCCGGGACTCGATGCTGGCCAGGTAGGCGTCGATGCCGGCCGCCAGCTTCGATCGAGGCGATTGGGGCGGCGTCGATGGCGGCCGTGGTCTCGGCCACCACCGTTTCACCCACGGCCCGTCCCACCTCAACGAATAGTTCGGCCTTGTCCCTGAAGTACCGATAGAAGACCGGTTTGGCGATGTGTGACGCCCTCGCGATGTCGTCCATGCCAACGCCGGCGCCCTGTTCACTCACGACCGTCATGACTGCCGCAATCAGTTCCTGGCGGCGAGCTTCTCGATGCTCCCTCCATCGTTCGCTCCGACCATCGCGTCGCTGGGCCCTCGAAGACCGGCTGCTGCTCATGTTTTGATCTTATCCGTTACGGTAAGTAACATATAACTTCCCCCTCCCCGGAGCGAGTGATGCGTGTTCTCCCCAAAGTGCAAACCCAGACGACCGAGCCGAGTGGCGACGCGATGAAGGACAACGTCCCCTGGTCAAGGGCCTGGACCCATCTCACCATCGGAGGTCGTGCGGCGCCTGGTCGCCCGAATGACCACTCCCCTGCTGCCCGACGACTACCTGCACATGGTGAACCCCCTGTGGTCCGCTCGCGAGCTCCGCGGCAAGGTCGTCGAGGTCATTCCGGAGACTGGCGACGCAGCCACCCTGGTCATCAAGCCTGGCTGGGGCTGGAACATCAACTACCAGCCCGGTCAATACGTCGGCATCGGCGTCCACATCGACGGGAAGTGGCACTGGCGCTCCTATTCGGTCAGTTCGACGCCTGACGGGAGCGGCCGGAGACGACCGGGACAGGCAACTGACGATCACGGTCAAGGCGATGCCCGAAGGATTCCTCTCCGAGCACCTGGTGCGCGGTCTCGACGCCGGCACCATCGTCCGCTTGGCGCTGCCCCAAGGCGAGTTCGTCCTTCCTGATCCGCCGCCGCCCAAGATCCTCTTCTGGACGGGCGGCAGCGGGATCACGCCGGTGATGTCCATGCTGCGCACGCTGCATCGTCGCGACACCATGCCCGACGTCGTCCACATTCACTCGTCTCCGACCATGGACTCCGCCATCTTCCGGGAGGAGCGCCTCGCGCTGGCGGACCAACACGCCCGGGCTGCGCATGATCGAGAACTTCGACGATCGCCACGGCATTCTCGATGTGGGGCGGCTCACCGAGGTCTGCCCCGACTGGAAGACCCGTGAGGCCTGGGTCTGCGGCCCGGCGCCGATGTTGGCCGCCGCCGAGACCCATTGGGACGGAGGCGCGGCTTGGCAAGAAACTGCACCTAGAGCGCTTCTCCGCCGTCCTCACCACGTCGGCCGAAGGAGGGCGCGTGACGTTCGCCACCTCCGGCAAGGCGGCCGATGTCGGACGGCGCCACCACGTTGCTCGAAGCAGGCGAGGCCGCCGGGATTCAGATGCCCTTCGGCTGCCGGATGGGCATCTGCCACACCTGCATCGTTCCCCTGAAGAAGGGCGTGGTCAAAGACCTGCGGAACGGAACGGAATATCAGGAGAACGCCGGCGTGCAGACGTGTGTCACGGCTGCCGCAGGTGATTGCGTACTCGAGATCTAAGGAGGTCCGATGGCCATTTCAGACGTAGCCACATTCGCCCATCTCAGCGACGCCGACGTGGAGGCGCTCGGGCGTGAGTTCGACGCCATCCGTCAGGACATCGAAGAGTCCAGAGGCGAAAGCGACGCGGCCTACATCACCCGCATCATCTCGATCCAGCGGCAGCTCATGGTGGCGGCCCGACTGACCCTGTTCGCCAGTTCCTTTCCTCCGGCCTGGGTGGCGGGCACCGCCATGTTGGCGGTCGGGGAAGATCCTCGAGAACATGGAGATCGGCCACAACGTCATGCACGGCCAGTGGGACTGGATGAACGACCCCGAAATCCATTCGGGCACCTGGGAGTGGGACAACACCTGCCCGGCGGACCAGTGGAAGCACTCCCACAACTTCGTGCATCACACCTTCACCAACGTGTTGGAGAAGGACAACGACGTGGGGTACGGCATCCTGCGTGTGACCAGTGACCAGAAATGGCATCCGGCCAACCTCGGGCAGCCCGTGTACTACGCGCTTCTGGCCCTGCTCTTCGAGTGGGGTGTGGCCCTCCACGATCTCGACATCGTGGCCATACGCAAGCGGGAGAAGGATTCCGAGCGAGCTCGGGCGCCAGCTCAAGGGCATCTGGCGCAAGGTCCGACGCCAGGTGGGCAAGGACTACCTGATCTTCCCCCTCCTGTCAGGTCCCAACTTCCTGTCCACGCTCTCGGCCAACGTGACGGCCAACCTCGTGCGCAACGTGTGGTCCAACATCATCATCTTCTGCGGCCACTTCCCGGACGGGGCGGAGAAGTTCACCGAGGAGGAGCTCGACGACGAGAGCAAGGCTGAGTGGTACCTCCGCCAGCTCCTCGGCTCGGCCAACTTCGAGGGCAGCCGGTTCCTGCACATCATGTCCGGGAGCCTGGGCTACCAGATCGAGCACCACCTCTTCCCCGACCTGCCCAGCAACCGCTATCCCGAGATCGCCGAGCGCGTGCAGGCCCTGTGCGAGAAATACGACATCCCGTACACCACGGGTCCGCTCTACCGACAGTACGGACAAACGTTGCGCACGCTCTTGCGACTCAGCCTTCCGACGAGATCGGTCACACCCGAGTCCGACTCGCCCCGGCGCCGCCGACCCAGTTCAGATGAGCTGCGTCGCCACGTCGGGCCCAGGGCTCCGCAAGCGGCAGTGGCCTGACCCAACGAGAGAGGCTGCACCAGTGACTCATCAGCTGTCTATCGTTGAGCGCCGACCTTGCCCAGGAACGGGACGAGCAGGTTGAAGAAGGCGTTGTCGGGGTAGGCGCCGGCCGGGTCGTTGTGGGAGTAGGTGCTCTGGTAGTTCGCCACGGTGAGGTTCTTCACGGGAATGCCCGACTGCTGGGCCAGTTGCTGGGCAGCGGCGGGCACACCGGCACCGCCGAGGCGGGCACCGAAGGCCTAGATCAGCAGGTTCTTCGGGAGGTGGTGACCCATGGTGGCATCGACGTCGAGGACGCTCTGGGCCGGATTGGCGTTTCCGTTGGCCACCGCGCCGGTGTCGTCGGTCAACCGCTGGGGGAAGTACCACTCGGTGCCGTCGGCGTTCTGGATCGCCGCACCCGAGAACATGGTGGCGAAGCGCTTGATCGGTGTCAGCGCCCCTGACCCGTCCCAGCCGTGGACCGGACCCTGTGGCGACGCCCTGGCCCAGGTGGGCCTGGGCCGCCAGCAGGCTTGCCGGTGAGGTGGCGGCGTTGAGCGCGTAGCCGTACTGGCCCACATTGGTGACGCGGACCGACGGGACGATGTCGGAGGGCAGGAGTCCCGAGGTCTGACCCAACGAAGGCGCGTTCGGGTCCAACAGGGCAGACGCCGATCCTGTGGCCTGAAGAGCCCGGCGTAGGGGGCCGAGATCCCTCCGAAGGACAGCCAGGGAGTCGCGTCGGGGCTTCGAGTGCCTGCAGCGTCTGGGTCGCTGCCTGCGGCGCTGACCGGGGTCGGGGTGCTGCCGCCATCGATGTAGACCAGACCGGCCAGCTCGTCGGCCCCGGCCCGGCCGTTGAAGTCCCAGGTTGCATAGGCCGTTACCACCGATCCCCCGAGCGAGTGGCCACCGAGCACCACCTTGCCGCCGAGCTTCTTCGCCGCCCCGACCACCATGTGCAGGTCCTGTACGGCGACGTTCATTCCCCACTGCTTGGCGAACTCGACGCTCGAGTTCGGGACGGGCTGGAAGTGATGCGTGATGCTCGGGTTCTTGAGGTAGCCGAGGTAGTAGTCGAACAGCTGCGTCGTCGTCGCCTTGTGTTGCTTGTACAGGTTCAGTTCCGACTGGTCCTCGAGCAGGTTCTCCCGGCGCTCGACCGACCACACCTGCCAGCCGCTGGTCTTCGAGACGATCCACTTGGCCAGCGGGACGAAGTAGGCGCTGCCGCCGAGGTACCCGGCTCCAGCACCAAGACGTTCTTCGCGCCGCTGGGTCCGACCTTGATGACCCCCACCTTGTTGTACTTGGCTGGGGTCCCCGGAGCGGCGTAGCCCTGCATCCAGGTGACGCCCAGCGGTGCGGTCGATGAGCTCGTCGACAAACTCGCAGATGAACGAGATCCGTCGCCCAAGAGCAGCGCGGCCATACAGCCTAAGGTTGTCGCCACCAGCAAGGTTTGTTTCCACGTGATGGTCCGTTTTATCGCGAACATAGAACGCAAGAGTACGACCAGTGCTGCGCAATCGTCATGCGTGACGCGGGGGCACGACGGTTTACAGGGGTTTCTGGATGGTCCTCCTCCGACAGCGGGCTCTGAGGTCCTCGCCCGTCCACAAAGTGTCCACTCAGGCTGAAGGAATTCGACCCTGAAGTAGAGCGGTCTACTACGAGAACATCTACCTCACTCGGTGGGGCTTGCCTCTTGCACTCAATAGGTCGAATCGGTGGCCCTGCGCGGTCCGTTGGAGCTCAGTCGCCACATTCTCTGGCCCCGGGTCAGGCGCAGGATCTCCGAAAAGAGGATCACCCAATTAAGAAGCAGTCCGCTGCCAATCCGTCTGCCTGTCGAGAGGACGCCGAGCCCAACCCGAATGGTAACTGTTCAGGTCTTCAGCGACACTCAGCCCACCATCGATAACCGGCGACCAGCCGCTTAGTAGCGGGATCGGCCTTGAGCTCGACATCGAGGAGTGCGATCCGGTACTTGCGACCCTTTCGTTCGCAATGGGCGACCAGTTCTCGCCGTCCGTGTTGAGTGGCGACGGAGAGCACCTGAACGTCTTCGCCGACGACAGTGCCCGGGCAAGGAAGCGCAGCCCACTCGTCGAAGAAGTTCTCGAAGCCCATCAGCTCCTCGTCCTCCTCATTGCAGTCGATGGTGATGTCAGCGATCAATTCGTCGAGGCCGGGATCACGGCGCCGTGGCGTCATGACTCCATCGTCGCGCGCGGCGACTTTCCGCGCACCCTGGATCACTGGATGGATCCACACGGGCTCGGGACGACTTTTGAAAGTCGCGCGCGACCAGCGCGTTTGTGATCCGACAAGGCTCGCGATCTGCCCGGTGACCGAGTGGACTGGTGGTCGTGGAGTTCGACGACCCCTCCTACGAGGACCTCAAGGAGCTGGTTGCGGCGCAGCGACTGGTGATCGAACAGCAGAGCGCCCGCCTCGCCGAGCTCGAGGCCAAGATCGTCGAGCTCGAACGGCGGCGTCGGGCGCACTCCGCGCAACTCCTCGATGCCGCCCTCGGCGGAGGGGCTGTCCAAGCCGCCGGCCAACCGCGCCGAGCGCCGGGCGCAGAAGAAGCGGCGGCCCGGCAAGCAACCCGGCGACGAAGGCCATCACCTGGCCCAGGTACCCGATCCCGACGAGGTGATCAGCCATCGCCCGACGCGCCGTGGCGCCTGCGAGGCCGAGCTGACCGAGGCCGAGGTCGTCTCGGTCGAGACGCCGCCAAGTCTTCGAGGTGCCTCGGACCTGGGCCCATTGTCACCGAGCACCAGTTGGTGAAGCTGCGTTGTTCGTGCGGGTGCGAGACAAAGGCCGAGGCTCCGCCCGAAGCCACCGCACCGGCCTGTTATGGGCCGGGCGTGCGGGCGTTCGCCGTCTACCTCTCGGTCTACCAGCACGTCCCCTACGACCGCCTCGCCGAGATCTTCGCCGACGTCTTGTCGATGCCGGTGTCGGTGGGAGCAATCAAGGCCATGGTGGCCGAGGCCGGTGGCGGACTGGGCCTGTTCGTCGACGTCGTCACCGACCTGCTCAAAGACGCCCCGGCCGTCCATTTCGACGAAACCGGCGGCACGCGTGGAGGGATCGCTGCACTGGATCCATGTGGCCTCGACCAGCCTCTACACCCTCCTCGTCTGCCACAAGCGCCGCGGGACCGTCGCCATGGACGACATTGGAGTCATCGCCACCATGTCCGGCGTGGCGATCCACGACGGCTGGAAGCCCTATCGCTCTACGACGTCGTCCACGCCCTATGCAACGCGCACCACCTCCGAGAGCTCACCGGCGTCGTCGAGCACTTCGACCAGGACTGGGCCGACCAGATGATCGACCTGCTTCTCGACGCCAAGGAGGCCGTGGAGCAGCCAAGGCCAAGGGCCGCACGCGGCTCGACGACAAAGTCCTGCACTCGATCCGGTGCGCTACGAAAAGCTCGTCGCAAAGGGCTGGGCAGCCAACGAGCAGCCAAGCGAGGCGGCCAGGGAAAGTGGTACAAGAATACCGCCGTCAACCTCCTCGATCGTCTCGACGCCGACCGCGACGACGTGCTGCGCTTCACCACTGACTTCAACGTCGAATTCGACGAACAACCAAGGCGAGCGAGACATCCGCATGGTCAAGCTCCAGCAGAAGATCTCAGGCTCCTGGCGCACCAAGGCAGGTGCAGATCACTTCTGTGCCATCCGCAGTTACGTCTCGACCATGAAGAAACACGGCTATGACGTGCTGACCGGCCTACATCAGCTGTTCGAAGGCAGGGTCTGGCTCCCAGGAGAGACCTGAACAGTTACGAAAAATTATGCGTCATTTTGGTCCGTATTTCGAAGTCCGGTGAGCGCGATAACAGGCGGCCCGACGCGCGCAGGAATCATCAACCAAAATGCTCAACCTGAGACTCCCCACCGGGGCAAGACAACCCGCTCGCCTGCGTGTTGAGCAACCGCCTTCCACCTGGTGTTATGCGGGCGGAAGACGGGATTTCGAACCCGCGACCCTCACCTTGGCAAGGTGTTTGAGATCGTCCACGGTGTCCCGGCACGTCCTTTGAGCTGGCTTCCCGTCTACGGAATGTCCCTTGAATACGCCCGAATTCAACCCTGTTGTAGAGCGGTCTACTACGAGATCGAGCCCTTCATCCCGACAGCGCCACAACCGCCAGAGGCAGGACAAGAACCGCACCAGCAAGCAGTCCAGAGGTCACCGCAGTTTTCTTGGAGTTTCGTGAGCTCGAGAGCAGTCGGCTGACTCTTAGGGGCACATCCGTGCCGGCGGCAGATAGCGCACACCGTGGGGCGTACCCAGACGCCGCCATGTCGACCAGCGCTCCAGCGAGCGTCAGTGGGCCATAGCGCCGAGCGGAGTAGTCGTCTGCCGACATTTCGAGCAAAGTGGCGATCTCCCGAGGTGCCAGGCGAGCGTAAGGAACCCACCGAAAGAGATTCTTCAGTCCGAGCATCGGGAGCATCACGAGCCCGTGACGCTCGTGGACATGGCCTCGCTCGTGCGCAATGACTGCAGAAATCTCCCCTGGGGCAAGGAGCCGTAGGGTCCCTTCGCTCAACACGATCCTCGGATGGACGCCTGGAACGCAGTAGGCCACTGTACGGCTGTCCGAGATGAGATCAGTTCCCGGGTAGGCAGCCGATTGATGCGCGACGAGATCCAGGAGGCGGCGGTGCCGCGCCCTCGACCGGACCGTCCGAACGATGAGAGACCCAAAGACGACGACGAGCACGATGCCGAGGTCGGCCGCCAGGGTGAGGCCGAGTGCGTCGTAGAGGCCAAGGCCCTGCAGGGGGTGGCCACTGAAGAGGCTTCCAACGAGCGCTCTAAGGCCCCCAGCAAACCCGAGCCGGTAGCGGGCCACCGCGACGGAGAGCCCGGCTGCGATTCCAGCGGCAATGGCACTGAGCCCGATGCATTGCCAGCAGAGCACCGCCGCACGCGGAGCTCGAGACACCCACGCAGCCCGTGAGAGCCACTTCGACAGGGGGCCAAGGAGCACAACGGAAAGAGCTGCGAGCAGCCCTGCCGCAATGAGGAGGTTCATCCATCCCTCTTCCCGGGGCTGCTCGTGGCTTCACCCAGCGCTCGCCGAAGAACCTCCGCCTCAGCGGGCGAGACCGACTCGGCGAAACGGACAAGGACAGCACTCCTGTTGGACGTCGATTCGCCGAGGGCATCAATCATCAGCTCGGCTCGGTAGGCCTCACGCGTATCGGCCGCCGCGAATCGATGCGTCCTGCCGTCTGTGCTCCGTTCGACCAAGTTCTTCCGACGCAAGCGCTCGACGATCGTGAGGACCGTCGTGTACGCCCTGTCCGGCAGTTGGTCTGCCACCTCCCGTCCAGTGAGCGGAGACTTCTCAGAGTCCCAGAGGACGTCCATGACCCGGCGTTCCAGCTCTCCCAGCCGCCTCATGGGCCACCCTCCCGATCGGTTGTCGCCTCAGCGTCCATACTCACCCGCCCTTTTTACTACTACGCGCCGTAGTTGTACTACTACGTCGTGTAGTAGTACCGTTCGCCCTCGTGATCGCAGTCCTCGACGACACGCCCCTCCCGCCTCTCGCCGGCCACGAGTTCGTCTCGACGCAGTTCGACTTCGTCCCGGTGGCGATGATCCTGGTGGCCCTTGTCCTCTACCTCTGGGGTGTCAGGCGTAACAACACACTGCACCCACGCCACCCGTGGTCCATTGGGAAGACAGTGGCCTGGCTTGGGGCACTCTTCACCACGGGTGTGGCCATCTTCAGCTTCGTCGGCGTCTACGACGGCGAGCTGTTCTGGGACCACATGATCCAGCACCTGATCTTGATCATGGTGGCTGCTCCCCTGTTTGCCATCGCTTCTCCCCTGGACCTGGCCTGGCGCTCGACCTCGGGCACCGCCCACATCGTCGTGACCGAGGCGTTGCGTTCGCGGGTCGCCAAGCTCTTGGGCCACCCCGTCACTGCCTTCGTCCTCTACGCCGTCATCATCCCGGTGAGCCACCTGACCAGTTGGTACAACCTCACGCTCGAACACGAAAACATCCACAACGCGGAGCACCTCGCATTCCTTGTGGTGGGTTACCTCTTCTGGCGCCAGATCTTCGGCAGCGATCCGAACAAGTACCGGCTCCACCCTGCGCTGCAGCTCTTCTACCTCTTCATGGCCATCCCGATCGACACCTTCACCGGGCTCTCGCTGGCCGGGGCCAGCCATGAGCTCTTCCCGGCATACTTCGCCACCTACAGAACCTGGGGCCCCTCCTACGTCACTGACCTCCATGTCGGCGGCGACATCATGTGGGTCGTCGGCGACACGCTCATGCTGTGGCCGATGATCCCCGTGGCGCTGCGTTGGATGCATATGGATGAGCGCAGTGCGGACCGGGTCGATCGCCAGTTGGATGCGGAGCGCGAAGCCGGCTCGAGTCCTTCACCCGTCTCTTCTGGGCCGTGACTCCCTGGTCCTGGCGTCCTCATGGGGGTCGGTCGGCCGCAGGAGTCCTCCTCGTGCTCGTCGTGCTCGGGACGCTGCTTGCCGCGTGCGGAGGCTCCGGTGATCCGGCGGCTCCTTCAGCCTCCCAGGGCATCGTTGAGAACCGGGCAATACCGAATATCCCATTGATCTCGAGTTCGGGGGCACCGACCTCACTTCGCGGTTACCGCGGCAAGGACATCGTCATGGCCCCGTTCCTCACCCTCTGCCAGGACGAATGCCCACTGGTCACCGGTGCGTTCATCGCTCTGCAGCGCGACGTCCGCGCGGCGGGCCTGGGGCGCAAGGTGGTGTTCATAGAAATCACCGTGGATCCTGGGCGCGACACGCCCGCTCGCCTCGCCGCTTACTCGAAGGAATTCGGCGCTGACTGGGTCCTGGCCACCGGTACCCCGGTCAACCTGGCTGCCTTGTGGAAGTTCCTCGGCGTCTCGGTGCAGATCGTCCCCGAGGAGCAGCCGGCCAAGATCGACTGGTACACGGGCACGCCGCTCACCTACGACGTCGACCACACCGACGGGTACTTCCTGATCGACCCCGCCGGCCACGAGCGCTTCAGCGATTCGAATCCGCCCAATCTCAATGGACACCTTGATAAGAAGCTGACAGATCTGCTCAACGGCGGCGGGATGCAGAACCTCGACCACCAGGGCAATCCCAACTGGACCCTCTCCGACGCGCTGAGCTCAATCAGCTGGTTGGTGGGTCAGAACATTCCCGGCGTCGCGAGCACCTGATGGCGCCCAACCGCCTCGGCCGGACATCTGGGGGCGGAGTGAATCCGTACGGTCCGGCGAGAGATCACCGAGTTCGGTCTATCCAAAGGGGGATCGCGAGCCATGGTTGACGTCACCGAACCTCCGGTCGTGCGACGACGCAGGGACTTCCGCCTCGTGCGGACGCAGCGCGTCCTCCAGATCGTCTTGGGGCTGTTCTGGCTCCTCGACGCCGGCCTGCAGTTCCAGCCCTTCATGTTCAGCAGCAACTTCACCACGACCTACTTATTGAACAACGCGCAGAACCAGCCCGACGTGATCCGGTGGATCATCACCAATGTCGGCAATTTCGTCGGGCCCCATGTCGCGGTCTGGAACACCTTCTTTGCGCTTATTCAGGTGGCCATCGGACTGGGGTTGCTGTTCCGCCGGACCGTGCGACCCGCCCTCGTCGTCTCGTTCTTCTGGGCTTTCGGCGTCTGGTTCTTCGGGGAAGGCCTCGGACTGATCTTCACCGGATCGGCGTCAGCCCTCACCGGCGCCCCGGGCTCGGTCTTCCTCTATGGACTGATTGGACTTATGGCCTGGCCGCGGTCCGCTCCCGCCGAGGAGGGCGAGGAGACGGAACCGAGCGTCGGCCTCGCGTCCTCGGCCGCCGGACAGGGCATCGGCAGGGCGGTGACTCCATCGCTGGTGTGGTGCGGATACTGGTCGCTGGCGGCCGTCCTGTTCCTCCTTCCCGACAACCGGACCCCGACGTCGGTGTCGAGTGCGATCACGGGGATGTCCTCGGGGGAGCCGAGCACCTACTCCCACTTTCTCAACAGCTTTGGCAACCATTTCGGCAGTGGTGGTGTGGGAACCACGTGGCTGCTGGCCATCGGTTCGCTGGTCATCGGGTTCGGGCCCCTCGTGTTCCGTCGACCGACTCCGTTCCTCGCTGCCGGTGGCCTCTTGGCGACGTTCTTCTGGGTAAGCGGCCAGGGTCTTGGCGGCATCTTCACCGGCTCGGGAACGGACCCGAACACCGGCCCGCTGATCGTGCTTTTGGCGCTGGCCATGGTGCCGGCCGTGCTCCCGGATCCGGCGTCGTGGCTCTCCCCGTTCTCGACCGCGCTCTTTCGTTATCCGGTGTTGGTGCTGGGGAGCGTGGTGGCGCTGCTGGCCGGACTCTTCCTCAGTGCGGCCTACCCGGTGGCCGCCCAGGAATCGAGCAGCACGGCGATGGCCGGCATGACCGGCATGTCCGGAGCGACGTCGGGCTCGGGCGGCGGGACGGCGACGACTGCCACCTGCACCAGAGGGAACAACGGAGCGCCAAGGACGGGGCTGGACGTCCAGAACTCGCCCAACATGGTCATGGCTGGGCCTGGCACCGCGATGAACATGAACGGGGCCGACGCCAGTGCGGCGGCTGGGCTGAACGCCACCAAGTCGAACTGGCACTACACAGGCCCGGCGTTGCCCGCGGCGGAGGCCCAGCAGCTGCTGGCCGATGGCGCCAACGGATCCGCCGACATCCACATGGCGGCACAAGGATGCGCGCCGGAGCCGACGTTCTCCCAGCAGATCAATGCTACCCAGTACGTCCAGAACACCAGCCAAGCCGTGGCTCGGTATGCCAACCCCTCTGAGGCGATGGCGGCGGGCTATGTCGCAATGTCGCCGACGAACTATCCCGTCGTCTACTACGTCAACCCGAGCGTCATGGCCGCGAACACGGCCGCACAGAAGACTCTTGATCCCAACTCGATCGACGGGCTGGTCTACGCCCAGACGCCGGCGGGGACCGAAGTGCTTGCCGCGGCGGTGTACATCCTGCCCAGCGCGCTCGACTAGTCCGCCCATGCCCTACGGTCCCCTGGTGCAGTGGCATCAGCGCACCGATGTTTGCGGATCGTCCAGCGCGACGGCGGTCAACGTCTCGAGCACCTTCGCCATCACGGGGTATCCCCCTTGCCCGTCTGGTTCGTCTGTTCAACCGACCCCGTACGTCACCATGGTGTGGCAAGTGCCCGTCGCGGGCGGACCACTCGCGATCCAACCACCGGACGTTCAGATCGTCGAAGCGGCGACGATGCACGCGAGCTCGTGAAGTCGCGGTCCGTGGCAGATTGCCCAAAGCCGCTGCTAGTCCAGAATCGACCCTGAGGCCCGAGCTGCATTGACTCGTTGCCACAGAGCCTCTGCGGCTGACCGAGCCCCGCCGGGCACGGCGTGGGCGTAAACGTTGAGCGTGGTCGAAGCTCTGGCGTGACAGAGTCGGGCAGCAACGATCGGAACCGGCACGCCCGCATCAAGCATCTGCGCCGCCATGAAGTGACGGAGGTCGTGGAGTCGGAAGTGGCCGAGGCCGGCAGCTCGTCGCACCCTGATGAAGCGTTTGGTCACGAGTTCGGCGACCAAGGGCGGGTAGCAGCCTTATCGGAGCTGAAAATGAAGCATTCTTCGAGGCCGGCCGCTCCCCCATCAGCGTCTGGCTATTGCTCAGGCTATTCGTGGCCGCATCGGTGGCGGCAATCGTCTACACCGCAGTCCTGATGCCGATTGGTTGCTAACTGGCCCATCGAAGGCAATGCTTTTCGGGACGGCATAGCTTGGCAAGGGGTCATAGCTGACTGCCCGGACGGCTATGCCTTCACTGGCGGCTACCCGACCCCCGAGACGGCAGGCCCTTCCGTCCATCACAATGTTGCGTTGAACCAGCTGGCCGTTTGACTTCGGGCGGTCATCACTTGGCCGATTTGGGTGACCGCGTTCGCCACTGAACGATGCCGGTTGAGCGGTGCGCCATCGAGGAGCTCGTTCCAGAAAACCGCCCAACCGCCCGACATCGCATCGCCACGGCCCACCAAGGTCAGAAGCCGAGCAACCGCCGCCGTTACCCGAGGTCGTCCCACCAGTCCCGCGTGTACCGCGGCGGCGATCCGATGATACGGGAGGTGTTCGACGGCCAGCCTCGATCGATAGCTCTCTGCTACGTCGGCGGGTCCACTGAGGATCGCCTCCGCGGCCGCACGACCACTGGTCATCGCTTGGGAGATCCCCTCCCCTTGCATTGGGTTCACGAGTCCTGCAGCATCGCCGACCAGGAGCACCTGCCCCATCGCCGGCGTTGTCCCGACAATCCCCATCTTGAGCCAGCCACCAAGGCGTCGTTGCGATGCCGCTGCAGGTTCTCCGTCGAGGAGACCGAGTGCATGCAGATGCTCAAGGAACTCGGGCAGCGCTCGAACCGCATTTGCACCAGCCTTGCGGTCTGACCGTGTCCCTACGCCGAGCCCTACGTTGGCACCGCCTTGTTCTCCCGGGAAGACCCATCCGTATCCGGGAAAGGCCCGCCATGGATTCTGTTCCCACAAGACGATGGCCGGGAGATCGACTACCTGTGGGACATACGTGCGGACGGCGAATCCCCATAGAACCATGCTCGGATCGACCAGGCCTGCCGCCGCGGCGACTTCGCTCGTGGCACCATCGGCGCCGATGACGAAGTCGGCATGCAGTGTTTCGCCGGTATTCAAGCGGTAACCGCCGATCTGCCCCTTCCGTTCAAGGGGCGTTTCTGCCCGCCCGACGAAGGGTGTGGCCCCCGCCTCGACGGCCGCGGCGTGGAGCATGGCATCAAATACCGTCCGCGTGATCGCGGTGCCATGACCTGGGTACGTAAGCCCATCGGCACTTGGAAGCTGCACCCGGCGACCGGTCGGACCGACGACGAGCATGTCACTGACGTCGCGGCCAGGTGGTGCAGACAATCCGAGATCGATGAGCAACTGCAGACCACGGGGTCCGATCACGTCCCCGCACGCCTTGTCACGAGGGAAGGCGGATTTGTCGACCAAGGCGACCCGTGCCCCGCCCCGAGCAAGTACAAGCGCGGTGACACTGCCCCCTGGACCGGCTCCGACAACGAGCACGTCAAAGCGTGGCAGGCCCACGCTGCTCCTTTCGCCTCCTCGGATCTACAGTGAGATCTTCTCACTCTCGGGAGGAATGCGTGCCAACGGAAATCGCCGGAGATCGGAATCGCTTCGCACAACAGTTGTTTGCGTCCCTCCCGAAGCGATACGACCAATTGGCCGAGATCCTCTCCATGGGCCAGAACGGCCGATGGCGGCGAGCCATGGTCGACCACATCGTGCCCACTTCGCCCGACCGGATGCTGGACGTCGCATCGGGCACCGCTGGGGTTGCGCTCCAGCTCGCGGCGCGCACCTCCTCGGACGTCGTCGGTGTGGATCTGACCAGGAACATGCTCGCTCGCGGTCAGGAGAATGTGGCTGAAGCCGGAATGGCCGAACGGATCTGCCTCGTTGCCGGTCGAGCCGAACAATTGCCGTTTCCCGATGGAGCCTTCGACGCCTTGACGTTCACCTACCTACTGCGCTACGTCGACGATCCCCAGGCCACGCTCAGCGAGATGGCGAGGGTTGTAAAGCCCGGCGGCGCGGTGGCAAGCCTCGAGTTCTTCCTGCCGCCAAGTCACTTCTGGCGTTTCTGGTGGTGGCTCTTCACCCGCTTGGTGCTGCCCGTGGGCGGGTGGCTCACAGGGGGACGAGAGTGGTTCCGAGTCGGCCGGTTCCTCGGCCCCAACATCTCACAGCACTACCGAACATATCCACTGTCGTGGACGGAGGACGCATGGCGAAGGGCAGGATTCGAGGATGTCGGCGTGCGCGTGATGAGCCTCGGCGGCGGTCTCGTGATGTGGGGGACCCGCAGGCGTGACTGAAGAATCCACACCCGACTCCAATGACGCAGAGTCTGCGGTTCCCTTCCGCGTAGATCGGGACTCCGAGAACGATACAGAGAAGCGGCCGGCCTTCTACGCTGCCCGAGCCGGTGGTTGGCGGGATTGGTGGACTCTGCTCCACCCCCCCTACACAGCCTGGCATCTTGCATACGTAGTGATAGGTGCGTGCCTGGCACCAACGGTCAACTTGACGCGGCTGGTGGCCACGCTGTTGGCCTTCTTTTGTGCCGTCGGGCTCGCCGCGCACTCGCTCGATGAGCTGAACGGTCGCCCACTGGGGACCCATATCGCGAGAGGCGCGCTCGTTGCGGTTACCGTGATCGGACTGGCCGCGGCGGTTGCTCTCGGTATCGCCGGAGTGTCCCGTGTCGGGTGGGCACTTGTCCCGCTCTTGGTGCTGGGGCCCATTCTCGTCGTCGGCTACAACCTGGAATTGTTCGGCGGTCTGATCCATAACGACGCCGGTTTCGCACTCGCGTGGGGATCCTTCCCAGTTCTGGTCGCCTACGTAGCCCAAACCGGACGGTTGGCGATCAGCCCAGTGGTCGCTGCGGCGGCAGCTTTCGCTCTGTCGGCGGCGCAGCGCCAACTCAGCACGCCGGCACGACTCATCCGACGACGCACCCGCGCAGTGGAGGGTCACATCACTCTGGCCAGCGGCGACGTGATCGCCATTGATCACCGAACGCTGCTGGCTCCCCTAGAACGAGCACTTCATGCCATGTCGTGGGCCGTCGTGCTTCTGGCGGCATCGCTGGCGGTGTCCCGGCTCGGCTAGTTGGCAGCCTCGGGCCACCGACGGAAACCCGCGACGTGATCTCGAGGACTCGGTCATGACCCACTGTAAGAGGAGGGCGACCGAAACAGCGGGCCAATCGCATCTGTTGCGGGACCAGTTCGCCCGTCAGGGGACCGACCTGGATCATCGCCTCGATCTCGGTTGGCGGTTGAGTTCGATCCGAATTCGCATTTGAAAGAGTGGCCGACCGCCGGGACATCGTCGCCCGAGTCAGGATCGCCGAAGTGGCAACTGACTGCCCACAGGAACGTCTGCAGCCGACCGATCGACTCGGGCGGCGCAGGACAGGAATCCCAATCGACGATAGACCGCTACCTTCGAATCCCAGAGAGTCGGCTTCCTTTGGCGGGCCGGTGCTGAGCACGTCATGACTCTTGATTGGTCCGGTTGCCAATCCCGAGATGCTCGAGGGATGCCATGCGACGGAGAGAGATGGCGTAAGCGGCGACCGCGACCATCAACCCCTCCACGCAGAGGGCAGCCAGTCCCAACATGCAGGCCCAGTTCCCCACGTCCTGGTCGTCGAGTGGCGTGTTTACTATCCGTGTGAACGTGTAACCGACGAACACCGCTATCCCGAGAGCGGCGAGTTATAACCGAAACCTGTGGATGCACCACCTGACTGGAGGCGCGGCGTACCTTCCTCTTTGACCAAACCAAAGGGACGCTGGCGGTGGAACGCCGGCAGGAAGGAACGCCAATGCTGAGAGTACATGTTGAGGAGGTCGCGGACGCGGAGCTGGCGACCACGTTGGACGAGCTGGTGGCCGAGGGGGCGAGGCGGATGCTGGCCGCAGCCCTCGAGGCCGAGGTCGACGCCTACGTGTCGGCCTTCACGGAGGAGCGGGACGAGCACGGGCATCGTGTGGTCGTGCGCAATGGGCACGCGTTGCCCCGCTCGCTGGTCACCGGGGCGGGACCCGTCGAGGTCCGGGCCCCACGCGTCGACGACCGTCGGGTCGACGAGGAGACCGGCGAACGGATCCGCTTCCGCAGTTCGATCCTGCCGCCGTGGGCCCGCAAGTCCCCCAAGGTCGCCGAGGTGCTGCCCTTGATGTACCTGCACGGGATGAGCTCGGGAGACTTCGTCCCCGCGCTCGAGGAGTTCTTCGGCTCCGCCGCGGGGCTCTCGGCCTCGGTGATCACCCGCCTCACCACCGACTGGCAGCGCGAACGTGACCAGTTCGCCCACCGCTCGCTCAAAGACGTCGACTACGTCTATGTGTACGCGGACGGCATCCACTTCAATGTTCGCCTCGAGGAGGCCCGCCTGTGTGCCCTGGTCATCGTGGGTGTGCGCACCGACGGCACCAAGGAGCTGGTCTCGATCTCAGATGGGCATCGCGAGTCCACCGAGTCGTGGGCCGACGTGCTGCGCGGACTCAAGCGCCGGGGCATGACCGCTCCGGTGCTCGCCGTCGGCGACGGGGCCCTCGGCTTTTGGGGCGCCCTCTCCGAGGTCTTCCCCGACACGGCACACCAGCGCTGCTGGGTCCACAAGATGGCCAACGTCATGAACGCCCTGCCCAAATCGGCCCAGCCGGCCGCCCGGGCCGCACTCTGCGAGGTCCGTGACGCCGAGGACCGTGACGCACGCGGACAAGGCGCTCGACGCGTTCGTGAAGGGCTATGAGGCCAAGTGGCCCAAGGCCACCGAGAAGGTCGTCAAGGACCGCGAGGAGCTGCTGGCGTTCTACGCCTTCCCCGCCGAGCACTGGATCCATCTAAAGACCACCAACCCCATCGAGTCCACCTTCGCCACAGTGCGACTGCGGACGAAGGTGACCAAGGGACCGGGCTCACGGGCCGCCGGGCTGGCCATGGCCTACAAGCTGATCGAGTCGGCTCAGACCCGCTGGCGAGCCGTCAACGCACCGCACCTCGTCGCGTTGGTTCGTGCCGGTGTGAAGTTCGAGAAGGGGGTGATGGTCGAGCGATCAGAGGAGCTGAGCGAGGAGGTCGCCGCGTAGCCGGTCAGATTCTCATCCACAGGTCTTGACTATTTCTCGCCCATGATCGACGTGTACGCGCCGGCCGGAACTTTTGCCGACCCCCACTCGCTAGCCACTGACCTTGCCCGGACCCTGATGACCATCGAACAGGTGCCCGACATCCCGATGTTCCGGCAAAACACGGCGGGGTTCGTCCACGACCTTCCAGACGGCTCCCTGTCCAACGCCGATGGTCAGAGTGACTACGTCAGGGTCCAGGTACTCACGAACGCCGGCGCGCTTGACCGGGACAAGCAACTCGCGGTGGTGGAGCAGTTCACCGACCTTGTCACGAAAGCCGCCGGCGATCCTCGATATGCAAAGCGAGTCTGGGTGCTTCTCACCGAAGCAGTCGAAGGTGGCTGGGGCCTGTGGGGACACGCTCACACCAACGCAGAGCTCGTCGACGCGGCTCGAGCTCAGATTGCAGAGCTGTCCGCCAAGAAGTCCTGACCACAACGGGCGACTGCGGACGGTGACCAAATAGCGAACTCGGGCGAACCATCGGTCGAGGCGGCGACCGTCGTGCGTACACCGACGGCCGACGCGACATTCGCGTGTGCCACCAAAGTCTTCAGCTCTCACAGGGCATCCCATCGGTTGCCTCACACCGTGCGCGTCAGCCAGCGGCACTTCCCCCAACCCGGATCCGTACGGCCGTAGACGCTGAGTTCGAATGAGTTGGTCCCCGCTGACCAAACAATCCTCTCGCCGCTTCCATAACTCCTGCCTTGTCCCGTGATGGGCAAGTGATGGGCGGTGACGGGCAGAAAAGGTGAACTCAATCGGGCGATCTGTTCGCATCAGCCCGGCTAGAAGGCAACAATTCGAGCGGAAGACGGGATTCGAACCCGCGACTCTCACCTTGGCAAAAAAAAGGTGTTTGAGTTCGTCCACGGTGTCCGGGCACGTCCTCTGAGCTGGTCTCCGGTCCACGGATCGTCCCACCGAATCCACCCGAATTCAACACTGTTGTAGAGCGGTCTACTACCGCATCCCACAACCCTGGGCGTAGCGCCCTACCTCTGATGCTCACTCCCCTAAAACTCGGGATCACTCAGATTGTGATCACCGTCCCGAGCTGCCGAGCTGCCGATGCGATAGCCACATCCAAGCGCGTGTCAGCCAAAGGAATCGACACGACTGGGAAGTCGGGCAGAGCGACCTCCGCTCTCTCCCATAGGAGGATGCACTGCCCGGGACCCCAGATCGATGAGTCGTACCTGAGGCCGTGTAGGTCGTGGGACTTGGCGTACGCCTCGTAGATTGCTCGAGACCAGCGCTGGGCGACGCTCCGCGAGCCAGTCCGAATGGCTTGGTTCCCCCCCGCCCGCGTGATCCAACCGCCGTTGAGGTCCAAGAGCCGCAGGTCTGCATCGAGGTCAAAGCGGGTGAATGTCGGCGCATTTCTGATGCGGTCGATGGGACCCATCGTCTGACTCCCGGAGTCCTGGAAAAACTCGGCAAGAGCGCCGGGGAATCCCGTGGGTCCCAGTGTTGCGTAGATGACGCCCCGCTCAGGATCGAGCGCGGGAGGATCACAGGCGTGATGGTCGAATCGAGATCGAGTAGGTCCCCAGTATCGGAACTCGTACCACTCTGTTGCGTATCGTCCCGCCTTGGGGTGAATCCTTCCAAACTGTGAGCCCGAGGGTATGACTTCGATCTCTCGCCTCCGCGGCGCGGTGACCTTGATCCTGGCAAGATCGGGATCGGGGCAGAATTCGCTCAAAGGAAGCGAATGTGATCGGCCACCTTTGCAGGCGCGCCGCCTGAGCGCATCCACTCAATTGGCGAAACTGCAATGTCATTGACGACCAAGTCGACGTCAGGCCGGTTAAACCAGCGGTCGACGGTGAGTGGGTGTAGGTCAGGGTCCATTTCCGACAGGACGGCCTTTAGCCCAGCGACAATCTTCCCATTGACGAACTGCCACTCTGGGTAGCACCGCTGGTCGTTGGTGTCGATGAAGCTGTACAAGCTTCGATCAGTCACCCGCTGGCTCACCCGGGTCGGATGGACGTCGAGGAGTCGTGCGAGTTTCGCGTCGCCTATCACGCAGCGTGACAAGAGTTCTTCGTATGCGGCCTCGCTCGCGGCCCTAACGATCTCCACCGCTCCATCGTCATCGAAGTTCGCACCGACTTCCTCGAGGGCCCGCCGTTCCGCTTCGGGCATCGTTCGAGTGTCGAGGCGATGCGGAGGCATCGCTAGGTATTCGCCGACCAATCCAGCTGCGCGCACCATTGGTTCTGCGGCTCGAAAAGACATGACCACAGCAAAAGTCATGTCTTCTCGAATAAGGAGGAAAGCCGACCCCAATCGCTTGATCTCCCAGCCGGCCGCTGAGACGTCGTGGAAATCAAAGTGGTCTGGAAGGCCCGAGCGAATTAGATCAAATGCCTGGGCCAGGGCCTTGGTGTCGCGTTCAGCCTCTATCTCATCTTCCCTCACTTCCTGAGCCATGTTTAGATCCTAGTCGACCAGGGTCCGAATTGGAACAGAGGCCGATAGCTCAGCTCTTCCCTGAATCCAGGACCCACGCTGCCGTTGTCACGATCAAGGCTTCGGAAACTCCCTTGTTAGGAGGTGTACTATATCGCTCAGGTGAGCGCTACCGCTCAGAGGATGGTTTCGATCGACATAACCGTTGAAGAGGCTGCCCAGCGACTGGGCATATCAACCTCCACAGTCAAGCGTCGTCTGGAGCGAGGCCAGATCGCCGGTAGGAAGATCGGTCGGCAATGGGTGGTTGACGACTCGAGGCTTCCGCCGCCGACTCGATCTGACAGCCCGAAACCAGTTCCGCTTAGCTCACTCAACGTCGGCGATGCCGTGCGGTACGTGAGGGCGACGGACCTGAATGAGCTCTGGGTTCCCGACGTGCTGCGATGGACAGACTTCATCGCTAACCCAATCGACCTTCTCAGCGAGGCTGCAGTTCGAGCCGCAACAGGAACCTGCGACGCCGCCACGCTGATTGAGGTCCCAAAGACGCCGATGCTGACACGACCTGCAGCAATCCTTGCTCTTCCCGATCGCGTCGCTTACCAAGCCCTTGTGAGCGCCTTACTTCCTGCGACCGACGGTGCGCTGACGTCAAGGGTGTACTCCTCTCGCGCTGCATCGGGACCCCCCTACCTCTTCAAGAAGCCGACGAAGCAGTGGGTGCAGTGGCACCGACGGATCGCCCGCGAGGTCAAAGCTGGGGCAATCTGGGTCGCGAAGACGGACATCTCCGCATACTTCGAGAGTATCGACCATGCGATCCTGTTCAAGGAACTCGCTTCGGTTGGTGCATCGCGAGAGATCTTGGATCCGCTCCGAGAATTCTTGAATGCGTGGAGTCGAACGCCCGGACGCGGGCTTCCTCAAGGACCGAACGCTTCTCGTGCCCTAGGAAACTTCTACATGGCAGCAGTAGACGATGTCCTTCTTGAGAGAGGGTTCAACTACTGGCGTTACATGGACGACATAATGATCCTTGCCCCGGCGAAGGCTGAAGCCATGGCCGGCATTCGCCTCTTTGAACAAGAATCTCGAAACCGAGGGCTTACCCTCAGTGCCCATAAGACGAGACTGATCACGGGTAGTGAAGCCGGTAAGGCCGGAGCCGACCCGAAGAAAGACGAGGCCCAGTACCTCGTGGACACGAACCAAACTGTCAAGGCAAGACGGGCGCTTAGAAGCATTCTGAGCAGTTCTTTTCGCGGCGAAGGTGACGTGGATGTCGCCGATGCGACATTCTCGCTCTGGCGGCTAGCGCAACTAATGGACAAGGCCGCGCTTCGCAGAGTCTTAGAGCATCTGCAGGACCTTGGGCCCATTGCACGAATTCGCGCGGCCTACCTTAGAAAATTTCTGGCAGACCAGAGAGTCGAAGCAGCTCTATCGGACTTTCTTGTTGACCCCACACGGAACACATCGTCAGTGTCGGAATCATGGCTCTTCGCGTGCATGTTGGAACATCCAGGCAATCCCCCAGTCACCTGGACCAACCGCGCACGGGCCGTGACAACTGACAGGAACGGTCCCTCATATCATCGTGCCCTTGCGGCCAACGTCATGGTTCTTGGTGCGTTGCCGGGAGACATCGCTTGGGTCAAAAATGAACTCAGACGTGATTTTGATCCCGAGATGCTAAGGGCGTACATGGTGGCTCTTCCGCGGGTCGGAGAGCTCGACAAAGTCACTCTGACCATGGCTGCGAATCGCTCCCCCGCTCTACTACCTACCGCCGAGTACCTCCGCAATCGCTCTGCATTGCCGTCGCTGGTCTGGCGCGGGCAGGACATCAAAGTCAAGTAGGACCAGGTGTCGTGCCGGCCTTGTCGAGCCGTTGCCATAAGGTCTCGGCTGCCTTTTCGATCCCCACCAGGTACGGCATGGGCGTAGACGTTCAAGGTGGTGGAGACCCGGGCGTGGCACAGGCGGGCCGCCACGATCGGAATGGGGACGCCGGCATCGAGCATCTGGGTCGCCATGAAGTGGCGGAGGTCGTGGAGTCGGAAATGATCAAGCCCGGCAGCGCGGCGCACCCTGATAAAGCGCTTGGTCACGAAGTTCGGCGACCACGGCCGCATGCCCGCTTGGTCGGAACTGAAGACGAAGCGATTCTCGGGGGCCATTACTCCTCCACCAGTCGATGTGGCCTGGTGATGACGCCGGAGTAGCTCGAGACTCGCTGCCCGATACGAACGACGTGTCTTCGTTGGTACGAGGAGCGGACCGTCGGGTCCCTCCACCAAGGAGCGCTGAATGCTGAGACTTCCGCCGTCGAGGTCCACGTCAGCCCAGCGCAGGGCGAGGAGTTGTCCACGGCGGGCGCCAGTCGTGGCTGCCAAGGTCAGATAGAGATGGAGGGCGGGGTCGCGAGCGACGAACTCCAGCAGCTGTGCAACCTGTCCTGCCGTCGGTGGCCGCATCTCGGCCGGCTCATCTCTGGGCGGGGTTGCGTGATCGGCGACGTTCTCGAATACCCAGGACCACCGTTGCGCCTGGCCGAGCGCAGAGTGGATGCGTCGAACAGTCCCCACCGCCAGAGGCCTGCCATCGACTCGGCCTACTGAGCGCAGGTCGTTGTAGAACTCGTCCACGATGGCGGTCGTGAGGTCGCCCACCAATATGTCGCCAAGACCCGGCTTGAGGTGACGTTCGACGATCGATGCGAGGTTGCGGACCGTGGTGGGCGACCAAGTAGCCCGACCTCGCGCGAACCATCGATCGAGGAGAGCGTCGACAGTGGTATGTGCCCCGACCGCCGGCGCGATATTCGCGTAGGCCACCAGCGCCTTGAGCTCTCGCCTTGCGTCTAATCGATTACCTCGTACGGTGCGACTCAGCCAGCGACGTCTTCCGGTGAGCGGATCGGTACCGCCATAGACACCGAGCTCGAATGAGTTGGTCCCTCGCTGACGAATCGAACCTTTGGCTGCATCCATCCTTCAAGCCTTGTCCCGTGATGGGCAAGTGATGGGCAGTGATGGGCAGATAAGGTGAGCTCATTCCGGCCAGTGATTCGCATCAGCCCAGCTAGAGGACGAGATTTCGAGAGCGGAAGACGGGATTCGAACCCGCGACCCTCACCTTGGCAAAAAAAATGTGTTTGAGTTCGTCTATGGCATCTAGGCCAGTCCTCTGAGCTGCGCCTCCGTCCACCCAGTTTCCATCCCGTTCGCCCAGTTCACCCTGTTGTAGAGCGGTCTACTACGAGGTCTTCGCGCACGACCGGGCGGGTGCTATCACGAATCGCTGGATACAGCCCAGCTCGAGCATGTAACAGAGGCCAATATCTGTTCGGCTAGACGACGAGCTGAACAGGCCCTGTTGGCGCTCCCTGGAAGCGGCCTAGGCCCCGATGAGGTCGCTCCGAGGCCCGATCACTGGACGATCGGCTTGGTAAGAGCGGCGCATGCGCTATGTCGGCTTCACGGTGAACTGTCAGCTGGAGTCGCTGCTCTCGAAGCGGACGACCTAGAGGATCGCTCGGAAATGCATCGCAGTGGCCGAACAGGTTTCATGAGAATCCCTTCGTGCGCCGGGGTGGACGCTATTTCGATTCCGCCTTCGCAAGGGGGCCGGGCACGAACAGTATGGAATCCCGTTGGCGTGGTCAGTTCTCAAGCCCGATGCGAGTGCTTCCGCGTAATCTGTCAGTTGAACTCGTCGCTCCGACGGCACTTCAGTGCCAGTCGTGCGGATTACATCGTTTCCGTCCCGAAATCACAGAGTTTGCGCCGGCGAAACCACAGGGTTGCTCGTCGAGCGAGGTTACGGTTAGCTAATGGTCTGATTTCTGCGGCCGGCTCGGCCACTGAACTCGTCGGCCATCTTGCTCTCCGTAAGTAGGGGGGATCCGACGAAAGCTTGCGAACGGTTCTGGACTTGCACTGAAAGGCCCGCCGTCTTCTCTTTAGGTGTCCTAGCGCGGAGACATCATCGTCGGACGAGGTCCGGCCATTTCGCAGTGCGACCGACTTCGGATGGGAGCCCTTGGTTCAACCCTGGCGGGCAAGAAACTTGCAATCAATGAGATTCTCTCCGTTCTTGTAGGACCTTGCGCATCGTCACCGCTAACGGTGCGCAGGGTCATGCCGCGCTCAGAGCACGCCGAAGCGATCGTGCGAGATGAGCGCAGAGATACACAGCCCGGTGCTGTACGCGAGCAACGCCTGCCGACAATCATGGCGGTCCGCGCCGAGGCTGAGCGACATCCGGCGAGCTGTTGCTCGCACGCCACGCCGGCAAGCTCGCCCGGCCCGCACCCCACGAACAGCTCCTCGTCGAATCGACGACCTTCGCTGGCTCGTCGCAAACCTACCCCATGCCCCTACGCGCGAGCTATGAACGGCAGTCGGTGGCCGCTGGAACATGAGTCGGTTGCGCCGACTCCTCCCTATCGTGAGCGGACGAGACTCCTCTCCCAATCTGACCAGGCAACGATGCGACTGGTTGAGGACGTCGAAGGACTCGACCACAGACAGGTTGAAAACCATCCCTGACCTGCTACGATGGAGCGGAAGACGGGATTCGAACCCACGACCCTCACCTTGGCAAGGTGTTTGAGTTCGTCTGGGGGTCCAGCCAAGTCCCTGAGCTGCTCCTCCGTCCACCCAGTTCCAGCCGTTCGACTGAATTCCACCCTGTAGTAGAGCGGTCTACTAGCGATCGATCCAGGAGACCCCCGTGCTGTCCCATTCCGAATCAGGCACGCTCTATAGGTGCGGGA
>CAVSUH010000023.1:0-16995 GCA_963731065.1 uncultured Acidimicrobiaceae bacterium | reverse complement strand
AGCCCAATACGCCGGGACCGGGGCGGTTATCGGACAGCGGTTGTCCCCACCTCATTAGGTCGGTCTGATGAAGTTGACGTGGAACTTGCCGCTGCAATCGGGGAACCCGGCGGAGTATTTGTTCATCGGGATCACCTTGGCGACGTCATCGCTGGGAAAGGTGACCGACAGAGCGGGGTAAACCCGACAGCCGGCGCGTGGAAAGTTGTGGTCGCTTCCGAACAACGTCACAACGGCCCATTCGCCGTAAGCGAGCACGACAAAGGGCGGCTTTGAATAGGGAATGTCCGATACGTACGGCCCCATCGAATCGCGTTCCAAAGCCTGTGCAACCGCCACGCCCGCCGAGTTCAAGCCGAGCACCTTGGGGTATCCGTGCAGCGAGCAGGGCACTGGGCCCACGTTTTCGATATTTAGGTCCGTGACCGCCGTTCCTGCCTGCGCATTCCACCAGCCGCCGCCCAACACCTGGAGCGCTGCGGCGCGACAAGGGGTGACGTGTGCGGGATCGACCACGGGACGCTGCGTTGGCCTGATGTAACCAACCGCGAAGCTTCCTCCGCATTCGGCAAAGCCGCCAGGCGTCGAGACGACAGTCGCCACGTCATCGTCGGGAAGCGTCAGCGACAGGGCGTTGTAAACGGGACAGTCGGGGAAGTTGACGTCACTCCCGAAGATCTTCACGTACGCCGCTTCGCCTGGAGAGAGCACCACAATGGGTGGCTTGTAATAGGGAATGTCCCAGCAGAAGCCACATTGGGTGTCATCCGCCTGTGCAACTGGCTGACCCGCCGAGTTCAAGCCGGACACCTTGGGGTATCCCTTCAGCGAGCAGGGCATTCCGCCCACATTTGCGATCTGTAGGTAGGAGATAGTGGATCCAGCCGCCGCATATGAGTCGTTCTGTATGAACTGAAACTGGAGGGATGTGCCCCGACACGCTGCGACATCTGTCGACGGCACGACAGCGCCCGAGGGCAACGTGGTTGTCGTCGGGATAGCTGCGGCGGCTGCCTGTACGCTGCCACGGGCTGTCTCGCCCCGAGAACTCGGCTCGCTCGATGCTCCGCAGACGCTCGGCATAACAACAATGACGAGCGCGAGGACCACGGCGGTGTGGACCGTAAGCGTGGCCTGCCGGACGAACATCTTCATTTGGCCGCCACCGTACCTCCTTGGGTGCGCCGTTCCCGGAGGTCTGTGCGGACTACTCACCCCCTAAGGACAGTGCCCCATACCGACGGCTGCGGGCGCACCTTGCGAATCCTCTTTGAGTCAAGACCCCTATTTGGAGTAGTTCCGGGCGCGACGAATCGAGCCGTCGTCGAAGGACAAGACGGCGTAGGATTTCTATGGGTTCGGGAGTGACTTCGCCGAAGAGCCGGCCGCGGAGGGTGAAGAGCCGGTCACGCAGGCAGTGAGTCGTCCCTGAGTGTCCTCCCGGACCCCCTATCGAGCGTCGAGGAGGAGCTGGCGGTAGACAGCGTTGGAGATCTGGCGCTTGAGTGAACGCAGCGCCTCCTTCTTGGTCTTGCCCTCGGCGACCTTGCGCTCGAAGTAGATGCGTCCCTCGGTCCCGGGATTGCGGATCTGAGTGACGGCGGCCATGTGCAGCGCGTGGTTGAGCCGACGGTTCCCGCGTTGGGAGACGCGGTGGACGACTCGGCCGCCTGAGGCGAATTCGACCGGTGCCGTCCCGTTGTAAGAGGCGAAGGCGTCGCGGTTGACGAAACGGCGGACGTCGCCGGCATAGCCGATGAGCTGTGCGGCGATGATCGGACCCACTCCATAGATCTCGATGACCGAAGTGTCCGACGCCTTGATGGCGAGGCGGATCCGGCGGTGCGACTCCTTGGTCTGCTCGTCGAGGCGCCGAACGTCATCGAGGAGCTCGAGGGCCATGTCGAAGCGGACCTGTTCGGCCGTGGTCTCGGGCGTGATGTTGGCCAAGAACCTCTCGGCGTCAGAAACGTACAATTCCTTGGCTATTCCGCCCGGAGCGAGCTCGGCCAAGAGGGCGTGGAGGCGACACACGACCCGGGTCCGATGGCTGCCGAGGTCGACATTGCGCTTGGCCAGGATCCGGAGCACCTGGGAGTGGTCAGCTGCCTCGACGCTGCGTAGGTTCGGGGCCCGAAAGGCGGCGACAGCGATCGAGTGGGCGTCGTTGGGGTCGTTCTTGTTGGACCGACCGGTGGCGAGCACCCGGATTCGAGCGGCCAAGGTGGCCGGGACGTCGAGCACCTCCTCACCGTGCGCCACGAGCTGTTGGGCCAACAAGTAGCCCGTCCCGCCGGCCGACTCGATGGCCCACCTCCGCTTCTCGAAAGGCTGGGCCCAGCGCACCAGTTGTTCGACCTGACGACGGGTGGCACGCACTTTGACGCTGGAGATCTCATCTTCAGCTTCGTCGATGGCCACCGCCGTGTGCGATGCCTTGTGGGGGTCTATCCCGATCACCACATTCATGACTACCTCCTTGGTTGATGTGAACCACGGGGGCACTCCTGCTTGCGGATGTTCGTGCTCGATCCTCTTTTGGGCCACTCCGTGGGCGAAGCCCCGGCAGGACGCTCTTCGTACGAAAGCCACCCGACAAGAGCCGAGGGCAGGCACTACGAGAGCGACCCCACCGGGACCCCTTAACGCTAGGAAATCGCGCTAGCGCTCGGGGCAAGTCTCAAGCAGGCACAACTGGGCTAGGGGTGACCCCCGGACACCCAGTGCCGGGCGAGTACCCTCATTATCGAAATGTCGAAATGTCGACCGCGGCGGAGGGTGGTCCATCGGTTCATTGCCGTGACGATTCTGCTCTCGGTCGTGAGCTTTGGCGCCGTTGCGTTCGCGCCCTGGAGTAGTGCAGCTACTCAGACAGGTCCAGCCGCATTTACCCCCGTAACGGGTTCAAGCGCATCCACCCAAGCGGGTGCAACCACTACCGTGCCAGGCAAAAATCCGGACAGTCCTCTTTGCGGAAGCTCTACATGACCGATCAGACATTCCGCAAACAAGAGCCGAACTTGAAAGCGCTGACATCAGGAAACTGGAGCGCCAAGCAGAAGTTCTATGTTGCCTACTACGGGTTGTTCTCCAAAGCCTCTCAAGCCGTCACTCAGGCAGGTGAGGACGTTCCTCAGAATGTTCGCAGCGCAGCCCGTCAGGAAGTGACGAATATCAAGGCTGTTCAGAAGCTCATAATCAAGGCGAAGAACCTTGCTGGGCTAAATGCTTCGACGAATGCCACTCTGCCTAAAGTGCTGTCCACTTGGAATGCAGTGTTCCAGTATGTGGGGGCACAGTGCGGCTCGGATGGATCGTCGAGCCAGGGCGTGCTCGCACAAGGCTCAAATCCGAACTGAGCGGTCTAGGCGGCGAGGTCGAATGTCCACGTTACCGCTACGACTCAGAACGATTGGCTCATCAAACGTTGGCGCCGAACAGATGGCTACCGATGTGCCCCACCTAGCCGATAGGTGTCCCCGTTCGATCGCTGCCGGGAGGGAGGGATGGCGTCGAGCTGTCTCTGCTTGACTGACCGGGTGCCTCAAGGTGGAACGCCGTTGGATCGGGATCGAAAGAAGCGGCAGCGCCAGTACATCGCTTTCGCCTGGGTGGCAGCGGCCGTGATCTTGCTTTTGGCCTGGTTGCAAAATCAGCGCGGCTCGGCTCAGACGATCGGACTGATCATCGGACTTCCAATCATCGCCGTCCTGCTGATAGTTGCGATCCGGTGGGGCCGGGCGATTAAGAGACCCTGAGCATCCCCGTTCGCCGGCTCGAGGCGCGGTAAAGAACCCGCTGAGTCGGACTGCCCTATCGATGGTGACCGGCCACCAGCAGCCCGACTCTCGGGTCGGGCGCCCCGGCCGGGAATCGAACCCGGTGCACTCTCGTAGTCAAGGAGAGGCAGACATCCAGTCCCAGGGCGCTACGGATGAACGGTCGGTCGTGGCGGCGTCGGCTGGTATTCTTCGAGTAGTCAAGGAGAGGCAGCATCGTGCGAAGGGGCCGGCGGGCCCCTTCTGCGCGTCACGGCATCAACGACTTAAGCCGCTGGGCCAAAGTCAGCGGGAGCATCTCGTCCAGCAGCCACCTCACGAAGAAAGAGGCGTTCTCGGCGATCGATGCGCTCTCGGAGTTGTTCTGCGGCCAGATCGTCGGCGGCGATCCGATCCTCCACTTCGCTCGGATTGGCCCCATAGAAGTCGATGGCCAATCGGATGAGTGCTGGAGAATGCGCAAGTTCGTCGGCCAGCGGCCGTACGCGCCCTTCATCCTTGCCCAGCATCCGTTTGAGGGCCCCGATGATCTCCCAGACATCGGGACCGCCTACGAATGCCGCCCTCCTCCCCGTGGGTCCATCCCGGTAAACGATGCTGGAAAACGACGGGTCTTCAAGCCCTCATCGAGGATGGTGGCGACCAAAGTGGTTGCAGACGCCCCTGTTGAGGCGGCCTCGTCGTAGAGACGTTCGAGGAGCTCTTCAGGAAGGCGGAACGATGTGGGACGGGGCATGGTCAACTCCTGTAGTGCGTGTGCACTGTTTTGTAGCGCACTCTGAACGTGTCACCCACGACGCATGTCGCCGAGTACCGCCCACCCCAGAATCTGCGACGCCCACCCAGAAACTGCAGGGTCGCCCCAATTGGAAGGGCGGCACGCGGTGACGCCCGGAACCGAGACCACTGATCGTGACCTCAGGGGACATTCCTTCACCCTGGGCCAGGCTCTGGCTTTCGCTCTTCCCTCCGCCAGCCCGGGGGCTACTCGGTCAGGTGAGGGTGACGGCCCCAACAATCGAACCAAAGTTGGCGGCGTTCCCGAACGGGTAAATGCCTCCCGCTGAATCGAGAATCGTGTATCCCTGATCACCAACACCGGGAGCGATGCCGACTACAGCGTGGGACGGAGGCGTGCTCCCCAGAGACCCGGAGAAGGGACTCGTACCGAACGTGAAGACGCCGCCGTCATTGGCCACAAACCGGTAGCCAGTGCCGATTTCTGTCTCCATGCCCACCACGGGACGGTTCAGATGGATCGCTCCCGTGGACCCTAGAAACGGGGCACCGAACGAGAACACACCGCCATCAGCAGCAACAAGCCAGTAGCCGCCGGTGCTCGAATCGACCGACATTCCCACAACCGGCTGATTGATATGGGTGTCGCCCATCGACCCAGCGAACCTTGCGTCCCCAAAGCTGAACACACCGCCGTCCGAGGCCACCAGGTAGTAGCCACCTCCGTCGGGACTGCTCGAGATACCGACAATCGGCCTGTTCAGGGTGATGCCGCCTGTCGATCCGTAGAACTGTGCATCTCCAAAGCTGAAAATGCCACCGTCAGAGGCGACCAGCCAGTACCCGTTGCCGGTCGGGGTCGATGCAATCCCCACGATGGGATGGTTGAGAGGGCTACCGCTCATTGAGCCGAACCATCGTGCATCACCGAAGGCCAGCACCTGACCATCCGAGGTTGCCTGCCAATAGCTCTGGCCGTCAGGCGTACCGGCAACGCCGACGAATGAAAATGATTGGGCACTGCACTGAGGCAGCGTGACGTCATAGGCGTCTGCAAGCGGCCAATTTGGAACGGGCGTCAGATTCTGCGCCGGAAGCCCCGAGACGTTCTGCCCTGGGACGCTGGATGAGGAAGCGATGGAAGCGGCGACAACATGGGTCCCTGGTCCAAAGTCGGGCGAACCCGTGTTCCAGAGCACCGTCGCCATTCCGCTCGGGCCAACAGTGGCCTCCTGCATTCCCCCGCGTCGGGGCTGTCGTAGAGATCGAGGTTCACCGGCGTGCTCTGCCCGACCGGGAAGCCAGTGAAAGAAAAGGCAAACTCGGGAATTCCTGCCACACAGACGCCCGTGGCGCTGTACGAAGGACTCGTTGTGGTCGAACCGGCGGAAGGGGCGCATCCAAGGACGGCTATTCCAAGCCAGCTCACGAGGATGAAGGTCCGAGCGGCAGGACCGGAAGCTCGACGACGGATCACGGCATACCTCCGGTCTGGCGTTCAGCTACGACAACAGAACTGACACATGGTGAATCGTGGCCGAATGTTACTTCTTGGCCTCCACGCTGCTCGGCCTGAACCCCACTGTCACCGAACGACAGGACGGGGCGGTGACGAGGGGCAGACGTTCACCGTGTGCCCACGAACCAGCGCTCAGGTCCGTCTGATCGGCATCAACGTCGCGGGCGGCATGCTCGATTCAAGGAACTTGCGGATGATGCGTACCGTCTCCTCGGGCTGCTCTATAGGGAGCAAGTGTGATGCGCCTGGGACGACCGCGAGCTGCGCGCCCGGAATCGACTCGTAGAGCAAGCAGGTATGAGACAGCGCGATCGCGTCGTCGTCAACCAGAACCAAGACTGGCACTTCGACCGTGGCAAGGTCTGCCGGAGTCAGTGAGGGCTCCGCAGCCCACATGGCGTAGGTCTTGGCGAGAAACTCATCGAAGTGCTGCCGTCCATCGGGTGAACACTCGCCGTACATTGTCGCGAACATCTCATAGACATCTGGGGTGGCTGTCAGCTCACCGATCGGTAGCAGCCCTGCATGGTGGAAGTTGGAACCAATCATCACGAGCCGCTGGACCAGGTCAGGTCGCCGCATTGCTACCAACAGCCCTACGTCGCCCCCGTCGCTATGGCCGATCAGGTGTACCGGACGATCCAGCTATTCGAGTACACCGATTGTCTCGTCGGCCATCGTCTCGTAGTGGTGCGCCTCTGCCGTGTCGGCCGTGCGCCCATGACCGCGCCTATCGAAGGCCGCGACGTGGTAGCGCTCGCTCAGCGCCGGGCCGATTGAATCCAGAAGGGAACGGCTGTCCACAATGCCGCCGTGGAGCAGCAGCACCGTCTCATCGTTCTCGATCCCGATCGATATCCATGTGGGGTGCCCACGTATGTCGACGTACGTCACAGCGAGACCGTATTCCACCGCTTTGGGGGACGGCCTGACGCTGGCCTGGACGGGTATCCGGTACGCCGTGACGGAGGAACGCCGCGCCAATCGATCTTGCCCGGGGGGACTACAGCCCGAACCCCAGCACGCACGCGACTGCGTTTGGGATCGCGTAGATGCCGTTCACCCCTGACCAGAATCCGGAGAGATCGTCTCCCACGCTTGCAGCAACCGGATCTACGCCGCCCTCGAGCTGCATCAGTGTCTCGCCGATCGGTCCGGAACGCTGGCAAGGGGCCGGGAGCGGCGACGCGGACGCCGCCGAGGTCGTGAGAGCCAGAGTCACCGGCACCAACGTCCCGGCTGCGAGCCCCAGCGCCGCGAGGCTCCCGCGAAACCCTGGCCTTCTTCCAACCTGTCGCTCGCTCATCATTCCCACCGATCCTCCCTGACGATGTGCTCCAACGGCGATGACAGCGTCATCGAGAGGTGAACGACCCGGCTCTCCGCATATTGCGGGCTGCCCCGCTGCGCCAAGTCGGCGTGGGGGGGGCCAGATGTCGACGCCCAGCCGTACCCGATGGAACACTGATTGCTCAGGGACTGGCGCCGTTATCGTGCCTCGACCAGGTCTTTGGATGCAGTCTCCGGGGAGCTCATCTACGAGGAGTTTGGCGGCCCTGTGCCGGTCAGCTGACTCTATAGACGCGGTACTCGACGCCGTCCGCCAATCGACGGCCCTCAGCAACAAAGAGACTCGTGGTCATCCAGTTGTAGCGCTCGTCTCCGGTCTCGAATCGTGGCGTGGTACGGAAGTACTGGTCATTCCAGTCGGTCGCTGTACCGCTTGCAGTCGCCTGGAGGACGGAGTCGTTCAGCTCGAGCAAGCCCGTGTAGTGGGCATAAATGTACGCACCATCGTCGGTGACCATCTGACCCCGCACGTCGATCTGTCCCCACCCGTCGGAGCCCAGGGTGATCCAGTCGCCGCCACCCGACAGAAGGGTGCCGTTCAGCCGCTCCCCGCTCACCTTCCCCTCGGCTATCTCCATGAACATTCGACTCCCGAACATCACGGGTGGTTTGATGCGTGCGGAAAGGTCAAATTCGTGAACGAGTTCCACGGACACCTCCTGGTCTCGTAGCAGCGAGCGTACGGCGGGCTCCGTTCCCCCGGCAAGGCATCACGTGATCGCCCCAATTGGTGCACCGGGAAACGCTCCGGATTACCTGAGGTCAACCGGCCTTCCCCAAATTTGATGAATCGCCTGGTGGGATCACGGCCACAAAGCCACCGTTGGAGCGCGACCAGCACCTAGGCTCCGCACATGGGGCAGGGCGATGTACCGACTTCACGAGGGGGTCCCCTCCGTCGGCGCAAGGAGAAGAGGCAGCTCGAACACCTGGCGGTGAGGACCGAACGGGACGGGGCCCCGCGGCCACCGGCTGCGGCGCACGTCAGAGTCATCGAGGATCAGCCCGAGGTCAAAGCGAAGGATCTCGAGACGCCGGAAACAGACCCACCGACGGACGTCGTTCCTCCGCCCCGCACCGGCGGCTTCCATGTGCGGGCCGTTCCGATCGACCAGCCGGTGGGCGACAACAGCTGACTACGTAGGGATGGTGGCGGTGCGGGCGTAAGCGAGCGTCGCCAGTCGCCCGCTCGAACGATCGGAGAGCTCCACCTGAATCGGCGCGTCGGGCCCGTCTCCGAGCAGGGTGCACACCGACTGCACGGGGCCTTCCGCGGTCTGGGCCAGGTAGCGCAGGTCGAGTTCGGTCACGACTGCATCCATGGTGAAGCGGGCCGACGCCAGCTCCTCGGCCGCCGCCTCCGCGAAGAGCGCCACCATGGCACCCTGGAGCGTTCCGGCGGGGTTCCGGAGCTCGGGCGTCACCGGCATTTCGAGCGACCCGGCGACCGGGTCGAGCACGACGATGCCCGCTTCCTCCCGGAGAAGGCGGTCCAAGGTCCGCGATCCGTCGAACATCGAGGAGATGCGCTCCTGTGACGCCAGGGGCTTGATGGGATCGGTCGGGCGGCGCTGCACCCGGGCGAACCCGATGGCGCCGGTCGCCACCGGCTCTCCCCCCTCGGTCACGAGATCCACCTTGGCCGTCGCCGAGCGGCGGCCACGCCGCAGAATCGTGCTCCGGGTGGTGACGAACTCGGGTGCGGGCAACGGGCGCATCCGCACCGACATGTCCGAGGTCAACATCCAGGCGTCGGGATCGTCGTCGAGGACGATTCCTGCCACGACATCGATCATGAAGGCGATCACGCTCGCTCGCAGTGCGCCGTGGCGCAACAACTGCGGCCGTGGATGCAACGACAGACGGAATTCTCCGTCGCGGACCTCGGCCACGACACCCAGGCGGGCAGGTATGGAAAAGCTCTCGTCGAGGAAGTCGGTCATCGGCGTTCCGGGCTCAGACACGGCTCGGGACGCTACCGGCAGGCTCCCGGTCGCCACCAGTTGCCGTCAGCGGAAGGGCGGCGCTGTGGGGCCGGCGCCCACCGGCGGGCGATTGCTGGCAAGGTGGGCCCAATGGAGCCGATCGACGTCGATGCCTTCGAGGCTCTGGTGGCGGATGCACTCGAGGCGATCCCCGACCAGCTGCGAGCGGAAATGGAGAACGTGGCGATCATCGTCGACGACGAGAGCCCGCCCGGTCGGCTCTACGGGTTGTACGAGGGGGTCCCGCTCACCCAACGCGGTACCTACGGAGCGGCGCGTCCAGATCGGATCACGCTCTTCCTGGCGACGATCTGTCAGTCCGCCCGCACACCCGACGAGCTGGCCCGCCGGGTACGCGTCACGCTGCTGCACGAGGTCGGTCATCACTTCGGCCTCGGCGAGGCGCGCCTGCGCGAGCTCGGCTGGGCCTGAGCGCCCGGCGAGCCGGTGTCGCTCGGGTACCCGTTACCCCTGGGGCGGAGGCGGAAGGTCTTTGTTCGGCCGTGCCGGCGTGGCCACCGCGGGCGTGGAGCCGTTGGTCTTGGCGCCGTCGCTCAGGTTCTCGTTGCGCAACGTCGAGAGCAGCACCTCGGCCGCGCCCATGAGGCTCGTCGCCTCGTAGGGCACCACGATCTTGGCGTTCTCGGAGGAGGCGATGTCCTGCAACGCCTTCAGCTGCAGCACGGCGAGCGTGTGCGGGTTGATGACGGCGGTGTCGATGGAGGTGAGGCGGGACGCCTCGCCTTCGCCGCGCAGCTCGAGCGCCTTCTTCTCCCCCTCGGCCTGCAGCTCCAGCACCTTCATCTGCGCCTCGGCGCGCAGGATGGCAGACTGCTTCGCCCCCTCCGCCTCGAGGACGGCGGCCTGCTTGCGCCCGCCGGCGGAGTTGACGGCGGCCTGCTGCTCACCCTCTGACTTCAAAATGGCGGCGCGCTTGTGCTGCTCGGCTTCCTTCTGCTCGGACATCGCCTGGACGACGTTGAGCGGCGGCGTGATGTCGAGGATCTCAATGCGGTTCAGCCGCACCCCCCACTTCGCCGTGGCGTCGGCCATGTGGTCCTGCATGCGGCTGTTGATCGTCTCGCGCTCGGAGAGCGCCTGGTCGAGCGAGAGCTCCCCGAAGACCGCCCGGAGAGCCGTGCGCGAGAGCTGGTCGACGGCGAGCTGGTAGTCGTTGATCTCGAACAGCGCCGACTTGACGTCGATCACCTGGCAGAAGATGGTCGCGCTGACCTGCAGGGACACGTTGTCCTTCGTGATCACCGCTTGCTGGTCCCCCGTCATCGGGAACTCGCGCACGTCGACCTTCTCCATCTTGTCGACGAACGGGACCAGAATCCGCATGCCCGGCTGATCGACCGACTTGAACTCGCCCAGCCGCTTGACGACGCCGACACTTCCCTGCTGGACGATCTTCACGAAACGGGACAGGAACACGGAGACGACCCCGATTGCGGCCAACGCCGCCACGACGACGATCCCGATCACTTCTCCGGCCGATGCGAGCATTGCGGTACCTCTCTTCTAACTGTCGATGGCGTAGACGACGAGCAGACCTCGTTCGACGTCGGCGACGACGACATCGGTCCCGACGGGGATACAGGCTTCGGGGTCGAGTGGGATTGCCAACCACTCCTCACCCCTGGCCCGGATCCTTCCGGGATGATGGGCGCCCTCGATTGCCTTGGTCACCAACGCGGTGTCGCCGACCATGCCTTGAACGCCATTCAGCACAATTCGCAGTCTATTAGCGGCCGATGAAGACGGGCTCCCGCTTCTCGGAGAAGGCGACCATCGCCTCCTGCGTGTCCCGGGTCGAGAAGTTGAGGGCCTGGCAGCGGGCCTCGTCCTCCACCGCCTGCTCCATGGAGGCCAGGAAGGAGGCATGGAGCAGGGTCTTGGTCATGGACAGTGCGAGGGGCGGCCCCCCGGCCAGCGTCGTGGCCCAGTCGTCCACGAAGGCGTCGAGCTCGTCCACCGGGAGAGCCCGGTTCACCAGGCCGATGGCCGCGGCCTCTTCGCCGCTCCACATGCCGCCGAAGAGCGCGATCTCCTTGGCCCTGGCCAAGCCGACGAGCCGTGGCAGCAGCCAGGACGCGCCGTTGTCCAGGGAGAGACCGCGCTTGGCGAAGATCATGGAGAGCTTGGCCCGGTCGCTGCAGACGACCAGATCGCAGCCGAGCGCCAGCGACAATCCGGCACCGACCGCGAAGCCGTCCACCTTGGCGATGGTCGGCATGGAGACGTGGTGCAGGGCGAGAGCCACGTCACCGAGGCGCCGCATGCGCGCCAGGCCCGATCGTGTGGGATCGGTGGCCGGGCCGCTGGGGTCGGAGAGGTCGGCCCCCGAACAGAAGGCGCCGCCCGCACCCGTCAGCACCATCACCTTGTCGTCCGGGTTGTCCTCCACCTCCTCGAAGGTGGTGCGCAGCTCGGTCAGCATCTTGCCGTTGGCGGCGTTCTTGCGCTCGGGACGGTTCATCGTGACGGTCACGACCCCGTCCTTGCGGTCAATGATCAGTGTCTCCATGGGCACGGACCCTATGCCGCGCTGCCTCAGAACGCACCTTCGACGACCTCGAGCGTCCCGTCCAGCACGCTCACCACGTCGAAGCGGACTTCCGGCCACCGTCTCCCCTGTTGCCGCAGGTAGGCAGCCGCGAGGCGGCGGAGCCGGCGCTGCTTCGGAGCGGTGACGGCCTCGAGTGGATGGCCGTGGGCAGAGCCGGTCCGGGCCTTCACCTCGCAAACGACGAGGGTGGTGCCGCGTGCGCATATGAGGTCGATCTCGCCCGCCCGGCAGCGCCAGTTCCGTTCGAGCACGGCGTAGCCGTGGACCCGGTAGTGGACGGCGGCAAGCCTCTCGCCGAATCCTCCGAGTGCTGCGCTGCGCCGGTCGCCGTTCTCCACTGACGGTGGAACGGTCGCATCAGAGCTCCTGTTCGGGCAGCCGTTCTATGTTCACGTCACGGAAGGTGACGACGCGCACTTCGGGCACGAACCGCGCCGGGCGGTACATGTCCCAGACCCAGGCGTCTCGAATCTCGAGCTCAATGCACGCCGGCGTGGTGTCGGACCGCACCGTGAGCGACACCTCGTTGGCCAGATAGAAGCGACGCTCGGTCTCGATCACGTACGTGAAGACCGGAAGGACGGCCCGGTACTCCTGGACGAGTCCGAGCTCGATCTCGGATTCGTAGCGTTCGAGGTCTTCCTCGCTCACGCGGTGGCCGCCCTACTCGTCCGAGTCCTCCTGGACATCGTCATCGGCCTCGGCGTCGCTCGACCCCACCTCGTCGACGACGTCGACGTCATCGACCGCGTCGACCTGCTCGAGCTCCTCGACGTCCTCGTTCTCGACGTCGTCCTCGGTCTCGGTCTCGGCCACGGCGACCGCCGCCTTGCCCCGCGGAATCCGGCGCTCCTTGATTTTGGCGGCCTTCCCGTGACGATCGCGCAGGTAGTAGAGCTTGGCCCGGCGGACGTCGCCCAGCGTGGTGACCTCGATCTTGGCGATCGTCGGCGAGTGCACGGGAAACGTTCGCTCGACACCGACGCCGAAGCTCACCTTGCGCACGGTGAAGGTCTCCTGGACCCCGCCACCCTGGCGCCGCATGACGGCACCCTGGAAGACCTGCACCCGCTCCCGGTTGCCCTCGACGACCCGGACATGCACCTTGACGGTGTCGCCGGGGCGGAACTCGGGGATGTCGTCGCGCAGGCTGTCGCGATCGATCGTTTCGGTGGGGTGCATGAGAGGCGTCCTTCGGTCACACCGGCTCAGTGCCGGACTGAACATCGTAGCCGTGCGCAGACAGGGCCTGCACGTCGCTGGCACTGAGCGCCGAAGCCCTGACCAGGCGCGCAATGAGGTCGGGGCGGCGTTCGGCTGTCCGCAGCAGCGCCTGCGACGCGGCGCCAGGCGGCCACCGCCCCGTGGTCGCCCGACCGGAGCACCTCGGGGACCGGCCACCCCCTGAAGTCGGCCGGCCGGGTGTACTGGGGGTACTCGAGCAGGCCGTCGCTGAAGCTCTCGTCCCGGGCGGACTCCTCGTTCCCCAGCACGTCGGGCAGGAGGCGGGCGACCGCCTCGACCACGACCAGGGCGGCCAGCTCCCCACCGGCCAGCACGAAATCACCCACCGAGAGCTCGCCGTCCACCAGGTGGTCGGCCACCCGCTGGTCGACCCCCTCGTAGCGGCCGCACAGCAGCGAGAAGCCTGGCGCAGTGCTGCGCCAGCTCGGTCGCCACCGCCTGGTCGAACGGCCGGCCGCCGGGGGCGAGGAGGAACAGCGGCCGCGGCAGGTCGGGCACCGACTCCACGCAGCGGAAGATCGGATCGGGGGTCAGCACCATGCCCGCTCCCCCGCCGAAGGGGCTGTCGTCGACCGAGCGCCGGGCATCGTCCGCGCCGTCCCGCAGGTCGTGCACGCGCACGTCGAGCGCGCCGGCCTCTGTGGCCCGGCCGAGAACGGACGTCCCGCAGTAGGTGGCCACCACGTCGGGAAAGAGCGTGAAGACGTCGATCCTCACGGTGGGCACGTCACAGGTCGAGCAGCCCCTCGGGGATGTCCACGTCGACCGTGTGCGCCACCGCGTCGTGGGCCGTGACGAAGCGGACGGGGATCAGGCCGCCGGACTCGAGCACCAACAGGTCGCTGGCCGGGTTTGCCTCGACCGATCCGATGGTGCCGAGCGCGGTGCCGGCCGCGTCCCGCACGGTGGCGCCGACGAGCTCGTGCACCCACAGCACGTCGGCCACGTCGTCGAGCGGTTCGGCCTCGAGTTCCACCCCGCGCAGGCTTTCGGCGGCGCTGCGATCGAACACGCCCTCGAACTGCACGATGTAACGGTCGTCGGGGCCGAACGGCTTCGACGACACCACCCGCAACGTCCCTCGGACGGAGGCCAGCTCCGTTCCCGCGTCGAGGCGCTGGGTCTGATCGGTCCAGAGCTGGACGACCACCTCGCCCCGCAGACCGTGGGCCTTGGTGACCCGGCCGACTTTGAGCAGATCAGTCGTCGACGATGTCCACGCTGGCCTGGACGCCGTCCTTGGCGCCCGCCACGTTGACCAGCGTCCGGATCGCCTGGGCGGTACGCCCGCGGCGACCGATCACCCGGCCCATGTCGTCGGGGGCCACGTGGAGGTTCAGGCGCAGCCCGCCACGACGCTCTTCCGTCTCAATGACGACCGAGTCCGGGTCGTTGGAGAGCGAACGGGCCAGGTACGTCAGCACGGCCAACGCGGTCCCACCGTCCTGTTCGCTGAGCTCGTTGCCGGCGCCCGCCTCGTCCTCAATGTCGTCGGCGTCGTCGAAGTCGTCGTCGGCGTTCTCGGACTGGTTGATGTCGCCCGCTTCGTAGAGGTCGGTCACTTGGCCCTCGCCGCGGCGAACTCGTCCCAGGCCCCGGAGGTCTTGAGGAGGCGCTCCACGCGCTCGGTGGGTTGCGCGCCGTTGACCAGCCACTTGACCGCCTTGGCGTTGTCGATGTTGATCACGGCGTCCGGCTCGGCCGTCGACGAGCCCCGGGGCGCGTAGGTGCCCACGATCTCGAGGAACCGGCCGTCACGCGGCGATCGGCTGTCTGCGGCCACGACCCGATAGGTCGGCTGCTTCTTCTTACCCATCCGCACAAGGCGGAGTTTCACTGCCACGGACTAAATCCTCCACTGATCTGGACGTCTTGGCCGTCCATTCTGGCAGATGGCGGGGCTACCGGCCTTTCGGTGGGGTAACCCGCCCACCCTTCTTCTTTTTCTTGGTGCCCTTGTTGCCGCTGACCACGGGCCGCGCCGGGGCCGCGGCGGGCAGTCCGGGGAAGCCCGAGGGCAGCTCACCGCCCTCTTCCATGAGCTGGGAGAGCATGTCGAAGTCGGCGCCGGGAGGAGCGGCGGGCAGGCCGGCGGCCCCCTGCTGGGCCAGCTTGCGGGCGGCCCGGCCGCTCATTCCCGCCATGTTCGGCATGCCGGGGAGGTTGGGCATGTTGCCCGAGGCCATCCCCTTCATCATCTTCTGCATCTCCTTGAACTGCTTGAGGAGGGTGTTCACGTCCTGAATGGCGGTGCCCGATCCGCGGGCCACCCGGCTGCGGCGGGAGCCGTCCAGCAGGGCGGTGTCGTTGCGCTCGGCGGGCGTCATGGAGCACACGATGGCCTCGACCTTCGCCACCTCCCCGTCGTCGATCTCCCCGGCAGCCTGGCGCATCTCCTTGGACATGCCCGGCATGAGCCGCATCAGCCCGCCGAGCGAACCCATCTTCTTCACCTGGCGCAGCTGGGAGAGGAAATCGTCCAGGGTGAACTGGCCCTGCATGAGCCGATTGGCGCTCTTGGTCACCTCGTCGGTGTCCATGGTGCGCTCGGCCTGCTCAATCAGGCTGAGGACGTCCCCCATCCCGAGGATGCGGTCGGCCATGCGGTCCGGGTGGAATAGGTCGAAGTCGGCGAGTCGCTCACCGGTGCTGGCGAAGGCGATCGGCTTGCCGACCACGCCCTTGACCGACAGGGCGGCGCCGCCCCGGGCGTCGCCGTCGAGCTTGGTCAGGATGACGCCACTGAGCTCGAGCGTGTCGTCGAAGGCCTTCGCCGTCGCCACCGCGTCCTGCCCGATCATGGCGTCGATCACCAGGAACGTGTAGTGGGGCTGGGTGGCGTCCGAGATGTCCCGGATCTGCTGCATCAGCTCGGCGTCGATGGTCAGGCGACCCGCCGTGTCGATGATGCAGATGTCGCGGCCGAGGCGGCGGGCCTCCTCCAGCCCGGCCTTGGCGCAGGACACCGGGTCGGTGTTCTCGCTGAAGACCGTCACGCCGGCCTGTTGGCCGAGGACGCGCAGCTGCTCCACGGCCGCGGGACGCTGCAGGTCGGCGCCGACCAGCAGCGGGTTGCGCCCCTGCTGCTTCCACCACAGGGCCAGCTTGGCCGAGTTGGTCGTCTTGCCCGAGCCCTGCAGGCCGGCCATGAGCACGACGGTGGGCGGCCGCGGGCGTAGGTGAGCTTGAGGGTCTCGCCGCCGAGAACCCCGACGAGCTCCTCGTGCACGGCCCGGATGACCTGCTGGCCCGGGGTCAGGCTCTTGGAGAGCGCCTCGGTGCTGACCCTGAGCCGGATGCCGTCACAGAAGCGCCGGGCGACGCCGAGCTCGACGTCGGCCTCGAGGAGCGCGGTGCGGATCTCCTTGAGGGCCTCGTCGAGATCCTCGTCGCTGATGCGCCCCTTGCCGCGCAGGCGCGTCGAAATCCGCTCCAGGCGGTCGGAAAGGGCGTCGAACATGGTCTCTCACGTTAGTGGCGCCATCAGCGTGGGCGGCGGCCGGTGCCGGTACCAGGTGATGGCCACGGGCTACCGTCGCGGCCCATGTCCCTCCCCTTCCGCACCGCCGGCCCTCGCCCTGGTCGCCCTCGCCGTTGCCGGGGCGCTCGTGCTGGCCGCCTGCAGCTCCTCGCCCTCGGCGAACACGGCGGCCACGTCGTCGAGTGCGGCGAGCACGTCCTCCACGACCGCGACGAGCGTTCCCGGGAGCGAGCGCGCTGGACGCCATCGTGCCCATCCCCGCCGCCGACCAGTCGCCTGCCGGCACGGCGGGACAGGCGCCCGCGGTGACCATCCCCACGGGCCCG
>CAVSUH010000022.1:0-9619 GCA_963731065.1 uncultured Acidimicrobiaceae bacterium | reverse complement strand
TCGCGCCGGGCTCCGAGAGCCAGGAGACGATCCGGTCCAGCGTGGGCGCCGGCGTCACGGGCTTCTCCTCGAAGAGCGCCTCTTGCCCGTTGATCTCGGAGGACTCGACGCCGGGCATGGTGAGGCGCTTCGCCATGGCACGCTCGATCCTCCGCCCCTCGCGGGTCAACAACAGCTCCCGAGAAGCGGGGCTGTTCTCGCTCCATGCAACCGCCAGCGGCGTGAGGTCGGTTGCCGTGACACCAGAGAAGACTGCCCCTGGAGCCTCGACCAATCCGTCTTCGCGCCTCTGCTGCGACGCCCGCTCCTCGCCGTTCGGCTCGGTGCCCCGCTCGACGGCGACCTCGCTCCGGAAAGCGGCAAAGGCAATCTGCTCCCGGAGGAAGGCTCTCCCCGTCGCGCACGGATCCCACAGCACCAGGTCGTCCACCGGCTCGCCCCGGGCGATCTCGGCGGCCGCCAGTGTGGCGCCGAGCCGGAGGCCCACCACACCCAGCCGCGCCGCGCCGAGCGTGCGGGCGGTGTCGATGGCAAGCCGGATGTTCCCGAGCCATTCGGCCACGAGGTCGGGATCGGTCCAGCTCCCGACCGAGTCCCCGGTGGCCGCGTAATCGACGCGAAGAGCGGCCCACCGGTTGCCGGCCATTTGATGCGCCAAAGAACGCAGCGCCCGGGACGAATAGGCCGCTTCCAGACCCATGCTGGGGCAGATGACGGCGACCCCGACGGCGAGACCGTCGTCTGGAACGTCGAGCCAGGCGAACAGCGGTCTGTCCGGTGGGCCGATCCACAGGGGGACGGACTGCACTGCCGTGACAGCACGGGCCTCAGTCGTCAAGTCACGCGGTCCGAGAGCCCCGTCACGCTCATGGAGACTAGTGCCGCCTGGTCCGGACCCGACCCAACACGCCGCGCAGGCGGCCGAGGAACAGCTGTCGCTCGTCTGCCGGCAGCGACACGAGGAGGAATGCATAGAAGACGACCATGAGCGCGGCCCCGGTCACGACGACGCCGACGAACCCGATGATCCGCGTATGCCCGTCCGTGAAGGAATAGAGGGGGCCGCCCCCACGACCGGCCGCCCATGCAAGGCCCGCGGTGACTGCCGTGGGCAGTCCCACGGTCCGGACCGCACGCAACGCCCGGTGTGACAGCGAGTCGCCGAGTCGCCGATACACCAGCGGGAGCATGAGCATCCCCTCCATCAGGACAACACCGATCAGCGCCGCCCAGGCCATGCCCACGGCGCCGTAGCGACTGGCGAGCACGATTCCGAGGGCCACGTGGAACGCTGCCTCAATGCCGTAGAGGATCGATGGCAACGTCGGTCGTCCGGCGCCGCTGATCGCCAGCGAGACCGCCTGCGCCCACACCTGCACAACTGCAGCAATGCACAGCAGCCCGACGACCGACGCCGCCTCCCGGTAGAGAGGACCGACCCAGACCTCGATGGCGAGGCCGGCCAGGAACCCCAGCACGATTGCGGCGGGCACGCTCAGGTATTGGACGAAGCGCACCACTTGGTGTGTGGTTTCGCGCAGCCCCGACCGGTCGTCCCGCGCCGCCAGTTGCCCGGCTTTCGTGAACAACAACGCCGACCGCGGTGTCACGACTCTCGTCGGCAGGGGGGCGATCCGCTCCGCAACTGCGTACACGGCGGCGGAACGCACCCCGGCGGCGGCACCGACGATCAGGACATCGGACAGACTGATCACCGCCTGGGCGATCTGGGCCAGTGAGTACCACCCGGTGGCGGCGGTGAAGGCCTTGAGGATGGCACGGTCGAAGCGGCGCAGCGAGAGACGGAACCATGGAAGGAGCCGATGGGCGATCACCAGGCGGGAGAACTGGCCGACGAGGCTGATGGCGACGGTCACGACGCCGAGTGCGACGAGCCCTCCGTGCAGGTACAGGACGATGACCCAGGCGATGGCCTGGGAGATCGTCACCGCAATCAGGCTGTAGTTCAAGAGGTCGAACCGCTGCAGTGCGCTGATCGCGCCGCCGAACGTGTCCATGGGTATGGAGAGCGCCATGTCGAACGCAAGGAGCAGCAGCAGAAACTGGGCCTGGCCGACCAGGCTCTTGGGGATGGTGGGAATGATGTACGGGAGGAAGTAGGCGAAGACCATGACGCCCACGAACGCGACGATCCCCAGCACCGAGAGGCAAAGGAAGGACGTGTTGAGCGTCGAGGTGACCCGGTCGTCGTCTTCCAACTCGAGGTGCCGGCTGACGAACGCCATGGTGGCGCTGGCAAAGCCCAGCTCGAGGATCTCGAGGAATGGGATGAGGGAACCGATCAGCGCCCAGACCCCGTAGCGCAGGATGCCCAACTCGTGGGTCAAGACGGGGGTGATGAGGACCGAGACCGCGGCGATGGAGATGGCGCCCGCGTAACTCGTGGTCACATTGCGGCGATGGCTGACTTTCCTGGGCTTCCTGTTTCTGGAGGCGTTCTCCCCCGAGGCGTTGTCCCCCGACCCGCCTTCAGGTTGGAGCCCGGGCTCGCGCAACACGTGACTGGGTCTTATCGGGCGTTTCGGCGATGCCGCAGCATGAGGCTGTGCGTCGTTTGCGTCTGGGACGACGCCTCGTACCCGTAGACGGGGCCCATGTTGCGCCACCGCTCTCGGTTCAGCACGATGCCGACGACGTTCGCCCCTGAGGCGCGCAGGTGCGCCAACCCCTGCTCCAGGCTCTCGAAGGTGAACTTTCGTGCATCGACCACCAGGATCACCGCGTCCGCCTTGGTCACCAGGATCGTGGTCTCGGCCACGCCCATGACTGGTGGGCAGTCCAGCACGACGGTCCGGTCCGACTCGCGCAACGCGCGGTAACAGCCGCGGGATGTCCGCCACCGCGATGTCCGCCGGATGCCGCGTCGGGACGCCAGCGGGGATGACCTCCAGATAGCGATTCCCCGTCGGGGCCAGGAGCTCGGTCGGACCTGTGGCCACGGCGATATCACTCACGCCGGGCGACAGCTCCACCCCGAAGATCTCGTGCAGTCTCGGTTGGCGCAGGTCGGCGTCGACGGCAACCACGAATTGGCCCGAGGTGGCGAGCGCCCACGCCGCGTGGGAGACGACGGTGGACTTGCCCTCCCGGGGATCACAGGACGTGAAGGCGATCACCGGGTGGGTCTCGTGGAACATGACGTGGAGGTGGCTGCGGAGTTGCTGGAACGCCTCGAGCCCGCGCTCGTCTGCGCCAGATTGGAACATGGCGGCCGGATCCGCGCCGGGACGGGACAGGGCGGGCACCTCTCCAAGCACCGGGATGCCCAGCCGGTCCGAGATCTCGTCGGCAGCGACGAGGCGCCGGAAAGCCCGGGCCGCCAGCGCCGCGAAGACGGCCGCGATCAGGCCGAACGCGAAAGCCGCAACCGCCACCGTGGCGCGGGGATTCGACGGGGCGGTGGGGAGCTCGGCCTTGCCGAGCTCGGAGAGAACGAGGAGCGATCCCGCATCGCGGTTGGTGACACGGAGCACCTGCGCCGCCGTGGCGTTGGCATACGCCTGGGCGGCGGCCGGGTCCGTGCTCTTGGCGTTGATCGTGACGGTGTTGGACGAGGGATCGCCAGTTGCCGTGATCGTCACCGGCACCGATTGGTAGGGCTTGGCAACCTGGGTCCGTATCTCGGCGTCGACCGACGGGTTCTCCGCTTCCACCACGATCTGGGGGATCTCGATCTGAATGGCAGCGACGTCTTGACCCGCGTTGGGACCGGCGGGCGGCTGGGCCACCAGGACGACCGTGGCCTCGTACTGCTTGGCAGGGACCACTGCATACACCGCGCCGATCAGCACACACACGAGGAAGGTGACGAGGGCCACCACCCAATGGGCACGCACTGTGCGCACGACTTGTCTCAGATTCATCCCGGCCCCTCTGCTCCCAACTCCATGACGGCCGCTGTGCGCAACCGCTGCACACCCTCGACACTGCAGTCGAGTACGGCGTGATCCTGCACGCGAGCCGGGCCGCGACCGGACGACCTGCGCTCCCGCTCCATGCAGCCTAGGAGGCGGCCCGGGGTGGGGTCGGTCATGCCGGTCTCGTTGCGCCAGCCACGGCCGTCCAGGGATGCGCTCACCGCCCGGCTCCCGCCACGAACCTCGACGGGGTGACCAGCAGAGGCCCACTCCGCACTCGAGGCCGTTCGTTCATGGACGTCACGCAGGCACGCAGCAGCCCGAGGCTGACACCGAAGAGCGTGGCAAACCGGTATTCGTCCAGGAGGGGTTCGAGGAGACCCGTCGCGAACAGCCCGACCAGCACCCCTACGATCGCCAGCGCCAGCGAGGCTGTCACCCGGTCTGTATGTCGCCACCACACCCGGAGACCACCCTTGATGGAGTCCCCCAGGGCGAGGGCGAAGAGGGCGAGTCCGATGAGGCCCAACCGGAGCCAGAGGTCGAGCACGATGTTGTGCACGTACGCGATCATCTGCACCGACCGCGTCCCTGTTTCGTAGTACTGGAATTCGATGCCAAGCCCCCACCCGATGATCGGGTGCTGAGGGATGAGCTTCTCCGCCGCGTGGGCCAGGTCGAGGCGGTCTTGAGCCGATTCCACCTTCGCCTCGTCGTGAAAGAGGCTCTGGGCGCTCGACGCGAGCGGAACCTGGGGCGCCCGCCGGTCGATAGCCGCCGGTACCACCACGACGACGATGGCGACGGCGACAACGGCGAGAACGGTCAGAGCCACTTGGCCACCGGTGACGTAGAAGCGTCGGGCGATGCCGTGCCGCGGCCCCACGATGACGCCCACGACCACCACCAATACGACCAGTCCGAAGTTCACCAGCACGGCGCGCTGATCGGCCATCAGCACGCAGGCCACGATGGGAATGAGGGCGAGCACATGGCGCATCTGGACCGGTCCGGATGCCAGCCTGACCATGAAGCACATCGCAACGATGGCGAGGTAGAGGGCGGCCGTCTCCGCGCCGACCACTCCGAAGTACGACAACGGGAGTAAGGGCAGGTTCGTGTTCACGCTGACCTTGGCGAGCGTCATGAGGTCGAGCACGGACGCGCAGACGATGCACAACGTCCCGAGTTTCAACAGCGCACCGCTCTCGATGTACTTCCGGATCGGCACCCCCGCCGCCAACGTGTACGTGCCCACGATGTACAAGATGGCCTTCGCCTCGTAGAGATTCTGGGAGAACGAATTGTGGTAGAGAACGCCCTCCACGGCGCCGACCGCCAGCCAGGCGCCGAAGGCCAGCCAGAGCCCGGCCGGCAGGCCGATCCGGGTCGGCCTGCCCCGCGCGATGAGGCGGGCCACCAGTGCGAGCGTGATGTAGATCTCGGGCAGCCGCAGCTGCGTCGCTCCCGAGCCGGGGTGGAACAGGCCGCGTGGCACGCTGTTGGGGTCGTTGTAGAGCGTCGCATCCACGACCAGCATGCCGAGGAGGACGAGCGGGACCAGGTGCTGGTTGCCCGTACGCTCCCAATGGACGAACAGCGCGACGACCGCTGCGGCGAGCCCGAGCGCGGCGACCCCGGCCAGCACTAGGAGCACGGACCCACCGCCTCCATCAGTGGCGCCAGGGCGGCGTCCCACGTGTGGTCCGCCGCGACGGCGTCGTGGCCGGCGCGGCCCAGCGCGGAGGCGCGGGCAGGGTCTCTCAGGAGGTCGGCGATCGCCTCAGCCAGTGCGGGTGCCGTGTCGGCCACGACCACACCCCTCCCCACCAGGTCCTCCATGCCCTCACAGCCCACCGACGTGGCCACGACGGGGCGCCCGACGTCGAGCGCCTCCATGATCTTGAGCCGCGTGCCCCCGCCGGCCCGCAACGGAGCCACGACAACCCTCGACCTCGCCAGGAACGGGCTCACGTCGGCCACCGTCCCGGTGACCTCGATGCGCTCGTCGGCCAGGGCGCGCACGGCTGGCGCCGGATCCTTGCCCACGAGGAGGAGCCGGGCCTCGGGAACGCGGGTAAGGACCTCGGGCCAGATCTCGCGGCCCAGCCACACGGCGGCGTCGACGTTGGGGGCCCATCCCAGGGAGGCCACGAACGCCACGGTGGCCTCGGGTGCGTCCGGCAGGATCGCCGACGGCTCCCGTCCGTTCGGGCAGACCAGGACGGACCGGGCACCCTCGGTCAGTCTCGCCTTCTCCCGCTCGCTGACCACGATGACGTGATCAAAGGCGCCGATGGTCCTCCGCTCCATGCGCCGCAGCGCGGCCGCCTCCGCACGGAACAGCGCGGCGGGAACGCCTCGCCGGGCCTGGGCGTAGCTGTCCACCAGGGCCGATTCGACGTTGTGGAGGTCGAGGATGGACTTCTTGGCCGGGACATCGAGCACGAGGGGCACCATTTGCTGATATTCGACCTGTAACAGGTCGATAGGAGCTTCGTCGGCAGCATCGCGAACGGCCTTGACCATCGCTGTGCTCCAGAACCGCCCCGCTGAGACGCTCCCAGCCGCAGCGACGCCCCGGGCCACGCCCGTAGGCGTGTGCCGCCAGGGCTCGGAGCGGACGTCGATGCCCAGGTCCCGGAGGCCAGCCCGGTCCGCGCCACCATCGTCATAGCCGCACAGCACGAGCTCGCCCCTCGCCGCCAGCCGGCGGGCGATGGCCAGGGAGCGCTGGTAACCCCCGTTGTTGTCCGGCAACGGGAGGAACTTCGTGATCATGAGCGTCCTCACGGCGCCGCCGAGCTGAAGTTCCGCTGCAATGCCGTGCCACTCATCGCTCCACAGTCGACCACATGGTCGACCGGTCACCTCGCGGATAGCGCACCATGCCGCCGAGCGCGACTCCCTGCAGGAACATCACCTGCCCAGCCCCCGCCGACGCGGCGGCGAGCAATCGACGTGGCGTAGCTCCCTCCGGTGCGTTCTCTATCCGCTCGCCGGCCCCAGCACCAGCGACCAGGCCTGCGCTGGCGGCCAGATTGGCCAGCAGGAACGCCCGGGCCAACGCGCTCGAGCGTACTTTCGTCACCGCCATCACGAGGAGGGTCAGGTGGGCAAGGGGGCTCACCGTGTAACGGCTCAGGCGGTGCCCCCATAGCTCGGCCGCCACGAGGCCGGCCGAGGGCCGCAGTTGACGACGGCGCCGGACCATGATGTGCAGCGCGCCGGACACGCTGCGAATCCGTCGCTCCCATGAGGCGGCCAACGACGCCGCCGGGGGATCCAGGGCGCGGGCGCTCGGCTCGTAGGCGATGCGATAGCCCTGCTCAATGATGTCGAGAGCGGCCCAGAAATCGTCGGTGGCGACGTCACGGGGGATCGGGCGCCACGCCGCGGCCCGAAAGGCCGAGAGCTCGCCGACGAGGCCGATCGTCGTGCCGAGGCGATCCTCGCGCTGCTTGAGCCAGGACTCGAACCTCCAGTACACGCTCTCGCCTCCTCCGCCGTCGTCTTCCAGCTTCTCGCCGGCGACTGCACCGACCGCGGGGTCGGCGAAGTGCTCCACCAACGCGACCAACGCGCCGGGCGCCAAACGGTTGTTGGCATCGCTGATCACGACGACGGGTGTCGTTGCCTCGGCGAAGCCCCGGTTGAGCGCCTGGGACTTGCCGAGGCGCTCCGGGCCGGTCAGCGCCCGGGCGCCGGCGCGCTCCGCCGCCGCCGCGGTCTCGGGATCCCCGTCGGCCACCACCAGGATCTCGAGCGAGCCCGGGTACCCGTTTGCCTGGAGGTCGTCGACCTTGGCCGCGATCACCCCGGCCTCGCGGTAGGCCGGCACCACGACGGTCAGGTCGGGTACGTCTCCCGCTTTCGTCGGCCGAAGAGCCGCCGGGACCCTCCCGCGACCACCCCGGGTGCGCCAGGCCAGCCAGGCCGGATAGAGGACATGACCCGAAGCCGCCGCCGCCACCAGCCCGCCCACCAGCAGGCTCGTCCCCAGGCGCGGCCGGCTCACTCCCGCACCTCCTTCGTGTCCCCCGCCCCACGGAAGTGCGTGGTGCCGGCCGCCGTGGAGCCGGCGACGTCAGCGACAGCGTGCGCCATCATCGTCCGAGAGTCGTGCGGTGGTCCCCACCCGCGTGGGACCGCAAAGTGACGGAAGTCTACTCCCGGACCTGCTTGATGACGGCGCCGGCCGTCCTGGCCAGGATCACCAGATCCCCCGCCACCGACCAGTTCTCGATGTAGTGGTTGTCGAACCAGGCCCTGTCCTCAATGGACGTGTCCCCGCGCAGCCCATTGACCTGGGCCAACCCCGTCAACCCCACGGGGACCCGGTGCCGGTCGCCGTAGCGCGGGACTTCCTGCTCGAACTGCTCGACGAAGAAGGGTCGCTCGGGCCGGGGACCCACCAGTGACATGTCCCCGCGGAGCACGTTCCAGAGCTGCGGCAGCTCGTCCAGAGACGTCTTGCGCATGATGCCGCCGATCTTCGTGACGCGCTCGTCGTCGTCGACACTCCATTGGGTGTCCGACTCGTTGTTCACGCGCATGGAACGGAACTTCAGAACCTCCACCTCGCGCCCGTTCTTCCCGATGCGGCGCTGGCGGAAGTAGACCGGGCCCGGGCTGGTGACCTTCACGGCCAGCGCGAGCAGCCCGTAGAGCGGTGAAAGCAGCACCAGCATGAGGGCGGAAATGCCCGAGTCGAAGACCCGCTTGGCCATGCGTCCCGAGGACCGCGTGGTCGATCGCCGCAGCCGCACCAGGGGATAGCCCCACACCATGTCGACGTCACGGGGCGCAGCCTGGAGCCCCAACTCGAAGAAGCGGGGAATGGTGTACATGTCCACCGCGGCGTTGTCGCAGGAGCGGACGACCCGCACCAGGTCGGGGTCACGGTTCACGCCGAAGGCGATCACCACCCGGTCGATCCGGTGATCCCGCAGGACGCGGTCGAGCTGATCAATCCCTCCCAGAACCGGGCGCGAGAGGGTTTCGTCCGCGGAGTCGTCCAGGAGCCCGATCGGGTGCAGCCCGTAACTCGGGTTCAGCTCGAGAGCGTCGGCGAAGCGTTCCGCCACCGGACCGGCACCCACGATGAGCACTCGCTGCCCGAGGGCCCCCTTGGTCCTGGCCCGCCGGATGCCGACGTAGGCGAAAGCCCGGCCGATCAGCAGGAGGCACAGGGTGGAGAGGCCCACCAGCACGAACGGGCGGACCTGCCGGCCAAACCCGTCGAAGGCCCCGACCACGGTCAGGGGAAGGGCGACCGCCGCCGCCAACGTCCCGATGTCCTTGCTCACGTTCAAGGTGATCCGCGAGGAGTACTGCCCCCGCAGCGCACAGACCCCCAGCACGCCGAGGACGAAGACCGCCACCGGCCACTGCAGCACCGCCGGCGCGAAGGCCGCAACGGCGATGGACAGGAACAAGAGGTCCGTCCCCGCCACGACCTCACCGCTGGTGCGAGCCGCGAACCGGCGGCGGACGCCCGCGACCGATCCTGACTCAGCCTCGGGCGGCCCCACCGCCAACTCTGTAGGTCTCTGCCGATCGTGACCGACGACATTCCGACTGCTCCCTCGCCGAACGCTTGAGTGGTTCAGGCGGTCCGACGACGGCCGCGGACGAGAACGGCACCCACGCCGATCGCCACGACACCGATGACCGCCATCTCTTCGATGTCGGCACCGGTGAAAGCCAGTCCGCTGGACGTCACGGGGGATGTCGAGCTC